>CAMIXG010000003.1 GCA_946402705.1 uncultured Tissierellia bacterium | reverse complement strand
AAGTCCTATAAGTTTGAAAACAAATTTAGAAAGGATTATTTTTTTGCTCTTTTTAAGGATGAAAGGTAAGAATCATACAAATCTATAGAAAAAAACATAGGGTTTAATGCCCCCTATGTTTTCTTTTACGTTTATCTTGTTTTAATTGAAACTGTCGTATTTTTTCTTCTTCACATCTTTTTTTAGATTGAGATTTACGTTTAAGTTTTTGTTCTTCTTGTTTTGATTTTAAGGCCTGCTGTGCCTTAGTACCAATACCTTTACTTTGTAATTCTTTATTAATCTCTCTTTGCATGCGTTTAGGATTAATACGTTTTTTTTCAATATCAAAATCCTCAAGAGAAGAAGTAAATTTTAATTTACTGTAGTTTTTTAATATAAAATCATAAATATCATAATCTTTGGGTTCACTTCCACCAAAATTGACCTTACAAATTTTATACCTATTTTTTGACTTTTTCTCAAAAACACCAACCCAAAATGGATTATCAAAAAAAACAGTTAATCTACAAAATATTTCGCTCATGATTTTCCCCCCTTAATATTACTATAAAGAAGGGACAACCAAGGAGGCAGGATACTTACAGTATATATACTGCGTCCGGACTACCGACCGGAACTGTGATTTTATCTTTACCAAACAATTTTAACTTATTTATCTTTTAGATGCAAATTATTCTTTATCTAGAGACATTTGTCCTTTTGACATATCATCATATCTACTTCTAAAGTAGAAGAACATTATACCCATGGCAACAATATATAGGCAGGCTGCTATATAGTAGCCATATCTATAACCATCATTAGTTAAGAATAAAAAGTTACCAGTAAAGTAACCAGAGATTATACTCATAATACCATTGACTGTATTGACCATAAAACTCATCAATGTACGATTTTCTTTAGCCACAGTTTCCATAGGAAGAGCGCTTTCCACAGGCTCTGACATATTTGCTATACCGCTTCTAAAGAAAAGAGCCATACCAACAACTGGAATAGTATATTTTCCAAACTTATCACCATTAGCTATTATAAGCATAAAAGGAAGTGATAAAAGTACGGAAGATACTAGGGTTGTTATATGTCCAAACCTATATATGAATCTTGGGCCAATCATTATAAACAATACAGTAGCCATGTAGGTTATAGATAGCATCAAAGAAGCTGTAGACCTATCTATATGAAGTGACCTATTTAAAAACACTGTAAAATATGGCGCAAATAAGCCCATGGAAAAATTAACTATTGCAATGTAGATTAAAAATACAAAAGCATCCTGTCCAAGACTGGCATTTTTAAGTCTTTTAAAGATATTTTTACTAACATCTGTTTTTTCAACAAAGTAATCATCTTTTTCTTCTTTTATTAAGAAAATAGGTATGATGGCAATTGCTGCGATTATAGCAGACATTAGAAGTATATCTTTGTTTGCTTGAATATAGCCACTTTCTAGCATAGGATTAAGACTTTCCAAATGACGAGTTAGGTCCTTTGCAGCACCAAAGGGCTGGTTTATTCTCACTGAGAATCTATATACTGTAGCAAAACCACCAATATAGGTAGTTAATGCCCATCCAAAGTAGCCTATCCAATATGCCTTTGAATACCATTTTGTCCTATTTTTAAGACTTGTATAAGTTGTTAAAAATGGTGGTAAAATAGCTATAAAAAGTTGTGTACTAACTAATAGTATAACTGTCATAAGTTGATAGACATAAGTATTATTAATTAGTAGTATGGATGATATCGCCACAACTGCAGATATGGGACACATCAATATGGTTCTCTTATATCCCACCTTATTTACCATTAAAATCATAAGAGCTGATAAAAAAGTGGCCATACCCTGATAACTTGAAAAAGAGCGAGCTACAACTGGTGATACTTGTTGTAGATAATTTATGTATGAATCAAAAACTATACCTCTTAGTAAATTTATCAAAACATAACCAATTAGAAACATTATTATATTCCATTTAAATCTTTTATTTATATTTTCTTGAGAATTTATTTCCATTTGAAAACCCCTTTCTGATAGAGTTATTATACCATTAAACAGAATTTTTGTAATTGAGAAAAGTTTAAAGAATATGGTAAAGATTGCAAAAAAACTGACTCAATGGTATTATAGTGTCAATTGAATATTTTATTATATGTAGAAATGGAAGTTTGGTGAAAAACCAACACGGTCCCGCCACTGTAATGAGGAGAAATCTAAGTATACCACTGAGAAATCGGGAAGGTTTAGATTTTGTTGAGGCTAAGTCAGGAAACATACTCGTATAACTTTTAATTGAATTGTTCACGGTGAATGAATGGTTTTTATTTTTATGCCCACAAATCCTAGGTAAATTGTGGCCAATTAGAAGTTTATACGAATGTATAAACTTTTTTTTACTTTATAAAGATATTCAAATATAAATTTATCAATGGGGAGGATTATATTATTATGAATAAGTTTACAAAAAAGTTAGTATTAATGGGAGTTGTAGCATCTATGGGAGTAACTATGGTGGCTTGTGGAGAAAAAGCACCAGCTAAAGACCCAGCAGTAGTAGAGGAGTCAGGTGAAGCACATACACATGCAGTTCCATTTGAGTGGATGGCAAAAATGAATTTTGATAAAGAAGGTACTTATACAATAAAAATAAATAAAAATGAAGGAGAAGCCCTAGCAAACATAGGTTTTTTAAAGGCTGATACTGATGAACCTGAACACAGTGGTGCACATATGATGGATCATGAGTCTAAAAAAGATCATATACATTTAGGAGAAACATTAAAAGCTGAACATGAGTATGCATATGAGATTGAAATGGATGGAAATACAGGAGAGGTAAAACTTGAAATAGCTCCAAATGAATACTTTGTATTTTTTCAACATTTACCAGAAGAATTTGATTTAGAAATAATTGACCCAGATGGGAATAAGTTAGAAGCAAAAGATATACAAACTTTCCAAGACGGAGATGAAGTTTAAAATAATTTAAGATAAGGGACAAGTAGAAGTAGCCTAGCTACTTCTATAAGTAAGGAGGAAATTATGCATTTAGCAGATGGAGTTCTAAACACACCAGCAGTACTTGCAACCAGTGTGGCTGCAGGTGCTCTAGTAGTTAATGCTGTAAGAACACTAGACAATGAAGATATTCCAAAGGTGAGTCTTATGACAGCAACATTTTTTGTATTTGCACTTATGAGTTTTCCAGTTGGACCTAGTTCAGTACATCCACTTTTAGGAGGCTTAATTGGGATAATTTTAGGCTGGCAGGCACCTTTGGCAGTTTGTATAGGTCTGGTCTTGCAGGCAGCAATTTTTCAACATGGTGGTTTTACAACCCTAGGAATAAATACAATTATGGTTTCAGTTCCAGCTATAATAGCCCATATATTTTTTAAGGGAGCTATGAAAAAGAAGATGAATATAACAGCAGTGGCAGGAGTAGCAGCAGTGATTTCGATTTGCCTAACAGTTGTAATACTTTTGACAGTATTATCATTGACTAGTCCAACGTTTAAGGAAGTGGGCTTAGTATTGGCACTGGGACATTTACCACTTGCAGCAGCAGAAGGTGTTATAACAGCTGGAGCAGTGAAGTTTTTAATGAAGACAAGACCAGAAATATTGAGTCAATATAAAATAGATTAGGAGTTTTTCATGCCAGAAGAATATATACCATCATTAGATGGAAATTTAACCTATCTTGATAAGGATACCTTTATACAAAGATGGGATCCTAGAACTAAAATAGTAACCTGTATAAGTTTGGTTTTTCTAATTTCAGCTGTGAAAAATCCAAAAAATATAGTACTAATCTGTCTATTTCTCCTTGGAATAGTTTTATTTATGGGCTTGGAATTTAAGGATTTAATAAAAAGAACTTCCTTGCTATTTCCATTTTTAATATTTATGGGAATTCCAATACTATTTGGACAAGGTATTCCAATATCAAATGAGAGAAAAGAAATAGTTATCTTATTGGCTTTTAAAAGTTTATCTAGCTTATATTTAATGTTTATAATGTTCTTTACCCAGCCAATGTGGGAATTTTTAGGAGCCCTATCCTTTTTAAAAATACCAAATTCAGTTATGAGTATAATATTTCTTTCATGGAGATATGTTTTTATTTTGGGAAATAGACTTAGGGATATGTTTAAAGGATTATATTCTAGAGGTTTTAAGCTAAAATTTAGCAAGGCCACTTTTAATGTTATGGGTCAAATAGTAGGTGGAATGCTTATAAAATCCATAGATACATCAGATACTGTATATAATGCTATGCTACTTAGAGGTTTTGATAATAAAATTCCAGTGTCCAGACCACGAGATATAGGACTGATGGATTTATTAAAATCTAGCATAAGTATAATTTTGTTAATACTAGTATTAATTATTGAGAGATGGTGATTTTTTGCAAATAGTAGAAATAAGGAATCTAAGCTACAAGTACCCAGATGGGACGCAGGCTATTAATGATATAAGTATGAATATTAAAAGTGGAAAAAAAGTGGCTATATTAGGGGCAAATGGAAGTGGGAAATCTACATTATTACAACATTTAAATGGACTTATATTACCACAAGGTGGAAGTATTAAAATAAATGGAATAAATATTGAGAAAAAAAATCTCTTAGAGATTAGGAAAAATGTTGGTTTTGTATTTGATAATCCAGATAATCAATTGTTTGCCCCAACAGTACTTGAAGATCTTGCATTTGGGCCAAGAAATTTAGGTTTAGGAGAAGATAAGGTAGTTGGACTGGTGCATAAGATTCTTGATTTAATAGGAATAAAAGATTTAAAAGATAAGCAACCCCATAACCTAAGTTTAGGTCAGAAAAGAAAGGTTGCCATAGGTGGAGTACTAGCTATGGAACCAGATATATTAATATTTGATGAGCCTTTTTCAGGCTTGGATCCACAAGCATTGGAACAGTTTTTGGAAGTTTTAAATACCCTATATGAAATGGGAAAGAGCCTAGTAATAACTACCCATGATGTAGATATAGCATATGAATGGGCAGATGAAATAATTATCTTAAAGAGAGGCAAAGTTTTAAAGCAAGGTAGTATTGAATTATTAGAGGATGAAGAGCTTTTAAAAAAAGCTAATTTAAGCTTGCCAATATTATGTAAAATATTTAAGGATTTTAATCTTAAGGCAAGAAGTGTGGAAGAGGCAAGAGAAGTAATCAGTAGAATGTGTAATTTAGGAGGAAGTTTAAATGAATAGAGTAGTTAAACAAGTAGGTTTATTTTTAGTTGCGATTATTATGGTTATGAGTATATCAGTAACATCTTTAGCTCATAAAATGATGATAGAGCCAGTGGAAGATGGAAAGATACAGGTAAATTATGATGCTGGTAATGCAGCAACAAGGGCTGAAATAAAAGTATATGATAAAGATGGTAAGGTGTTATCAGAAGGAAAAGTAGATGAAGATGGTTACTATGAGTACGAAGCAGGTGCTAGTTATATAGAAGCAGATGATGGAATGGGACACAAGGATAAATGGACTATAGGTGAAGATGTAGCAGCTCATGGAGGGTCAAAACTACCTAAGATAGCTGCAGTAGTTGTGGTACTAGGAGTTGTAGGTTTTATATTTACTAAAAAGAAAAAATAATATGATTAATAAAAAACAAGGTGATTTTATCACCTTGTTTTTTAAGTTATTGTTTTTTTATTTTAATACATTATTTAAAAGAGTTTTTTGGATTACAAATTCAGGTGTTCCAGTAGAACCAGGAGCTATTTCATATTGATCAAAAACTATGACAATATTTCCTTTTTCATCAAAGTGGAACTTTTGATTATCTTTTATAGATTTAAAAGCATTTTCTTCTGTAAAGTAATTATCCTTATCTTTATTTATTTTATCTTGTATTTCCTTGTTTATGATTTCCTTATAATTTGAGTTAGCCTTAAATAGGTCTTTTAATTCTAAGAATTTAAAATCTTTAACATCTAAATTATAATATTCAACCTTAGTTTGACCATTAGCATCTCCTGCTAGATAATTATATGTTGAAATACCAAATGAAATAGTGTTTTCATCTTCTAAATATACATCATAGCCTACATAAAAACTAGATTTACCTTCTTTTCTAGAGTCTGATTTGATTTTAAAATCTGCAAATTCTCTATCCATATCAGTTCTGATTTTTAGGTTTAAATTATGTTCAAAAACACCATCTTTAAGCCCATTAATTTCAGGTATTAATATTGAAACATCTTGATTAGTAGTAGGGTTCATTCTTTTACTAGTAAATACTGTTTCCATAAGTTTGTCTTTTACTAAAATACTTTTTACCTCTGAACCAGCTATGACAAATTCAGGAGTACCAGTAGCTCTAGGAGCTATTTCATATAGGTCAAAAGTTATAACTATGTCTCCTGCGTTAGTTATGAAAAATTTAGTATTTTCATCTACAGATTTGAATCCATTTTCATCTGTAAAATAGTTATCTTTATTTTTATTTATCTCATTTTTTATGGTTTTATTTATAACTTCTTTATAGTTTGTATTTGGTTTAAATAGGTCGTTAAGTTTATCTACCTTGTTAGTTTCAGTATTTACATTATAGATATCCCTAGTAACTTCAGCATTTACTTGACCTGGAGCTATTAAGTAGTTAGTTACTATAACTGAAGTAATATAACCATTAGATTTGATTTCATAATCTATCTTTAGGGTAGATTCTTTAGCTGCAGACTTTATATCCTTAGATTCTTTTACTTGTTTATTATATTCTGCAATTTTAGCTTCAGCCTTACTTTCAATTTCCTTGTTTAATTTGTTTTGGAATACTTGGTCTGTAAGTCCGCCAAACTGTGGAATTACAATACTAACATCACCAGTTGAATTTTTAGCTTCCAATTTTTTATCCATTACACTTACTTTTGAATATTTAGCCTGTGCAAGTTTTATATTATTATGATTATCTATTTTAAAGTCTGTGGCAAATACACTAACACTAGATCCTAATATAACAGTAGCAAGTCCTAAAGAAATAATTTTTTTGTTCATAAATATACATCCCTTTCTTTTAGAAAATCATAGATATTTTTCTCTTATTTATTCTATACCTAAAGATTACTCCAAATAATCTATGTAAATTTAACAAAATAGTTACATATAGTTTTCAAAAATATTAATATAAAAAATATGACCTTAAAAATAAAAGTAAAGTTTAATGAAATAAAAGTGTATTATTGATATAATAGAAAATTAGAAAATAAAAGGAGGTA
This sequence comes from uncultured Tissierellia bacterium, assembly GCA_946402705.1. Taxonomy (GTDB): domain Bacteria; phylum Bacillota; class Clostridia; order Tissierellales; family Tissierellaceae; genus CAMIXG01. The sequence goes on along the minus strand of CAMIXG010000003.1, from coordinate 110,568 downwards.
GTATATGGAAATAAGAAGGGGAAAAACTGAAGATATGCAGAGTATAATGAAGATAATAAGAATGTCTCAGGAATATTTTAAATCAAAGAATATACCTCAGTGGCAGGGAGATTATCCAAATGAAGATATAATAAATCAAGATATAGAAAATAAAAGCTTTTATCTAGTAGAGGATAAGGGGATAAAAGCTTTTGTAGCAGCTGTTATTGGAGTAGAGCCAACTTATGAGAAGATATATTATGGAAGCTGGATAACTAGTGAGGACAGTTATATAACCCTTCATAGGGTAGCAGTAAGTACTGAGGAGAAGGGAAAAGGGTTAGGCAGTGAAATTTTTAAGTTTGCAGAGGACCTGGCTAGAGAAAACAAATTAAAATCTCTTAGAATAGATACACATAGAAAAAATGAATCTATGATTAGATTGATAGAAAAAAATGATTTTAAGTATTGTGGAATAGTATATATGGCAGATGGTGGAGAAAGAGTGGCATATGAAAAGCTTTTAAAAGACTAAGGAGTGAAGACATGAAGAAGGTATTATCAGTATTAGTTGCATGTATGATGCTTAGTAGTGTAGCATTTGCAGCAGAAGACATTAGGATTTATAATATTAAACTAAATGAGAATGTAAAAGGTGAATACAAGGTAGTTATCCCTATGATAAAGGGATTAGAAGATGATTTTCAAAGAAGGATAAATAATGAAATAGAAGAAGAGATGGCAGGTGAATTAAAAGCTTTTGGTAGGGAAGCCAAGGATAAAAATGATAAGCTGAATATTTCCTATGACATAAAATTAAATGATGCCATCTTATCCATACTTATAAAAGTGGATAAAACTGTAGATGGAACTAAGATAAAGTCAGAAGATAAGTACATTAATATAAGCAAGTTTGATAATAAGGAACTTAAGTTAGAGGATTTATTTAAAACTAGCGATTTTGAAAAAACCTTGGAAAAAGAAATCAATGGAGAAAAAATAGATGAAAATACAAAATTTTATTTAGATAATAAGGGAAATTTAAATTTGGTATTTAATGACTATAAAAAATCTAAAAAGGATATCAAGGAAGTTAAGATAAGTCAGGATAAGCTAAAGGATATTTTAAAAGATGAAATGATAGTGGGTGTGGTTTTTTCAGAAGGTGAAATAGATACAAAACTTTCTGGTGATGTAGTAGTAAAAATCCCAATTATAAAAGGTTTAGCAGATAAGGACTTTGAAAAAGCTATTAATGAGAAAGTAAGAGATGATATAAGCAAAAATATAGCTGACTTAAGAGAAAAAGTTGAAAAACTTAAGAAGTCTGATTTTGAATATAAGGTAAATTATAAGATTAGAGAGTTTAATGATATCTACTCCATAGAGTTAAACATTTATGAATATTTGGATGAGAAAGATTATAGTACAGAAAAATTATACTATAATATAGATACTAAAAATATGAAAGTATTGGAACTTGAAGATTTGTTTAGGGATCAAACTTATGTTTCAGAGATAAATAAAATTATTTCTAAGAAAATATATGAAAATAAGTCAGAGTATTTTAATGGTGATAAGTTATTTAAGACCATAGATAAAAATCAAAAATTTTACATTGATAATTATGGAAATGTAGTTGTAGCTTTTGATGAAGCTAGTATTAAAGATAAGAATAAGGGCATACCAGAGTTTAGAATATCATCTTTTTTATTAAAAGATAAGTTTAAGGAAAAATATTCTGATTTAGGACTTAGAGACCCTAAAAAAGTTATTGTAAATGGGAAGATAGATTATTTTAAAGATTATATAAATATCAGTGATAATGGCAATATGTTAATCCCAATTGATGATATTTTAGATAGGTTTGGTTATGAGAAGAAATATAGTAATGATGGGAAACTTATAGACATAAGCAGGGATGGAAAAAAATATAGCATATCTTTGGGTGAAAATAACTATAAGATAAATGATGCAGATATAATATTTGAAGATAGTGCAAAATCCATAAATGGTTATATATATGTTCCAAATACTTTTATAGACAGGGTACTAGATGGCAAGTCCTATATAGTAGATGGAGTTATGAATATAGAATTAAAATAAGCTAGAATACTGTAGGAATAATTGGATATAAATTAGGTGAGGAGGTTGTGAGATGGATAGAGTAAATATAAGAAACAAACTGCAACTAATCCTAAACTTTAATAGATTGGGCCAATATAAAAAAACAGTAGAGAGTGAAAATCCAGGATATGTGGTAGAAGAATTGGTAAACTATGATAGGGTTAATAACAGGCTTTATATAGGTTATGTAATTAGTAATGATGGTGAAATTAAAATATTGGATGAAGAACAAGTATATATGAAGAATAATAATTTTTTGGATATATATACTGGTATAATGCCAGAAATTGTAGAAAATTTTGTCTTTGGAGATATTGAAAATCCAGGTTTTTATGATGATTATCTCTTATATGGTATTTTGGATGATTTTGATTATAAGGAGATTTCCAGGGATATAATTAATAGATATGAATTAGATAAGGGAGCTGGTGGTTATATAATAACCTATTACTCTCCACAATATGACCTAATAGGAATCAATGTATACAGGGATATGACCTTGGGCATACTTTACTATGATTTAAATAAAAAAGATTTTATAAATCTTGAAGATAGTCCAGTGTGGATAAAGGTTAGCATAGAAGAAATATATTAGCTTTTAAAATATAAATTACTTAAAAGAGAACCATTGGGTTCTCTTTTTTTTATGTAAAAAATTATATAGTTTATATATTATTAAAAATTAAATTTTCAAAAAACAAAGATATCCCAAGTATAATTGTAAAATTTATCATATTAATTAGGATTATCTATTCAAAAGATATATTTTTACAAAATATATTATATAAAATTGCAAAAAAAGGCAAGTAATTTAAATCAAGCTCTCAAGAAAAATGGTAGTATAGGCAGTAATGAGAATGAATATCAATATGGAGGTGGATAGTATGGTACTTAGAAAGGGAAAGAAAAATCAAAGGTATGAGATTGAAGAATCCCCAAATATTCATTTGTTAACAGTTCTTGGGATAAGAAAAGGTATAGAGGTTATAATACAGAGTAAACAAATGTTTGGAGGTCCTGTTGTTGTTAGAGCTGGTAATAGAAGTATAGCCATAGCAAGTAATGTAGCAGAAGAAATAAAAGTAAGGGAGGTTGTTTAATGACGAAAAAAAATGAAAAAGATCAGTTAAATATTTTACTTATGGGAAATCCTAATGTTGGAAAGAGTGTAATCTTTTCAAAGCTAACTGGTGTAAATGTAGAGATTTCTAATTTTACAGGTACTACAGTTGATTATACAGTTGGAAATATTAATTTTCCAGGACTTAAGGGTCAGTTAATAGATGTTCCAGGTACATATTCTTTAGAGTCTACATCAGAGGCAGAAGATGTAGCTGTAAAATTAGTAAATGATGGTGCAGATGTAATCATATGTGTTTTAGATGCAACACATTTAAGTAGAAATTTAGATTTAGCACTTCAGCTTAAGGAGTTTGGAGTACCAATTATATATTGCCTAAATCTACTGGATGTAGCAGAAAGACAAGGTATAAGTATAGATGTTGAAAAATTATCTAAAGAGTTAGGAGCACCAGTTATTCCAACAGTTGCCATAAAGAATCAAGGACTTAGGGATACTTTACTTACTACTAAGGATATTGTTGGAACTAAAGTGGAAAAATCTGAAGTTTTGAAAAATGAAGATAGATGGTCAAAGATAGATGAGATTGTAGCCAAAGTTCAAACTAAAGTTGAAAAAGAACCAAGTTTTATAGAAAAACTTGAGGACTGGACAGTTCAGCCTTGGCCAGGAATACCCATAGCATTTTTAGTGCTGGTTATATCTTTAGGAGTTGTAGTAGGTGGAGGTAAGGGGCTTAGGGCAGGTTTACTTTTACCAATTGTAAATAATATTATAAAACCGTTTTTAATAAAAGTAGTGTCAATGTTTATAGGACCAGGAATACTTAGAAATGTATTAGTAGGTGATTTTGGAATATTTGTAATCGGTATAGAGTGGCCATTTGCCCTTATATTACCTTATGTATTCCTATTTTATATAGTTTTTTCTTTCCTAGAAGATAGTGGTTATCTACCAAGACTGGGAGTTTTAGCAGATGGGCTACTTAGAAAACTAGGTATACCAGGTAGCAACATTATAACAATAATGATGGGTTATGGTTGTGCGGTTCCAGCCATTATAGGAACTAGGGCAGCAACATCTTATAAAGAAAGACTTATGGTAGCATCACTTATATCTTTTGCAGTACCATGTGCATCACAAACAGGTGCTTTTATATCATTACTTGGGGATAGGTCAATACCTGCATTAATTTTTATATATTTATTATCCTTTGTAATAATGATAGTTGTAGGGCTTTTGATGAACCTACTTTTAAAGGGAGAGTCCCAGCCAATGCTACTTGAAGTACCAAATCTTTTAATGCCTGATAAAAAAGCTTTTTTAACAAAACTTAAGCTTAGAATGAAGCACTTTTTATTAGATGCAGAAGGGCCAATGTTAATAGGTATAGTAATAGCTGCAATAGTTGCAGAAACAGGAATACTAGATAGTCTTAGTGTTACTATTTCACCAATAGTTGTAAGTTGGCTTGGACTTCCAAAAGAAGCAAGTTTATCTCTTTTATTAGGAATAATAAGAAGAGAATTAGCAGTTCTTCCACTATTAGAACTTAATCTTACAACCTTGCAACTAATAGTAGGATCAGTTGTTGCTCTGTTTTATCTACCATGCCTATCAGTGTTTGGAGTTTTAATGGAAGAGTTTTCTGCAAAAGTTGCTGTAACAATAGGAATTAGTACAGTATTTTTAGCTATATTTTTTGCAGGGCTAATAAATCATATTGGGTTACTTTTTGTCTAGGGGTGGATTATGATAGGACACTGGACTAAACTTGTAGAAAAGTTTGTAAATAAAAATAGGTTTATGTTAGATATATACGGAGCCTACTATAAGGAAATAGTGGATACAGAGGTAAACTTAGCTGAAATAAGACAAGAAGATAATATTTTATGTATAGGTGGTGGTGCAATTCCTTGCACTGCCATGGCTATATCCGAAAGGACAAATGCAAGGATAAATGTAATAGATATAGACTGTGAGGCAGTTGAAAAGTCTAGACGACTATTGGGAAAATTAGGGCTAAAAGACAGGGTTTTAGTAGATTTATGTAATGGTAATAAGGTTGATGTTAAAAGCTATGATGTAATTCACATAGCCTTACAAGTTAGTCCAAAGGACATGGTGGTTAAGAATATACTGGATAATGCTAAATCAGGCACAAGGATAATAATAAGAAGACCTAAGAAGATACTTAGAAAGTTTTATTCAAATATATCTAGTGACTTATTTAATAATTATGAAGTAGAAGAAAAGTCATTAAAAATACCAGGTTTCTCCACTATGGATCATGCCTTAGTCTTAGTTAAAAATTAGGTGATGAAAATGGCAAAGAAAATATTATTAGTTTTATTCATACTTGGTCTCCTTGTATTAGGCTTAAATATGGATTTTCAAATGACTATGGAATATATAAAATCCATTAGGCTTAGTGATGCCTTAATACTTGGTCTTATGCAGATTATGACTATGATTTTAATTGCTATTCAGTGGAATAGTATTATTAGACTTGTTAGTGGCGAGGGCAATTTTGCTAAGACCTTTATAATGAATTCCTATGGGAATGTTGTAGACGGAATAACACCAGGGGCTAAAGTTGGGGGAGAAATATCTAGGGCGTATTATATAAAAAATAATTTTAATATTACTTATGAAAGCTCAGCTGTAATAGTTGGCTTGCAAAAAACCATAAGCATAGCTAGTTTTGTTTTATTATATGTTTTAAGTATCTTATATTTTGTAATGGCTATAGATAGTTATATTAGAAATAAAATATTATTTATACATGGAATTATATTTTTAGGCATATTTTTATTTGTTTGTATACTTAGGAAAAATGAGAAGATTTTAGATATACTAGTAAAAAAATTTAAGTGTGCAAATAATATACTTAAAACTCTAGAAGACTATAAGGGATATATTGTCCAAATATGGGGAAATAAATATGATTTGCTATCTCAAATAATACTAGGTTTTTTAATATGGATTTTATATCCCATAAAAATGTATGTAATTATGAGGGCATTCAATATGGATTTAGGATTTCCACTTCTCATATCTATAACCTATATCAGCTATATGGCAGCTATGATACCACTTTTACCAGGAAGTGTGGGTAGTTTTGAATCAGCTATGGTTTACTTATTATCGTTTAAAAATATTTTAATGAGTAAAAGTTTTGCAATAAGTTTTATTTTTAGATTTTTTACATTTTGGTTTGAGATGTTAGTTAGCTTATTATTTATTGGATTGGAAAAATTCATACTTTTCTTAAGGAGGAAAGACATTGATAAAATCAAAACTTAAAAATAAAATATATGTTATTCCCACAGCACTTACATATTTAAATATGTTATTTGGACTTACTGGACTATTAGTTAGTATGAGGGGCGATTTAGAATCTATAAAACTAGGAGCCATGTTAGTTCTACTAGGAGCCTTTAGTGATAAATTAGATGGATATGTAGCCAGAAAAACAGGTACTACAAGTGATTTTGGGAGAGAACTAGATTCTCTGTGTGATTTGGTATCATTTGGACTTGCACCTATTATAATTGGTTGGAATTTTGGTATGGCATCATTTGGATCAGGTTATATAATAGCTTCTATACTATTTATTGGCTGCGGAATATTTAGATTGGCTAGATATAATGTTGAAGATGGAGGTAGCTATATAATTGGACTCCCAATTACAATAGCAGGTGGAGTATTGGTATTTAAATATATAATAGATGTCCTATATAGGCTAAATAATCCTAATATGTTTAGTGAAAACTTAGTACTTATTAATATATTATCCCTGCTTATGATTCTTAGATTTAAAATTAAAAAACCAAATATATGGGATGAAGATTTGTTTTAAAATAATATTATAAATAGAAAGATGCTAACTTAAAATTAAGTTGGCATCTTTTTTGCATTTATATTTAGTTAGTAAAACAAATAAGTTGTTTTATTAATTAAAAAGGAGGATGAAATTGAGATGCTAGTTAAGAAAAACTTGCAAGATTTAGAAAATGTAAAGGTGGAAATTAGTGGTGGTATAGCAGTTATAACCATGAATAGACCTAAGGCATTAAATGCACTAAATAGTGATACTCTTTCTGAGTTAGACATGCTTTTTGAGGATTTTAAGTCTAATGATGATGTAAGAGGAATCCTTATAACAGGAGAAGAAAAAAGTTTTGTAGCAGGGGCAGACATAGTACAAATGCAAAGCTATGGAAGTTTGGAAGGTAGAGATTATGCAAATTATGCACAAGGTATTTTTAATAAAATTGAAAGTTTAGAAAAGCCAGTAATAGCAGCAGTAAATGGATATGCACTTGGAGGTGGATGTGAACTAGCTATGAGTTGTGACATAAGAATAGCTAGTAATAAAGCCAAGTTTGGTCAACCAGAATTAAAGTTAGGCTTAATTCCATGTTTTGGAGGAACACAAAGGCTACCAAAACTTGTTGGAGTAGGAATTGCCAAGGAATTAATCTATACAGGTGTTCAAATAGATGCAGAAAGAGCCTATGAAATAGGTTTGGTAAATAAAGTAGTTGATGGAGATAGACTCATAGAGGAAAGTTTGGACATGCTAAAACAAATTTTAACTATGGCACCTATAGGAATAGCTTGCACAAAAACAGCTATAAACAGAGGTTTAGACTTGGATATAATAAATGGTTTAGAGCTTGAAAAAGACTTAGCTACAATAACTTTTGGAACAGAAGATAAGGCAGAAGGAATAAATGCATTTTTAGAAAAGAGAGTGCCAGTATTTAAAAATAGATAATGTATCAAAAAATAGACAGTATATAAAAAAATCTACTTTAAAATAACTGTAAATTCAGAAAAATGCAAATAAACACAAAGTGAATCAAAAATGAGACACATGAATCAAAAATGAGACACATATTAAAAAGAGAGGTGATGTGGTTTGGAAAGTCTTACTTTAATAAGTTTGATAGGTATTATAGCAGCCTTAGTAGTTATGATACTGGCAATAATGAGGGGTGTAAATATATTTGTAATTGCCTTGTTTTGTTCTTCAATTGTTGCACTTACAAGTAATATAGGTTTGTATGATGCTTTGAAAGGTAATTATATGCAGGGATTTGTTACATTTTTCCAGAATAATTTCTTGATATTTTTAACAGGAACAATAATGGGAAAGGTTATGGAGATTACAAATGGTGCCAAGGCCATAGCAAAAATGATTGTTGAAAAGTTTGGGACGAAAATGGCCTTGATATCCATTCCCTTAGCTTGTGGAATAATTGCCTATGGTGGAGTTAGTGTTTTTGTAGCAAGTTTTGCAGTATTTCCCATTGCACTTGAGGTATTTAAGGAGTCAAATTATCCTAGAAGATTTATACCAGCAGCCCTTACATTTGGATGTTCTACATTTGCAATGGTAGCTCCAGGAGCACCTCAAATTCAGAATGCTGTTCCTACAGAAACACTGGGAACAGATTTGATGGCAGGAACTATTGTAGGTTTTATAAGTGCTTTTGTAATCTTGGTAGTTGGATCAATAATATTAATGAAAATGGTTAGTAAAGCTAAGGCAAATGGAGAGGTTTTTGTAGCTAAGGAGATGGATGTATTTAAAGAAGATGAAAAATATCCCAATGGTATATTAGCTCTAGTACCCTTAATTTTAACCATAGTAATGATAAATCTTAAAGTAGATGGTAAGGCATTATTACCATTAGAAGTTGGTGTTTTTATAGGTTCAATCTTAGTTTTGATTTTACTTAACAAGTATCAGGATAATAAGAAAATATTATATTATCTTGGAGAAGCATCAAAGAGTTCAGTTACATCTATAGCAAATACATGTGCAGTGGTTGGATTTGGGGCAGTAGTACAGTCAACAGTAGCCTTTCCAGTTATTGTAGATGCAATGATAAATATGCCAGGGCCAATATATGCTAGTGCGGCTTTAGGTACAACTGTTATAGCAGGAGTTTGTGGCTCTGCATCAGGAGGACTTGGAATTGCAGCACCTTTGTTAGGACCTATATATTTATCTAGAGGAGCTAGTGCAGCAGCATTACATAGAACTATGACTATATCATCAGCAGCATTAGATTCACTACCACACAATGGCTATATTGTTACAGTAACAAATGGACTGGCAAATGAGACACATAAAGACGCGTATATGCCTGTATTTTGGTTGACAGTAGTTACACCCTTTATAGGAAGTGTTGTAGCTGTTGTGTTATTTACATTATTTCCAAATTTAGTATAGAAAAGAGGAGAAGATAGATGAGTAAAATAATTTCAGCAGAATATGCTGCATCTCTAGTGGAGGATGGTATGACTTTGGCCCTAGGTGGGTTTGTTGGAAGTGGAGTTCCAGAAGAACTATTAATAGGACTTAAGGAAAGATATTTAAGTACTAAAACACCTAGAGATTTAACCCTATTTCATTGTGCAGCCGTTGGAGATGGGAAATCAAGGGGAGCAAACCACTTGGGGCTAGAAGGCCTTATAAAAAAACTAGTTTGTGGCCACATTGGATTGGAGCCTGAACTAAATAAACTGGTAGTTGAGAATAAGTTATCAGCATTTATGATACCTCAGGGTGTATCAGCCCACCTTCTAAGAGCCATAGGTGGAAAAAAGCCAGGTGTACTTACCCATGTTGGTTTAAAAACATATGCAGATCCAAGACTGGAAGGATGTAAGGCAAATCAATCTGCGATTGATTCTAAAGAAGAGGTAGTTACTCTATTGGATATAGAGGGCAAGGATTATCTACTATACAAATCATTTCCAATAGATATTTGTTTTATAAAGGGGTCTGTTGGTGATACAGATGGAAATATTTCCTTGCAAAAAGAAGCAGTTTTTTCTGATCAATTAGAAATGGCAAATGCCACTAGAAACTCAGGGGGAATAGTAATAGCTCAAGTTGAAAATATAGTGGAGGCAGGTACATTAAAGGCTCATGATGTTAAGGTACATGGTTTTATGGTTGATTATATAGTTTTAGGTAAAAAAGAAAATAATCTACAGATTTGGACATCAGATTGTTACAGGCCAGAACTATCTGGAGAGTATAAATTACCCCTTGAAGATATGGAAATAATGGAGCTAAATCATAGAAAAGTATGTGGTAGAAGAGGAGCCCTAGAGCTAAAGAAAAATTGTCTAATAAACTTAGGGATTGGAATACCAGATGCAGTTGCAGCAGTTGCTTCTGAAGAGGGTCTTTCTAATGATATAACTCTATCTATAGAATCAGGAGCCTTGGGAGGAGTTCCAGTTGGTGGAATTGGTATTGGAGCAACAGTTAATCCTGAATCAATATATAAACAACCAGATATCTTTGATGTCTATGATGGTGGAGGCATTGACTTAACTTTTCTAGGAGCTGCCGAAATAGACCCTAAGGGAAATGTAAATGTTTCTAAGTTTGGAGGAAGAGTTGTTGGGCCAGGTGGGTTTATAAATATATCACAAAATTCTAAGAAGGTTTGTTTTACAGGAACTTTTACAGCAGGAGGCCTAAAAACAAAGATAGAAAATGGAAAGATAGATATTGTCAACGAGGGTAAGGATATAAAATTTAAAAACCAAGTTGAGCAAGTTAGTTTTTCAGCAGAGTATGCCCTAGAGTCAGGCCAGGAAGTTTTATATATAACAGAAAGAGCAGTCTTCCAATTAACAGATGAGGGGATTATGTTGATTGAAATAGCTCCAGGGATAGATTTGGATGAAGATATATTAAAATATATGGATTTTAAACCAATAATATCTGATGATTTAAAGATTATGGATGAAAAAATATTTAAAAACGAACCTATGGGACTAAAATTTTAAGAATAATAGGAGGAAAAGAGATGAATCTAAATTTTTCTGAAACAGAGAAAATGATACAAAAGGTTGCGAGAGAATTTGCAGAAAATGAAGTTAAAGATTTGGCAGAGCTTATAGATAGAGATAGTATATTTCCAGAAGATACCTTTAATAAAATGGTTAAGTGTGGCTTTACTGGTATTGGAATACCAACGGAATATGGCGGATCAGGTGGAACTGATATAGAAAAAGTTATAGTGGTTTCAGAAATTGCAAAAAAATGTGCAGCAACAGCAGCTATATTATCAATACATGGGATATTTGGACAGGCAATTTTAAAGTTTGGAACAGATGAGCAAAAAAGTAAGTACTTACCCTTGGTTGCCAATGGTGGTAAAAAAGGAGCTTTTGCACTGACTGAAGCAAATGCAGGCTCAGATGCAGGTGCTGTAAAAACAAGGGCAGTTTTAGATGGAGATAATTATATTTTAAATGGAACTAAATGTTTTATAACAGGTGGGGGCCAGGCTGATTATGTAATGGTATTTGCCTCTACAGATACATCGAAGGGAATAAGAGGTTTATCAGCATTTGTTGTTGAAAAGGGGACACCAGGATTTAGCATAGGAAAAATAGAGGACAAGATGGGAATTAGAGCTTCTGAAACAGTAGAGCTAATCTTTGATAACTGTGTGATACCAAAAGAAAATTTAGTTGGAGTAGAAGGAAAAGGATTTAAGATGGCCATGATATCTTTAGACGGAGCAAGGATTGGTGTTGCAGCTCAAGCTTTTGGAATAGCAGAAGGTGCCTTAGAAGAAGCTGTAAAATATATGAAGGAAAGAGTACAATTTGGAAGCCCAATAGCATCATTTCAAGGTTTACAGTGGTATATTGCAGAGATGGCAACAAAGACAGAAACGGCTAAGTGGATGACTTATAGAGCAGCATCACTTAGGGCTAGTGGAGAAAATCATACAAAAGAGGCAGCAATAGCAAAGCTAAACGCATCAGAAACAGCTAGATTTGTAACTAACTTAGCACTACAGATTCATGGTGGTTATGGATATATGAAAGATTATCCATTAGAGAGAATGGTTAGGGATGCTAAGATAACCGAAATATATGAGGGAACTTCAGAAATACACAAGGTTGTTATTTCTAGGGCAGTGCTAGGATAAGGAGGATAATATGAAAATTATAGTTTGCTTAAAACAAGTACCAGATACAAATGAAGTTAAAATAGATCAAAAAACAGGAACCCTAATAAGAGATGGTGTCCCTAGTATAATAAATCCAGATGATAGAAATGCTTTAGAGGAAGCACTTAAAATAAAGGATGAAAATGATGCAGAGGTAGTTGTTCTTAGTATGGGGCCACCACAGGCAAAAGAAGCCTTAAAAGAGGCCTTGGCAATGGGGGCAGATGAAGCTATTCTAGTTAGTGCTAGAGAATTTGGTGGATCAGATACTTGGGCAACAGCTACAATCCTTGCTTCTGCCATAGAGAAAATAGGTGGATTTGATCTCGTAATATGTGGAAGACAGGCTATTGATGGGGATACAGCACAAGTTGGACCGGAAATAGCAGAATTTTTAGATATTCCTCAGGTAACTTATGCAAAAGATTTAAAGTTACTCAAAGATAAGTTACAGGTTAGAAGGTTTACTGAATATGGTGATTACTTAATAGAGAGTGAATTACCAGCACTAATAACAGCGATTAAAGAATTAAATACTCCTAGATATCCAACTATAGAAAATATTATGAGGACATATACTAAGGAAGTTGAAAATAGCATAAAAGTTTGGGGTCTAGAAGATTTAGATGTAGATTTAACACAAATTGGACTAAAAGGATCTCCTACAAATGTATACAAGTCTTTTGTTCCAGTAAAAAGTAATAATTCAAGCATAATTGAAGGAGCAGATGCCAAAGAAAAAGCGGGAACTATGACAAGAATACTGTCAGAATTAAATTTAATATAGGAGGGTGTATAGGATGAATAGAGCTAAAGTTAATCAAAATATAAATCTGGATGACTATAATGATATTTGGATAATAGGTGAGCAGGTAGATGGAAAAATACACCCTGTAACATTGGAGTTAATAGGGGAAGGGAAAAAACTCGCTAGCAAGATAGATAAGAGAGTAGTACTAGTAATAGTAGGATTTGAGATAGATAAAGAAGTAGAGCAACTTTTAAATTATGAAGTTGATGAAATTTATTATATTGAAGATGTCAGCCTTAAAGAATTTTCAACAGATGGATATAGCAAGGCAATATCAGATTTAATACTAGATAAGAAACCTGAAATAGTTTTGGTGGGTGCCACATCTTTTGGTAGGGATATAGGACCTAGGATTGCAGCTAAGATAGGAACTGGATTAGTTGCAGACTGTACAAAACTAGATATAGATGAAGAAGATGGTAAGATACTCCAAACTAGGCCGGCATTTGGTGGTAATTTAATGGCAACAATAATTTGCCCAAATAATAGGCCGCAGATGGCTACTGTTAGACCAGGAGTTATGGAGAAATCTAATTTTAGTAAAGAAATAATTGGGAAGATAACAAAGATTAATCCGAAACTAGCAGCTAGTGATTTTAGGACAAAACTTATAGATAGATATGATCCTGTGCAGAAGAAAGTTAATCTAAGGGATGCAAAAATAGTTGTCTCTGGAGGAAGAGGATTAAAGGATGCAGATGGTTTTAAGCTAATACAAAGGTTAGCAGATGTTCTTGGAGGAGAAGTTGGATCTTCTAGGGCAAGTGTTGATTTGGGATGGATAGAAAGTGATCATCAGGTGGGTCAAACTGGAAGTACTGTAAAACCAGACTTATACATTGCCTGTGGTATATCAGGAGCCATTCAGCATCAAGCAGGAATGGTGGACTCCAAGTATATAATAGCGATAAACAAGGACCCTAATGCACCTATATTTGAAGTGTGTGACTATGGAATAGTTGGGGACTTATTCGAAGTTATTCCAGAACTTATAGAGTCAATAGAAGAAAAGCAAATTTAAAACTTATTAAACTAGGAGGTTTAAAATGGATTTTAATTTAAATGAATATCAAATAGAGATAGAGAAAAAGGCGAGAGAGTTAGCAGAGACATATTTACTACCAACTGTTATTGAAAGAGATAAGGAAGGCATATATCCAAGAGAAGCCTATGAAAAATTAGGAGAATTGGGATTTTTAGGCTTACCCTATGCTAAAGAATATGGAGGATCTGGTGCTGGTTACTTAGAGTATGCCTTGGCAGTTAAGGAGATATCTAAAGTAGAGGCTGGTCTTGGAATTTCATTTTCAGTATCTACATCGCTATATTGTGGGCCAATATACAATTTTGGGAATGAATTCCAAAAGAAAAAATATTTAGAACCAGTACTATCTGGTAGGTCTCTAGGAGCCTTTGGATTAACGGAACCTAATGCTGGTTCTGATGCTAGTGGTGTTATAACAACTGCAAGGCGAGAAGGTGATTTTTATATTTTAAATGGAGCAAAATGTTTTACTACAAATGGGCCATTAGCTGATTATTACTTTGTTATAGCTAGTACAAATCCAGATTTAAAGACAAAAGGTTTATCGGCATTTATAGTTGAAAAAGATTTTCCAGGGGTTATAGTGGGAAAACTAGAAGATAAAATGGGAATAAGATCAGCTCAGGTATCAGATATGTTTTTTGAAGATGTAAAGGTTCCAGTGGAAAACTTAGTCTTAGAAGAAGGAAAGGGCTTTATGCTTGCTATGAAAGCCTTAGATGGCGGAAGAATAGGAGTTGCATCACAAGCTCTAGGTATAGCTGAAGGTGCTTTTGATATTGCAAGACAATATTTAAAAGATAGGGAACAGTTTGGTAAGCCTCTATTTAAAAATCAATACTTGGCATTTAAGATGGCTGAGTTAGAAATTAAATTAGATCAAGCTAGATTGATGCTATTTAAGGCAACTTTAGATAAGGATCAGGGAAGAGATTACAGTATTTCAGCAGCGAAAGCCAAGTATGTGTGTACAAATATAGCCATGGAAATGACAACAAATGCTGTTCAAATGTTGGGAGGAAATGGATATATGAAGGACTACCATGTTGAGAGAATGATGAGAGATGCAAAAATAACACAAATTTATGAGGGAACTAATGAAATTCAACAGTTAATAGTTAGTGGAAATATTTTCAAATAGATAGGACTATACTATCCTACTTAATTTAGTAGGATAGTATATAATATTAATAAACATTAATTATTGTATAAAATTGTAAAAAATAGATTATTTTAATTCATATATTGTTATGTTACTGTAAAATGGGCAGAATACTAGTTATTGTGGATTGGGGATAAATTATGAGTGAAGAATTAAAGCGATATAAATATATTTTCAATGAAATACTAAAGATAACAGATGATGGTTTTATAGTTATAGATAAAAAGGGAAAAATAACGGATATAAATGAACAATATTGTGGCTTTTTAGGTGTAAAAAAAGAAGAAGTATTGGGAAGTGATATTTCGAAGATAATATCCAATACAAGGATGTTGGATATAGTAAATAAGAAATATAGTGAAGAATGTGCAATTCATACATTTAGTGAGGCTGATATAAAGAGGGAAGAGGATAATGTATTATTAGTTAGTAGATCACATATTTTAGATGATAATAATGAAATAATAGGTGGTGTAGCTCAAGTTAAATTTAGGCTACAGACCTTGGACTGTGCAAAAAAACTTATGAATGAGTATTCTGAGCTACAGTTTTATAAGTCTGAGTATAAAAAAGGTGTATCTGGAAAGTATAGTTTTGATGAAATGATAGGCAGTAGTGTAGAATTTTTAAATCTAAAAAAAAGTGCTGTAAAAGCAGCTAAAACAGATTTTCCAATCTTATTAACAGGAGAGACAGGAACAGGAAAAGAGGTTTTTGCACAATCTATACATAAAATGAGTAATAGAAGTTCAAAACCAATTATTAGTATAAACTGTGCGGCTATTCCAGCAGACTTATTGGAATCGGAACTTTTTGGCTATGAAGAGGGGTCTTTTACAGGGGCTAAAAAAGGTGGGAAAAAGGGTAAGTTTGAACTATCTAACGGAGGAACAATATTTTTAGATGAAATTGGAGATATGCCCCTAGAAATGCAATCTAAGATACTTAGAGTGTTACAAGAAAAAGAAATAGAGAAAATAGGTGGAAGTAAACCAATTGCTATTGATTTAAGAGTAATAGCAGCAACTAGAAGAAACTTACAAAAGATGGTCAAGGAAGGAAAGTTTAGAGAAGATTTATACTACAGGCTAAATGTTATAAATATTGATTTAATATCATTAAGACATAGAAAAAGTGATATTAAACTGTTTGTGGATCACTTTTTGACAGAGTTAAATAGAGAATATAAAGGATGTAAAACCATAGACAAATTAGCCCTAATAGCTTTGGAAAATTATAACTGGCCAGGGAATATAAGAGAACTGGAAAATATAATCAAAAGTGCCTATGCTTCAAGTGAAAATAAAAATATACAACTAGAAGACTTGCCATCCAAAATGACTTCCACATATAATCAAAATTTAAATGACTATTCAGGGGATAAAAAACTAAAAACCCTAGTTGAAAATTATGAGGCGTCTGTTATAAAAGAAGTTTTAAAAAAGAATAACTATAATAGACAGAATACAACCTTGGAACTAGGTATACATAGAAGTTTGTTATATAAGAAGATGGAGAAGTATGGAATAGAGTGATAAGAGAGGTGGAGATTTTTTAAGAAAAAAGGCAATTAAAAAAGCATATAAGCAGAGTTATATGCTAATCTATATGGATTACATGGCAATTTTGCCACTTTGTTTTTTAAAATTGGTTGGAGTGATATCTTCCATTTTTTTAAATACATAACAAAAATAGCTTTGACTATTAAAACCACATTCTAAAGCTATTTCTATCAATGAATAGTCAGTTGTTTCCAATAATAGCTTGGCTCTATTAACCCTGCGTAAATTTACAAAGTTAGAAAAACTAGTTTTCATAGTATCTGAAAACAAAGACGATAAGTAACTTTGGCTAATATTTAAAATATTTGCCACTCTTTCCAAACTTAAATCCTTATTTAAGTTATTATCAATATATATGATAGCATTATTAACTATTGGATTAATAATATGGCATCTAGTTTCTAAACTATCGAAATAAGAATTAACCATATTAACAGCCATATCTTTTAATTCTTCAATACTAGATTTTAGTTCAATATTTCTAAAAAAACTTTCCTTAGAAATTAAGATTCTTTTTTTACATCCAGGTTTTAGAAAAGTTTTTTCGAAAAGTATACCATTAACCCAAATCAAATAATTTTTTAAATATCGTACATCTAAGTTGTCTTTTTCTCTATTCAATAGAAATTGATTGATTAAAAGATTTAAATCATTTAATGTTTCTTTTCTATTATGTTCTTGAAAGTTTTTAAAAAATTGCCTTTCTAGTAATAACATAGGTACCTCCTCTATTAATGATAATCATTATCAATATTTTAACATAAAAAACTTTCTAAATCAATATAATAACTTTTTCAAATGACAATAGATAAAACTTATGGCAGGATAAAAAACTAATAAAAAGCCAATAATGCTAGACATTACTGATTATTAATATATAATATTATGGTAGGAATGTTTCATGTGGAACTAAGGAGACAATATGAAGAAAGGTAGAGTCATTTTAATTATTACCACATCTATAATAGCACTAGTCTTATTTTTCTTGATAGACAAAAAAAATATAGGCAATTCAGTTGGAACCACAGAATTTGTGAAAAATGAAAATAGTGAAGTAGTAGCCGAGAAACTGGGAAATAAATTCGAAGAGTTCAGTGATATAGTACCAAACTTCCAACTACAGGATGTAGATGGAAACTTAGTTAGCTTAGAAGATTACAGGGGCAAGATTGTATTTGTAAATTTTTGGGCAAGCTGGTCAGAGGAAAGTGTTGATAGCCTTGATGATTTTGCAAAACTTAATGAAAGAGAAGATGTTCAAGTTTTAAACATCAATGTTAGAGAAGATTATAAGGCTATAGAGAAGTTCTTGGATAAAAAGAATTTAGATTTAAGAATTCTAGTAGACAAGGATGGACAAATAGGCTTAGATTATTTAGTTGGTAAACTTCCAACAACCTATATAATAGATGGGGAAGGAAAACTAATAGAGAAAGTGGTTGAACCTATGGATTATGAGTCCATGGTCAAAAAAATAGAGATATAAAATACATATGGCAAACCATATGTATTTTTTTGAAAAAATTTGGATGTTTTAATTTAAAAGTCATAAATTTTCATATAGAAAATCTGTGATTATTTTAAATAATATCCTATATTTATCAAAAATATACGATTTTATCAAAAAACATGTACTTACAATTGTCATTAATATAAAAATGTGATTATGTTAAGTTTATTATTAATATTTTTATGTAATTATTACAAAGTTTAAAATCTGGTAATTGGCTTAAAATAAAGTTATAATATATAATTACTGTATATAACTATTGGAATAGGTGAAACTATGGAAGACAAAAAGAAAAGATTCAAGGGATTAACAGAGATAGAAAGAAGTATAATAAAAACTTATAGAAAACCTTTATGGGGTAAGTTTGTAAAGGCCTTAAATGAATTTAATTTAATAGAAGATGGAGATAAAATTGCAGTAGCCATATCTGGGGGTAAGGATAGCCTAATTATGGCTAAGTTATTTCAAGAGATATACAAGCATGGAAATAGAAATTTTGAGCTTGAATTTATCGCTATGGATCCAGGATATACCAAGGAAGTTAGGGAGGTACTTGAGTCAGATTGTGAGTATTTAAATATTCCACTTAAGGTGTTTGATTCAAATGTTTTTGAAGTTGCAAATCATTTGTCAGGAGACAATCCTTGCTATATGTGTGCTAGAATGAGAAGGGGATTTTTATATAGTAAGGCTGAGGAATTAGGTTGTAATAAGCTTTCTCTAGGTCATCATTTTGATGATGTTATAGAAACAACCTTGTTAAATGTATTATGTTCAGCAAATTATAAGACTATGTTACCAAAGTTAAAATCTGATAACTTTGAGAATATGGAAATAATAAGACCTCTTTATTTTATAAACGAAGAAGATATTATAAGATTCACTAAATTTACAGGTTTAGAACCACTTGATTGTGCATGTACAGTTTCAGCAGGAAAGACAAGTAGTAAAAGAAAAGATATTAAAGAACTTATTAAGAGTTTGGAAGATGATTATCACAATGTTAGAATATCAATATTTCGCTCTGCACAAAATGTAGATTTAGACGGAGTTTTGGAATGGAAAGATGAGATGGGAGAAACACATTCATTTTTAAGTAAGTTTGAGAAAGAGGAGATATAATGGGAAATTTTACGAATTTAGGAGTAATAAAAAGCTTAGAAGATAATTTGAAGAAAAGAGGTATAGTAGGACCTACGCCAGTTCAGTTACAATCTATACCAACTATTTTAGGTGGTAAGGATGTAATTGCAAAGGCTCAAACGGGAACTGGAAAAACCTTAGCATTTTTGCTACCAGTTATTCAGAATATAGATACTGAAAAAAACTTTCCACAAGGTCTGATATTAACACCAACTAGAGAGTTAGCTATACAAATAACTCAAGAGGCAAAAGAGTTAACTAAGGACATGGATATAAATATTTTAGCAGCCTATGGTGGACAGGATGTAGACCAGCAAATAAGAAAACTTAACAATGGTATCCATCTAATAATAGCTACACCAGGTAGATTATTAGACCACATGAAAAGAAGAACAATGAACCTAGGTGCTGTAAAATACTTAGTGATAGATGAAGCAGATGAAATGCTTATTATGGGCTTTGGATCAGACTTAGAAAAGGTTATTTATTCAATACCTAAAAATAGGCAAACAATGTTATTTTCAGCAACTATATCTGATCAAGTTAGAAATATAGGTAGAAGATTTATGAAAAAACCTATTCATGTGGATATAAAATCAGAGAAAGTAACTCTTGATAATATAGCCCAAAGTGGGATAAGAGTTGAAAATGAAGATAAGTTATCTAGACTTGAAAAAATAATAGATGATACAAATCCATTTTTAATGATGGTATTTTGTAGAACAAAAGATGGTGTAACAAAAGTATATAAAAAATTATCTCAATCTGGCTATAATGTTGGAGAGTTACATGGAGATTTATCACAAAACAAGAGACAACAGATAATGAAAAAGTTTAAATCAGCAGATTTACAAATTTTAGTTTGTACAGATGTTGTGGCTAGAGGTATAGATGTTGATGGTGTAACTCATGTTATAAACTATGATTTACCTCAAGATGCAGAATCTTATATTCATAGAATAGGTAGAACGGGAAGAATTGGAAATTCGGGAGTTGCTATAACTTTTGTAACTTCAAGAGATAGGGATAAATTATTTGAAATTGAATCTGGAATAAAAGAAAAGATAGAGCTTGTTGATTAATGTATATAAAGATATGAAAAAGCTGTAGTGGATATCCACTACAGCTTTTTATAATTCTATTTCAAATTTTTGATTTATCTTATCCACATTGAAGATATGTGTATTACTAGCTTGCATTTTGTGGATAAATTTTTTATTATAGCTATAATTATCCCCAAAGTGCATGGGAAAAAAATATTTTGGCTTTAGGATGTTGATAAAATATTCTCCCGCAAGGTAGTAATTGTGTAATAGGCGTGGATCTACTGGTACAAATGCCAGGTCTATATTTTTATTTAATAATTTTAATTTATCTATCTCAGAAGTATATTCAATCTTGCGTTCATCTTCTCTTTTTTGACCTAAATCTTCCCATGCCCACCAGTTTAAATCACCAGAGTGGAAGATAGTAATGTTATCCACTGTTATTAAAAATGATGACCCTTCATCAGTCGAGCCAAAAACACTAATATCCATAAAATTAAAGGATATATTATCACCCTCATGAACAAAGATAATATTTCTTTGTTTATCCACATTTTTAATATCATCACTTAGGACAAACTTAGCATTTTTATATTTAAAAATATCTAAATTAAAATGGTCTTCATGATGATGAGTTACAAAAAAAGTAGTATTTTTATCAGGTATATTTAGTTCACCCCTGTAGTAGTCTATAACTAGAAAATGCTTGTCTGTTTCAATTGTAAAACCGCTATTATATAAATAATTAACCTCAATTTTCAAATTATCACCTCAAATTTATATCTATAGAAAAACATACCCCATTATCCAGATTTTCTACATATATATTAAAGTTATGAAGGTCTATGATTTTATGGACTATGGAAAGACCTAAACCAATTTCTCCATACTTTCCCTTGTAGAATTTATCAAATATATGTTCAGGCTGATTTATTTTTTCACCATCATTAAAAATCTTTAGGGTATTGTCTTCAAGTGTAAAAGTTATTTGAGTCCTAGCATATCTCATCATATTGTCTATAATATTTTCCAAAACTATATTTATTTGCTCAAAATCAGCATTTAAATCATAGGTTGAAAGACTATTTATTAGCTTTATATCCTTATTTACAGTCTTGTACTTAATGATTAAACTATCTATAAGATTTTTTAAATCAAAGGTAGTTTTATCTATTTTATAACCCTCCATATAGTCTAATTTAGATATATAGAGTAGACTTTTAACCTTATTTTCTAATCTGATAGTTTCGTTAGTTATAATCTCTAAAGAAGAATTAATATCTCCTAAAGGATAAATGCCATCTTCTATTGCCTGAGTATAGCTCTTTATTACCATAATAGGAGTTTTAAGCTCATGAGATACATTTTGTATAAAATTATTTTGCAGGCTCTCCTGTCTAATAAGCTCTAGCCTCAATGATTCTATAGAGTTTCCAAGCTGGCCTATTTCATCCTTTCTATCTACTATAATAGGTTCTTTCCACTTTCTATCACTTAGGTTTTTAACTTTTTTTTCTAAATTAACAAGTGGTTTAGACAGATATTTTGAAAGTAAAAATGCAGGAATGAAACTTATTAAAAGTATTAGCATAGTTATGGAAACAAGCTTTTTATAAAGAGTATTTACAAGATCTTCCCTATAGGAATCATGTATGAAAGATACTAAGTATCCAGTTTCACTCTGACTATTTAAGAAGGAGTTTTCAATATTCACCTTTCTAATTGTATAAAATACATTAAAGTTTCCCTTAGAAAAGTGGTAGCTTTCTTTTTCCTTATCCATATCCTTTATGTTAAGTTGGATTTCACTTATAAAATCTAAAGGTACTTGGACCTGGAGATTAATATTTCCATTTCCATATAAGAGTATGTGATTTACAGTTCTAATATCAGAACTATTGGGTTTTTTAATGTTTGGAAGCTCACCAGGATTTATAAAATTGCTTTGTGCAGTATCAATAGTACTATAGATTTCCTTGGTGAAAAAATCCCTTAGAGTATTTGGTAGCATAATAATTATTATGCTGGATATGGAAATTGTAATTATGCAAATAACTATGGATATCTGATAAAAAAGTGATAAATTTTTAAGTTTAATTTTCATGATTAGTCACCATGTATCCATAACCATAGATAGTTTTTATATTTAAGTTATCCATTTTAAGCCTAAGCCTTCTAACTAAATCATCAACAACCCTATCAGACCCAAAATAATCATCTCCCCAAACATGAAGAAGTATTTGCTCCCTGCTAAGGGCAGTATTTAGGTTATCCATAAAATATAAAAGCAAAGAGTACTCCTTAGTAGTTAGTTCAATAGGACTATTATTAAAGCTTACAGTTCTTGCATTTAAATTTACTGAGTAGGTTTGAAATTCAAGTAAGTCTCTATCGTTCTTACCATAAACCCTATTTAGTATATTTTTTGTCCTAATGACAAGTTCTCTAGGCAAGAATGGTTTTGGAAGATAGTCTTCACTTCCAAATTCCAGTCCAACAACCCTATCTATATCTTCATCACGGGCAGATATAAATATGACAGGTGTAGCCTCATCAAATTTTTTAATATCTTTTATAATTTGATAACCATCAATATCTGGTAGCATTATATCCAGTATCCATAGGTCAGGTTTATTAGTTATTAAAGCTTGAGCATCCATGCCATTTAAGACAGATTTAACATTCCAGCCTTCATTTTTTAAATAGGTGCTAAGTATATTGTTTAAATTTATATCATCTTCTACAAGATAAATTGTAAAACTCATAAAATCACCTCTCATCAATATATCTATATTATATATTAGAGGAAAGAAATTTGTAGTAAAAATAGAATTTCACACAAAAATAACATAATTCATACATAATTTTAAGATATTTGGTGTATATAATAAAAATAGGAGGTCGGATAAGATGGAAAAAGATAATAACTTAGAAAATAATTTAGACGACAATAAGAACGAGGATTTGGACATTAACGAAGGTGTCAGTTTAGACAAGCCAGAAGAAAATCTTGAAAAAACTGATGAGTTGGGAAGTTATGAAATATCAGATAGTTTATCTCAAAAAGAAGTAGAAAAAGAAGTAAAAGAGGAAAAAAAGGAAGAGTATAAAAGTGAAGTGCATAGGGAAGAAAAAGAAAAAGCTAAGAAGGAGAAAAAGAGAAATACATCATACTTTATAGTGGCTCTAGTAGCTGCAATTATAGGTGGTATAGTATCACAAATGGTGGCACCTATTTTTATGAAGGAAGTTAATCAGCAGGAACAAATTGTTATTAATCCCAAAGATGAGATGGGAGTAGTACAAGCAGTAGCTAAGACAAATATGAAGTCTGTTGTAGGTATAACAACAGTTGAGATTGTTTCAGACTATTATTTTTTCTTACCTAGGGAAGTAGAAGGTGTGGGCTCAGGAGTAATAGTTGATTCAGATGGATATATTCTTACAAACTCACATGTTGTGGGATCAGGAAATACAAAATCATTAGATGTATTATTTGAAGATGGAGAGAAAGTACCAGGCAAGGTTTTATGGAATGATCCAAGTTTAGACCTAGCTATGGTAAAAGTTGAAAAAACAGGTCTTCCAGCTGCAAAATTAGGAGATAGTGATAAGTTAGAAGTTGGAGAGGAAGCTATAGCTATAGGTAATCCTTTAGGATTAGACTTCCAAAGATCTGTAACAGCAGGTATAATTTCTGGTTTAAACAGAACTATAAAAGTGGAAAATACAACTATGTCTAATTTAATTCAAACAGATGCATCTATCAACAAAGGAAACAGTGGTGGACCATTATTTAACTCTAAAGGAGAAGTAATAGGTATAAATACAGTTAAAGTGGGAGATGCTGAAGGACTTGGTTTCTCAATACCTATAAATGATGCGAAAAACATCATAGAAGAAGTTATAAAAACTGGAAGTTATGAACCAGTAACACTGGGAGTTTCAGTTATCAACTCAGATGAGTTTGCATCAGCATTTGGTGTGGAAAATATGGAAAAAGATACTATAATAATTATGGAGGTTGTAAAAAATAGTCCAGCAGACAAGGCAGGACTTACACAATTTGATGCTATTAAGAAGATAGGAAAAACTGAAGTTAAAAACAGGCAAGAATTAAATTCTGAAATAAGAAAACATCAAAAGGGTGACTCAACAACTGTAACTGTTATAAGAAATGGAGAAGAAATAGAATTAAAAGTAAAATTTTAAGAAATGCACCTAATTTTAGGTGCATTTTTAATGTGAAAAATTAAAACATTTAATAAATGAACAGCTTTTAAAAATTATAAAAAAATCATGAATAAGTCAAAAAAATTGGGTAATAATTAATTACAACATATACAAATGCACTATATCAAGTAGATACAAGTTATTTATTATGAAGTGGAGAGTATTTTAGAAACGTGAAGAAAATTAAGAGTATATTATTAGAATTAAGAAATGTTATGCAAAGCGAAAGTTGTAAATTTGTAGTAAATCATAATTTTAAGTATGACATAATAGATGGAAGTAAGTGGAGTAAAGATAAGATTTTAAGTAGTTTTAGGAATATAGAACCAAGGGCATATACTAAAACAGTAGATATGACAAGGTGGATTAGTTTTATGAAAGAATCGGTAGAAGAGCAGTATAGGGAAGGAGGTTACTTGATAATAAGGGTGGTAAATTTTATAGGTTATTTTAAGGAAAAGTATAATAGAAGTAAAGATAGGAAAGTTTATTTAGTAGATTTCTATAAAAGTTTAGGTTTTAAGAGTGTATCAAAGAAGTATTTAGTAGATAGATATAGTGCATATTGATATGTTGTTAAAAATAGTTAGTAAATTATATGAATCAGTATAATTTATTTTAGATAGATGAGCTGTTTTTATAATATAGAAATCTAACTATAAACAGAGAAACTTAAGTAAAGATAAAAGCTTTTATTAAACGGAAAACATATAAAGTAGATTAAATATCTATTGAGTAATTAGATTTATAGGGATTTAAGAGATTGTAATCAGATTAAGTATAAGATTAAAATTAAAAATAGATGTATGAAAATTAGCTATCCTTAATTTATGGGATAGCTAATTTTCATATTGATTAAAAAAAATAATAATATATTATAGTATTTAAGGGTAAATAATAAAACAAGAAAAAAGAATATGACATCTAGATTTTATACACAAAAAGAAATTCTAACAAGAAGAAGGAAGTAGATAGGAGCGTTATAATGGACAAGGTATTTAAAATTGTAGATGACATATATGATGTCTATCAGACAGCTAAAAAAATACATCAATAAATCCTCCATCATGGAAGGAAAAACATGGAGCAAGCTACAAGTATTATTTTAATAATCAAGTTGATGTGAATTTTATACTAAAGGATAAAAAATTAGTAATTAGCCATAAAAATTTAAGTTTGGTAGAAGAATATGAAATTGGATATCCTAGATATACAACTAAGGGGAACAAGGATGATGAAAACTTTTTTAATTTTTATTTTATAGTAAAACACAGGGAAAAGTTAGGTGTAATAATAATTAGAGCAGTAAATATAACTAATTTACCAGAGGTAAGTAGATCAGATAATAATATAAAAATAGAAAATAGGGAAGACTATATATCAGAAGAAGAGATCATTAGGTGGCAAGAATATATATATAGAAGTTTTGGGCTTGGAAATGGTGTAAAAAAGTTGGAACTGGATGATGAGCAAGTAGAGAACTTAAATATAACTAAGAGTGAATATGCCTATGCCATAAACGAAATATATCTTCAGGCTGAAAAGGTATATATAGCAGATAGGTGTGAGTATTTAAAACTTGAAAGAGAAAAATCTATAGATATATTTCATGGGAATTATAGCCTAGATGAATTGGAAAATCTAGGATTTGAAGGTTTTGATTTTAAGGCAGTTGAAAATATAAAAGAAGAAATTAACTTAAATTTAGATAGAAAAAATAGACTAGAGGAAGGGCGTAGTAAGCATCAAGTGTCCCTACCAGAGATATTAGAAAGAATCACTAGGGATATTTTAAAGCAGGAAAAACCAGTATTTATAGAAAGTGGAAATATGGTTAAGGTTCTTAGGGAAAATAATCTATCTATACAGGATATAGACATAAAGGCTATGACTCATAAATTATTATATAGAGTACTAAAGACAAAGCTTACAGTAGTTGAGATGCTAGAGATGATAATAAATTATAATAGAAGATTGGATGAAGCACTTCACATAGTTGAAGTTAGAAAAAACTTAAAAAAAGAAAAAGATTTGGCTGCTCTTTAAAGAGTAGCTTTTTTATTTCTAAAAAAGTGTATAATAGGAGTATATGGAAAATAACTAAATCATCTTTGGGAGGACATTATGGATAAGGTATTTAAAATAATGGAAGAAATGTACGACATATATCAAAATGCTAAAAAGAATACATCAATAAATCCACCTAGTTGGAAAGAGTCTTATGGCAACTATTATAAATACTATTTTAATAATATAGTTAAGGTAGATTTGGATGTAGAAAATAATAAGTTACTTATAAGGCATAAGGACCTTGGGGTTAAAGAAGAATATATCTTAACCTATCCTAGATTTACTGTTAAGGGAACAGATGAAGATCCTAATTTTTTTAATATGTACTTTGCAGTAAGACATAATAATAAATCAGGAGTACTAGTGATAAAGGCAGTAAATATAGTAAATTTAAAAGAGCTTTTGCATAGCAAATTTAGAGTAGATATGACTGATAAGGAGGATTATCTTTCAGAAGAGGAGATTTTAAAATATCAGGAGTATACATACAGAAAATTAGGCATAGGGATAGGAGTTAGGGAGTTAAGTGTTATGGATGAAGACTTGGAGAATATGAATATCACCAGGGGAGAGTATCTATATACTATAAATAGAATTAAGTTAAATGGTGAAGAGAACTATCTAAAAAATAGATTTTTAGAACTAGGTATTGATTTGGATCTTGATATAGATAATATCAATGAAAGTAATTATGAAGTTATTGGACTTGAAGAGATCGATTATAATTCTATAGTTCTAACTAGAGAACTAAGGCAACAGTGTGAAAGTCGTAGGGAAAGACTGGAAAAAGGAAGAAGTAAGTACCAAATATCTTTAGATGAAATAATAAATAATATAACAAAAAGTATCTTATTAGAAGAAGAAAATTGCTTTATAGTAAATCGAAATATACCACAGACCTTGAAGGAATATGGCTACAAGATAGAGAATATAAATATAGTTGAGCTTACAAATAAATTAATTCAGAGGATATCTAAGACAAAACTTAGTATTATGGAAATGGTTCAGATAGTATTTAATTACAAGAGAAGCCTAAGTGAAGCATTTTATATAGAGGAAATGAGAAAAACTATAGAAGTAAATAATGAGCATTAATATAAAGTAGAGTAGGTTTTAAGACCTACTCTTATTTATTAACATAACTTAACAAATATAAAAAACTCTAGAAATTTTATACAAAGAAAAATAAATGGGATAAAATCAGTATTATATCAAGCGTGAAGAAAAATGAAAAAGATTTAATTATTAATTTACAGAAAAAGTGGAATAGTTTTACAATGGGTGCTATAATTAAAATCAAATCTAATACTACAATTGCAATTATAAATAAAGGTAATAATCAGTAATCCTTATAGTTATTATAGGAGGGAGATTATGGAAAAAGTATATATTTTTATGGAGGATATATACAATATTTATAACAAAATTGACCGACGCTATATGGAAATAAGACCTAGATGGAAAGAAAAGTATAACATACGATACAAGTACTATTATAACGACAAAATTAGAGTTCAATTTGACTTAGAAGATAAGAAATTGACAATCACATCAAAAGGTGAAAAATATGTTGATGAGTATGAAATCAACTATCCAAGATTTACTTATAAGGGTAATATGCAAGATGTTAAATATTTCAATTTTTTCTTTTCAGTAAAAGATCAATCACATGATGCAGTAATAATAATAAAAGCAGATAATATTATTAATTTAGCAGAGATGTATGAATCTAAATTAAATATTAAGGTAGAAAATAGAAATAATTTTCTATCAGAAGTAGAAATTATGGAGTGCCAAGAATTTATATATAGAGACTTGGGACTAGGTTTAGGACTTAAGAGTTTAGATGTAAAAGATAGGGAACTAGAAAGATTAAATATAACAAGAGAGGAATTCACATACGCAGTTACAGAGCTAATAATTAGAGCAGAAAATTTTTATTTAATAAATAAACTTAAAAGTATAGGGATTAAAGAAGAAGAATACCTAAATATATTGCAAAAGTTAATAGATTGTAAGCTAGAGGATGGAGATTTAAAATCAAAGCTCATAATAAGATATGAGATATCAGAATTAGACTATTCTACATTAAGAGTAGTGGCTAATCTAAAGATACAAAATATGGCAAGGAAAAAATCCTTGGTAAAATTGATTAGAAATAAGTTTGATTCATTGGATAAGTTAGTTGAAAGAGTTGAAAAGCTAGTTTATTTAAATGAAATAGATACCCTAACTATTGGTATGAATGTAGCACAAACACTCAAGGAATATGGGATGGAAGTAAAAGATATTAACATTAGTAAAATCACTACAAAATTAATTTGTAGAGTGGCAAGTACAAGTCTTAGTATTATAGAGATGCTTGAAATAATGTTAAATTATAAAAGATTGCCTAGTAATGTTTTAAAATTAGAGGAAATTAGACAAGGTTCAAAAATTGGAACTCTGGTTATTTAGATTTACAAATATTTACAAATAAAACCCACAAAAAGCAGTATTAAAAAGTTTTTAGTAAAAAAGTTAATTATTGCAAAAATAAAATACTAAAAAAATGCAGTCTTAAAGTTAGAGTAGAATTAGAGGAAAACTAATATAATTTAAACCAAGTTTGTCATATTTTAACAGAGATTAAAAGAGAATATGGCTAATTTAAGGCTTTTAAAAAATTTAATAGGTGCTATAATAACAACTATGTGAAATCCCGAAAAAATCCTAAACAAATGTATTTGGTAAGGAGGAAAATATAGCATGGAAAAGGTGTATACTCTTATGCAAGAGAGGTATCAGATTCATATTAAAGAGATGGAAAACATACCTGAAAATATACCTGAATGGAAAGAGCTCTTTGGAGTAAGATACAAATACTATAATAACAAGGACATTACAGTTAAATTTGACATACATAAAAGGGAATTAAAGTTACAGTGTTTAGAGCAGAAGATAAACGACATATATGAAATAAAATACCCTAGATTTACATCAAGAGGGGTATATGACAAATCAAAATATTATCAATTTTTCTTTTCAGTAATAGATGAATCAGGACAAAATGCAGTAGTGGTAGTAAAAGCAGATAGAATTGAAAATTATCAGGAATTATGCGAATCAGAACTTTATGTAAATGTTAGGAATGAAGAGGATTTTTTTAAAACTGAAGATATGGTGAAATATCAAAAACATATTTATAGGCAGTTAGGCCTTGGAATGGGATTACAAGATGTAAATGTAGATGAAATGGAATTATCCAAGCTTGGAATGAGTATACTGGAATTTGAATATGGCTTAACACAGCTAAAATTAAGATGCCAGAATGATTATTTAGTTGAAAGATTTAGAGAGTTTGGAATTACTAGGTATGAATTTTTGGATATCATTAAATCATGTGAAAATGCAACATGTTTAATGGGTAAAAAAGTTAAGGCAATAGGACTTAAAAAAGCTGATTATATGGAGATAAGATACTTAATGGAACTTAGAAGTAGGTTCAGGTTAGTTGGTGAAAAAATCATAGATATTTTAGAAATAAAAGATGTGGCAGAAAACAAAAGAAATAGAAGAATGATACAGATAGGATTTAGATTGGAACAACTTATATATATGGATAAGTTTGAAAGTCTAAAGACTGGTAAGAATGTATTACAAACTATAAGATTTTGTGGAATGGACATAAAAGATATAGATATGATGGGACTTACAGATTTACTACTTGAGGAAGTAAAGAAAAAAAACTTAAGTGTTATAGAAATGCTGGAGATGGTATTTAATCATAAGAGGACATTAAAAGAAGCTTTGGGTATAAAGGGTGCAAAAATGAGTATGGGACTTGGATATGCCACATTATAAAAAAACTAGGATAACTATCCTAGTTTTTTTTGTGTCTAAAAATTTTCTTAAAGATTTCTCCCACTACTATAGGTATAAAGGCTAGTGGTAATATAACCTTCCAATCAGCAAGACCTATACTAAAAGTATTGAAGATAGGTTGAAGGATTGGAACATATAAAACTAATAGCAGTAAAATGAAAGAGAAGGATGTAGATAAAACCATTTGTCTATTTGAGAAGACACCTATTTCAAATATACTATGAGTTTGTGATCTACTTGAGTAAGCTCTTAACAATTCACCAAGTATTAGGGTTACAAAAACTAAAGTTCTAGCCTTATCTATACTGCTTGGATATTTTGTAAGTCCAAAGTTAAATGCAATAAGTGAAGCAGCTGCAAGTGCTATACTTTGGAATAATATTCTTATTAAATCCATTTTATTTATTATCTGTTTATTAGGGTTTCTAGGTGGCTGCATCATAATATCAGATTCACCTTTTTCAACACCAAGTGCTAGCGCAGGGAAACTATCTGTTACTAGATTTAACCAAAGAAGCTGTATAGGTATTAGTGGTATTGGAAGTTTCATCACAAGACTGCCTAAAACCAATAATATTTCCCCAATATTACAGGACAATAAGAAGAATACAAATTTCTTAATATTACTATAAATAATTCTACCTTCTTCTACAGCATCCACTATACTTGAGAAATTATCATCTGTAAGTATAAGATCTGCTGTACTTTTAGCAACATCAGTTCCTGTAATACCCATAGCCACACCAATATCCGCTCTCTTTAAGGCTAGGGCATCATTTACACCATCACCAGTCATGGAAGTAATCTCCCCATTTGCCTTTAGGGCTTCTATAATCTTAACCTTATGTTCAGGTGATACTCTTGAGTAAACGCTAACATTTTTAACAAGTTCCTGCATTTCACTATCGGATAGATTGTTTAAATCTTGTCCCAAGATAGCTTCATGCATACTTTCAACTATGCCTAAATCTTTTGCTATGGCAAAGGCAGTATCTTTATAGTCACCAGTTATCATAACAGTTCTTATTCCAGCTTTTTTACACTTAGCTATTGAATCCTTAGCTTCTGGTCTAGCAGGGTCTATCATGGCAACAAGGCCTATAAAGGTTAAGTCAATTTCATTTACTTCTGAATCTAAGTGTTTAGGCAGTTCATTATAAGTTCTATAGGATAGGGCAAGTACCCTAAGGGCTTCTCTAGAAAATAATTGAACTTGCTTTAAGACTTCTTTTTTTCTCTCTTCTGTAAATTCTACAACTTTTCCATAGGTACTTATTTTACTACACCTATCTATGACTACATCAGGTGCACCCTTAGTAAAGGCTATAATCATATCTTCTATATAATTAGAATGGAAAGTGGACATCATTTTTCTAGTAGAATCAAAGGGAAGTTCACCAATTCTAGGATAATTTTCATTCATTAAATCTTGTTGGAAATTAGATTTTTCTGCCAAGGTTACAAGGGCTCCCTCTGTAGGATCACCTATTATTTTATAGCCATCAGGAGTTTTATCTAACTTAGCATCATTTGTAAGTACACAGGCAGCAAGTAGAGTTTCTAAATCTCCAATATCATCTAAAGATATAGCCTTTTCATCCAGTATAAATTGTCCGACAGGCTCATAGCCTTTTCCAGTTACATCAATTATTTTTCCATCAGTAAAAACTTTTGTAACTGTCATTTCATTTTGAGTAAGTGTTCCAGTTTTATCTGAACATATAACAGTAGTTGAACCTAGGGTTTCAACTGCTAATAGTTTTTTTACTATGGCATTTTTCTTGACCATGTTATTCATACCTATTGATAAAACTATAGTTACTATGGCTGGAAGACCTTCTGGTATTGCAGCAACGGCCAAACTAATAGCTGTCATAAACATTTCCATAAGAGGTTTTCCTTCTAATAAGCCAAGTATTAAAACTATGATACATACAACGATAGTTGCAGAACCAAGAACTTTTCCTAGTTTGTTAAGTTGTTTTTGAAGTGGTGTTTGTTCATCATCATAGGACTGAATCATAGTGGCAATCTTACCAATCTCTGTATTGTGACCAGTTCCAACTACAAGTCCACTTGCTCTACCGTAAGTAGTTATAGTTCCCATATAGGCAATATTAACCCTGTCACCCAAACTTACATCGTCTTCTAAAATAAGACTGGCATCTTTTTCAACAGGAACAGATTCTCCAGTTAGAGAAGATTCTTCAATTTTTAAGTTGGATGATGATATAAGTCTTAAGTCAGCAGGTACAATATCACCAGCATCTAAATTTACAATATCACCTGGTACAAGTTCACTAGCAGGAACTACTGTTAAAATTCCATTTCTAAAAACCTTAGCTTGTGATGAACTCATTTTTTGTAGTGATTCTAATGATTTTTCAGCCTTACCCTCCTGGTAGACTCCAAGAATTGCATTAACAATTACTATAGCTAAGATAACTATGGCATCTTTTTTTTCACCAACTATAAAAGAAACCACAGCTGCAGCAATTAAAATAAGCACTAAAAAATCTGAAAATTGGGCTATAATTTTACTGAATAAACCTGCCTTCTTTTTTTCCTTTAATTCATTTGGACCATATGTATCCAGTCGTGAGCTTACTTCACTAGTGCTAAGTCCATTGTCTATACTTGAATTAAAAGATTTAACTACATCATCAACTGATGAAGTGTATAAACTTTTATTATCCATAACAAACTCCTCTCTCTTTATAATAGCAATATTATACATCAATATACCCTTAAATAGAAGGGTATAACTGTACTAGCTTGTTATTTGACAAGAATTGTAGTTTATAAGATAATTGTGGTATATAAGGAAAACTGGAGTGATGATAATGGAAGATAGAATATTAGTCGTAGATGATGAAAAAGCCATTGCTGACATTATTAAGTTCAATTTAGAAAAAGAAGGATATATAGTAGAGACGGCTTATGATGGTGAAGAAGCTTTAGAGAAAATTTACAATAATGACATAGATTTAATAGTTTTAGACGTGATGATGCCTAAAAAAGATGGTTTTGAAGTACTGAGAGAACTGAGAGTTGATTATAGTACACCAGTACTTATGTTAACTGCTAAAGAAGAGGAAGTAGATAAGGTCTTAGGACTAGAACTAGGTGCTGATGATTATATAATAAAACCATTTAGTATGAGGGAATTAATAGCTAGAGTTAAGTCTAATCTTAGAAGAGTTGACTATTCTAGTAAGCCAGAAAGCACTAATATAATCCAATCTGGCGAGCTTAAAATAGACTTTGATAAGTATGAAGTTACAAGAAATGGAGATGTATTAGAGCTTACACTTAGAGAATATGAACTCCTTAAATTTTTAGCAGCTAGTGCTGGTCAGGTTTTTTCAAGGGAACAGTTATTAGAAGAAGTTTGGGGCTATGAGTATTATGGAGATATTAGAACTGTAGATGTAACAGTTAGAAGACTTAGGGAAAAAGTTGAAGATACAGATGGAGAGTTTAAATATATCCTAACTAAAAGAGGTGTAGGTTATTACTTTAGGAGATGATAAGTTTGGGATCTAATAGGTTCTCTAGTATAAAGTGGAGGTTTGTACTAGTCTATTTTTTATTGGTATTTATAGCCATGGCTATAGTTGGAGTATTTATAACAGGTAGACTAAAAAAACAACAGATAGATAATATAAATAACAATATGAAAAAGCATATAGAAACAATGACAAAAACATCCACATATTTAATGGAAGATGATTGGGTTAAAAATAGAAAAGAAATCCAAAATACATTAAATGAGTGGAGACTTGATAGTAGAGAAAACCTATATGTTATAGCAGATGAAAGTATACCAAAAATCATTGCTACATCTTTAAAAAATCAAGATAAGATAATTGGAAAAGATGCTCTTCCCTATGAGGAGATAGAACCAACTCTTGTTAAGAAAGCATTTTTAGGTGGAAATGAACCAGAAATCATAAAAAATAAAAATAATGATAAAGTTTTAAGTCATATAGCCTACCCCATTTTAACTGATGTGGGTCGTGTAAAGGGGATAATTTACATGACATCTGACTTATCAGATGTAGAGCTTACCATGAAAGAATCTAGAATAATCTTAACCAATGCCACGATTATAGCACTTTTAATAACGATGGTATTGGGATTTTTGATTGCAGATAATATAGTTGAGCCAATTAGAGATGTTACAAAAAAAGCTGAAGAAATGGCCATTGGAGACTTTGATCAAAAGGTTGATGTTAAGTCTAATGATGAGATAGGACAGCTAGGTAATATGTTTAATTTCCTGACCTTAAAGCTTAAGGATACTATAGAAGAAATAGATATAGAAAGATCTAAACTTGATACAATCTTTAACTATATGGCAGAGGGTGTTATAGCAGTAGATATAAATGGATTTATCATACATGCAAACCCAATAGTTAGGGAGGTTCTACACATTGATGAGGACTATAAGGGAAGGGTATCATTGGAAAAGTTTCCCTTGGGAGCAGTTAATTTAGAGAATATAAACTATAGCAAGGTTGAAAGTTTACAGGGAGATGTAATCTCAGAAATAGATGGAGAAACTTATAAGATAAAATATGCTCCATATAAGACAGAAAGAGATGATATTGGGGGTATTATCCTAGTATTCCAAAATGTTACAAATGAATACAAACTAGATGATATGAGAAAAGAATTTGTAGCAAATGTATCCCATGAACTTAAAACACCAATAACAACTATTAAGAGTTATACAGAAACTCTAATGCTAGGAGGAATGGAAGAAAACATGCAGCTGGATTTTCTTCATATTATAAATGATGAGTGTAATAGAATGAATAGGCTTGTAAAAGACTTACTACAATTATCAAATTTAGATTTTAAGAAAACTGTTTGGAATAAGTCTGAAGTAAACATAAATAAATTGATAGAACATACAGTAGATGTTTTGGAAATATCTATGGAAGAAAAAAATCAAAAATATGTTTTAGAACTTGGGGATAACTCAACAAATTTATTTATAGACAAGGATGCCATAGAGCAGGTGATTGTAAATATAATTTCCAATGCCATAAAATATACTGGAGAAAATGGGAATATATTTATTAAGACAGAAAGTACAAATAACTTTTTAACCCTAACAGTAAAAGATGATGGTATGGGAATACCAGAAGAGGATTTAGATAGGATTTTTGAAAGGTTCTATAGAGTTGAAAAGGCAAGAAATAGGGATTCTGGAGGAACAGGACTTGGACTTGCCATAGCAAAGGAGATAATCACAGGACATAATGGACTTATTAATATCTATAGTAATTTTGGAGAGGGAACTACAGTGGAAATAAAGTTACCATTCTAAAAAAAGAATAGATATGTAAGGAGAGTTTAATTTCAATGTAACACAATTGTAATAATTATATTGTATAATTAAGCTGTGGATTATTTGTGGATATTTAATAGAAAGGAGAATGGACCATGAGAAAAAAATTGACAACTAGCCTACTTATCGGTATGGTAATTCTAGGAATGAGCACAAGCTCTTATGCAGCAGTTCAAAGTAAATCCAGCCCTGTTCAAAACAATGGGACTTTAATAGTATATAATAAAACAAACAGAACATTAAAAACAAATATAGCAGGATATGAAGTAATAAACCCAGATAGAGATTCTTTTTCAACAAAGGATAGAGTAGCTCTAATCAATGGAAAAGCACCAGCGAACACAGCAGTAACTATAAAATTATTTGGTACTACAGATTTAACTAGAAAAAATTTCAACTTAAATAAACTACCAAGTGATAAAGATTATGTAGAAATTTCGAAAGAAACTATATATGCAGGTAACTTAGGTTTTTTCCAAAAACAACAAGACCTAGTTATGGGTATGAATAAAATACAAATTAATTTTGGAGCAGAGGGTGTAGACCCAATTGAAATAATGGTATATGTATATGAAAAAGCTCCAACAGTAACAGAGATAGTATCAGTAAATTAGTATAAAGTCTGGAGTGATTCTATGTTAGAAAGACTAAAGACTATCTTACTTTTTATACTGTTTGGAATAAGTATATTTTTAGCTAAGTCTCTTTGGATAGAACTTCCAGAGAGATCTTTTAGTGTAGAAAATTCTAAAACTATAACATCATATAGTTTGGTAGAGATGATGGCTCCTAGTAAGTACTTAATACATTTTGATGAAAATAATAATACTTTGTTTTATGATGAATCAAAATATACCTTATGGGCAGATGCAAGAAAGAGCATAAAATCAGTTTTAGAATCAGAGAAAATAGAAATAGAAAAGATAGATATGTCAGATATGGGAGAATATAACAGAAAAAGATCCATATCTTTTGAGTTTCCTGAAAAACTAAATACTTATATATTAGCAAAGGCCTTAAAGATTGATCAGCCAAATGAGATAATAGATACTATGGAATGGGTGGATAGTATTTATATTTATTTGGGACTTGAAGAGCCTTTTTTTCTATTTATAAAAGATGATGAGATAATAAAAGTTACAGATAGTCAGTCATATTATAAAAATGCTCAAGTAGAAGCACAAAATTGGGACATAATATCCAAGGTGGAAAACATTATTGGCACAAAGAGTCCAGTGGTAGAAGAAGATATTTTTCAGACCAAGGATTTGAAGGATAAAATATTAGAAATAGAAACAAATGGTAAATTTAATTACTATTATTCTATGAGAGAAATGATGGGAACAGATAAGGACCTATATATTCCCTATGAAATGAACAATATACTACCAACCGTTTATATGGAAAATCAGATGAGAACAATGGATGAGCATACTAAGAACAAGTTGGTGGAGAGTTTCTTTAGGGAGAATATAGATTATATTAGAGAGGTTGTGGAGAGTAATGGCTCTAGTATCTATGTTCAAAATCAAAAGGTCTTGAAGTTAAATGATAATGGAGTATTAGAATACTATAATCATATAGATGAAAGAGTGGAAAAGAGAAGCTTATATGAAAGTTTAAATACAACCTCTGAGTTTTTATCTAATGTAGTTGGTAATATAAAAGGTCTATACTTGGCAGATATTAATCCTATAGAAGATGAGTTTGGAAATAAGGGATACGCCTTTAGCTTTAAGTACAGGGTTAGAGGTATACCTATAATACTTGAAAATGCAAAGTTAGATGATTTTGTGAAAATGGAAGTTTTTAATAGTAATGTTAAATCATATAAACAACTTATGAGAAAAGATATGGCAAAGTCTTTAGACTTTAAATTTATGGAAAAAGAAGTTAAGGCTCTTAGTTCTTTTGATATCATTGACAAAAATTATGATATCTTTTTAAAAGACTATAGGGAAACAAATAAGATAACAGCAGCTGATGGGGATATACAAACCCAGGAAGTTTTATCTAGTATAAAAGATATAACCCTTGCCTATTATGACCCAACAATGAAGGAAACAGATGAAGAACTTATAAGAGTTTGGGCTATAAAGACAGCAAATAATATGTATTCTTTTGATATTTATACTGGTAAAAAGATAGACCAGAGAAAAGTTTAAGTGGGTGTGATTTATGGATTGGGGAAAATCAAAAAATATATTAATTGTGGCATTTTTAATAACAAACTTAATATTGGGTGGTTTTCTTCTAAGGGATAGATTGGCGAAAACACCCACCTTAAGTGATGATTTTATAAGAGAAGTAGAGAAGATGTTAAATGAAAAAAATATAAAACTAAGTACAGATATACCTAAGAATGAAAATGGTTTGATACCTCTTACTGTAAAATATGAGGACTGTGATATTGAACATATAAGGCAGGTTTTATATAAGGGAGAAGTTCAGCTTGAGAGTAGTGGTAATGAAGATATAATTTCAGATAAAAATAGCAAAACTACAATAAAGAGCAATAAATTTTTGCTTTATGAGAATGTATCTAATGAAAAAAAATTCGAATATATAGAAAAAGAAGAGGCTAAAAAATTAGCAGATGATTTTATCAATGAATTAGGATATTATAGAGATGATATGGAACTTACTTTCTTTGAGAAAAATGGAGAGAAGTACTATATAACTTATTCAAAAAAATACGAAGATGTTTTGGTGGAAAAAGCCTATATGGATATAGTAGTTAGTAGTAGGGGTGTGGAAAGCTTTGAACGAATTTGGTTAGAAATAAAGGCCAAGGGTGATATGGAGATTTATACAAGTACAGCTCCAAAAGCTATACTTAGCTTACTTAGTATGGATGAAGCCTATGGAAAAGATATAATAGAGATAAGTTTGGTTCATTACTTTGATCCCCAACAACATAGCTATATAGAAACCCTTGAAAATGCAAAAGAGGGTAAGACTGTTCCAGCGTGGAGAATATTATTTAAAAATGGTGATAGAATAATAATAGATAATTATTAGTAGTTATAATTAGTGGAGGATATATGAAGATAGATTTTTGCTCATTGTCTAGTAGTAGTTCAGGAAATTGTCACTATGTTAGTAGTGATGAGGTAAAACTATTAGTGGATGCAGGCTTTTCAGGTAAAACAATAGAAAAACTATTAGATGGTATAGATGTAAAGTGTGATGAAATAGATGGAATACTTATAACCCATGAACACCAGGATCATATAAAGGGAGCAGGGGTTTTATCAAGAAGATATAACATACCAATATATGCTAATCAAGGAACATGGACTGGTATGGAAGAATCAATTGGAAAAATTAAATCAGAAAATATAAAGGTCATAGATACAGAGAAATATTTGAGTCTAAAAGATTTAGATATACTTCCTATAAATATATATCATGATGCCAATGAACCAGTTGGATATGTGATAAATGGTGGAAATAAGAAGGTGTCTCTTGTTACAGATACTGGAAAATTAGATGATAAAATTTTAAATCATATAAAGGAGTCTCAAATTTATTTGGTTGAGTCAAATCATGACATACAAATGCTTAGAAATGGGCCCTATCCTGTTTACTTACAAAACAGAATAATTGGAGATTTTGGACATCTGTCAAATGATTATATAGCAGAAGCTATGAAGGATATTATAAAGGGGAATGGAGAAACCATATTACTTGCCCATTTAAGCAAGGAAAATAATACCCCTAAAACAGCCTTTAATCAAATGGCATTTAAGCTTCTTGAGATGGGAATAGATATCAAAAAAGATATAAATTTAGAATTAACACATAGGGATAAACAAACTAAAATATTTACAATATAAAGAGATTATATATCTCTTTTTTTTATAAGTATGGGAGGATAAATATGAAGATAAAAGGTATAATTTTTGATTTGGATGGAACAGTTTTAGATACTATAGAAGATATAGGAGACAGTATGAATGAGGTACTAGAAGGCTTAGGCATGGAAAAACTTAGCTATAATGAGTACAAACTAAAGGTTGGAAGAGGATTTAGAAACCTAGTAAAGGATATAATACCTAACTCAAGTGAAGAGGAAATTGATAGTAATTATGAGGCTTTAGAGCTGGCTTATGAAAGAAACTATCTAAATAAGTCTAAACCCTATGAATATATAGTAAAGATGCTAAATAGCTTAGTGGATAAGGATATTAAAATTGGGATAAATACAAATAAAAATCAAAAGTATGCAAGTAATTTAATAGCTGAAAAGTTTGAAAACATCAGTTTCATAGATATAGTAGGAGTGGAGGATGGTAGGTATATAAAACCTGATCCAACTAGTGGAAATAATATAATCGAAAAGATGGGTTTGAGTAAGGATGAGGTACTTTATATTGGAGATACAGAAGTAGATATCAAAACGGGAAAAAATATAGGGGTAAAAACTGTTGCAGTAGCTTGGGGATTTAGAAATTTTGAAGATTTGAAAATAGAAAATCCAGATTTTATGATAGAAAACCCCATGGAAATAATAGATTTATTATAGGAGGAAATATGAAGAAAATAAAAATAGTACTAGTGGTTATTATATCAGTATTATTATTTTCAGCCTGTACCCCAAATAACACTGTAGTATATACAAATGAAGAATTAGGATTTAAGATGAATATACCTAAATCATGGAAGGATAAGTATCTAGTTGAGAACGAGGAAAATGCAATAATAGTAAGTCATAAAACCCTAGGAAAAAAAGATGAGAAAGCCTTTTTGTTTTCTATAACAAAAGTTATTGGAGAACTTATAACAGAGGAAGATGTAGAGTGGTCCTATACACCTCAAAAACTTCTGGGAAGTGCTCAAGGATATAGTTTTATATTATCCTTAGCAGAAGACTTGCAATATGAACCAGAAGACTTGGAAAACTCTAAGGAGTATGAAGAGATGAGAGAGGATATAAATACAATAATCCATAGTTTTAAGATAGACGATAACTTGGAAAAGCCAAAGAGTACAAACAATGGATATAAACTAATAGGAAGTAATTTTTTTAGATTTGAGATAGAAGATAATTTTAATTTGAAAAAATCTAAGAGTAGTCCTTTTATCTGGGAAATATTAAATAAAGATAAAGAGGATGTTGGAGATGTGGAGCTTAGTTTATATAATGAAGATGAGTTTCAGGAAGATGGTATGATAACTCAATATTTCAGGGATGAAGAATTAAAAAGAAGTATTAGGGTTTCAATAAAGGATGACTATGTAAAAGATATGGAAATAATAAGAGCTACTATGGAAATTTTGGGAGATAATTATACATCTTTGGATGAAATATATAGCCAAAGGCAGATTCTCAAAGATGGAGGTAAGGAGTTAGTTGGCAGAGTAGAAGCTATAAAATTAGATGGACTCCAAGTTAAGAATATAACTATAAAATCAAAAAATAAGACTAGGGAATATAAGGCTGATTTTCCAAACATAGTGCCTATGAAAAATGGTAATTATACCTTATATCAAGTTTATCCATTTACAAAAAACTATATATTATCTGATGGAGAATACAGGGAGAAAAATTATGAATTTATATTTTCCAAACATAATGAAATTGTTGGGATAATAGAGATACCTAGATAGTCATAGAAAACAGTAGAGATTACTGTTTTTTTATTTGTCCAAATATATATGGGTTTTTTACAAAATATAGTATGGCAGATATAGGCTGATAAATAGGATTGAACTATACTTTAATGGAGAAATATTATATAATATATATGAGTTTAGATAAGAAAATACTTTCTGAATATTGACTAAATTAAGAAATTTGTATAAGATTTAAGTATAGAAATACATATCATAATAAAATATAGGTTGGAGATAAGAGAGCCGTGTACTAATCCTTGGGTAAAGGATTGTATTTTGGACTCTTTTTTTATGAAAATTAAGTCTTTAGTTAGTAGTTTCTAAAAAATAAGGGGGAATTATAATGTCAAACATGGCGATGTACTTAGCAGAATTTGTAGGAACTGCAATAATGATATTGTTTGGTTCTGGTGTAGTAGCAAATGTTTCCTTAAAGGATTCAAAAGGTAAAGATGCAGGATGGAATGTAATTACAACTGCATGGGGCTTAGCAGTAGCTGTTGCAGCATATATAACAGGTTGGGTTAGTGGGGCTCATTTAAATCCAGCAGTATCTATAGCCTTTGCCATAAAGGGAGATTTAGCATGGAGTTTATTACCAGGTTATGTAGTAGCACAAGTTTTAGGAGCTATGCTGGGAGCAACACTTACTTTCTTAACTTATAAAAATCATTTTGATGCAACAGATGATAAGGATACAAAACTTGGAATATTTGCAACTATTCCAGCTATAGAAAATCATTTTTGGAATCTTGTAACAGAAATAATTGGTACAGCAATACTAATAATAGGGTTAATGGGAATCAACCATGCAAATAATGGGGTTGGACCACTCTCAGCCTTATTAGCAGGTTTTTTAGTTTGGGTAATAGGATTAAGTCTAGGTGGACCTACAGGATATGCAATAAATCCAGCTAGGGATTTTGGGCCTAGACTGGCTCATGCTCTACTTCCTATAAAGGGAAAGGGAGACTCTAAATGGAGCTATGCATATGTACCAATAGTTGGTCCAATTATTGGTTCAGTATTGGGAGCATTTATCTATAAGGCACTTTTAACACTTTGGGTATAATTTAGGAGGAAAAAATTATGGAAAACAAAAAGTTTGTAATGGCTTTAGATCAAGGTACAACAAGTTCAAGAGCAATATTATTTGACCATGAAGGAAATATAATACAGGTAGCACAAAATGAGTTTACTCAACATTACCCAAAACCAGGTTGGGTTGAACATGATGCAATGGAAATCTGGGGAGTTCAGTCAGGAGTGGCAAGAGAAGTACTTGAAACAAGTGGTGTAAGACCAGATGAAGTTGCTGCAATAGGTATAACAAATCAAAGGGAAACAACAGTTATATGGGATAAGGAAACAGGCAGGCCAATATACAATGCTATAGTTTGGCAATGTAGAAGAACTGCAGACATAGCAGATGCATTAGTGGAAAAAGGGCTGGGAGATTATATAAAGGAAACTACAGGACTTATAGTTGATGCATATTTTTCAGCTACAAAAGTAAAATGGATATTGGATCATGTTGAAGGCTCAAGAGAAAGGGCTAGAAAAGGCGAACTTTTATTTGGAACTATGGATACTTGGATTATTTGGAATTTAACTAGAGGAAAAGTTCATATTACAGATTATTCAAATGCCTCAAGAACAATGATGTTTGATATAAATAATTTAAAATGGGATGAAAAAATCCTAGAAGAATTGGATATTCCAGTGGAGTTACTACCAGAAGTGAGACCTTCAAGTGAGGTTTATGGATATACAGACGAGCATACATTTGGGGGAGCTGAAATACCAATAGCAGGAGCAGCAGGAGATCAACAATCTGCACTTTTTGGTCAG
Organism: uncultured Tissierellia bacterium; assembly: GCA_946402705.1. Classification (GTDB taxonomy): domain Bacteria; phylum Bacillota; class Clostridia; order Tissierellales; family Tissierellaceae; genus CAMIXG01. The sequence continues at coordinate 67,104 of CAMIXG010000003.1, read as the reverse complement.
GCATGTTTTGAGCCAGGTATGGCAAAAAATACTTATGGAACTGGATGCTTTATGCTTATGAATACAGGAGAAGAAGTTGTGCACTCTAAAAATGGACTTTTAACTACAATAGCTTGGGGAGTAGATGGAAAGGTAGAATATGCCTTGGAAGGAAGTATTTTTGTGGCAGGAGCAGTAATCCAATGGCTAAGAGATGAACTTGGTTTAATTAGGGATTCTGCTGATAGTGAATTTTTTGCAGAAAAAGTTAAAGATACCAATGGAGTATATCTAGTACCAGCCTTTACAGGACTTGGCGCTCCTCACTGGGATCAATATGCAAGAGGTACAATTCTAGGTCTTACAAGGGGGGCAAATAGAGAACATATAATTAGGGCAGGACTTGAATCTATAGCTTATCAAACTAGGGATGTATTGGAATCTATGGAAGAAGATGCTAAGGCAGGAAAGGTTCAACTGAGCCAGCTAAAAGTAGATGGTGGAGCAGTTGCAAATAATTTTTTAATGCAGTTTCAATCAGATATATTAAATGTGCCAGTATTAAGACCAGATGTAATAGAAACTACAGCTCTAGGGGCAGCCTACCTAGCAGGGCTTGCAGTAGGATTTTGGTCTAGTAAGGATGAGATAACTAAGAGATGGAGTATAAATAGAGAGTTCCATCCAAATATGAGCGAAGAAGATAGGAATCAAAAATATAAGGGATGGCAAAAGGCAGTTAAACATTCTCTAGCTTGGGAAAAAGAATAGATATATGTTAAGGCACTCATTTTGAGTGTCTTTTATATTGGGCTTATGTTATTATTAATATAAAATTTGAAAGAGGTAAATTATGAATAAGATAATAACAAAAAGATTATATTCCCATTTCAAGGGGAAACTTTACTATGTACATGACCTTGTAGAACATACTGAAACTGGTGAGAAATTTGTGTCCTACCAAGCTCTGTATGGAAATTATGATATGTATATAAGACCAGTAGATATGTTTTGTGAGGAAATTGATAAGGATAGGGAAGATAATTTTATGGATCAAAGGTATAGGTTTGAATTATTTGAGGGAATTTTAAATAAAAAGTAGAAGAAATTTTTCTTCTACTTTTTATTATTCATAAGTTTTTTAACTTCATCATAAAAGTAAGTAAGATTTGTAAATTCTTCACTAGATATACTAAACACACCATTTTCAGTAGTTAACTCATACTTAAATCTCTCCTGAAAGGGAGGAAATTTTTCCTTACCTAAATCTATTTTCTCCATAGTTTTTATGTCCTTTATAGCTATTACATCCTTATTTACTAGATGAGAAACTGTTATTTTATCATCTTCTATTATGATTTTCTTTTTTAGGACTGATATTATAGATAAAATCAGTATTCCAAAACCAGCCACAACTAAGGTATAAAGATATATCTTGCTCTTAAGTATAAACTTAGGATTATTTTTTATAAAAGCCGCTAAAAATACTAATATTATTCCAGCTCCACCCTGTATAGTAAGGTTTAGACTGTTAGGGTTTATTTTTTTCAAGTTATCACCTCAAAATTATAAAAATAAAGAGATAGCAAAGCCATCTCCCTATCATATTTATTCTTTTATAAATTTGTCTATATACTCTTCATAAGACATAGTTTGATCATTAAAACCATCTTTTCTAATTTCAATTATTCTATTAGCTAAAGAATGGATTATCTCGTTATCCTTTGTAGCAAAGATTAAGTTTGATTTAAAATCTGTAAGCCCATTATTAAGAGCTGTAATTGATTCTAAGTCTAAATGGTTTGTAGGTTGATCTAGTAATAATACATTTGCATTTTTAAGCATCATTCTAGATAACATACATCTAACTTTTTCTCCCCCAGATAAAACTTTAGCACTTTTTAGAGCCTCTTCTCCAGAGAATAACATTCTACCTAGGAAACCTCTTATATAGATTTCAGATTGTTCTTCAGAGAATTGTCTTAACCAGTCTACTAAAGACATATCAGCATTTTCAAAGAACTCAGTATTGTCTTTAGGGAAGTATGAAGTAGTTATAGTAACACCCCATTTAAATTCACCTTCGTCTGGTTCCATTTCGCCCATTAAAATTTTGAATAAGGCTGTTATGGCAATCTCATTATCTCCAATAAGAGCGATTTTATCACCTTGGTTAACTCTGAAACTAATATTATCTAGTACCTTAACACCATCTATAGTTTTAGATAAATTTTCCACAGTTAAGATTTCATTTCCAACTTCTCTATCCATAGTAAAACCTATAAAAGGATATTTTCTAGTAGATGGTTTTATATCATCTAAAGTTATTTTTTCTAAAGATTTTTTACGAGAAGTAGCTTGTTTAGATTTAGAGGCATTTGCACTAAACCTAGCAATAAACTTTTCAAGTTCTTTAATTTTTTCTTCTTTTTTCTTATTTTGGTCCTTCATCATTTGAAGGGCAAGTTGACTTGATTCATACCAGAAGTCATAGTTACCACTAAACATAGTAATTTTTCCAAAGTCTATATCAACCATGTTGGTACAAACTTCATTTAGGAAAAATCTATCATGGGATACAACTATAACTGTACCTTCAAAGTTGATTAAGAATTCTTGTAACCAGTGTATAGTTCTAATATCTAAATGGTTTGTAGGCTCATCTAGAATTAGGATATCTGGGTTACCAAAAAGAGCTTGTGCCAAAAGTACCTTTACTTTTTCAACACCTGTTAGCTCAGACATTTGTTTTTCATGTAAGTCTGTTGATATACCAAGACCTTGAAGTAGGTTAGAGGCATCTGATTCAGCTGACCAACCATCCATTTCGGCAAATTCGCCTTCAAGTTCAGCAGCTTTTATACCATCAGCATCAGAAAAATCTTCCTTCATATATATAGCATCTTTTTCAATCATGATGTCATAAAGTCTTTTGTTTCCCATTATTACAGTATCTATAACTTTAAATTCATCATATTGGAAATGGTCCTGTTTTAAAACAGACATTCTAGCTTCTTTGTTTATTCCTATAGTACCAGAAGTAGCTTCTATTTCTCCAGATAAAACTCTTAGAAAAGTAGATTTTCCAGCACCATTAGCTCCGATTACTCCATAGCAATTACCAGAAGTAAACATAAGATTAACATCTTCAAATAGTTTTTGAGATCCAAATCTTACACTAAGATCATTTACACTTATCATTTAACTACCAACCTTCTCTTTAATATTTTCAATAGGAAAAGTATATCATAAGTATGAATTTAATCAATATTTTAACCTATTATTTATTAGCTAAAAACTCTTCAAGTGAGACTTTTTCCTTGTAGATAGTTTCCGCATCCTTACCAACATATCTAATATGCCAAGGTTCGTAACTATAAAGAGTTATATTTTCTTTTTCCTTAGGATATCTTATGATAAATCCAAACTTGTGAGAATTATCCTTTATCCATTTTCCCTCTTTTGTATCCTCAAATTCTTTTTCTAGTAAAAACTTTATTTCTCTGCTGGTAACATCCATGGCAAGTCCAGTTTGATGCTCACTTTGACCTGGCATAGCTACAAGTCTTTTAGCTTCAGCCTCACCATCTTTTTCAAGTTTTGCATTAAAAAGCTCAACCTGTCTTTCATATGGTCTATAACCAGATGAAGCATATAATTCTATTCCATCTTTTTTAGCAGCCTTAAAAAGTTTTTCCAAATGCTCTGCAGCTTCTTTACGAAGGTATCTTTTATCAACATCTTCATCAAAAGAAAAATCAACATCTGGTACAACTAAATCCTTTGGCTTATAACCATCAGGTAAGTATCTATCCTTGTTTATTAAAACTAAATTATCATCAGGATTATTTACTATACTTCTTTTTTTATCATCTACTGTAATAGTTGATGCTAGGTACTTGCTTTGAGATTTTTTTGTTTCCATTTCTCTAAACTCTTCTATTTTTACCATTCTAGGGCTCATACTTATAGCCTTACTAAAAACAAGAGCAATTATAAAAAAGCTTATAAACATTTTTAATTTACTGTTAAACTTCTTATTGTCCATTTTGACCTCCTAAATAACTGAATATAATTAAAAATATAATCTATATTTAATTATACATAATTTTTTCATAAAAACATATCTTAAAAAGGGTATAGATTAACAAATGGGGTGATAAAGTTTGAAATATTTTATAAAATATACAAAAAAATACAGAAAATCAATTATATTAGTATTTTTACTTACTTTTTTCGAGGTAATAATGGAGTTTTATTTACCAAACTTAATGGCTAAGATAGTAAATAACGGTATAATTACAGGCAATCAAGCTTATATCTTGAGTATGGGTTTTAGGATGCTTATAGTGTCTATATTAGCTGGAATAAGTATGGTAATCATATCATATCACTCATCAAGGGCATCTATAGGATTTTCAAAGGATATAAGGCAGGATATTTTTGGTCACATAACAAAGTTTTCCATAGGAGAATTTCATGATTTGGGAACATCCTCTCTCATAACTAGAACAACTAATGATGTAAATCAAATAGAGATGGTATTTCTCATGTTTTTAAGAATGATGATAAGGGCTCCTTTTATGTTAGTTGGGGGACTTATTATGGCAATTAATAAAAATGCTAAACTATCTTTAGTTTTAGCGGTATCTATGCCGATTTTGCTAGCTATAATTTATATAGCAGGGAAAAAAGGTATACCCATGTTTAAAATCGTTCAGGAAAAGATAGATGGACTTAACCTAGTACTTAGAGAGAAACTAACAGGAGTAAGGGTCATAAGAGCTTTTAGTAGGGAAGATTATGAGGAAGTAAGGTTTGATAATAGAAACCAGGAGTTATCAGGGGCAAATTTAAAGGTAGATAGGCTTATACAGTCCCTATTTCCAATTATAAATCTAGTTTTAAACTTTACCATAGTTGGAGTTTTGTGGTTTGGTTCAGAACAAGTAGATATGGGAAATATGGAAGTGGGAGATATAATGGCATTTATACAGTATGTAATGATGATAATGTTTTCTCTAATAATGTTCTCAGCCATTTTCATAATAGTACCAAGGGCAGTAGCATCAGCAGATAGGATAGTGGAGATAATGAACATAGACCCAACTATACTAGTTGATAATAGTGGTGAAGAGATAGAGCAAATAGAAAGTATTGTATTTAAAGATGTAGGTTTTAAGTATCCAGAGGCAGAGGAAAAAGTTTTATCAGACTTGAATTTTAGTGTAGATAAGGGACAAACTTTGGCAATAATAGGAGGAACTGGATCTGGAAAAACCACTTTAATAAATTTGATTCCAAGATTTTATGATATAACATCTGGGGAAATTTTAATAAATGGAAAAGAACTAAGAAAATATAATCTAAAGGAAATAAGGGGAAGAATAGGATTTGTACCTCAAAAGGCAGTCTTATTTTCGGGAGATATAAAGTCCAATCTAAAGGTTGGAAAAAGAGATGCTAGTTTAGAAGAAATGGAGAGGGCAGCAAGGATATCCCAAGCAGAAGAATTTATAAATACTTTAGAGAATAAGTATGATTCCCTAGTAGCTCAAGGGGGAAAGAATTTTTCAGGGGGGCAAAAACAAAGGCTTACAATAGCTAGAGCCCTGATTAGAGATTCAGATGTCTTTATCTTTGATGATAGTTTTTCAGCCCTAGATTTTAAGACTGATGCTAAACTTAGGAAGGCTCTTAAAGAAGAGGTTAGTGATGCTATTAAAATAATCGTGGCACAAAGGGTTAGTAGTATAATGGATGCAGATAAAATTTTAGTATTGAATAAGGGTAAAATAGCAGGACTAGGAAGGCATAAAGAGCTAATGGATTCCTGCGAAGTATATAGAGAAATAGTAGAATCTCAAGCGATGGAGGGTGAATAATATGACTGGAAAAACCCCTACTAGAAATAAGGCAAAAGAAAATATAGGTATGGAAAAAGCAACTAATTTTAAGGGAACTTTAAGGAGACTTATAAAGTATCTGGCAAGCTATAAGTTAGCTCTTATAGTTGTGTTTATTTTAACTATACTTAGTAATATCTTTACAGTTATAGGACCTAAGGTTATGGGACTTGTAACAACAAAACTCCTAGATGGAATTAGATTAAAAGCTGAAGGAACTGGGTCTATTAATTTTGGCTACATTAGAAATATACTCTTAATTTTGGGAGGCATGTACCTATTATCAGCAGTTTTTTCATATTTGCAAAGATATTTAATGACTGGGGTAACTCAAAAAGTTATTTATACTCTTAGAAAGGAAGTGGATGAGAAGTTATCAAAACTTCCCCTAAAGTATTATGATGAAAATCAGGTTGGAGATATACTGAGTAGGGTTACAAATGATGTAGATAAAATAAGTACAGCCCTTCAGCAAACTGTGCCCCAGCTGATAACTTCTGTAGTTACTATAGTTGGTGTGCTAGTAATGATGCTTAGTATAAGTCTATCTCTTAGTATAATAACAGTTTTAGTTATACCACTTAGTTTTTTAGCTACTAAAAGGATAGCCAAGCTATCACAAAAGTACTTTATAATACAATCAAATAGTTTGGGGAAATTAAATGCCCATATAGAGGAAATGTATTCAGGACACAATATAGTAAAAGCCTTTGGAATGGAAGATAAATCCAAGGAAGAGTTTGATGAAACTAATGAAACCCTATATAAATCAAGTTATAGGGCAGAGTTTATATCAGGTCTTATAAGACCGATTATGACCCTGGTAGATAACCTAGCCTATATAGCAGTAGCTGTTTTAGGTGGTTTTTTGGTTCTTAAACAAAGGATTTCCATAGGTGATGTTCAGGCGTTTACACAATACTCTAAGGAGTTTACACAACCAATAGTTAGAAGTGCAGATATAATAAATACAATACAGGCTACCATAGCATCTGCTGAGAGGGTATTTGCTATATTAGATGAGGATGAAATTTTTGAAATTACAAGAGAAGAGGCTAATTTAGACAGGGTAAAGGGTAGAGTAGAGTTTAAAAATGTATGCTTTTCTTATAATAAGGACGAAAAACTAATAGAAGATATGAATATTTTAGTGGAACCAGGAGATACAGTTGCTATTGTAGGGCCAACTGGGGCAGGAAAAACAACTTTAGTAAACCTATTAATGAGATTCTACGATATTGATAGTGGACAAATTATAATAGATGGTGTTGATGTTAGTAATGTAACTAGGCAAAGTCTTAGAAAGGTTTTTGGTATGGTACTTCAGGACACCTGGTTATTTAAGGGTAGCATAGAAGACAATATAGGATATGGAAAGGAAGATGCAAGTCTTAGTGAAGTTGAAATGGCTTCTAAAATAGCCCAATCAGACTTTTTCATAAAAACTTTGCAGGATGGTTATACTACAGTTCTTGAAGAGGATGCAGATAATATATCTCAAGGGCAGAAGCAGCTTTTAACTATAGCTAGAGCTATAATATCTAATCCACCAATTATGATATTGGATGAAGCCACTTCTTCTGTAGATACAAGAACAGAGGTTTTGATACAAAAGGCAATGAAAAAGGTAATGGAAGGCAGAACCAGCTTTGTAATAGCCCATAGATTATCTACAATAAAAAATGCAGACTTAATATTAGTGATGAAAGATGGTAAAATTATAGAGCAGGGAAATCACATTAATTTAATGAAAGCGCAAGGTTTCTACTATGACTTATATAATAGTCAGTTTGCGGCGTAGGTGATAAATATGAAAAAAATCATTAGTCTAATTTTAGTTATAGTTTTATTTAGTAGTAATTTGGCATATGCGCAAAAGATAAACTCAGCTGAAAATGTAAAACTTGGAAATAACTTAGATAGTTTTATAAATTATTTGGTAGAAAAAGAAAAATTTAATGGAAATGTTTTAATAATGAAGGGCGGAGAAACCCTTGTAAGAAAGTCTTATGGTTATAAAGATAGTGAGGCTAAACTACCACTTAGTGTAGAGGATAAGTTTTTAATAGGGTCTGTAACTAAGGAGTTTGTAGCTGTAAGTATACTCCAGCTTGAAGAAAAAGGCCTACTTGATACCAAGGATAAGCTTAGTAAATATTTTCCAGACTATAAGTATGGAAATGATATGAACATTGAAAACTTGCTGATTCACAATTCTGGCCTTAAAGATATAATAAATAGGACTAGTTTATTTTCAAATACAGGATATATAGATGCAAAGGATGAGGATATATATCTTAATATAATAAATTCAGAGCTTAATTTTAAGCCAGGAGAAAAATATGAATATAGTAATACAAACTATTATCTTCTATCTCTTATAATAGAAAAAATAACAAATACTAGTTTGGAAAATTACTTGATAGAAAATATATTCAAACCGCTTGATATGCAAAATACTGGAAGTTTAAAAGCTGGGCAAAAAGATGTAAATATTTCTCCAAATCCAGTTTTAATAAATCTTACTATAGATGAAGAAATAGGCTTGGTATCAAAATCAAAGGGAGCAGGCTACCTATATTCTACCCTAGATGATTTGTATAAGTGGGATAGAGCCTTGTATACAAATAAACTTTTAAAAGCAGAATCCTTAAATAAACTGATAACGCCAGTAGTTAAAATCAATGGACTACTTAATAACGCCTATGGCTTTAGGGTTAGGGAAGATAAGAGTTATGCTAGAAAAGTATATCAAAATGGCAATACAATAGGATTTACATCTAGTTTTAATAGGTATATTGATAAGGATATAAGTATAATTCTTCTAACAAATATTGGAGAATATGATGTAAATAACTTTATGAACCCTGTGGAGAAGATAATTTTTAACAACAATTTAAATTATAGAAAAACTGTAGCTATAAATGAGAATGTAGTTGGGGAATATGTAACTTTTCCAAAAATATATTTTAAAATTATAAAGAAGGATGGAAATTTATACTTTAAACTAGGGGATTTTAAAGATAGTTTTATGTTTCCAGTAAATGAAAATGAACTATCAATGGTAAATACAAAAGTTAAGTTGAGATTTAATGCTTCAGATAATATCATTACTAGTGTGAAAATATCACCCTATAATATAGTGGGGATAAAATATAAATAGTATGGCACAATGAAAATGTACCTATAATATGGAGGAAAATAATATGGATAAACTAATAGAAAGAATCAACGAGTTATCAAAGAAGTCAAAGGGAGAAGATTTAACAGATTTTGAAAAAGAAGAACAGGCTAAACTTAGAAAAGAGTATTTAGAAATATTTAAGGGCAGAATGAAGGATACCCTAAAAACTGTTAAGGTGGTAGATGAAGAAGGTAATGATGTAACACCAGAAAAACTTAAGGAATTAAAAGAAGAAAAATAGATTGTTTAGGCGAATGAATTAAATATAAAACATTCGCCTTTATTTATATTTAATATTATAATAACTATTAATATGATAAATAGGTGTTGACAAAAACTTGTTAAAGTCGTACTATATTTCTATATAGTATGACACATTTATTAGAAAGGTGTAGATACTATGGAAAAATTAAAAATCTATGTTGGATCAGATTCTTTAGGAGAGACAGGAGATAGTGTATTAAGAGCGGCTTTGTCCCAGTTTAATACAAGCAACTATGAGATATGTAGATATCCACATATGAAAGAAGTAAAGGACATTAATATTGTACTTGAAGAAATGAAGAAAGATGAAAACCCAATTTTCATATACACTTTAGTTAAGAAAGAGTTAGTAGACTATATTAAAGAGTATGAAAAAAGTAATAATATAAAAACCTTAGATTTACTTAGTTCAGTTATAGATGCATTAAGTGATGGATTGGGAATGTCACCTTCTTATGAATCTGGAGTAATTAGAAGATTGGATGATGAGTATTTTAGCAGGATTGAAGCCATAGAATTTGCAGTAAAATATGATGATGGTAAAGACCCTAGAGGATTTAAAGATGCGGATTTAGTTTTGATAGGAGTATCCAGAACTTCTAAGACACCACTTTCTATGTACTTAGCTAATAAAGGTGTAAAGGTAGCGAATTTACCCCTTGTAATGGGAATGGAACCGGCAGAGGAGATTTTTCAGATCCCGAAAAATAAAATCATAGGTTTAACAAATTCGCCAGAAAATTTAAATCAAATTAGGGAAGAAAGGTTAAAATCATTGGGACTAACCAATTCTTCCAGCTATGCAAGTTTAGAAAAAATATTAGAAGAGTTAGAGTTTGCAGATGTGATTATGAAAAAAGTAGGATGCCCAATAATAGATGTTTCTAATAAAGCCATAGAGGAAACATCAGAAATAATAATTACACTGCTTAAAAAGATGAAGTCTAATTAATAGGAGGATAACAATGGCAAATAAATATGTTTATAGTTTTGATGAAGGTAAAAAGGATATGCGTTCTTTACTAGGTGGTAAAGGTGCCAATCTAGGAGAAATGACAAGCATAGGGCTTTCTGTTCCACAAGGGTTCACAATTACAACAGAAGCTTGTATAAGATTCTTTGATGAAAATGAACAATTATGGGATGAACTATTAAAAGAAGTAGAACAACATATGGAAGAATTAGAAGGAAAAACTGGAAAGAAATTTTCTGATATAAACAACCCTCTATTAGTATCAGTAAGATCTGGAGCAGTTATTTCAATGCCAGGAATGATGGACACTATACTTAACCTAGGATTAAATGATGAATCTGTTAAAGGTTTAGCTACATTAACAGGAAATGAAAAATTTGCCTATGACAGTTATAGAAGATTCATTCAAATGTTCTCAGACGTTGCAATGGAAATTCCAAAAGTAAGATTTGATATGTTACTAGAAGGAGTTAAGGAAGAAAGAGGAGTTCAAGATGATATGGACCTTTCAGCTGATGACTTTAAGAAATTAGTTGAAGAGTTTAAGGCAGTTTATAAAGATGAGAAGGGTGAAGATTTCCCACAGAACCCAACTGATCAGTTAAGACTTGCAATAAAAGCAGTATTTGCATCTTGGCAAAATCCAAGAGCAAGAGTATATAGAAACTTACATGGTATAGCACATGACTTAGGAACTGCAGTAAATATTCAATCAATGGTATTTGGTAATATGGGTAAAGACTGTGGTACAGGTGTAGCATTCACTAGAAATCCAGCTACAGGTGAAAATAAATTATTCGGAGAATACCTAATAGATGCTCAAGGAGAAGATGTTGTAGCAGGTATTAGAACTCCAGAAGATATAGCGACTTTAAAAGAAAATATGCCTGAAGTATATGATGAGTTTGTAAAGGGTACAGAAATCCTTGAAAACCATTATAAAGATATGCAAGATATAGAGTTTACTATAGAAAAAGGGAAACTATATTTCTTACAAACAAGAGATGGAAAGAGAACTGCACACGCAGCAATCAAAGTAGCTGTAGATTTAGTTGAAGAAAAATTCATAACTAAAGAACAAGCAATAATGAGAGTAAACCCAGATGATTTAAATCAATTACTACATCCAGCTTTTGATACAGCTGATTTAGATAAGGCAACAAAACTTGCTAAAGGTTTAGCAGCATCACCAGGAGCAGCTACAGGACAAATATACTTTAATGCTGAAGATTTAGTTGAAGCTAAAGAAAATGGAGCGGAAACTTGTATCTTAGTAAGACAAGAAACTTCCCCAGAAGATATCGAAGGTATGATTGCCGCAGAAGGTATATTAACAGCTAGAGGAGGAATGACTTCTCATGCAGCAGTAGTAGCTAGAGGAATGGGTAAATGTTGTGTTGCAGGATGTAATGAAATAGATGTAAATGAAGCAGCTAAAACTATGAAGGTTGGAGATACTGTTTTAACAGAAGGAGATTTTATATCTTTAGATGGTGGTACAGGAACAGTATATGAAGGCAAAATAGATAAGGCTGACCCAGAACTAGGTGGAGATTTCCACACTTTCATGGAATGGGTAGATGAAATGAGAACTATGGGAGTAAGAGCAAATGCAGATACTCCAGTAGATATAAAACAAGCGTTAGAGTTTGGAGCTGAAGGAGTAGGTTTAACAAGAACTGAGCATATGTTCTTTAATCTTGAAAGACTTCCATCAGTTAGAAAAATGATTTTAGCTAAAGATAATGCGGAAAGAATTAAATCTCTAGAAGAGTTACTTATAGTTCAAAGAAATGACTTCCAAGAACTATATAGAACAGTTAGAGAAAGACCAATGACAGTAAGACTTCTAGATCCACCATTACATGAATTCTTACCTCATGGAGAAAAAGATAAAGAAGAAGTAGCAAAAATGATGAATATAGATTTATCTGAATTAGAAGTAAGAATGAACTCACTATACGAAGTAAACCCAATGCTTGGTCATAGAGGTTGTAGACTTGCAGTAACTTATCCAGAAATCTATAAGATGCAAGCTAGAGCTATTATAGAAGCTGCTTTAAATGTAGCTAAGGAAGAAAATATAGCCATAGTTCCAGAAATAATGATACCTTTAATAGGTCATATAGATGAATTAAAATATGTAAAATCACAAGTAGTTGACGAAATAAATGCTGTATTTGAAGAAAGAAACGAAACTATGAAATATCTTTTAGGAACAATGATTGAAGTTCCTAGAGCTGCTTTAACTTCAGATGAGATAGCAACTGAAGCAGAATTCTTTAGTTTTGGTACAAATGACTTAACTCAAATGGGCTTTGGTTTCTCAAGAGATGATGCAGGAAAATTCTTAAGTGAATATGTAGAAAAAAGAATATTTGACTGTGATCCATTCCAAAAAATAGATCAAAAAGGTATTGGTAAATTAATGGAAATGTCTGTAGAGCTAGGAAGAAAAACTAGACCAGATATAAAACTTGGAATATGTGGAGAACATGGTGGAGAACCAACATCAGTAGAGTTCTGTCATAGACTTGGACTTACTTATGTATCTTGCTCACCATATAGAGTTCCAATAGCAAAACTTGCAGCAGCACAAGCAGCATTAAGATAAATAATTTTTTTAAATTTAGAAATAAGAAGGTAAACCAGTTAAATATGGTTTACCTTTTTTTATCTATGGATTATACTATACCTATAGGTGGAGTGAAAAATTAGCCTATCAAAAGGCATTTAGAGGGTGAATAAATGCATATTGAAAGTGATGGAAAACTTGAAAAACTAATGAGTACAAAGGTTACCATATCAGAAAATATACATCTTCAGAAAGAAGATATGGCAAAGAGGGGCAAGAGATGGGTAGACTTTGAATTAATAGTTGGTGGAAGTGTGGGATTAATAGGTTGGGCATGTTTTCGTATAGAGCTTTATTTATTAGAACATTTGTTAGTCTTATTATTTTCAGTAATCATAATAACATCATTATACATATTTAGAGTTTCTAAGTCGTTCACTCGCCTGGAAAAGGATCTTTTAGAGAGGATTGATTCCAAAATAGAAGCTTTAAAATGAATAAAATACAGGGGGGATTCAGTGGAGAACTTATTTGTATGCTATCCAAAATGTAGTACTTGTAAAAAGGCTAGAGACTTTTTAAATGCGAATAATGCAGAGTTTAAAGAGAGGGATATTAAAGAAGATAATCCAAAAGCCAAAGAACTAAAAAAATGGATAGATAAAAGTGGGTTGCCAATAAAGAGATTTTTCAATACTAGTGGTATAAAATATAGAGAATTAAATCTAAAAGAAAAATTAGAAACAATGACAGATGAAGAAAAAATTGAACTACTTTCAACAGATGGAATGTTAGTTAAGCGACCTATATTAATCACAGCAGAATATGTACTAGTAGGATTCAAAGAAAAAGACTGGCAGGAAAAATTATCAGAATAATCTAAAATAACAAACAAAGACCCTTAAAAATAGGGTCTTTTTATCTGCATAAAAAAGAGCTGATTTTATATCAGCTCTTTTAGGAAACATTACTATTTTTAAACTCCAAGGGAGTTAGGTTAGTAAGTTTTTTAAACATTATATTATAATAATTTTGATTGTTAAATCCAACTAATAAAGCCACATCTAACATTGAATGTTCTTTATTTAATAATAAATATTTACTTTTTTCTATCCTAACATGATTTAGATACTGGGTAAAAGTATAGCCAGTTTCTTTTTTCAAGATAGAACAGAAATAAGATTTATTAATATTCAAATATTCAGCCACATCATTTAGCTTGAGATCTTCCTTATATCTTGAATCAATATAATCCAAAGCTTTTTTAACATGGAAACTATATGGCTCATCAACCTGTATAACTTGTTGATAGCTTGAAAAATCACGCCATATCATTCTAATGGTTTTTGTCATATAACTACTAAGCTCAATTGGTTTATAGACTATCCCACTAATGTTTGGGTTAGAACTATAAGGACCAACAATAAAAACTCCTCTATGCTGATTTTTGGGACAAATAGACATAATTGAAAAATGTATACTGTCCTTAATAGTTATTGTCTCATTGATATTAATATCTTCCAAATCCAACTTATCTAAGAAGTTTTCATTTTTAAAAATATCATTAAACTTTGGACTAAATCCGTAATGACATATTTTCTCACCATTAACTCCATATGCCTGAACTGGAATATTAGTTAAGTTGTAAAATTTCTCTATAACAGAGTAAATATACTTGCTTAATGGCAAAATAATCACCTCATATTTTATTGATAACTATTATCATTTATGAAATTATAACATACTATACCTTATAAGGCAAATATCTTGGTAAAAGAGTATTGATATTTATTTTTGAAATTATGGAGAAAATCTCTTATAATGCATGGTTTTATGAAGTTAAATAATGGGATGATGGTTACAAAGTAAAAAAGTTTTGAAAATCTTTAAATATTCATAAAATCTTAATCATTATTTAATAGGATTTTAAAGAGAAAAGGGTATACTCATAGGAGAGGTGAGAAAAAAGTGAAAAAATTATATTTATTACTTTTATTATCTTTTTCACTAATTCTAGCGGGCTGTACACAAAATGTGAAAAGAGTTTCTGTAATGGAAATTGTAAATAAAGATTTAATAGAAAGTATAAAAGAAGAAAGTAAGGAAATAATACAAGATTACAATGAAATCCAGCTTACTGAAACTGGGTTTAATGAAGATACAAAGGATTTGGAAGTAAAATTTGTAGTAACATCAGAAGTGAAAAAAGAAAACTTAGAAAAATTAAATGAGATAATTATAAAAAAGCTAGTAGATAAAATAGATAATATGAGTTCCTATATAACTTTTTCATGGAAATGCTTGGAAAGTGAGAAAACTATATTTTACAAGTATAGTATAGATGGAGACAAGAAGATAACTCTTGAAGAAAATTATTCAGAAGAAAAAATAAACAGAGAAAATTAAAAATAATAGTTGACAAAAGAAAAAAGATGATATAAGATAGTAACTTAAACTTAGAAAAAGATTTAAACAAGGCCTTGAATAAGTCTTCCTAACATTAAGAATAAATAACGTAATAGGAGGGATTATTTATGAAGAAATTAAGAGATGTATTAACAATAATGGTATTTGTAGGACTATTTATATTCTTGGGATTATGTAATGAAGAAATCATACAAAGAGAAGCTATAGCCAAAGCAAATGCTGAGAAAAATGAAATATTACTAGATATGAATAGAAGACTAGAAGAGATAGTTGATAATCATAAGGTAGATAACATTGATGTAAACTTAATATATAATGGAGATAATAAAGAAGAAAATAGATATGATGTAAAGTTTAAAGTAGCTTTAAATGAAAATAGAGCATCTTTAGACGAATTAGAAGAAATGGGCAAAAACATAGCTTATAAACTAAATTGTAGTAAACTTTCTTCAGCTAAATTATCTCATCCAATTTTAAGACTAAATGAAAATTAATTTGATGGAGAATTTAGTTATAGATTTGAGAATTTAAGCAAAGAACTTATAAAATAGTATTTTAATCAATTGATTTTAATATATACTTATGTTATTCTCAATATTGTCTTTAATATTATTTAGGTGTTTCCTTGGTCCCACTTATAAAAAACAAGGATGTGATATTATGAATCGATACAGCAGGATTTTAGATAAAAATCCTCGTGAAATTGTACTTTTAAAATCGCGTCCCTGCAAATGGGGGCGCTGTTTTTTTTGTGATTATATCGAGGATAACTCTGAAAATCTAGAAGATATTGTTGGCTTTAATAATAATATCTTAAACGAGGTAAAAGGAGATTTAAAACAGTTAGAAGTTATTAACTCTGGAAGTGTATTTGAATTACCCCAGGAATGCCTAAAGGATATAAAAGACATAGTTATAGAAAAAAATATAGGAGTTCTATATTTTGAATCGCATTATAGCTATAGGCATAGGTTAGAGGAAATAAGGGATTATTTTAAGGGCGTTGAAATTGTATTTAAAATGGGAATGGAAAGCTTCGATGAAAACTTTAGAAACAAGTACCTGAAAAAAGGTATCGTATATGATGATATACATGAAGTAAGTAGCAAGTTCTCATCGGTTTGTCTTTTAGTAGGGATAAAGGGACAAACTAAAGATATGATAAAAAATGACATAAGTATATTATTAAATAATTTTGATAGGGGATGCATCAACATATTTGTTGAGAATTCTACACCAGTTAAAAGAGATGAAGCTCTTATAGATTGGTTTAAAGAAGAGTATGGATACCTGGAAAAGTTAGATAATATAGAAATCCTTTGGAATAATACAGATTTTGGAGTTGGTGATTAGATGAATAGTAAGAAGATAACTAAGTCGGCTATAATTATAGCCTTGTATGTGGTACTTACAAACCTTGTTCCAGCATTTTCTTATGGACCAATACAGTTTAGAGTATCAGAGATTATGACACTATTAGCCTTTATAGACCCATTTTATGTTATGCCCCTTACAATAGGCTGTGCAGTGGCAAATATATGGAGTCCATTTGGGATATTTGATGTTATATTTGGCACACTTGCCACATATCTGGCGCTAAGGTCAATGACTAAGGTTAAAAACATATATGTAGCTAGTATTTTTCCAAGTATATTTTCTATAATAATTGGACTTGAGATATTGTTTTTATCAAAAGAACCAATAAACTTTTTTCTAGTGACAGGTCAAATAATGTTGTCGCAAATAATTATAGTTAGCATAATTGGAGTACAGATTTTCAAGATAATTATGAAAAATAATTATCTAATGGAAATTTTAAAAGATAATAAATTTAATAAAAATATAGTTGATATAAAATGAAAAAAAGATTGGGTTAACCCAATCTTTTTTGTTATAAACTAAAATCAAAACTTTTCCTATCTTTCAAATATATAATGGTTCCAACCAAGTCGGCTATTAACCAACCAATAGGTGCAGCCCACCATATTACAGTTCTGCCAAGAGGACCACTTAGGTTGGCAACTATTAAAACCCTTATTCCCAGTGAAATTATACTAAGAAGTAGGGAAGTATTTAATTTACCTATACCTCTATAGTAGCCATAGAACATAAATAAAAATCCTAGTAGAGTATAAAATACTGATAGTACAGATAAAAACTCCACACCTATATTTATGGCATTAACCTCTTTAGCATCTAGAAAAATTCTCATAAAGTTAGAAGCGTTAAAGTAGATTATAGCTGATAATACTACTCCAAATACTATGACTATTTTAACCATAGATTTAAGACCTGCCTCTATTCTATCGAACTTTTTGGCACCCTTATTTTGTGCTATATAAGTGCCAAAGGCATTACCAAAATCTTGAAGAGGTAAAAGAGCTATGGACTCAACCTTACCACCTGAAGCAAAGGCAGCTATTACATCAGGTCCAAATTTATTTACATAACCTTGAACTATTAACATACCAAAGGTCATAACTGACTGCTGGATACTAGTTAAAAAGCTAAATTTTCCAACCCTTTTCATAAGGGACATATCAAAGACCATGTCTTCTTTTTTAATTCTAAGAAAAGGTATCTTTTTAAGGGCGTAGGCTATACAAAGTACAGATGATACCCCTTGTGCAATAATAGTAGCATAGGCTACTCCAGCAACACCCATATTTAGTTTTATTACAAAATACAAATCAAGCACTATATTTATAAGTGCAGATATCACCAAGAAAATAAGTGGTGTTTTAGAATCTCCAATACTTCTTAAAACTGAAGAAGATCCATTATATAGAAATACAAAGAATAGGCCAGAGAAAATAATCCTTAAGTAGCTAATTGAATCAGCTATTATATCTTCTGGAGTATTCATCAGTATAAGTATTCTTTCGGTTAATAGGTTTAAACCTAAAGATAAGACTATAGTAAATATCCCTATAAATAAAAAAGATATAAATATAGACTTTCTAACCATAGAATAATTGTTTTCACCAAAATAATAGGAATATACAATTCCAGAGCCTAGACAAAGGCCAATAATTACAAAAGAAAAGAAATTCATTGCCATGAAGGAAGAACCTACCGCGGCTAAAGCATTTTTACCAATAAATTGTCCTACCACAACTGAGTCAACAATGTTGTATAATTGTTGAAATAAATTTCCCACAAGCATTGGCAGTGTGAACTTTATCAATAATTGTGCAGGATTACCACTTGTCATATCTTTTATCAAATAATACACCCCCAACTATAGTAATATTATATCAGAAATTAAATATATTTGGCTGAAATACTAAATATAAATGAGATTAATCAAAACTTTATAGGGTATAAAAAGTTTAGGCATACCTAAATAATAGGAGGGCGAGATGAATAGAAGTAAGGAAGACTATATAAAAGCTATATATGAACTTGGAGGAAGGTATAAAATAGTTGGAAATAAAGATATATCAGAAAACTTGAGCATATCTCCACCTTCAGTTTCAGAGATGATAAAAAAACTACTTAGTGAAGACTATATTATATATGAACAGTATAAGGGTGTAAGGCTGACGGAAAAGGGATTAAAAGTTGGAAAAGATATCAGGAAAAGACATTTACTCTGGGAAGTATTTTTAGTAGAAAAACTTGGCTATGACTGGGAAGAAATCCACAGTATAGCAGAGAATTTAGAGCATTATACAGATGAAAAACTAGAGGAAAAGCTGGAAGAGTTTTTGGGCTATCCAGAATACTGCCCACTTGGAAATCCAATTAATCTAATCGATGATAGGGATTTTAATAATCTAGTAAATTATGAGGGTGGAAAATATAAAATTAGGAGAATAAGGGATGAAAAAGATGTGATTCTATTTTTAAAAAAGGAGAAGATAAAAATAGGAGATAGCTTGGAAATCCTAGATAGAAATAATGGATATTTCTTGATTAAGCATAAGAGAAAACAGATTAAGGTAGATGGAAAAATAGCAGAAAAAATATATGTAGAGGAGGAGAAGCTTTGAAAAAAAATTTATTAATATTATTTACACTAGTATTGCCAATAATAATTATGGGCTGTGAAAAAAAGAGTAGTTTTCCAGAAAATGATAAGCCAAATGTTGTAGCAACAACAACTTTAGTTGGGGACTTGGTGCATAATATAGGTGGAGATAAGATAAATTTAAAAACACTTATGGGGCCGGGAATAGATCCACATATGTATAAGGCTAGTGCAGGAGATGTTACTGCAATGCAAAAGGCAGATATGATTATATATAGTGGGATACATTTAGAGGGAAAGATGGAGGATATCTTTGAAAATCTTGAGAAGATAGATAAGAAGGTATTAGCCGTTTCTAAAGATATAGACAGGAGTAAACTCCTTGATTTTGCAACAAACCCTGGAAACTATGACCCCCATATATGGTTTGATGTTTCCATGTGGAAAGAATCAGCACTTGCAGTAAACCAAGGATTAAAGGAGTTAATGCCAGAAGAAGCTGAAACTTTTGATAAAAACCTTGAAAGCTATCTACTAGAGTTAGATGAGCTAGATAGGTATGTAAAAATGAGAAGTAATGAGATACCAAGAGAAAAGAGAATACTTGTAACAGCCCATGACGCTTTTGGATATTTTGGAGAAGCTTATGATTTCCAAGTTAAGGGATTACAGGGGATAAGTACCGCAGCCGAGGCTGGAACTAGAGATATGAGAAATCTAGCAAATTTTATAGTGGAAAATCAAGTGAAGTCTGTTTTTGTTGAGACATCTGTTCCTAGAAAAAGCATAATGGCCCTTCAAGAAGCAGTAAAGGCTCAAGGATTTGATGTGAAAATAGGAGGAGAACTTTATTCAGACTCAACAGGGGATGAATCAATGGGAACTGAAACCTATATTGAAACATTTAGGGCAAATATAGATACCATAGTAGATGGTTTGAAATAGGAGGAAATTATGGAAAAAGAAGTTAAATATATTATAGAAGTAGAGGATATGACTGTAGCATACAATGTTAAGCCAGTTTTATGGGATATAGACTTAAAGATACCAAAGGGAGTTTTAATGGCTATAATAGGTCCTAATGGGGCAGGAAAGTCCACTCTTATAAAGGCTATGCTAGACTTGATAAAACCTGTATCTGGTAATGTAAGTTTCAACGGGAAATCTTATAAAGAAGAAAGAAAACACATAGGATATGTACCTCAATCAGAAAGTGTTGATTGGGATTTTCCAGCCAGTGTATTAGATGTTGTCTTGATGGGAAGGTATGGGAAACTAGGATGGTTTAAAAGACCTAAAGAAGAAGATAGGAAAAAAAGCTTAGAGGCTCTTGAAAAAGTAGATATGGGGGAATTTGTAGATAGACAGATATCAGAGCTATCAGGAGGACAGCAACAAAGGGTATTTTTAGCAAGAGCCTTAGTTCAAGAAGCTGATATATATTTTATGGATGAACCTTTTAAGGGTGTAGATGCTAAGACGGAAGTTGCAATAATGAATATATTAAAGGATTTAAAAAATCAAGGAAAAACAGTAATAGTAGTACATCATGACTTGCAAACAGTGGAACATTATTTTGACTGGGTGACCTTACTTAATACACAGCTTATAGTAAGTGGACCAGTTAAGGAAGTTTATACAGAAGAAAATTTAAACAAGGCATATAGAAGTAAGGGGAAAATTTTAAGAAGGTAGGTGAGGGAATGGATATATTTACACTGATATTTACAGACTATACTCTTAGAATAGTGTCCATAGGTTCTATGCTACTAGGTATAATAGCTGGAATTTTAGGGAGTTTTGCAGTAGTTAGGAAGGAAAGTTTACTAGGAGATGCAATCTCTCATGCTGCTCTTCCAGGTATAGCTGTAGTTTATTTGATAACACAGACAAAGAATACAGAAGTTTTATTATTTGGAGCTTTATTGTCAGGAGTTTTGGCAACTTTTTTAATATTATCAATAGAAAAGTATTCAAGGATAAAATTTGATAGTTCCTTAGCCTTAGTTTTGTCAGTATTTTTTGGGGCAGGTATGGTACTTTTAACCTATATTCAAAAGATGCCAGATGCAAACCAAGCTGGACTCGAAAGTTTTATATATGGACAAGCATCAACTCTATTAAAAAGGGATATAAACCTGATGCTCATAGTTGGAGGAATTTTAGTATTTTTAATAGTACTTTTCTGGAAGGAATTTAAACTGATATCATTTGATAGCCAGTATGCAGAAATTCTAGGTTTTTCCTCAAAGAAAATTACAATTCTACTGTCAACTATGATAGTAATTTCCATTGTAATTGGACTTCAATCAGTAGGAGTTATTTTGATGAGTGCCATGTTAACAGCTCCAGCAGTAGCAGCCAGACAATGGACAAATAAATTATCTAAGATGGTAGTTTTATCAGGATTTTTTGGAGGTATTTCTGGAATAATTGGAACGCTCATAAGTTCCATGGTATCTAATCTTCCAACTGGGCCAACTATAGTTTTAACTATAAGTATAATAGTTATTTTAAGTTTGGCTTTTGCACCTAATAGAGGGCTTGTTTGGAAAAGGATAAAGGAAAAGGAAAGTAGGAGAAATATAGATAAAAATCAATTGTTATTTAATATATATGAACTAGCATTAAATCATGAAAATATCTATCACAGCCATAGTATAGATACAATTAAGCCAGATACAAATAGGGATAGGGAATCTACAAATATTTTAATAGGAAGATTATCAGGACTTGAAGATGATGGGCTTATTAAGAGGGATTACTTTGACCACTGGCATATAACCGAAGACGGAATTTCATATGTAGAAAATAATTTATTAAAGGAGGGATATTAAAATGAATCCAGAATTAGAAATTCAGATGATAGCAGTGATAGTCGCTGTAGCATCTTCACTACCAGGAGTATTCCTAGTACTAAGAAGAATGGCAATGATGACAGATGCCATAACCCATACCATACTTTTAGGTATAGTAATAGCCTTTTTTATAACTGGAAGTTTAACATCTCCTCTCTTGGTTGTAGGTGCAGCAATTATGGGACTTTTGACAGTTTTTCTAACAGAAGTATTAAACAATACTAATCTCATGTCAAAGGATTCAGCTATAGGGATAGTTTTCCCTCTTTTATTTAGTATTGCCATAATATTAATATCTAAATATGCTGGTTCAGTTCATTTAGATACAGACTCTGTCCTTCTTGGACAAATAGAATTTGCTCCCTTTGATAGGATTATAATAGGAGGAAAAGATTTTGGACCAAGAGCCATTTATATGATGGGAACTATACTTGTGATAAATTTAGTTTTTGTAGTAGCCTTTTTTAAAGAATTAAAGATAGTAACTTTTGATCCTGCCCTTGCAGCAGTACTGGGCATAACACCTACTTTAATCCATTATATGCTAATGGGAGTAGTATCTGTTACAGCTGTTGGAGCTTTTGAAGCAGTTGGGTCAATACTTGTAATAGCCTTTATGGTTGGGCCACCTGTTACAGCCTACCTATTAACAGATGATTTAAAGAAGATGATAGTTTTTTCTTCGATTATAGGTGCCTTAAATGGAGTTATAGGGTTTAATATAGCCATGCAAGCAGATGTTTCTATAGCAGGTACTATGGCAGTAGTTACAGGAATTACCTTTGGTCTTGTCTTTATATTTGCGCCAAAAAAAGGTCTTATAACTACTATGAACAGAAGAAGAGTTCAGAAAAAGCAGTTTGCAGCAAACTCTTTGCTATTTCACATTCTAAATCATGAAAGAGAAGATGATGTAGACTATCACAATAGTATATCTAATATAGAAGTGAATCTAAATTGGCATAAGGGTTATTTAGATAAAATAATAGATAGTTTAATGGATAATAAACAAATAATTATAGAAAATAATATTATATATTTGACAGATGAAGGTAGAGAATATTCTATAAAAAGTTATGAAGATATAGTTGGAAGCTTAAAGGGTGCATATTTAAGTTAAAATGTAATACAGCTGTAATCTCAAAGTAATTATAATTTGTTATAATGTATATGAAATTATAATTATTTTAAGGAGAGATAAAATGAAAAGGAAAATAATACCATTTTTCTTGTCATTAACTATAATCTTTAGTAGCAGCATAAGTTATGGACTTAATTCGGGAGTAGTAGAAAAAATAAAGAGTAAAAGTGTTATAAGTATGGAAGAAGTTAATACTTTTGAAAAATTATTCACACTTTCAGAACTAAATGTTTATGAAGATGATGGAACATATATGATACCTGTTAGGAAAGTTTCAGAAAGATTAGGTTATGAGATAAGTTGGAATAATGAACTAAAACAAGTGAATATAGTGAAAGATTTAAATAGCTGTAGCCTGAAAAATGGTGAAGTATATTATTTTAAAGGCAAAGAGCCAATAAAATTATCAAAAGCACCAGAGACAAAAGGCGGAGTAACTTATGTTCCACTTGAGTTTTTTTCAGCCATACTAAAAGAACAAATAATAGTAACTGGATCAAATCTAGGACTTTATAAAACAGAGGTAAATGTTATAGAAAAAGAGACTTTGGATATGGAGGGCTATGTAAAGTCAATAACTGTAGATGAAGATAGGAAAACTTTATCCTTGAGTATTGACAACGAAAGATCCGAGATGCCAATAAGTCAATTAATACTTCATGTTGTGGATGACACTGAGATTTTAGATGACAGTGATAAGAAAATCAAATTTGAAGATATAAAAGTTGGAGATAGACTAGAATTTGTAACACCTAGATATATGACAATGAGTTTACCAGCTCAAACAACAGCAAAGAAAATAATTAGAAAAGAATTTGTTGAAATTGAGAAGAATGAATATATAAAAGATGAAAAACATTTTAATTATCCAGTCTTGAAGTATGAGGGAAACAAGGCAGTAGAATCCCTATTTAATCAAAGAGTGGATGAGTATGTGAATGATTTAAAATTAAATGATTTATTCTATGATTTAAAGTTAGATTATAATATTAGTCTACTAAATAAAGAGAAAATCAGTATAATTTTTAATGGTAAGTTCACTTATATGGGATCAGAGAGAGAAAGTATAAGAGTGTTAAATATAGACTTGAGTAATGGTGAGGAAATAACTTATGAAAATTATTTCAAAACTGATAAAGAGTCCAAGGAGAAACTAGAAAAATTATTGCAGGCAGAAGTAAGAAAAGGTTATGGAAAAGACTTTGAAGCAGAAGGTATAAGCTTATATTTTACAGAGAATTCCACAGTTCTATATTACTATGAACTAGATGATAGTGTAGTAACTCCAACAGAGGTATATTTAACAGATGATAAAATAAAAGATTTGATAAAATAAAGGCCAGGTATCCCCTGGTCTTATTCTATATAATTTACCAGAGGTGATTATTTGAAAATCATTTGTGCAGTTGATGAAAATTGGAATATAGGTAAGGATAAGGGCCTATTATTTTATATAAGAAAAGATATGGAAAGATTTAAGGAGCTGACAACAAATAATATAGTGGTTATGGGCAGAAAAACTTTGGAATCCTTACCAAAAGGCCAGGCTCTTTTAAATAGAGAAAATATAGTTATAACAAGAAATAAAAACTATGGAAAAAATAATGTAATAGTGTATAATTCTATAAAAGAGTTTTTAACTGAGTCAAAAAATATGGACAAGGATATATTCGTCATAGGTGGAGGCGAAATTATAAGAGAACTATTGTACTATTGTGAGTATGCCTTGATTACTAAGATTGTAGGAAGAGTAGATGATGCAGATACTAGTATTCCTAATTTGGACTTAGATGAGAATTTTAAGCTACTAGAAGAAAGTGAAAGTCTGAAAGATGGTGGAGTAGAGTTTAAATATGTAAAATATGGAAATATAAATACAAATAAGATATAAATATAGGAAATGAAAAATCAGGAGGAAGAAAAGTGATAGTAGAAGGGAAGCATGGCGAGGCAAAAGTTTACACCTCGAATTTAGATGAAGACCCGCGGAAGCAAATAAAAGAACTTATGGATCAGGATTTCATAGAAGGTTCAAAGGTTAGAATAATGCCAGATGTCCATATGGGAATTGGTTGTGTGATTGGTTTTACAGCAGATATGGGAGATAAAATAATCCCTAATATAGTTGGGGTAGACATAGGTTGTGGAATAATAACTGTAAAATTGGGTGAAGTATACCCAGATTTTCCAAAAATAGATAAGATAATAAAAGAAAATATACCGTCAGGTTTTAAAATCAGAGATGAAGAGATAGTTGAGTTTGATAAGATAGAAGAATTATACTGCTATAGGGAACTTCAAAATACAAAGAGAATTAGAAAAAGTATAGGAACCTTGGGAGGAGGAAATCACTTTATAGAAATAGGTGAGGATTCTAAGGGGGATAAATATTTACTAGTTCATACAGGAAGTAGGAACCTGGGAAAGCAAATAGCAGAATTTTATCAAAGCATAGCCATAGACCTTTGTAGTGGTAAGGAAGACTTATTTACTAGAAGGGAAAAGCTGATTGATGAATATATAGAAGCAGGTAAGAGCTCCCAATTAAAAGGAGCTTTAATAGAACTAGAAAAAGAGTATGAGGATCTTGAGCCTAAGTATCCAAAAGAACTATGTTTTTTAACTGGAAAATATAGTCAAGAATATTTACATGATATGAAAATATGTCAAGAGTATGCGAGTTTGAACAGAAAGACAATAGCAGACATAATACTTAAAAAAGCTACAGGTAGGGGACTGGAATACTATGAGTATTTTGAAACTATACATAATTATATTGACTTTAGGGATAATATAATTAGAAAAGGAGCAGTTTCTGCCAGTAAGGATGAGGAAATTTTGATACCACTGAATATGAGAGATGGATCTATACTTGCCAGAGGTAAGGGAAATGCAGAATGGAACAACTCAGCTCCTCATGGAGCAGGAAGGCTTTTAAGTAGAAAGCAAGCGAAAAAAAGAGGGAATTTAAAAGAGTTTGAAAGAGATATGGAAGGCATATATAGTACAACTATAAATAAGAATACCTTGGAAGAAAATCCTAGGGCCTATAAGCCAAAAGAAGAGATAATTGAGTATTTGGATGAGACAGCAGAGATAGTTGAATTTATAAAACCTTTATACAACTTTAAAGCATAGAGATAGATTAGTCTATCTCTTTTTTGTATAAAAAATTGGCAGATTAAAATATTTTTATGAGATGATAAGTACTAGACTAAAATAGTATATCTAAGTAGTAGTTATACATTAAATGGGTATATGTAATTGATAACTAATAGAGGTGATTATTTTGAAATATAATTATGAAAAACAGATAGATGAAATAGATAAATACTTGAGAGGTAAGGAAAAATCCAGAGATAATTTTAAAATAGGTGTGGAATTTGAACACTTTATAGTATCAAATGATACCATGGAAACTGTAACTTACTGGGATAAAAATGGAGTTAGGGATATCCTATGTAAACTAGAAGCAAATGGATGGCAAGGCATGTATGAAGGAGAGTATATACTGGGAGCTGAAAAGGGTGATAAGGTTGTTACTTTAGAGCCAGGAAGTCAGTTTGAATTTAGCATAAATGCGAAATTGGATATAGTGAGTTTGAAAAAAGAATACTTAGAATTTATGGAAGAAATAAAGGTGATACTCAAAGAAAATAATCAAAGGATAGTGGCAGTAGGCTATCATCCAAAGACTAAAATAGATGAGATAAAAATACTTCCAAAAGAAAGATATGACTATATGTTTGATTATTTTAAAGATAAGGGAAAGTATGCCCATAATATGATGAAGGGAACAGCATCACTTCAGGTATCCTTAGACTACAGTGATGAAGAAGATTATAGGAAAAAGGTAAGATTGGCAAATGCTCTGGCTCCTATAATGTATGGAATTTGTGATAATTCCTATTTTTTTGAAGGTGAAAAATTTAAGGAAAAGAGTCTGAGAACCTTGATTTGGAATAACATGGATAAAGATAGATGTGGAACAGTGCCTAGGTCTTTAGAGGACAATTTTTCATATAAAAACTATGCAGAATTTGTACTTGAAGTTCCTCCTATTTTAATCTTAAAAGATGGAAAGTTTTTGCCTACAAAAGAGGCTAAGATGAAAGACTTATTTGATCCAGAAAACTATACAAAAAAAGAATTGGAACATATGATGACTATGGTTTTTCCAGATGTTAGAACCAAGGGTTTTATAGAAATAAGAATGATGGATGCACTTCCATATCCCTATAATTTTTCCATAGTAGCCCTGTTAAAAGGTATATTTTATGATGAAGAACTACTAGATAGTCTGTATAAAATTTTTGAAGCTGTAACCTATCAGGATATAATAGAGGGTAAGGATGATATAATAAAAGCTGGGATAGATGGTCTATACTATGGAAAATCAGTAGCCAATTGGGGAAGGGAAGTTGTAAATCTAGTATATGAAAAATTAGCTAGTGAAGAAAAATCTATACTAAAACCATTTAAAGACTTAATGGAAGAGGGTAAGAACCCAAGAAGTCTATTTGATAATGATGATATAGATAGCATAAATGAAATAATAAAAAATACTACTAACATATTATAGAAAGAGAGTGATAACTTGAACTATAAAGATATAGATAGGGAATATATAGATGATTTTAAAAAAAATAAGGCTGAATATGAAAAAGACTATTTAGCTTTAAAAACTAGGGTAGCAAACTCCAAGGCCTTATTTAGAAACGAGGTAGTGCCTTATTCTTACAAGCCCTTATTTTTTACAAGAGATGATGTTAGGGTATTTGAAAAACTTGGTAAAACCATTCTAGGGATAGGAGATAAAATAGTAAAACAATATTTAAAATCAGAAGATTTTAGGAGGAAGTTTGGCTTTCCTAAAGAGCTTGAAGAGCTAATACTTATAGACAATGGATATAATATAAATGTTCCAATATGTAGAATTGATATATTTTATGATGAAAATGATTTTAAGTTTTGTGAGTTAAATACAGATGGCTCATCAGCTATGTTGGAAGATAATAGTTTTGCGGAAATAACCATGGATACTCTTGGAGTAAAGAACTTGGAAAATAAATATAAACTTTCATATTATGAGCTTATTGACTCATGGGTTGATGAAAGTCTTAGGATATATGGAACTTGGGATGGAGATAAGAAAGTAGATAAACCTAATGTAGCCATACTAGATTTCATAGAATCAGCAACTACAATGGAGTTTATGGAGTTTAAAAAAGCCTATGGAAAAAAGGGGTACAATTGCGAGATAGTAGATCCTAAAAATGTTCAGTATAGGGATGGATTTTTATATGATGGAGATTACAGGATAGATTTAGTTTATAGAAGACTGGTAACTTTTGAGATGATGGAAAGATTTGGAGAAGTTAAGGAGTTAGTTAAGGCCTATAAGGCCAAGGCATTTTGTTCGATTGGTTCTTTTAGATCTCAGCTTATCCATAATAAGTTAATCTTTAAGGTTTTACATGATAAGGATACATTGAAGCTTATGTCAAATGAAGAGGTAGATTTTATCAAGGCGCATGTCCCAGAAACAGGAGAATTTAAGGGAAGTTATGAGATTTTTGAAAAAGTCTTGAAAAATAAAGACAATTATATAATGAAGCCATCAGATATGAATGTAGCTAGGGGTGTATTTGTAGGAAGAGATATGGATTTTAAGGAGTGGGAAGAAAACTTAAAATCAGCCTTTGATACAGATTATATATATCAAGAATTTATAGAAGCCTATAATAGACCATTTTTAATGTATGATGGAGAGTTTCAAATAAAAGATTTAAATTCTGTAGTTGGTATATTTATGTATGGTGAGAAGTTTGCTGGCTTATATACTAGAATAGGTGCAGAAAATGTTATAACATCAGTTAGTAGTTTTAGGGCTGCAAATTTAATAGTTGAAGAAAAATAAGTGGAGTCTATCCACTTATTTTTCTTATCTGCTTTTTAAATAACATCGTGTTATAATCAATAGATAGAGAATATAATGAGGAAGGTGAAATATGTTTAAGAATATGAAAGATGAAGATAAAAAAATGCTAATAGTAGTTGGAATAGGAATTATACTAGGACTTGCAGCATTTTTATTATTTCAGCATTTCCAAGATAGAAATATAAAAGAGATAAGTTATAAAGAGTTTGTAGTTATGGCAGATAAGGGAGAAGTAAAAGAAATAAAGATAGATTTCAATAGTCCACGATTTAGGTTTGAAGATAAAAAAGGTGGAGAATATGAAACTGAAAACCCTAAGAGTTTTAACTTTAAAAAGTCACTACTTGAAAGAGATATAGAGATTAAAGAAATATCGGGAAAATCAAAGATACAACAAATGGCATTTTCACTTTTAGGTACAGTCTTTTCTGTGTCTTTAATGGTATTTTTATTAAAAACTTTTATGGATACAACTGTAGCAAATCCAGATATAATCAATAAATCAGAAGATGTAAAGACCAGGTTTTCAGATATAGCAGGAAATGAGGAAGCCAAGGAAGACATGGTATTTTTGGTGAGTTTTTTAAAGGATCCAAAGAAATATATAGATATGGGGGCAAAGCTTCCCAAGGGAGTTATCCTATTTGGTGAGCCAGGTACAGGGAAAACTCTAACAGCTAGAGCCATAGCAGGAGAAGCAGGAGTACCATTTTTTAATGTTACAGGTTCAGATTTTATAGAGATGTATGCAGGACTTGGAGCTAAAAGAGTTAGAACCCTATTTAAAGAGGCAAAAAACTCAGCACCTTGTATAGTTTTTATAGATGAATTAGATGCCCTAGGTACAAATAGGGGAGAGCTAGGTCATTCAGAGAAAGATCAAACTATCAATGCACTTTTATCAGAGATGGATGGTTTTGATACTAGTGATGGAGTTATAGTAATGGCAGCAACAAATAGGATGGAAGATTTAGATAAGGCACTAATTAGACCAGGAAGATTTGATAGACATATAGCCATAGAACTTCCAGAGTATAAAGATAGGTTAAATATCCTAGAGTTACATGCAAAAAATAAGAAGTTATCAAAGGATGTAGACTTAAAAGCTATGGCAAAAATGACCATAGGATTTTCAGGGGCAGCCCTAGAAGCACTTTTAAATGAGGCTACAATTTTGGCAGTTAATAGAGATAGTAAGGAAGTAGAAAATATAGATATAGATGAGGCACACTTTAAAATGCTAGTAAAGGGAAATAAAAAGAAAACTAGTGATAGGACAGAAAAGGAAACTAAGCTGGTAGCCTATCATGAGGGAGGACACGCTCTACTATCTAAACTTCTTACAGACCATGATGTACCAAAGGTTACAATAGTACCTTCAACATCAGGTGTAGGTGGAGCAACCTTTAATATTCCAAAAAAAATGTCACTACTTTCTAAGGAAGATATAAACAATGAAATCTTGGTATTGTATGGTGGTAGGGCAGCAGAGGAGATTTTAAATGGCAAAGACAGGATAACTACTGGAGCTTCAAATGATATAGAAAAGGCAACAGCCTATATTAAAGGATATTTTACAGAGTTTGGTATGAGTGAAAAGTATGGACTTATAAAGGTATCGTCAATTAAAAAAGATGGTGATATACTAGATGAGGCTGTAAAAATGTCTAATGAATTATATGATAAGGCATTAAAAACCTTGAAAGATAATAAGGACAAATTGGATAAGATAGCTTCTGCGCTTATAGAAAAAGAAACTATAACAGAGGACGAACTAGATGCTATAGTTTTTGAAAATGATAAAATAAAAAAAGTAGAGAGTGAAGAAACTGAGGCATAAACAAATATAGAGGTGAACTGATGAAAGTTATGATAGTGGGTGCTGGTAAACTTGGAACTAAGCTAGCCGAAACAATGGTTGCAGAACATATAGATGTAACTGTGATAGAAAATAATTCGGAAAAAATTGATAGAATCAATAGTCATATGGATGTATTGACTGTGCATGGTAGTGGAGTTGATATTTCCATACTTCAAGAACTAAATGTGGAAGAATATGACCTACTTGTTGCAGTTACTAGTCTTGATGAAACTAATGTTGTAGTATGTACTCTGGCAAAAAAACTTGGTTGTAAGATGACTGTTGCTAGAATTAGAAATGCAGAATATTTAAAACAGATGAAATTTATTAAGAGGGAACTTGGTATAGACCATGTTATAAATCCAGATTTTGCAACGGCAGAATCTATTGAAAGATATCTGCTAAAGAGTCATAGCTTTTATTCGGATAAATTTGTTAGTGGAAAAGTTCAAATGATAGACATAAATATAGAAACCTTAGACATATTTGTAGGTAAAAAAATAAAAGATTTAGATAATATGAAACATCTTCTAATAGTTGCCATATCAAGAGATGGTGAGGTTATAATTCCAAATGGAGAAACGGTTTTGGAAGAATTTGACCTTATATATATTATGGGAAAGGCAGAAGAGATAGATAATATATCCAATAAGTTAGATGATAATTTAATGGATAGGCCAGTAAAAAATGTAATGATACTTGGTGGAAGTAATATAGCCTATTATTTGGCGAAGAAACTAATTCATAATAATATAAATGTAACTATAATAGAGAAAAATATGGAAGTTTGTAAAAAACTTGCAGAAAAATTAAATGAAACCCTAATAATTCATGGGGATGGTACAGACATAACTTTGTTAGAGGATGAACATCTAGATAGAATGGACGCCCTAGTTGCCACTACAGGCTTTGATGAGTCTAATCTGCTAATGGGAATAATGGCTAAACAGCAAGGAGTTAGAAAGGTTATATCTAAAATTTCAAGGGAAAACTATTCAAAAATAATTGATAGGCTTGATGTAGATGTGGCAATTAATCCTGTTTATATAACAAGTAGTAAGATACTTAAGATAATACGCGGTGGTAAGATAATGTCTGTATCCCTTTTAATAGGTGGGGATGGAGAAGTAACAGAGATAATATTAGATGATAAATTACCAATATTAAACAAAACTTTGGAAGAGTTAGATTTACCAAAGGGAATAATAATAGGATCAATATCAAGAGATGGAAGGGTATTTATCCCAGATGGTAGAACTAGACTAATGGCTAAAGATAGAGTTGTAGTGTTTTCATTAAAGGAAAATTTAGATGATTTATCAATGTTTTTTAGGGGTAAAAAAGGGGGAATTTTAGGTGAACTATGGAATAGTTCTGGCAATGCTAGGTAAACTATTAATCCTAGAGTCAATACTAATGCTTCCTTCTCTTTGTATATCAATATATACAAAGGGAACAGATACAAAAGCCTTTGTAATAACTATATTAACAGCTGTAATCTTAGGATTTTTCCTATCTAGAAAAGAAAAGAAGAAGAGACATATAATAACAGTTAAGGAAGGACTTGCCATAGTGTCTTATGGCTGGATTATATTATCTTTAATAGGAGCTCTACCTTTATTTTTATCAGGAGGAGTACCAACCTACATAGATGCTTTTTTTGAAACTGTATCAGGTTTTACAACTACTGGAGCAACAGTTATAGAAGGCGTTGAAAAACTACCAATGGGAGTAATGTTTTGGAGGTCTTTTACCCACTGGATAGGTGGAATGGGAATCTTAGTTTTTACAATATCCCTACTTCCAGCACTTGGAGTGGGAGGATTTCAAATATTTAAGGCAGAAAGTCCAGGTCCAATAGCTGGTAAGATAGCACCTAAGATGAAGGATACTGCTAAGTTATTGTATACAATCTATATGACCATAACAGTGGTTCAAGTAGTTTTACTTTTATTTGGAGGCATGGATTTATTTGATTCCCTTGTCTATACTTTTGGTACTGTTGGTACAGGAGGATTATCTACAAAGTCAGATAGTGTTGGTTTTTATAAGTCAAATTATATACATATGGTAATAGGAACTTTTATGATTTTATCTGGTGTAAACTTTTCCCTATATCATCAAATGTTTAAGGGGAAATTTAAGGATGCCTTTAAGGATGAAGAGCTTAGATTATATCTTATAATAGTAGCAGTGTCTGTATTTGCAATAATGTTAAATTTATTATTTACAAGCTACAACAGTATAGGATTAGCCTTTAAGGATGCTTACTTCCAAGTTGGTTCCATAATAACTACAACTGGATATTCAACAGTAAACTTTGACATGTGGCCAAGTTTTAGTAAGGCTATTTTATTCTTGCTTATGTTTATAGGAGGATGTGCTGGTTCAACAGCAGGGGCCATGAAAGTGGTTAGAATACTTGTAATGTTTAAGGTTATAAAGAGAGAATTTATAAAAATGTTTCATCCGAGGGCTGTAAAGCCTATAAAGTTAAATGGTAAAGTTATACAAGATGATGTTATAGAAAGTATAAATGCTTTTTTAGCCCTATATATTATAATTTTTGTAGTTTCTACCATACTTATAACTCTGGAAAATGTGGATTTAGTTACAGCATCTTCATCAGTAGCTGCAACTCTTGGAAACATAGGACCAGGTTTTAATGTGGTTGGACCTGCTAGTACCTTTGCAGGTTATAGTCAAATATCTAAATTTTATTTTTCACTTTTAATGTTATTAGGTAGACTAGAGTTATTTACTATGATAGCCTTACTTGTTCCTACAAAATGGAGTAAATTAAGCTAACAAGGGTATAGTTTAAGTAGAAAATATTAGGGGGGATTAGATGACGGCTTTAGAAGAATTTGCACAAGATGTATTTAATGAATACAACTCAGAAGGTAGTAGAACTGCTACAAACATTGAAGAAGTGGAGAAAACTAAAGACTCAGTAACCTACGAATATGATTATACTTCACTAAATGGAATGAAAAAAAGACTTAGAAAAACTTTTTCATATGACCCAGATGGAAAAATGAAACATAGTGGACCAATAGAAGTTTAAGAAGGTGGTAAAAACCACCTTCTTTTTTTTTATGTTCAAAAGTAGAAACAGATGTAGATTGAGTAAAATGAACACCTAAATATTCAGAAAATAAAAAAAAATAACTATATTCAAAAAATACATTAATTAAACTTGTTACACTTGTTAGAATATTCCTATAGACAGAATAATAACTTAATTAAAAATAACAGGAGGTTTTATAATGAGTAAATCTGGATTACCTTTAGAAGGAGTCAGAGTGCTTGAATTTTCAAGCTTTGTTGCAGCACCAAGTTGTGCAAAATTATTAGCAGACTGGGGTGCAGAAGTTATAAAAGTAGAACCAATCTATGGGGATGGGTTGAGATTAGTTGGAGGTATGTATAATTCACCTATGACTGATGATGAAAATCCAATGTTTGAATTAGAAAATGGTAATAAAAAAGGTATTTGCCTTGATACACAAAGTGAAGAGGGTAAAGAAGTTTTATATAAAATTCTGGAAAAATCTGATATATTTTTAACAAATGTTAGAGAAAAGTCCTTGGAAAGAGGTGGCTTATCTTATGAACAGTTAAAAGAGAAATTTCCAGGATTAATTTATGCACATATATTGGGGTATGGAGAAAAAGGTCCATTAAAAGATAAACCTGGATTTGACTATACAGCATATTTTGCTAGAGGAGCAGTAAGTACATCACTTATGGAAAAAGGTACTTCACCAGCAAATACAAATGCAGGATTTGGTGACCATTATGCCGGAATATCTTTAGCAGCAGGGATACTAGCTAGTTTACATAAAAAGGTAACGACGGGAGAAGGAGAAAGGGTAACGGTAAGTTTATATCATACAGCAGTATTTGGTATGGGACTTATGGTTACAACTGCACAATATGGTAATGAAATGCCACTATCTAGAAGGGAACCTAATAATCCAATAGGAACAACTTACGAATGTAAGGATAAAAAATGGATACAGTTAGCTATTATGCAATATGATAAATGGTTCTCTAGATTCTGTGATGTTATAGAGAGAGATGACTTAAAAGAAAATGTTAAATTTAATACCTTAAAAGAGGTAAATAATCATACCCTAGAATTAGTAGAAATAATTGAGGCAGAAATGATTAAGAGAGATTCTACTGAATGGGCTGAAAGATTGAATAATGCAGATTTACCTTATGAATATTTACAAACTTGTGAAGATATATTAGTAGATCCACAAGCTTGGGATAATGATTATCTATTTAAGTTTAAATATGATAGTGGAAATGAAGGTGTACTAGTAAATACTCCAGTTTTATTTACTGAATCTGATTCAAGAGAGTATGAAAGAGCACCAAAATTAGGGGAAAATACAGAAGAAGTTATTAGTTCTTTAGGATATACTTCTGAAGAAATCGAAAAGATGAGAGAAGATAAAATTATAAACTAATATGTTTTGAAAGGAGTAAAATATGTCTACAGATTTAAGTAAAGAAACTCAAACAGCAGGACAACTTATAAATTCAATCTTGGCTAAATCTTATAAGGAAGCATGGGAAGCAAAAGAAGCTGGTAGACCAGTAGGTTGGGCAACATCAGTTTTCCCACAAGAACTTGTAGAAGTTTTTGATTTATGTTTATTATATCCAGAAAACCAAGCAGCAGGAGTTGCAGCAAAAAAAGAATCTCTTGGTTTATGTGAAGAAGCTGAAGCAGTTGGATATTCTATAGATTTATGTGCATATGCTAGAACCAACTTTGGAGTACTAGAAAAAGGTGGTTCAGAAAATTTAAATATGCCAAAACCAGATTTTCTTTGCTGTTGTAATAATATTTGTAACCAAGTTATTAAATGGTATGAAAATATAGCTAAAGAATTAGATATACCACTAATAATGATAGATACAACTTTCAATAACGAAGATGAAGTAACAGAAGAAAGAATAAAATATATAAGAGCGCAATTTGATGATGCTATTAAACAATTAGAAGTCATATCAGGTAAAAAATTTGATGAGAAAAAATTTGAAGAAGTTATGAAAATATCTTCAGAAAATGGAAAGCTATGGAAATACTCAATGAGTTTGCCATCAAACTCATATCCATCACCAATGAATGGATTTGATTTATTTACTTATATGGCAGTAATAGTATGTTATAGAGGTAAAAAAGAAACAACAGATGCCTTTAAAAAATTAATAGAAGAATTAGAAACAAATATAGAGAATAAGGAAACTTCTTTTAGAGGAGAAGAAAAATATAGAATAATGATGGAAGGAATCCCTTGCTGGCCATATATAGGATATAAAATGAGAACCCTATCTGAATATGGAGTAAATATGACAGGTAGTGTATATCCACATGCATGGGCATTAGAATATGAAGTAAATGATTTAGATGGAATGGCTAGAGCTTATAGCAGTATGTTTAACAACGTTAACATCGAAACAATGTCTAAATACAGGATAAATTCCCTTATAGAAGGTAATTGTGATGGAGCATTCTATCACATGAATAGAAGTTGTAAACTTATGAGTTTCATTCAATATGAAATGCAAAGAAGAGTTTATGAAGAAACTGGTATACCATATGCAGGATTTGATGGGGATCAAGCAGACCCTAGAGTATTTGGTAAGGCTCAGTTTGAAACAAGATTACAAGGTTTAGTGGAAGTTATGGAAGAAAGGAAAGAAGGGAGCATCCAAGATGAATAAACTGTCTCAAATTTTAGAGTTGTTAGAAGATGTTGTTAAGAATCCAAATAAAAAAGTAGTAGAGTTTAAGGAAAAAACAGGATCTAAAGCCATAGGATGTCTACCAGTATACACACCAGCAGAAATAATACATGCAGGTGGAATGCTACCAGTTGGAATCTGGGGTGGAAATGTTGAAATCAGCAAGGCAAAACAGTACTATCCAGCATTCTGTTGTTCTATAATGCAGTCTTGTATGGAACTTGCTTTAAATGGAGCATATGACGAGTTAGCTGCCGTAATAATTCCAGGTATGTGTGATACCTTAAATTGCATGGGACAAAACTGGAAGGGTGCTATAGAACATATTGAGTATATACCTTTAGTTCATCCACAAAATAGAAAGTTAGAAGCAGGGGTAGAATACTTGGTATCCGAGTATGCTAATGTAAAAAAACAGCTTGAAAAAATAAGTGGTAAGGAAATAACAGAAGCTGACTTAGAAAAGAGTATAGATTTATACAATGAACATAGGGATGAAATGGAAAGATTTATAAACTTAGCTGCATCACATGCTAATACAGTAAATAACTATCAAAGAAGCCTAGTATTGAAAAGCTCTTACTTTATGTTAAAAGAAGAACATTTACAATATTTAAAAGAAATAAATGAAATTTTGGAGGGACTACCAGAAGAGAAATATAGCGGAAAAACTGTACTGGCTTCAGGGATAATATTAGACTCTAAAGATATCCTAGACATCTTAGAAGAAAATAATATGAGAATAGTGGCAGATGACTTAGCTCACGAGAGTAGACAAATTAGAACTAGAGTACCAGAAGGAAAAGATGCCCTTACTAGACTTGCCAAACAATGGTCAAATATAGAAGGATGTTCTCTAGCATATGATCCAAAGAAACAAAGGGGAAAAATGATAGCTGATAAGGTCAAAGAGGACAATATTGATGGCGTTATTTTTGCAATGATGAAATTCTGTGATCCAGAGGAATATGATTATCCAATTATAAAATCTGATTTAGATGATTCTGATATAACAAGTATTTTAATAGAAATAGATCAAGAAAATAGAAGTAATGAACAAATCAGAACAAGAATTCAAACATTTGCAGAAATGATATAAAAATAAAAATAAAAAGTGGAGGTACTTATGATTTTAAAAAAAGAGCATGAACTTTTAAGAGATGCTATAACTAAATTTGTTGAGATTGAACTTAAAGATTTACCAGAAGAAATAGAAGAACTAGGTCATATACCTAAAGAACTAGTAGATAAACTTGTTAGATATAAATACCTAAGCCCAGTTATACCTAAAGAGTATGGTGGAGCAGGAGCAGACTATCTTTCCTATGCAATAATCATGGAAGAAATAAGTAGAAGATGTGCATCTACAGGAACATATATAACTGCAGGAGCATCTTTAGTTGCTCTACCAATATTAAATTATGGTACTGAAGAGCAAAAACAAAAATATTTAAAAGCTTTAGCAACTGGGGAAATGGTAGGAGCATTTGGTTTAACTGAACCAGGAGCAGGTTCTGATGCAGGAGCTACTCAAACTACTGCTGTATTAGATGGAGATAATTATATCTTAAACGGTAGAAAAACTTTTATAACAAATGGACCTATATGTGACTTTGCAATAGTTACAGCAGTTACAGACAAGAGTAAAGGTTCTAAGGGTATATCAGGATTTTTAGTTGAAAGCGCTTGGGAAGGATTCTCTACAGGAGCTCATGAAGATAAGATGGGAATAAGGGGAACAGAAACATCTGATTTAATATTCCAAGATGTAAAAGTACCAAAAGAAAATCTTCTTGGTAAAGAAGGAGAAGGTCTGAAAATCGCTTTAAATACATTAGAAGCGGGAAGAATTGGAGTTGCAGCTCAAGCTTTAGGTGTGGCTCAAGGAGCTTTAGATGAATGTATAAAATATGTGCAAGAAAGAGTTCAATTTAATAAACCTCTTTCAGCATTCCAAAATACAAGATTTACAATAGCTGAAATGGCTACAAAAGTCCAAGCAGCTAGATTGTTAGTATATAATTCAGCATTAGAAAAAGACAATGGAATAAATCCAGGATTATCCTCTTCTATGGCTAAATACTATGCAGCAGAAGTAGCTAATGAAGTAGCTTACAAAGCATTACAACTTCATGGTGGATACGGATACATTAAAGATTATCCAATAGAAAGAATTTATAGAGATGCAAGAATCTTATCTATCTATGAAGGAACTTCGCAAGTACAACAAATGGTAATAGCTGGAGCAGTAATTAAATAATAGGAGGGATATTAGTGAAAATTATAGTATGTGTAAAACAAGTGCCAGATACAACTGAAGTAAAAATAGATCCAAAAACGGGAACATTAATAAGAGATGGTGTTCCAAGTATTTTAAATCCAGATGATGCAAATGCTCTAGAAGGAGCATTAGCGCTTAAGGATGCTAATTCAGATATAACAGTTGATGTTTTAACAATGGGACCTCCACAAGCAGATTATATGCTAAGAGAATGTCTATCTATGGGAGCAGATAATGCTTTTCTTATAAGTGATAGAGCTTTTGCAGGTTCAGATACATGGGCTACTTCAAATGCTTTAGCATCTGCTATAAAGAAAATGGATAACTATGACATTATCTTTGCAGGTAGACAAGCCATAGATGGAGATACTGCTCAAGTAGGACCACAAATAGCAGAAAAATTAAATATCTCACAAGTAACTTATGTTCAAAAAATGTCTTATGAAAACGGAGAAGTAACAGTTGAAAGACAATTAGAAGATGGATATGAAGTTTTAAAGGCTAAAACTCCAATACTTCTAACAGCAGTTAAAGAGTTAAATAGTCCAAGATATATGGCAGTAGATAAAATCTTTGATGCTTATCAAAAAGAAGTAACAGTTTGGAGTATTGATGATTTAGATATAGAACCATCTGAAGTAGGATTAAAAGCATCTCCAACAAGAGTAGCTAAATCTTTTGTTCCTCAAAATACTACAGAAGGAATATTTTTAGAAGGAACTCCAGAAAAAATAGTAGAAGACTTGATAGTAAGCTTAAAAGAAATACATGTTATATAAAGGGAGGATATTATGGAGATGAAAAGCGATATAAAAGAATACAAAAATGTATGGGTTTATGCTGAACAAAGAGATGGAGTATTAATGCCTATAGTTATTGAACTACTAGGAGAAGGAAAAAAACTTGCTAAGGAATTGGGAGTAGAACTTTGTGCGGTATTACTTGGACATAATGTAGGTAAATTAAAAGATGAACTAGTAAAATATGGAGCAGACAAAGTTTATTATATGGATAATCCTGACCTAGAAAACTACTTAACAGATATCCATACAAAAATAATAGTAGAATCTGTAAATAAATATAAACCAGAAGTTGTTTTAGTTGGAGCAACACATATAGGTAGAGATTTAGGACCAAGAGTTTCTTCAAGACTAAACACTGGACTTACAGCAGATTGTACTAAGTTAGATATAGATCCAGAAACTAGAAACTTAAGACAAACAAGACCAGCTTTTGGAGGTAACCTAATGGCAACTATTATCTGTCCAGATAATAGACCACAAATGTCTACAGTAAGACAAGGTGTAATGGATAAGGCTGTAGCAGATGATTCTAGAAAAGGTGAATTTGTAGAGTTAGATGTTGAAATTACAGAAGCAGATAAGTTTGTAAAATTCATAGACAAGGTAAAAACTAAAAAAGATGCCATATCATTAACAGATGCTAATTTTATAGTATCTGGAGGGCTTGGAGTTAAGGAAAAAGAAGGCTTTAAATTATTACAAGAATTAGCAGATAAGTTAGGT
Organism: uncultured Tissierellia bacterium; assembly: GCA_946402705.1. Taxonomy (GTDB): domain Bacteria; phylum Bacillota; class Clostridia; order Tissierellales; family Tissierellaceae; genus CAMIXG01. The sequence goes on along the minus strand of CAMIXG010000003.1, from coordinate 26,449 downwards.
GGAGTAGTTGGAGCATCAAGAGCAGCAGTAGATGCAGGTTGGATAGACCATGCTTACCAAGTAGGTCAAACTGGAACAACTGTAAAACCTAATATATATATAGCTTGTGGTATATCAGGAGCTATACAGCATTTAGCTGGTATGCAGTCTTCAGATATAATAGTAGCTATAAACATAGACCCTTCTGCACCTATTTTTGAAATAGCAGATTACAGAATAGTTGGAGATCTATATGAAATAGTTCCTAAACTAATAGAATTACTAGATGATGAACAAAGAATTGAAGCTTTAATAGAGTCTAGAAAAATTAAGGCTAATTAACATCAACCCACTACACAACCCCAGGGTTGTGTAGTGAAACTATTAAATGGGGTGGAAAAATGGAAGGTAATAATGGTGGAAAAAAGAGTTGGCTAATTGCGTTTGAAGTAGCAGCAGTTTGGTTTGGTGCACATGTTGGTGGAGGATTTGCAACAGGTAACCAAACAATGAATTTCTTTGTAAAACATGGTGCATCATCAATTTGGCTACCAATGCTTACAATATTAATGATTGGTCTAGCTTATAGAGAATCATTAATAATGGCAAATAATCATGGAACATATGATTATAAGTCTTGGTCAATAAAAATGTACGAACCATTTGACAAAATTTTTTCAGTTATATTTGAGCTTGGATACTTATCGATTGTATTATTGGGAACAGGAGGCTCCATAGCAGGATCAGCAGCATTGTTAAATAGTTTTGGTTTAAATTATGCTGTAGGAGTAATAGCTACAAGTTTAGTCTTCTATGTACTTACGACATATGGTGCGTCTTTAATAAGAAAGGCATCAAGTGTAATAACAATTTTAATTCTAGTATTTTTAACTATAATCACAGTAGTTGGTATAAAATCAAATGCAGGTAATTTAACTAATTTAATTGCAACAGGATATAGTCCTACAACTATGGGAGCATCCATTTATGATGCCTTTAGGTATGCAGGATATCAAGTATTTGTTATAGCTATAGTATTAAGTGCTAGTGATACCTTAAAAAGTAAGGGTGATGTAAACAGAACTGTAGGTCTTGGAGTTATTATAAATGGTGTAATGATAACCCTATCATGTATCATGCTTTTAGCTTGGATGCCATCAGTTAGTGGAGAAACATTACCGATATTATATATATGTAAACAACTAGATAGTAATGTTTTAATATTCTCATACTCATTTTTATTACTTGCAGCTTTTGTATCTACAGGTATTGGATGTGTATTTGGGGCAGTTGCAAGGTTTGAAAATGTCCTTAAGGTACCTCATGATTTAGAAAAGAGAAGGGGAATAATAGCCCTAATTGCCATGTTATTATCAATGGGAATTTCATTCTTTGGACTAGACAAAATAGTTGCAGTAGGATATGGATATGTGGGAATAATAGGTATATTTACAGTATTAATCCCTTGTATAGTTGTAGGTAGAATAAAAAATATGAATTTCGCAAAAAATAATAAATAATATAGTTTAGGCAGGAGGATGTTAATGTACACACTGGGAATTGATATAGGATCAACTACATCAAAAGCAGCCATATTAAAAGATGGTAAGGATATAGTTGGAGCAAAAATAGTTAAATTTGGTACAGGAACAACTGGACCTGAAAGAGTATTAAAAGAAGTTTTTGAAGAAGCAAACTTAAGTATAGATGATATAGAAAAAGTAGTAGCAACAGGCTATGGAAGAATGAAGGTAGAATATGCAGATGACCAAGTTAGTGAACTTAGCTGTCATGCAAAGGGTGTAGCTACTTTTATACCAGAAGCAAGAACCATAATAGATATAGGTGGTCAGGATGCAAAGGCTATGAAGCTAAATAAAAAAGGTAAACTTGAGAACTTTATAATGAATGATAAATGTGCAGCAGGAACAGGTAGATTCTTAGATGTTATGGCAAACATAGTAGAGTTAGATATATCTGATTTAGGAAAGATTTCTGAAGAAGCAAAGGAAGAAGTACATATAAGTAGTACATGTACAGTATTTGCAGAGTCAGAGGTTATATCTCATTTATCAAATGGTGTTGAGATACCAGATTTAGTGGCAGGAATACATGAGTCTGTTGTAAAAAGAGTAGCAACTCTAGCTAAAAGGGTTGGAGTTGAAGATAAGGTTGTAATGGTTGGAGGAGTGGCAAAAAATACTGGAATAGTTAAGGCGATGAGTAAGGTTTTAGAAAGAGATATAATAGTGCCAGAACATCCACAACTAAATGGAGCAATTGGGGCAGCAGTTTTTGCCTATGAACTAGCTCAAAAAGAAGCTTAGTTATAAAGTTATTAAAGCCAGTAGAAAACTACTGGCTTTTTTATGGATAAATCTAGGAAGTATAAGATGATTGTGAACTTGTTTTATCTAGTATGATTTTTAACTAGTATACTGGTAATAGCCTTTTATCAGTTTATGAAAATTTGTTACAAGTATATTAAGACTAGATGAAACTGTGATAAGACCCAAATTTGAGGGTAATTGTAAAAGTAGATATCATTGTATATAATATAAGGAGATGGAGGAGGGTGAATATGGATAAGTGTAGTAAATGTGGACAAGATTTAGAAATAAACGATAAATTTTGTAGAAACTGTGGACAACCTAGAGAGATAGATGAAGATAAAGTATCGGAAGAAACAGTTGTACCAAGTTCAAGGAAGAAAGATGATGATATTGATACATTAGACATTTCCCTAATAGAAAAAGCTAGAAAAGAAGAGATAAGAAGAGAACTTGAAGCTTTTAAAAATCGAAAAGAGATAGAGGAAAATGAAAAACTAGAAGAAGAGTCTAGAGATTACAAGGATTATGAACTTGAAAAAACACAGGTAATAGGAGATATAAATCAGTATATAACAGAAGATGAAAGAGAGAACATAAATCAAAACCATAAAAATAATAGGAGTCATAACTATGATGATGACTATGAGAGTGGTTATGGTGATGGAAGTAACCATAATAAGAAAAAAATAGACAAAAAAATTATCTATGGATTAGCTGGGGTAGCTGCAGTGATTATAGCTGTGATATTGATTTTTGCCCTTGGCGGAAAAGAGGAACTTACAAAAGAACAGCTAGTAGAAAATTATGTTAAGGCTCTTAATAATAGAAATGAATCAGAGATAGTTGGGTTACTACAATCACCAACACCAGATTTAAAAATAGATAAACAAGGCATTAGTGCATATTTCAAATATATAGATGAAAATCCTTCCTATATAGAAAAGGTAAAGTTTGAACTTGAAGAGCAAAGCAAGTACTATGACAAAAACAAGGGTAAGGACATAGGCGAAAGATTTGAAAATGTGGTTATGAGATATGAAGATGGAAAATATTATTTAGAGATAAAACCATATTATCTAAATGTTAAGGTAAAATCATCGGATGTAGAATTATACTTAAATGAGAAAAAAATAGATACTACAACTTCTGATAACTATGAAAAAGAATTTGGGCCATTTATGCCAGGTATCTATGATTTAAGGGGTAATATTTTATCTCAATCTGAAGAAGATAGTGCAGTTGAAAAGGTAGTTTTATACGATGATAAACCAGATGTGGGTAAACTAGTAAAAACCGTAGAACTAGATTTAAAACTAGTTAGTTTCAAATTAAGCTCTAATAACCAAGATGCCTTTATAATTGTGAATGTTAAAAAGACAAATACAAGGGTTAAGGATTTACCAAATGGAGTTTTTGGACCTGTATCAAAATCTACTAAGATACAATTATCTTTAGAGACACCTTTTGGAGAACTAAAGAGCAAGGAGATATCTGTTAGCGAAATATCATCAGAGGTAAAACTAGATATAGACTTTACTTCAGATGTAATAGTTGATGGACTTACAAAGTCTATAAATAACTTTACAAAAGAAGATGCTAAGGCTATGGAAATACTTAGTACTTCAGTATATACAAATATAGGCGAACCAGAGCTTTCTAAAAAAGATGCTGTAATCCAAGACATGGTAGATTTAAATCAAAGTATAGAAACCGTACTTTATAAAAATGTATATGACTTAAGCTCTTTACAGATAAAAGAACAAGATGGAAAATATTATGCGTCAGTTGTAGTAAAAACAGAACTAGAACAAACTATTTTAGCAGATTTTGCAGTTGAAAAGTCAGATGATCCCAAATATGGAGAATACACTGCTGAGTATGATGCTAACAAAAAAACTTGGATAATTACTAATGTTGAAAACACTTCAAATTTCAACTTAGCAAATACAAAAGAGTATAAATTTTAAGAAATAAGTGCAGATTGCACTTATTTTTTTGACCTTGTTTAGATTTAATCAAAATAGAGTAACTATATATGGATAATAAATATGTAATACTTTCTTAATACTTTATTAATAATTTATTGTTATAATAAATACTATTGAGAGTATTTTAGATGGGAAATTGGAGGAGAAATTTTATGAAAAAAAGAATAGCAGGTGTATTGGCAGCACTAATGTTAATGCCAAATATAGTATTAGGTGCAGCAGTACCAGAAGAGAAGACTCCAAAAGTAGATTTTAATTTTTTATATAGTACTTACCAAATAATAAATAATAAATATCCTTTTGAGCTTGATCAGGATAAAATAATAAAGGGTGCTGTAAAAGGAATGCTTGAAAGTGTAGATGAAAACTCTAGTTACTATACAAAGGAAGAAGCAGAAAACTTTAATACCTTAACTGAAGGTGAAACTGTAGGAGTTGGAATGGTTATGACTTTTGAAAATGGAAAAGTCAGAGTATCTGAACTTATGGAAAATCATCCTGCAATAACTTCAGGCCTTAAAATCAATGATGAAATAATAGCTGTAGATGGAGTTAGCGTAAATGGAAAAACTCTTACGCAAGTATCTGCTGCTATAAAAGGTGAAGTTGGAACTAAGGTAAAAATCAAAGTAAGAAGAGATGGAAAAGACTTTGAATATGAAATAAAAAGAGAAAAAATCGAAATAAATCCAGTAAAAACTAAAGTATTAGAAGGTAATATAGGATATATTAGTATAAATGAATTTAGTTATGGAATGGCTGATATAATAAAAGATGAATTAACTGTTATGGATAAAAAAGGAGTTAAGAGCATAGTAATAGACTTGAGAAATAATCCAGGAGGATTACTATCAGAAGCTACTAATATGGCAAACCTATTTATACCAGCAGGGGATGTAGTTCATATTAGATATAAAAATGAATTTGAAACTATCAAATCAAATTTAGAAAAACAAAAATATAAGATAGCAGTTCTTGTAAATGGAGGAAGTGCATCAGCTTCAGAAATCTTTGCAGGAGCAGTGCAAGATAGAAAAGCAGGAACTATAATAGGTACACAAACTTATGGTAAGGGTACAGTTCAATCACTTATGCCTATAACTGATGGAAGTCTTGTGAAATTAACCATAGCAGAATATTTAACACCTAGTAAAAGGTCAATAAATAAAAAAGGCATAACACCAGATATAGTTGTTGAAAATACTAATGTAAATGTAGATTTACAACTTAGAAAAGCTATGGAGATTTTAAGTAAATAAGCACTAAATAGATGTCAGAGAATAATGGAGAGATAATATCATGGTACTGAATATTTTAATTATATTAAAAGCATTTTTATATACAAATATTACAAATATTAATCATGATAATATATTAATTATATTGATAACCAGCTTAATAACTATAAGCTGGTTATCTTTCGTTAATATATTAAAGATTAAGGATAAGACAAAGGACATAATCAAACTAATCATATACATAATATTTTCACTTATAGTTTTTGCAGATACTATATATTTTCTGCAATTTAATATGTTACCATCAGTACAACTTTTATCACAAGCAGGTCAGTTATCAGATGTATCTGATGCAATAGTAAGTATACTAAACTTTAAAAATTTACTACTAGTCTTAGATCTACCACTTGTAATTATCTATAGTTTGAAAAAAAAGGAAGATAAGTATAAACTACTTCCAAGATATAGCCTAATACCACTGGCACTAATAATTGCCTTTAGTATATTTACTGATAAGATTCAGTCAGTAAAGGCTCAGGAATTATATTTTTATCATATGACAGATATTTTAAACAGTTTTAAAGATGAAAGTATAGAGCAAATAACAGATAAGGATATAGAAGAGCTAAGAGACAGGGCAAAATTAAAACAAGGAAAATATACAGGACTTGGAGAAGGTAAAAATCTAATAGTAGTACAGGTTGAGGCACTTCAGAACTTTGTAATTGGAATGGACTACAAGGGGGAAGAGGTAACACCTAATTTAAATAGGCTAATAAAAGAAAAGGGAAGTATTTATTATGACAGGTATTATCAACTAGTGGGAAGGGGAAATACATCAGATGCAGAGTTTGTATCAAATAATTCCCTTCATCCAGCTATGGATCAGCCCAGTTATACAAGATATGAACAAAATACTTTTTATGGGCTTCCTAAGTTGTTGCAAGATAATAACTATAAGACTTTTGCCATGCATGGATATAAACCAGAATTTTGGAATAGGGAGAAAGCCTATGTAAATCAAGGTTATGAAGAATATTTAAGCGAAAGTTTTTATAGTGGAAGAGAACAAGTTGGAATGGGAGTCAGTGATAGGGAGTTTTTTAAGGCAAATGTAGAGTACCTAAAAAACTTTAAAGAAAAAGAAAAAAGACCATTTTATAGCTTTATGGTAACCCTAACTAGTCATACACCTTTTAAGATGGATGAAAAATATAATGTCCTAGACCTAGATGAAGAATATAAAAATACAATGACTGGGGATTATTTGCAATCCATTCATTATACAGATGAGCAAATAGGATTTTTGATAGAAGAACTTAAAACTGCTGGTTTATATGATGATACTATAATAGCCATATATGGAGACCATTTTGCCATAAAGGCATCTGATCAAAATGAAAACCCACTTATGAGTAAGCTTATAAATCATAATTATGATTATGATGATATGATGAATATTCCTCTTATAATTCATATGCCAAATGAGGAAATAAATGAGATTAATTCTAATGTGGGAAGCCAAATAGACTTCTATCCTACAATACAAAATATAATGGGCTATGATAATACAAAGGGCCTAGTATTTGGTCGTGATTTGAATAACTATGAGGGTGAGAATACAGTAAAGCCTCAAACCTATATGAAGAAAGGGTCTTTTATAAAGGATGATGTTACATTTGAGATAGCAAGAGATGGAATATTTGACCATAGTAGGGCTTATAATATAAAATCTAGAAAGCAGGTAAATATAAATCTCTATAGGGATTATTATGAAAAGGCAATAAGGGAAATAAATATTGGAGACTTTATATCAGCTAATAATCTATTAAAAGAATATATTGAAACTGGAACTATAAATCTAGAGAGTAAGGAAAGCATAGTTAAGGACTATACTAAATGGGAAAGCTTGGAGGATATGGATGAGCATAAGGGAGAGACTATGCTTTTAGATATAAATATGGATAAGGATTTTGAAAGAATGTTGAAAAAATCAAGAGAAAATGATATAGATTTAATTTTAAGTGGAGATTTAGATAAGGCTATTGATTTATATGATAAATATGAGCTAGATAATTCCATAATTAGGATTACAGATATAGAAGACTATATAGTTGCTACAAATAACAAGTTTAAAAGGGTCTTATTTAATCCTTATGAAAAGAAATATAGTAAGAAGGATATTAAAAGCTTTATATCAACCTATCCAAATATTGAATTGGAACTTAAGGAGAAGGATATAAAGAAGTATAAAAATGACAATATAAATATCTACAAATTTGTGAAGTAAGGAGAGAAGTATGGAAAAAAAAGAAAAAACAAGTCTAGTAAAACCCTTGCTGTTGATGGTTTTACTAGGGGGAGTATTACTAGTTATAAGTTTGACACTATCAACAGGCATATTTAATTCAGAAATATTTAGAAGTTACTTTAAGTCACCAAAACTTTTAATGTTAAACTTTATTCCTATTTTTATATTTATGTTAGTTTTGTACCTTGTGAGTAATAGACTAAGCCTTAGTTTTGTACTTACATCCATAGTTATAATAGTTGGTGGAGTTGGAAACAGGGCAAAGATAATGTACAGGGATGACCCTTTAGTGATGATGGATTTAAAATTACTTAATGAAGCTAGAATGATGAGTGAAAGATATGCAATACCTATTAATACTAGGATAATAGCTACTATAGTAGGTTTAATAATAATAGCTATTATAGTTAAAATCTTCTTTGACTATAAAATAGATAATAAAAAAATTAGGTTGGTATCACTTGGAGGAATTCTAGTATTTTCAGGATTTGGCTATAAAAATATATACTTAAACCAAGATGTCTATGACAAGATAGGTGATAAAACTGTTATAGACCAGTGGATAGAATCTCAAAGGCACCAGTCAAAAGGTTTTATCTATCCATTCTTATTTAGTGGAAAGGATTTAATGGAAGAAAAACCAGAAGGCTACAGTAAAAAATTAGCCAAGGAAAATTTAGATAAATTTGAGTATGAAAATATCCCAGAAGGTAAAAAGGTAAATGTTATAAGTATAATGCTGGAGGCCTATAATGATTTTAGTAAATTTCCAGGTTTAAAAATTCAAAATGGAGTATATGACGATTTTCATAAACTGCAAGAAGAATCAATCCATGGAAACTTGGTAACAAATATATTTGCAGGTGGAACAGTCGATACAGAAAGAGCATTTTTAACAGGTTATCAGTATCAACCAAAATATAATAAGGAAACCAACTCCTTTGTTTGGTATTTTAAAGAACAAGGATACAAGACAGAGGCTATGCATCCTATAACAGGCTCCTTCTATAATAGGAGAAATGTAAATGAACATATTGGATTTGATGAGTTTTATCATGGCGATAATAAGTACACAGATGCAGAGCTTGAAGATAAGAACTTTTTACCAAGTATAATACAGGGTTTTGAAGAGGCGAAAAAGGAAAATAAACCATATTTTAATTTTTCATTAACTTATCAAAATCATGGACCTTATGCAAAGGAAAAATATCATGAAGTTGATTATTTAGAGAGAAAACCTGAATACGATGAGGGTTTATATAATATAGCAAATAACTATTTGTATGGTGTAAAAGATACGGGAGAAGAACTTTCTAAGATGATAGATTATTTTAGAAATCAGGATGAACCAGTTGTAGTAGTCTTGTTTGGAGATCATAATCCTTGGCTGGGTGAACAAAACGCAGTTTATAAAATGTTAGGTATAGATTTAGATTTAGGTACAGAGCAAGGATTTAGAAATTATTATGAAACACCTTATATAATTTGGGGAAATGATGCAGCCAGAGAGATAGCAGGAAATGATTTGCAGGGGCAAAGAGATGAAATAGGGTCATGTTATTTGATGGCACAAATGTTTGAAGAGTTAGGATATGTAGGTAATCCATATATGCAGTCGCTTATGGATATAAAATCAAAAGTACCAGTGCAACATAATTTATTTTTCAAAGAAGATGGTAAATACAAAAAAGATTTAGATAAGTATAATGATGATTATTCACATTTTAAAATAGGAGAATTTTATTATAGTAGGAATAAGGACAAGGATTAGAAATATATAATTGGGAAGCAAGGCCATAAGGCCTTGTTTTTTTGTGGGAAATTTTAAGATAAATGGGAGGATTACAAATCCTCCCCTACAAAAAAGTTTGTCTCATAATAACAATATTTTATAAAAAACATGTATATAATGGTGGTGTTACATATCCCCCAAAAAGGGTTTGTTTTGGAATAACATGGTTTCATAAAAAATATGCATGTAGGGGTGGTGTTGCACACCACCCGAAAGTCTGTTTTATAAAAAGTAAAATAATATGTAAAAATACTAAGATAAATTACAAATCTAAGATATAATTATAGGTAGCTTATATTTATAAAATTATCATATCAAAAAAACAAATCATAAAAGACTATTAGAATGGCCTGACAAAAAATAAAAACACCCTAGATAAAATTGAATACATAAAAAAATATATATAATAAATCTTATCTATATATTGAAAAATAGAGAAAGCTTGACAAAATTAAATAACTGGAATAGTATATGTTACAGAGTAGTTTTACGGATAAAATTGACCCACCTAGAAAAGGCTAAATAATTGAATATGCTTATATTATTTAGAAAATATAGAAGGAGAGATATTATGAAAAAGTGGGAAAAGGTTAAATCACTTTATAATGACGGTATATCTATAAGACAGATAGCTAAAGACATGGAGCTTTCTCGAAATACAGTTAGAAAATGGTTAAGGTCTAAAGAATTTCCTAGTTATAATAGAACTCATTATCCAACGAAAATTGACGAGTACAAGTCCCAGATAAAAGAATGGTATTTGGAGAGTGGATATATAGGCGCGAGAATTTATAGGGAACTAAAAAAACAAGGCTATGATGGGAGTATTAATCCTATATACAGATATATTAATAAACTAAAAGAGAAAGAAGGAGGATTATTATGAAAAATATGAAACAAATATTTTCCATAGGATTAGCAGCAGTTATAAGTGTGTCATGTGTAGTTCCAAGTTATGCTGCAGAAACCAAAACATTAACAGTTCAGGGTGCAGTTGAACATGGGATAAAGGAAAGCAAGGCACTTGATGCAGTAGAGCTAGAGATTGAACTGGCTAGAAACTCTAAGGAAAGAGGAAGCTACAAGGCTAGAAAGCTTGAAAGAGGAGACAAGGATTTAAAGTCTGGAAGTAAAGATTTAGGCAAGGCAGAAGATGCCTATAAAGATGGAAAAACTCCACAAGATATAAATATGGGAGGAGTTACTATACCGGCTGGTACAGATATAGGTACTTTACCAGCAGATCAGCAAGATGCAGTAAAAAAAGGTATAGAAAAAAGTTTAGAAGATTCTAGAAAACAACTAGACAAGGGTGGAGAAGCTATAGCTAATGCCTTAGAAGAAGCAGGTGCTGCAATATCAGATGCCATAAACTTTGCTAGTTTAAATACTTTAGACATAGATTCTTCAGCTAACTTAATAGAACTTATGCCAGAAGTTGCTTTTGAAGTTACGCAAGCATCTTTTGATATGTATAAAAACTCAGTAGCTCTTTTAATAGAAAAGTCATACTATGATGTGCTTCAAGCGCAAGAAATGGTAAAGGTTAAACAAAGAGCCATGGACAGAGGTAAAAAACAATATGACTTTGTAAAAGCTGCCTTTGATGAAGGTATGAAGGCTAAAGATGATTTACTTATGGCAGAAGTGTATTATAAGTCTACAAAAATAGCTTATGAAAAAGCTCAAGGAGATTTAAAATCATCAATAGTAGAATTAAAGAAAAATGCTAGCTTACCAATGGATAGTGAGCTTAAATTAGAGACAGTAATGGCTACAAAACCTGAAGATTTTGATTTAAATCAAGGTTTAACAATGGGAATGGAAAAAAGACTTGAGATGAAAAAATCAGCAGGGGAAGTAATAATCTATACTACAAGTTATAATGACACTAAAAAATCATATACACCAAATACATTCCAATATAAGGAAGCTGAATTATTACAAAAAAAATCTATGGTTAAATATGAACAAGCTAAGGAAGAAGTAGATAGTTCTATAAGGAAATCTCATACAATTATGAATAATACAGCAGTTATGTTAAATGAAACAAATGGACTTGTAAAAAATGCAAAGGAAAACTTAGATATAGCAAATTACAAATATCAAGAAGGATTTGGAGTAAACACAAGTATGTTATCTAGTATGAACCTACAAGATTTAGCAGGAACAATAGTAGAAGTTTTAGCAGCAGAAGAAAAATTAGCCGAAATAGAAGAAAATGTAGTTAAGATAACATATGCATATAATTTATCTAGGATGCAATATAAAAATAACATAGGAGACTATATATATTAAGGGAGAGAAATTTCTATGAATAAAAAGAAAATATTAGCACTAACTTTAGGTTTAACAATGGTTGTAACTTCAGCATGTGGTAAAAAGAAAGAGGCAGAAAAACCAGAAGTAGAAAAACCAGTTGTAATAAAACAAATGGGAATGGAAGACTTAGCCAATAATTTGGAAATAGCAGGTAATATAAAGCCTAGCCAAATGGTAAAGGTAGGATTTAAGGTGCCAGGTACTATTGAGCATATCAATGTGGAAGAAGGAGACAAGGTATCTGAAGGTCAAGTACTTATGAGTTTAACTAAGTCAGACTATGAAATATCACTTATGGCAGCTCAGGCAAAATATGATTCAGTTAAATTAGAATTAGACAGTAAGATTCGTTCTTCAGAAGATCAGGCAAAATCTAGCTTAGATTTTATAAACACACAACTTGGAAGGGTTGAAAGACTTTATGAAAAGGGTGCAGTATCTAAGAAAAATCTAGAAGAACTACAATTACAAAAAGATATAGCTGAAACAAAATATCAAGAAGTATTAGATGCAAAGGTTACAGCACAATCTCAATTACAACAAGCACAAGCTTTAATAGATGGAGAAAACTTAAAAATGCAGTATACAACTATGACTAGTCCTACAAGTGGAACAGTTATAAAAAAACTATTTGAACAAGGTGAAATAGTAGCACAAGGATACCCAACTATAGTACTTGGAAAGTTGGATATTTTAGAAGTTGAGATCGGTGTACCAGATACAGAGATTGATAGAATAAAAATGGGAGCACCAGTAAACATATATATAAAAGGTATAGACAAGGAAGTTAGTGGTAAAATTACAAATATAGGTGAAAGTGCAGATATAGAAACTAGAACTTTCCCAGTTAAAATAGAAATCGCAAATACAAATAATGAAATAAAACCAGGAATGATAGCTACTGCTAAAATCCCAATGGGAAATAAGAAGACTATGGTAGTGCCAGTAGACGCAATAGTTGATAACTCTAAAGGTAAATTCTTATATGTGTATGATGAAGCAAGTAAAACTGTAAAGAAAAAACCAGTTAAAATCGGAGTAGTATATGGAGATAAACTAGAGATAGTTGATGGTGTAAAAAATGGAGATAAGGTAGTAATAGATGGACAATATAGATTAAATGATGGGGATAAAGTAAAAGCTAGGGGAGAAAAGAATGATTAAATGGTGTATAAAGAACAAAATTATCATAGCTATAATCTGTTTATTCATATCCATAGTTGGAGTAAGAACATATATAAATATGGAGAGACAGGAAAATCCAGATGTAGTTTCTCCAATGGCGAAGATAACAACTATTTATCCAGGAGCAACTCCTAAAGATATAGAACGACTTATAAATAAACCTATAGAAGATGAAGTAAATGAGATAGCAAATGTTGATACAATAGAATCATTTTCTATAGATAATGCAGGTATTATGACAGTTCAATTAAAGGATCTACCAGATGATGTAATAGCTGAAACTTGGAAGGAATTAAAAGACAAGGTTGAAAAGGCAGAATTACCAGCCGGAGCTTCAGAGCCAGATGTAGATACAAGTCTTACAGAAACTTATGGTATGTTATTTACAATAAGTGGAGATGATTATAGTTATAAAGATTTAAAGGCTGTTGCTGATGATGTACAGTACAGACTTGAAAAAGTAGAAGGTGTAGCTAAGGTAGAAATAGAAGGATATCAAGAAGATCAAATTCATATAAACTTAGACTCACAAAGAATGAAAAACTATAATATTTCTATGACTCAAATAGGAACAGTTTTAAAGGCTAGAAATATAAATATTCCAGGAGGAAGTTTAAAACTGGAAGATGCAAATGTACCAGTTACTATAACTGGAGAATATACAAATATGCAGGAAATAGAAAACACCATAGTAAGTATGTCAGCTGATGGAAATGTAGTTTATCTAAAAGATATAGCAGATATACAACTTACTGATGGAGAAAGAACCATATATACAAGAAGTAATGGAGAAAAATCTTTATTACTAGCTCTTAAATATGAAGAAAAAGAAAATGTTGTGCAAATAGGTAAGGGAGTTCATGAAGAGATAGCGGCTATAAAAAGTGAGCTTGCAGATGATATGACCCTAAGAATTATAACTGACCAATCAGACTATGTAGAAAAATCTGTAGGAGACTTTAGGGACAACCTAATATCAGCCATAGTTTTGGTTGTTATAGTAGTATTTATAACTATGGGTGCTCGTTCAGCCCTAGTAGTTTCATCATCTATACCTATAACTATCCTTATTACCTTTGTTGCAATGGGGATATTTGGAACAGTACTACATCAAGTATCAATAGCATCTCTGATAGTATGTCTGGGTCTACTGGTAGCAAATGCCATAGTAGCAAATGATAATATGTATTTATACCTATCAAAACCAGTTGATAGTAGAGATGATGCAGTAATACAAGCTATTCAAGATGTTAAGATACCAATACTTACATCAACTTTAACAACAATAGCATCATTTGCACCACTTTTAATGATGAAGGGTGTAGCAGGTAAATTTATAAGGGATTTACCTATAATGGTAACCATAACTTTAATAGCATCTTATCTAGTATCACTAACAGTAGTTCCAGCTATGGGACATAAGTTTTTAGAGAGTATACAAGATAGGGAGCTAAAGATATATAAAAAGAGACAAAAGAAACTAAAAGGTAAAAAACATAATATAACTGTTTTCCAAAGAATAGGACAAGTAGCCAATAGAAGATTTAGAAATGTAATGGATTTATCTATGAAACTTCCAGGGCTTACAATTTTAGTTTCAGTAGGTATACTAGTGGTGAGTTCATTAGTTATTCCAACAATGAAGGTTCAACTCTTCCCTTTTGTTGATAGGGATCAGTATGTAATCAAATTTATCCTAAAAGAAGGTACAAATGTAGATAAGACAAATGAAGCTGTTAAGGCAGTTGAAAAAATATTATTAGAAGATGAGGGAGTGGATAACTTCCTAGTAAAAGTGGGAGATGGACTACCAAAATTCTATACAACTTTCTTTGGTAACCAACAAGGTAGTAACCAGGCAGAATTTGTAGTAAATGGTAGGGTAGCAGACATACCAGAAATGCAAAGAAAGCTAGATAGTGAAATACCTGGTTCAAGGATAGAAATCAGTCAGCTTGAAAATGCGGAGCCAGTAGCACTACCAATACAGGTTAGAATCTCTGGTGAAGATACAGAAGTTTTACAAGCTTTGGCAGAAGATGTTAAGGCAGTGATGGAAAACATACCAAATGGACAGTATGTACAAGATAACTATGGTGCAAAGACATTAGGTATGAAGGTAAATGTAGACCAAGAAAAGGCTAGTATGGTTGGTTTATCCAACTATGATATATCTGGAACAGTAAGAATGGCAATAGAAGGAGCTGAACTTACAAAGTTAAAACCATCATCAGGTAGTGATGATATACCAGTAATATTAAGAGTGCCAGCAGAAGAAAAACACAAGGTAAATATCTTAGATGATATATTTGTTACATCACAGGTAACTAAAAAGAATGTACCTTTAAGTCAAGTGGCTACAATAGAAACTGACTTTTCATTAAATAAAATAATAAGAAGAGATAGGGAAAGAACTATAACTATAGGTATGCATCCAAAACCTGGTAGTACTTCAGCAGAAATAATGACTGTAATAGAAGAGGAAATGAAGGACTTTGAACTACCAGAAGGATATACATTAGTATATGGTGGAGAAAGCGAAAATAGATCAGAGACAATCCAATCCATGAAAGGACCATTAATAGCAGCCATAGTATTAATCTATTTAATATTGATGTTCCAGTTCTCAGATTTAATACAGCCTCTACTAATAATGCTTACGATACCACTATCTTTCATAGGGGTAATATGGGGACTGAAATTTACTGGAAGTCCAATAGGATTCATGGCATTAATAGGAGCCATATCACTCATGGGTATAGTAGTTAATAATGGTATAGTGCTCCTGGATTATATAAATATCCTCGTTAGAAGGGGTACAGCACCTAAAGAAGCAGCTAAACATGCAGCTATCGCTAGGGTAAGACCTATAATGATAGGGATGGTAACAACAGTAATAGGATTATTACCACTTGGACTAACAGGGGGAACACTTTGGGCTCCAATGGCATATACAGTAGTCTTTGGATTATTAGTATCTTCTGTACTTACAATGCTTGTAATACCAGCAGGTTATGTACTACTTAGTAATGTAAGACAGGATAGAAATGTGGTAATCAGTCAAAAGAGAAAGGCAAGAAAAGCTGAAAAATTAAAAGAGTTAGAAGCTATGAAGGCAGAAATGGGAGACATTGAAGAACTAAAGCAACTAGATAGTGAATTAGATGATGACTGCAGCTTTGAAAACGAAGATAAGGAAACAGCTGAAGAAAATACAGAAGTAGAAGATGAAATAAAAAATGAAAATTTAGAGGATGGAGAAGAAGACAAAGAAGATTAAAGTATATTAATAAAATCCTTACTATAAAATATTTTTATAGATATATAAGAATTATTAATATCTTAATTTAAAAAGTTTAATCTGCTAAATTTCAATATAAAGAGTGGTTTTGAGAAAATGGATATTTACCTTTTTACGGGCTAAATATCCATTTTCTGCCATTTGTAGATAAAAAATTCCTTTCACAAATTTAAAATATTTGATATAATACTAGCAGTGAAGAATAAATTACAAGATGATATATCAGTGTGATAAAATATTACAAGTTGATATATCAGAGAGCATATATTTAGATTGCGAAATTCTTCCAGACATAACTTTGTGCACATAGGAAGAAACAAATTAGCATCATTCACTTTAGAGTAGAGTTTATCTATGAGATTTCATCTCAAGATTTTATAGATAAACTCTACTCTTCCTTTGTTTATAGGAGTTTTTATAGTTGTGAAAATGATTGATATATATTATTTTGGGAGGATTGCAAATCCTCCCCTACAAAAGAGATGAATTAATGTATATGCATATGTAGAGGTGGTTTTGCACACCACCCGCAAGATTACAAACAAATATATGGATTACAAATCCGAATATAAGAATAGTAGTAATATAACATAGGTTTTATAACCATGTCTTGATTAAAGTGTAAATGTTTATGTAGGGGTGGTGTTGCACACCACCCGCAAGATTCCGAAATAAACAGATGGATTGCAAATCCCAATAATAAGAATAGTAGTAATACAATATAGATTTTATGACCATATCTTGATTAGAATACATATACTTATGTAGGGGTGGTGTTGCATACCACCCGAAAGAGTTCAAAATAAATAGTAGAATTACAAATCTTCATATAAGAAGAGCAGTAAAACAACATAGATTTCATAACCATATCTTAATTATAATGTAAATGTATATGTAGGGGTGATGTTGCATACCACCCGAAATATTCCAAATAAATATAAGGATTACAAATTTTTATATAGGAAGAGTAGTAATCCAACATAGGTTTTATAACCATATATTAATTAAAGTATAAATATTTTGTAGGGGTGGTATTGTATACCACCCACCAAACACCCAACAATTAAATATTAAAATAAGAGGAAAATAATTGCTTCATTATATATAAGGGTAATAGATAATTGAGAATATTGTCATTTATATGTGAAAAACACCCTTATATAACACAAATGTAATAAACCTGTAATGGTATTTTTTAAAATCATAATATATAATGACATTAAGACTCAATAAATTGTAACAATGTCTTTATTACAGTCCTATTACAACTCAAAAATTACATTGACTGGTATATAGCTTAATGCTATAATGTTTTATGTAGCATGTTGAGATGACAGATAAGGTCATTGTAACAACAGATGTGATAAGTTTATTGGAGTATGAAATGGTACTAATAAACTAGAAGTAAAATCCATTTCGCAATTTTAAAATTTAAAGGAGGAAATATCACATGGATAAGATGAAAAGAGTATTTTCATTAGTACTAGTATTAGCTATGCTAGTAGGAAGTTTCTCATCTTTTTCAACTATAGCTTTCGCTGAAGAAACTAAAAAAGAAGAAGTTAAAGTTGAAGAGAAAAAAGAAGAAACTAAAAAAGAAGAAGAAGTAAAAAAAGAAGAAGTAAAAAAAGACGAGGTTAAAGTTGATGATACTAAAGTATTAAGCAACGTACCTAAAGATGTAATCGGAACTGATTACGAAGAAGCAGTTACAAGATTAGTTGCTTTTGGTGTTATCGGAGGATACCCAGATGGAACTTATAAACCAGAAGAAGAAATAAACAGAGCTCAATTTGCTAAAATAATGGTAATGGCTCTAGGTTTAAATGACGCTGTACCAGCTGCACAAAACCAAGCAACTGGATTCAAAGACGTTCAAGCAGGATACTGGGCAGCAGGATACATCAACGTTGCTAGTGGACAAGGTTTATTAAAAGGATATCCAGATGGAACATTCAGACCAGCTAACAAAGTAAGCTATGCTGAATCACTAACAATGTTAGTAAGATCATTAGGATACCAAGATGAATTCTTACCAGGAAACTGGCCAGGAAACTACGTAGCTAAAGCTGCAGATGTTAAAATAACTTCTGGTGTTACTATGCCAGCAGATGCTAAAGTAGGAGCTAAAAGAGGACCAGTAGCACAATTAGTAGATAACACTTTAGATGCTAAAGTAGTTAAAGTAGATAAATATAAACCAAATACTAAAGAAGTAGAGTACTATGAAACAAAAGTTACTTTATTAAAAGAAAAACTAGAAATCAGTAAACACGAAAACACTAGAATTTATGCTGATAAAATAGTTAACGATGGTTTATCTAAAGATGAAGTTTCTGTAAGATTCTTAGCTGATACAAGAGAAGCAGCTGAAGTAAGAAAAACTTACAAAGAAAATGATAGAGAAGATTTTAGATCTGATATAAATGTAAGACCATTTATAGGTGAAGAAGTTACAACTTATTTAACTGAAAAAGATAGAGTTATCTTCATGGAATCAGAAAAAGAAGATAAAGCTAACTATGAATATGTTAAAGAAGTTAAAGGTACTGACAAATTAGACTTAGTTGCATTTGATAAAGACTATGCATTTGATAAAAAAGCAGATGTTTATGTATTCAATGGTTCTGATAATGACTTCAAATACTATGTAGGAGAAGACTTAAAAGAAGCAACTATAAAAGATATGGTTAGATCTAATGGTAAAGTTGTAGTTAAAAACAACAAAATCGTTTACGCTGAATTCCAAAAATCTGAAGACGCAAGTCCTTATTTAGTAGTTTTAGAAAACGATAAAGATGTTCTTAAAGGTGTTAACAAAACATCTGATGAGTACAAAGTAGATTTAGGAAAAGACAAAACTTATGATTCAGCTTTAGTATTTGATACTAAAGGAAACAAAATGGAAATAAAAGACATTGCAAAAGGTAATGTAGTTTATGTAAACCAATTAGATTATGATGGTGATGATGTAGCATTAGTAACAGTTGTTAGAGATAACGAAGTTAAAGGTGCTGTAGGATCATTTAAAGATGATAGAGTTTCATTAGGTGGAAAAGATTACAAAGCTATAAAATATGATGATAAATATGAAACATACTATACAGTTTCAGATTTAGATGATATCAAACTTTGGGATCCAAAAGGAACAGGTAAAGAAGACTTTGAAAAAGACTTCGATGATGCTTATAAAGAAGAAGCTACAGCTTATTTAACTGCAACAGGAAGAATCGCATTCTTAACTACTGCAGCTGGAGATGGCGCTGGATATAAATATGGTGTTGTAACTAGAACATATTCAGATGGAGATAAGGTAAGAATCTTTACTTCAATAGATGGTAAAGAAGGGAAAGACCAAATCTTTAAAGCAGACAAAGATTCAAACATAGCAAAACCAAGATTAATTAAATTTAATAAATCTGGAGACGACAAAGGTAAATTTACAACTCAAACAGCTAGCCAAGCAACAACAAGAAACATATTAGGACAAGCTGTTAAGTTTAAATTAGATAAAGATGGAGAAATCTCTAAAGATGAATTCTATGTAATGGATAAAGATTCTGTATTCGTTATGGAAAAAGATAAAGATTTCGGAAAAGATTCTATGAGATTAGCAGCAGCTAAATCTATAGGAACTGATGTTAATACAGTTTCAGAAGACAATGATTTCAGAAAATCATTCTCAATAAACAACAATGCAAGTGTTGTAAGTGCAGAAAAATTAAACACTTTAACAAATGAATTTGGAAGCCAAAACAGAAGCATTGAAGATCTTCAATCTAAACCAACAAAAGTTGATATAGATGACTTTGATGTAGTTAAATGGGAAAATATTAAAGAAGATAAATATGATGCTGCTTTAAGAATGTATGTATTCCCTAAAGGAAACCAAGATAGAGTTGAATTAGACGCTATGGTATTTGTTGGAACTAAAGGTGCAAACACTGGTTCTGATGAAGTTGCAGTATATGTAACTGAAAGAAGAAGAGCTGACGGAGACTATAAAATAACATTTGACGAATACGGTAAAGGTATGGTTAAAGATGTTGTAGTTGATGGAAACCTTGATAAAGCTGAAAGAGCTTATATCGCTAAACATAAATCAAATGGTAAAATAGAATTATTTGATAAAGATAAAGGTGACTTCAATATATATCAAGATGCAATAGTTGAAGAAGTTACAGGTAGTGTAATAAAAGTTAAATTAGCTAACGGAACTACTAGAACTTTCGATATGAAAGGTAATGTAGTAGAAGGTTTTGAAGATAAAACTGGAAAAACTACAGCTAAAGGAAATAAAGTAGACTTAGTTGTTGAAAATGATATCAAAGTAAGAGTTATTGGTATAACTAATGATTCTAAAGATAACAGTGGAAACAACAATGGTGGAGAAGCTGCATTAGGTAAAAATGATTATACTTTCAAATCTATATTCAGAATATCAGGTGAATATTTAGCAGTATTAGAAGATAATGCTGGTAAAAAAGTTGAAGTTATAGTAGATGATACTACAGCTCTTGATCTTCAAAAAGTTGAGTCAGGTGTTATAATAACAGCTAATGTAGTTGATTATTCTGGTAAAAAAGTATTAACAAGCTTTGATTTCAAAGTTAATGCAAGAGCAGAAGAAGCTATAAAAGACTTTGCAGATTTAACAGAAGCTGATTATACAACTGATTCTTGGGCTGCTTTAGCTGCTAAGAAAGTTGTATCAAGCGATAAGTTAACTGTTGGAAGTCCTGTAACTAAAGATGATGTAAAAGCATTAGATAAAAAAATAGCTGATTATAAAGATGCTAAAAAAGATTTAGTAACTAAAAAATCATTAGCTGAAAAAGAAGTTTCAGATGAAATGGCTAAAATATCTAATCCTATAGAAATAACAACAGGAACTGACATGACTCAAGATAATTCAGCATTAGTTAAAACTGAAGTAGCAGTTGATACAGCTAAAGTTGATGTTACAGTAACAAAAGTAACAGATACTGTATATGAAGTAAAATTAACTTCAAAAGTTGATTCAACAGTTAATTCAGCTAAAGAATTTAATGTTGAAGCAACAAAATAATAAAAGTAAATAAACTTTTATAAATTAAAAGAGAGTGAGTAATCACTCTCTTTTTTGATGCCTAAAAATATATTTTAAGATTATTTGTATCATAAAACCATTTATTCTGGTTTTAATACTATATGTATCTATCTATAATTCATCTGTTATGTACATATTCTCATTTATAAATATCCTCAAAAAAACCAAATCTCAAATTCATATAAATATCAATTTGTAGGGGAGGATTTGTAATCCTCCCATTATATATCCAATAAGATAATTAATACATAAAATCATATTTTTATTTATAAATATCTTCAAATAAATCAAATCCCAAAATCGTACAAACATCCATTTGTAGGGGAGGATTTGTAATTCTCCCAATATATATCCAACAATATAATTCACACATAAAACTATATTCTCATTTGTAAATATTTTCTGAAATGACTTAAAAATTTAGATAGTTTTGACAAATGTAAACAAATATATGATAAGATATATCTATGACAGTTAATATCGATGCATAATTATGAAAATAAACTATAAGGAGTGAAAGAAGTTGAAGAAAAATATTAGTTTGGCATTGATATTCACTATTATGGTAAGCATCATGTTTACCAGTAGTGCAAAGGCTGAAAAGTTTTCAGATATGCCAGAGAATTGGTCAAAAGTGCCAATTGAAAAAGCTATAAGTAATGGATTACTTCAAGGTAATAATGGCAAGATAAATGCCCAAGGTAATCTAACTAGAGCAGAACTTGTAACAATACTAAACAGAGCCTTAGGAACGGAAAAAAAGGCTGATTTGAGTAATTTTAAGGATGTAGACTCTAGTAAATGGTATTATAATGAACTTGCCAAGGGTGTAGAAGCAAAGCTGCTACAAGGCTCAAATGGAAGTTTGAACCCTAATGCAGATATAAGCAGGCAGGAAACCTTTGTTATAGTTGCTAGAGCTTTAGCTATTAGTGATGATACAAATGAACAATTAGGTTTTAAGGATGGAAAAATAGTTGCAGATTGGGCATCAAAAGAAATAAGTGGACTTATAAAGAATGGCTATCTAAAAGGAAATGACGGAAAAATAAACCCAAAGGGCAATATAAGCAGAGCAGAGTTTGCAAGTCTTATGAATGAAATCGTAGGAGAGTATGTAACTAAAGCTGGATTATATGAAAAAAATATAAAGGGTAATCTATTAATTAACTCGCCAAATGTTGAGTTGAAATCCATTAAAATAGATGGAGATTTAATACTGGCTGAAGGTGTAAACCTTGATAAAATTGTATTAAATGGTGTTGAAGTTACAGGGAGAGTATTGGTTAGAGCTGGTGGAGAATTAGTACTAGAAAATGGCTCTAAAGTGAATGATGTTTTAGTAAGTAATAATTTAGGTAAGACTAAGATAAATGTTGATAAAACTTCTCAAATAAACAAGGTAGATTTAAAAACTAAGGCAGATATAAGTGGAGAAGGAAAGGTATTGGTTGTATATGTAGGAGAGGCTGCTAAAGACTCTGAAATCATAACAAAAGATACTAAAATTGACAATAGTAAAAAAATAGAAGATAAAAAACCAGAAATAAAAAGTGATGATAAGAAAGATAAAGGCTCTTCTGGAGGCGGAGGTGGTGGAGGATCAAGTAGTTCAGGTGGAAATACAGGAAATAATGACAACGACAAAGAAACACCTACACCAAAACCAGAAGAAAAAGAAAAAATAACTGTTAAACCAGATGCAAATGGCAATGCAGTAGTTAGAGGTACTCATCTAAAAGAAGTTGTATTAGATGGAGAATTTAATAAGGTAACTATAGATACTTCAAATGCTAGTGTAATAGTAAGTAAGAAGTCATCAGTAAATGAAATCACAATAAAATCATTAGGTGAAAATATTAAACTAAATGGTACAGTAGGATCTTTTGATATTGAAAGCAAAAATGATATAAATCTAATATTAGAAGAAAGTAGAAAAACATCTTTTCAATTAAACTTTAAATCAAATAATAGTGGAAAAGTGAATGTAAGATTTGGGAATAACAAATTAATGAGCTTTAGTGAAAATATAATTTTAAAAATAGATGGAGATAGTATTGGATTTGAAGACATTAAAGATGATGCAGTTGGAGTAATTGTAATAGAGGTTAGAGATATTGATACTGGAGAGTTAATAGAAGATATTTATATAAAATTAGAAAATGAAAATGGAGAAATAATTAAACCAGTGCACTCTAATTATTTATTTAGATCAGCTCCAGGAGATTATTCATATGCTATAAATGTGCAAACTGAAGATATAAGCCCATCTGGACAGTTTACAGTTAGAGAAAATGAAAGCATAAGTATAATAATAGAAATAAAGTTACAAAAAATAACAGATAGAGATAGGGCTATACATGATATCAACTCAGGATTAGACATAATTAATAAAATACTAGATATTGATGGAATACTAGATATTAATGAGAGTTTAATTAGGGGAGGTAACAAATAATGGTAAGTAATAAGCTTAAAAGAAGTCTGTCATTATTATTAGCAGTAAGTATGATGGGGTATTCAGTAGCTATGGCAAGTAAAATAGATATAGCTGAAACTAATAAGACAATTGAAGAAACAGAGAGAAAGATAAACAATTTAAATGATAGTGAACTAAAAAATCACTTGTCAGAATCTATAAAGATAATAAAAGGAAAACTTAAAGACTTAGAATCAGAAGAGGAAACAGATAAAACTATAGCAGATAAAGTTGCTGATATTATAAAAAAATTGCCAGAGTTAGAAGATGTAAAGATAGAAAATAAGCAAGAAGTTGAAGATGCTAGAAAAGAGTACACTAATCTAACAGATAATCAGAAGAAATTAATATCAAAGCACTTAGAAGAAAAATTAGTGGACTTAGAAGCCAAGATAAAACAGTTAGAAGAAGATAAGCTAATTAAAGTATTAAAATCAGAAGATATATTTGGGCTTACAGATGTAAGTAACTTAAACTTTATGGTTAAATCACTAATGAATGAAAGTGGAACAGCGCAAAAATTAGCAACACTAGAAGAAGTAAATACTCATTTTAATAATAGTTATACAACTAAAGGTGGATATAAATTAGAAGCTGAAATACTTGATAATGAGCTAGTGTTTAGAACATACATGACAGAAGAGTTATTTAATGAAATAAAAGAAAAAGATGGAGCAGATAAAACAGCTCCATATAGAGTAACAGTATTAAAAGGAACTAACAAGAAAGAAGATAAAATTTTTAAAATAGCTTATGGACAAGATAAGATTGAGTTAGAAGAAGAGAAAAATAAAAAAGACAAAGAACAAGCAAAAGAAAAACTAGACGAAGTATTGTCTAAGTCTAAGGATTATGAATATACTCCAAAATATGACTATAAATATAGTGGTATGGAAATATTAGAAAATGGAGTTAATGTTGAGTATAAAAATATAAAAGCAGAAAATACTAAGGTAGTGATGGATGACTTAGCAAGATATTTAGGTGCTATGTATAGGGTAGATAATGGAGAAAGCGTAAAATCTATCATATATAAAGATGCAAAATATATTTGGGATGGAAACTTAAAGGGAAGTAACTGGAAGAATGAAAACTCTACTTTAATAAAAGAAATAACAAATGATTTTAAGATAAATAATGATTTAAGAGAAATAAGCTTAAAATTAGTAGGAGATTTAGAAGTAGAAAAAGAAATACAAATCAAAGGAAAATTGATAATAGATGCAACACCAATAGAACCAGCAGTTAAAGTTTTAAAAGTGAAAAATATTTTTGGAATAAAAAGTGCAGATTCAATAAGATTTAGAGTGAAGTCAATAATAGAGCCTGGAAGTAAAGAAGGGACAACCGTACAAAAGGTTGCGACATTATCGGAAGTAAATGATCACTTTAATAATAATTATAATGTAAAGAATGGTTATAAGTTAGAAGTAGAAGTAACAGAAGAAAATATAACATTTAGAACATATATGTCATCTGATTTATTTGATGAAATCAAAGGAAAAGATGGGGCAGATAAAGCTTTACCATATAAAATAACAGTATTGAAAGATAGTAATAAAGAGAATAAAATTGGTAAACTTGTTATGTATATGGATGGAAGAATTGAGTTTGAAAGTTTAAATTTGAAAATACAAGAAAAATCGAACAAATATTTATCTGATGTTAAAGAAGATGAAAAAATGATTGAGGACTACAAAAAACTTCCAGAAGAACTTAGAGATAAAGATACAGATAAGGCAATTGAAGAATTAGAAAACAAAATAGCTGATATAAACAAAAGCGTGGATGACTTTATGAAAAAAGTGGATGAGGCTATTCTTTTAAAAGATATAGAAACTGGTAAAAAGTTAGTAAAAGAATACAGTGATGATATGAGATATGATGCGAAGGAAGTAATAGCTAAGGATTCAGAAAAACTTGAAAAGTTGCTAGAGTTAGGAAAAATAGCTAAGTAATTTTATAGTATTGAAAGAATTCATAGAGGAAGTTAAGGAAGAGTAGAGACAGTAAATTTGAATAAGTAATCATTTGAAACTAAATAAGCTAAAAAATGATACTTGATAAAAATAGTAGATGGATTTTAATCCATTTACTATTTTTTAAATCCACTTTTATTATCTGGGAAAACTATTTTCAAAAAGCAATATTATTATATAAATATATACTAATTGACTATATTTTAAGATACAAATAAAATTTTACAAAAAATCACTTATATAAAGTTTCATCTATAAGAATATCTGATGTAAAAATGATTTTTGTAAATAAAATATTATAAATACAAGAAATGTTTTGAAAATTAATAGAATTTAGTATATAATGAGCCTTGTAAGATTAAAATTTAATAGAGTATTTAATAATTGGAATCAGGTTAGAATCCTGAGCAAACCGGTTACTGTGTTGTGGAGTAAATCTCATATGCCACTGAA
>CAMIXG010000002.1 GCA_946402705.1 uncultured Tissierellia bacterium | reverse complement strand
AGCTCTTCTGCTTCTTCTTGCTTTCTTTGAGCTTCTAACTCTTCTTGTCTTTTTAGCTCTTCTGCTTCTTCTTGCTTTCTTTGAGCTTCTAACTCTTCTTGTCTTTTTAATTCTTCTGCTTCTTCTTGCTTCCTATGAGTTTCTAACTCTTCTTGTCTTTTTAGTTCTTCTGTTTCTTCTTGTTTTCTTTGAGTTTCTAACTCTTCTTGTCTTTTTAGTTCTTCTGACTCTTCTTCTTGTTTTCTTTGAGCTTCCAACTCTTCTTGTCTTTTTAGTTCTTCTGACTCTTCTTCTAAATTATCAGCTTCCAACTCTTCTATATTTTCCTCTTCTGATTTGAAAAATTTATCCTTTATCCACTTAAACATAATTTCCTCCTAGCTAGCCTCTTCTTCAAAATCTTTTAATTCAACTGATATTAATTTGGATATTCCCTCTTCTTCCATTGTAACTCCATATAGAACATTTGCTATTTCCATAGTTCTCTTTCTATGTGTTATTATTATAAACTGAGTTTTATCACTTATATCTTTAAGATAGCTTGTATATCTACCTATATTAGCCTCATCTAATGCTGCATCAATTTCATCTAGTATACAAAAAGGTGAAGGTTTTATCTTTAATATAGCAAATAACAGTGAAACTGCTATTAAAGACCTTTCTCCCCCTGATAGAGAAGATAGATTTTGAAGTTTTTTACCTGGTGGCATTGCCTTTATCTCTATACCACTGTTTAATATATCATCTTCATTCTCTATAACTAAACTTGCCTGTCCACCATTAAATAAAATTTTAAATATTTCTTCAAAATTTTTATTTATCTTATAAAACTCTTCCTTGAATTTTTCTTTCATGGTTTTATCTATCTTAAGTATTACCTTTTCCAAGTCTAATTTTGCAGTTAAAAGATCTTCTCTTTGTTCCTTTATAAATGTTAATCTTTCTGCCAAAAGCTCATATTCTTCTATAGATGATAGATTTACTGTCCCTAGCTTAGATATTATATCTCTAAGCCTTTTTATCTCAGGCTTGGACTCCTCAA
Organism: uncultured Tissierellia bacterium; assembly: GCA_946402705.1. Classification (GTDB taxonomy): domain Bacteria; phylum Bacillota; class Clostridia; order Tissierellales; family Tissierellaceae; genus CAMIXG01. The sequence continues at coordinate 219,740 of CAMIXG010000002.1, read as the reverse complement.
TATCTATATCTTTATCTATATAAGTTTCCGCTTCCTCAAATGATAGCTCATACTTGTCTAAAAGCTCTTCATTCTTAGCCTCAAGGCCCATCTCTTCCTTTACCTTTTTAAGGTTAATTTCGTTTGCCTTAGAAGAAAGTTCTTCTTTTTTTATACTAGTTTCCTTAAGTATCTTATCCTTACTATCTATATTCTGCTCTTCTATTTCTATATTTTGCTTTAACTCCACTTCTAAGTCCTTTAACTTAGTAAACTCTATCTCCTTGACCTTCACTTCTTTGTTTAGCTCTAAGATATTTTCATTTGCCCTAGATAGTTCATTAGTTTTATTTGCTTTTGTATCACTATTTTCTGCAAACTTATTCTCAAGTTCTAAAATCCTATCACTCAAATCTTTATTTAAATTTTTCAGATTTGATAACTCATTATCTACCTTGTTAATAGAGATTTTATTATCAGTAAGCTTTTTGGACTCTTCTTCTTTTCTACTATTTAACTCCATCAGTTCTAGGTTTTTATTTTTAACATTAGTTTTTACTTCTTCTAATTTAAGCTCAAGCTCCTTAATGCTATTTTCTAAACCAAGACTTTTTGATACAAACTCACTATTTCCAAGCTCTAACTCAGAGATTTCTAACTTATACTTGTCTATTGTATTTTTAATCCTCACTATTTCTTCTGATAGGACATTAGATTTTGAGTTTAAGCTTACCTTGCTAAGTTCTAACTCTTTAAGTTCTGTAGTTATAATATTAAAATCCCTTGCAAGTTTTTCTAACTTATCAATTTTTTCTTGTCTATCTTTGAGTAAAACTTCCCTGCTACTTTTTTCATTTTTAATTTCTTCAACTATATTCTCTATTTGATTTTTTCTACTAAGCAAACTACTTCCACTTTGATTTTGACTACCACCAGTCATAGATCCTCCTGGATTAATAACATTACCCTTAAGAGTCACTATTCTCATTGAATTCTTATATTTATTTGATAGACTTATCCCACTGTCCATATCCTTCACTATTACAGTTTTTCCTAGTAAATTATCTATTATATTTTTATAGCTTTTATCAAAGTCCACAAGTTCTGATGCGATTCCAACTACATTAAACTCTGCCTTATCATTTTCATTAATAGAAATATTCTTTCCTTTTATTGTATCCAAAGGCAAGCAAGTAACTCTACCGCCCTTAGTTTCATACAGTTTATTAATTACAGTTTTTGCAGCCCTTTGGTCTGGAGTAACTATAAACTGAGCACTACTGCCTAAAGCTGTTGTTATAGCTAGTTCATAATCATCCTTCACCTTTATAAGCTCTGCAACAACCCCTAAAATAGAAGTATTTATAAGTTCATCTCTTTTTGCTATATTTAAAATATTTTTTACACCCTTATAATAACCTTCATAAGATTCTTCCATTTTTTTATAGACATTGTAGCTGGATATATTTCTTTCAATTGATAAACTTAACTTATTTAAATTGTTATCAAGCCCTAAAAGTTCACTATTTATCCTATTTTTCTCAATCTCTAAATTTTTAATACTCTCATTTTGACTATTAATACTCTTATCACTATCTTCCAACTCTGTATTTAATCTAGTTTGATTATTTAATTCTAGCTTTAATTTTTCCTCTTCATCTAATATGTATTTACTAAGTTGATCCAATCTTTGATTCATATTTTCAGATAAAGATTTTATACTATTAAATTCAGATTTCTTATCTGAAATATTGTTATACATAGTTATTGTACTATCTTTACTAGTTTCTATATACTCTTCCAACTCACTTATTTCTCTAAATAATTCTGATGCAGATTTATTTTCATCTGCAAATTTCTGCCTGATTTCCTCTAGATATCTTTCTTTTTTCTCTATTTCATCATTATTTATTAGAATCTTAGAACTTGTGTCCTTTATAGTATTTTTTAGAATTTCTTCTTCATCTTCAATTCTCTTTAAATCTATCTCTATATATTTTATCTGCTCTTGTAAAATTTTGATATCATTTTTAAGCTTATCTATATCTTTAGACTTTTCAATGTTTATATTATGTCTTTCTTCAAAACTAGACTCTTTTAACTTTAAATTTTCCTTAAAACTTACAAGTTCCTCTTCTAGTTCTTGATACTTTCCGTTGATAGATTCAAGTTCTTTATGAGTTTCTAATTCTTTTGATTTAATTACTTCATAGCTTTTCTTTAAATCAGCTATATTTTTTACTAATAAATTAATCTCAAGTTTTTTAAGTACATCATAATTTTCCCTATACTTAATAGCCTTATCAGCTTGTCTTTTTAAGCTTCCCTCTTGCTGCTCAAGTTCTGATAACAAATCATTTATTCTAACTAGATTTTCATCTGTCTTAATAAGTTTCTTAACAGACTCATCTTTTTTTGATTTATATTTTATTATTCCTGCTGCCTCTTCAAAGATTCCCCGTCTATCAGCTGGGTTATTACTTAATATTTCACCTATTCTACCCTGTCCTATTATTGAATATCCTTCCTTACCAATCCCAGTATCCATTAATAGTTCCCTAATATCCTTTAATCTACAAGAATTTTTATTTAAAAAATATTCAGATTCGCCTGATCTAAATACCCTTCTAGTTATTGCCACCTCTTCATACTCTATAGGAATGAGACCAGACTTATTATCAAAAGTTATAGTAACTTCAGCAAATCCTAAAGGTTTTTTATTATCGGTTCCAGCAAAGATGACATCCTCCATTTTATTGCCCCTTAAAGTTTTTATACTTTGCTCTCCTAAAACCCATCTAACTGCATCAGATATATTACTCTTACCACTACCATTTGGTCCAACTACTGCTGTTATACCATTTTTAAACTCTATCTTGGTCTTATTTGAGAAAGACTTAAATCCCTTTAACTCAATTTCTTTTAACCTCATTTCTACACCTCCTATATACATTATTAAAGACTTCTTATTTAAGAAGTCTTTATCTTTTTATCTAAATAAAGTTTTATACTTTCTTTGTACTTCAATACTTTCTGAACATCTTCTATTTCTAAAATTAAATCCTTATTATCTATGTCAGCTCCCTGAAAGACTACATTTTTAAAGCCATATTTTTCTAGTAGATACTTCTTATTAGAAGATTTTTGACCTGCTATGGCTGATATATATTTGTTATTAGCAAGTATTTTAAGATTTTTTTCATTGGTCTTAACTCCAACCAAAGCTTCTTCTATTATTTTTAGATATATCTTAGAAAGTGCAAATTGTCCATAAGAAGGATGAAATGGTCCTGCCACAATATCCTTGCCAAGTTGCATATTATCTGTGGGCTGAAGTCCAACCCTTATAACATTTATGTCATTTAATTCAAACATCATTAGAAAATCTGAAACACCATCTATTGATGTATTAAAGTCTATTGGCTTAAACTTACCCCTTAAATATAATTTTTCAAGTTGAGTATCTTTTATTACCAAGGTTGGATAAATTCTAACACATTCTGGCTTCATTTTTATAAACTCTAAAGCTGTATGTCTACTTTTTTCTATAGTATCTTTAGGAAGACCAACCATCATCTGTAGTCCTAGTCCTATTCCATTATCTTTTAGCATCTTGGCTGCATCATAGACATCTTTGACCTTATGACCTCTACCAGCTGCATCTAGAACTTCTTGAGTCATGGACTGGACTCCAAGTTCAACTATATCTACCCCATATTTTTTTAGTCTTTCTATAGTTTCCATATCTATAAAGTCTGGTCTAGTAGATAATCTAATTCCTTGAATTTTACCTTTTGTCTTATAGTCATAGGCTATGGACAATAATTCTTCTTGGATTTTTGGCTCTATCCCTGTAAAGCTTCCTCCAAAAAAGCCTACCTCTAACCTTCTATCTTCCGCCTTATCAAAATATGATAAGTATTCTTCTATTGTACTAATTACATCTGCCCCACTCACTGTTGTGGATTTACCCGTAATCCTAACTTGATTACAAAACACACAATCATAATTACATCCCAAGTGAGGTACAAATATAGGAATTGTATATTGCTTAAACATTATTTCCCCTCCATATTTCGAAGAGCATTTTTAGCTGCGTCTTGTTCTGCCTCTTTTTTATTTTTTCCTTTACCACGACCTAATTCTTTAGAATTTAAGCATATTTTTATAAAAAATACCTTATCATGGTCTGGTCCTTCTTCTTTGTATACCTTATAGTCAATTTTTATATTTTTATCTTTTTGTAATCTTTCCTGTAATTCTGTTTTATAGTCTACAAATAAGGTTCCCTTTAAAGATGCCTTTATAACATCTCCCTTAAATTTTTTAAGAAGTAAATTATTTGTAGTATTAAAGTCACTATCTATATAAATAGCACCCGTTACAGCTTCCAAAGTATCAGCTAATATAGAATCCCTCTCCCTACCACCAGTTAGGTTTTCACCCTTACCAAGTAGAATATACTTTCCTAGATCTATCTTTCTAGCTGCATAGGCTAATGATGATTCACAAACTATCATTGCCCTTATTTTTGTCAAATCACCCTCTGGATATTCCGGATACTTTTTATATAGATATTGACTAACCATCAAATTTACAACACTATCTCCTAGAAACTCTAGCCTCTCGTTATTTTCAACAGGTCGCATCTTATGTTCATTTGCATAAGAGCTATGTGTTAATGCCGTTTCTAAAAGAGATTTATCTTTGAAGCTATAATTTAAACAGGATTCTAATTCTTTAAAATTACTATTTAATTTATCCATAAATCCTCCCATAAATTAGATTAGTAAATTGTCTCCAATTTACTAATCTACTATCTTTTCTATATAATCTACAGCATCTCCTATAGTTTTTATCTTTTCTACATCATCATCTTGTACTTCCACACCATACTCATCTTCTAAACTCATTACTAAGTTTACTAAATCTATAGAATCTGCATTTAAATCTTCTGCAAAAGTTGTTTCCTCTTTCAATTCACTCTCGTCAACGTTGAATTGTGTAGCTATTATTTCCTTTATTTTGTCTAAAATTTCCATACTAAATTAACCTCCAATTATAATGTATCTTGTATATCTTTAATTATATCCTTTTCTATGAAATCTATCAATTGTTTAATGCCATTTTTAAAGGCAGTACTATCACTACTTCCATGAGCTTTAAATAAAGGTTTTTTAACTCCCAATATTGGTGCTCCACCATACTCTCTATAGTCCATCAATTCTTTTATCTCTCCAAGTTCTTTTTTAAGTAAAAGAGCTGCAAGCTTAGTTCTCATATTTTTCATAAACTTACCCTTTAGTATGCTAAATATATACATAGCAACACCTTCTGTATTCTTCAATATGATATTTCCAGTAAAACCATCACATACAAATACATCTACTTCTCCACTTGTAAGTTCTCTAGATTCGATATTTCCATAGAAATTAACATCTGAGTTTTTTAATAAATCATAAGTCTCTAAAGTAAGTTTATTTCCCTTACCTTGTTCTGATCCAATGTTTACAAGCCCAACCTTAGGATTTTTAACTCCTAATAATTTCTCTGCATAGATGGATCCCATCTTTGCAAACTGTAATAGGTATTCTGGTTTACAATCTGCATTTGCACCTGAATCAAGCATTATTGAAAATCCTTTTTTTGTAGGATAAGGTGCTGATATAGCTGCCCTATCTATTCCCTTTATTCTTCCAACTATAAATAGACCTGAAGCTAGTAATGCCCCTGTGTTACCAGTTGATATTACTCCATCTCCCTTGCCTTCTTTTAATAGATTGGCTGCTATTACCATAGATGATTCTTTTTTCTTTCTAATGGCCATAACAGGATTATCTTCATTAGTTATAGTCTCACTAGCATTTACAATAGATATTCCCTTACTATTATAATTAGTCTTGTTTAAATAATCTAGTATAGTTTTCTCATTTCCAACTAAAGTTAAATCTATTCCATACTCTTCTTTGGCTTTAAGTGCGCCTACTAACAGTTCTTCATCACCTTTATCGCTACCCATAAGGTCTACAATTATATTCATATTTGCCTCCTAAATATTATTATGTATATGTTATCATATTTATTAAATTTAAAAAACAAAAAAAGATAGTGGCCACACTATCTTTTAATTATTCAACAACTTTCACTTCTTTTCCATCATAATGACCACAAGCTTTACATACTCTGTGTGGTAATTTAGCTTCATGACATTGAGGACATTCTCCTATAGTCACTTTTGGTAATTTATATGAAGAAGCTCTTCTTTGGTTCTTTTTAGTTCTTGAAGTTCGTCTCTTAGGTACTGCCATCGTGAAACACCTCCTTACTCTTTAGGAAAAAATTTCTGTAAATCTAATAACCTTGGATCAATAGTATGTTCGATACAGTTACATGTACTGTCGTTTAAGTTTGTTCCACAACCACTACATAAACCTTTACAATCTTCATCACATATAGTTTTCATAGGTAAAGATATCATTATTTGAGTTTTTATATACTCACCTAAATCAAATTTATCATTTTGATAAAAGACTAGGTTTTCCATACCTTCTTCATAATGATCTTCTTCTGTTCCCTCTATTAATCTTCCAGATAATTGTATGTTTTGGATATTTTCAGTGTCTTTTAAACATCTATCACATGGCTCAGTATAAGCCATATCAAGTTTTAAAAGCATTTCTATATATCCATCATCTAAGACAAAAAATTCTGCCTCATACTCAATAGTCTCATCAAACTTTATTTCTCTATCTAGAAATTTCATCTCTGATTGATCTATTTCACCAGTGAATCTAAAGTACTTTTCTGTTGATTCAGAAAAAGTAGTTAAATCAACTATCATATTTTCACCTCTTAGCATAACAAAAATATTATATAAGGCAGACTACAGTTTGTCAAGCTTTACTATTTTACTAAAGCTTCTGTTTCTTGAGCTATCATAAGTTCTTCATCAGTTGGTATAACTAATACTTTTATTTTACTATTAGCTGAACTGATTACTGCCTCTTCTCCTCTGATGCCTTTATTTACTTCTTTATCTAATTCAATTCCTAAAGATTCTAATCCTTGACAGATTTTTTCTCTTAAGAATCCTGAGTTTTCACCAATTCCTGCAGTGAATACTATTGCTTCTATATTTCCTATAGTTGCCATATAAGCTCCTATATATTTTTTAACACCTTTTTCAAAGATTTCAAGTGCAAGTTCTGCTCTTTCATTTCCTTCATCTGCAGCTATTTCTAAGTCTCTAAAATCACTACTGATTCCTGAAACTCCTAATACTCCTGATTCTTTGTTAAGTATTTCGTTCATTTCTTCATAGCTGATATTTTCTTTTTCCATTAAAAATGTTAATATAGCTGGGTCAATGTTTCCTGATCTAGTTCCCATTGGTAATCCTGCTAATGGAGTGAATCCCATGTTTGTATCTTTAGATTCTCCACCTTTAACACCACATAAGCTTGAACCGTTTCCTAAATGGCATGTTATGATATTTATATCTTTAACATCTTTACCTAGGTATTCAGCAGCTTTATAAGTTACATATTTATGAGAAGTTCCGTGGAATCCGTATCTTCTTATAGCATATTTTTCATAATATTTGTATGGTATTGGATAGATATAACTATCAGCTTCCATAGTTTGGTGGAAAGCAGTATCAAATACAGCTACCATTGGTGTGCTTGGCATTAATTCTTGACAAGCTTTGATTCCCATTATGTTTGGTGGATTGTGTAATGGTGCTAACTCAACACAATCTTCTATAGCTGTCATTACTTCATCATCTATTATTACAGAAGTTGAGAATTTTTCTCCTCCATGTACTACTCTGTGTCCTACTGCAGATATTTCATCCATTGATGCTATTGCACCATATTCTGGACTTACTATTGCATCTAAAACATATTTTAAAGCAACTCCATGGTTTTCTAATGGATCATTTATAATCACTTTATCTTTTCCAGTTGTTTCGTGTTTAATTCTTGATCCTTCTATTCCTATTCTCTCAACTAAACCCTTAGCCATAACGATTTCACCGTTCATGTCTATTAATTGATATTTTATAGAAGAACTACCGCAGTTAATAATTAATATCTTCATGTTTTCCCTCCTATTATTGAATCACTACCATATATAATATTATATTTATCTTTAAAAATCAATATGTTATACTCAAAGAAAAAGGAGGTTTGGTAAATTTGTCTGTTTTAGGAATAATTTGTGAATACAATCCCTTTCATAGTGGTCACAAATATCACATAGAAAAATCTAAAGAAATAACTGGTTCTAACTATGTAGTAGCCGTAATGAGCGGTTCTTTTGTGCAAAGAGGTGAGCCTGCCTTTATGGATAAATGGTCCAGGGCAAATATGGCCCTTGAAAACGGTATAGACCTTGTAATTGAGTTACCCTTCATCTATGCCAGTCAGAGGGCAGAAAGCTTTGCAGATGGAGCTATTAGGCTTCTTAATGGCCTTAATATTGTAGACCATATATGTTTTGGTTCAGAATCAAATGATTTGCCCCTATTGCAAAAAATAGCAGAAATTTTAGCAAACCCAAACAAAGAATTTATGTTTATCTTAAATAAATTTTTATCTGAAAATTTTTCCTACCCAGTTGCAAGAAGCAAGGCACTTGAGATTTATTTTGATGATAATTTAGGCAATATTTTAAATTCATCTAATAATATCCTAGCTATAGAATATTTAAAGGCGATGAAAATAAGTAATTCTAAAATAAAACCAAATATTTTACTTAGGCAGGGTGCAGCTTATAATTCTCTTGATATAAGCCATGATTTCATGTCTGCTACTGGAATTAGAAACCTGGCTACGCAAGGTTCTTTTGACAAAATACAAGCTCATATGGATAGGAAATCTACAGATATTATGAAAGATTTTTATAATGAATTTGATGATTTTAATAGTTTAGAAAAATACGAAGAATTCATATTTTTTAAACTTAGATTTGAAAAACCAGAAGATATAATGGATTCAACTCAAGACCTTTTAAATAGGCTAATGAACAATGCACTAATCTACAAGGATCTTGGTAGTCTGATAGATAATACAATCTCAAAAACCTATACCAAATCTAGGATAAAACGAGTTTTAGTACATATTTTATTTAACCTGAAAAAAAACACATTTGTCCAGATTGATGAAATATATCCATCTTATATCAGAGTTCTTGGAGCTAATGATGAGGGTCTTAAACTTCTTAGGTCTATAAAAGAAAAGTCTAGTCTTCCCATTATAAATAAGTTTTCATCCTATCATAAGTTAAGAAATGAAAATATAGATAAAATAATAGCCTTTGACAAGCTAGCCACTGATTTATTTTACTATCCTTTGAAAAATAAAACCTATAATATGGACTATAGTATATCTCCATATATAAAGAAAAACACTCCCAAGTAATCTTTGGAAGTGCTTTTTTTATTCATCATTTTTTACTTTATTATTTTCATTTAATATTGAATTTATCTTTGTCACTAACATATCTATTGCAACTTCATTAAATCCACCTTCTGGTATTATAATGTCTGCAAACTTTTTAGTTGGCTCTACAAATTGTAGATGTGCTGGTCTTACAGTACCCATGTACTGCATTATAACAGAATCAAGAGTTCTACCCCTGTCCTTTATATCACGAAGTATCCTTCTTATAACCCTAACATCTGAATCTGTATCTACAAAGATTTTTATATCAAGTAAGTCCCTGATTTTTTCATCAAATAATATTAAGATACCTTCAACTATAATAATATCTCTCGATTCTATCAAAGTTGTATCTTTTTTCCTAGTGTGCTTTTCGAAATCATATATGGGTTTTTCTATAGATTTCCTATCTATAAGATCCTGTATATGCTTTGCAAGTAATTCATTGTCAAAAGCAAATGGATGGTCATAGTTAGTCTTTACTCTCTCTTCAAAACTAATATCAGACTGGTCTTTGTAATAAGAATCTTGTTCTACCATAGCTATATCTTTTTCATTTATAGCCTTTATAACTTTTTTAGTAACAGTAGATTTACCAGATCCTGTTCCTCCTGTTATACCTATAACTAAAGGTCTATTATCCAAACTAATCATCCTTTCTAGGTTTTCTAATCATGCTTCTTGCCACAACATCTTCCTTCATCTCTATCTTTATTATCTGCTGTGCATGAGGTGCTACTTCTATGTCCCTGCCTTTATCATCAGTCATTTTTTCTATCTTTTGAACAAAGAAGTCCTTGTTTGGACCAAATACTTCTATCTCATCTCCAAGAAAAATTCTATTTCTCTGTTCTATAGTAGCTATTTTAGTTTCCTTATCATAATCTAAAACAAGTCCTGCAAAATCATACTCTCTTATATAAGATGTGCTACCATAAAGCTGTGCATCTCCTTCTGGTTTATCAAAATAAAATCCACTTGTAAAATCCCTATAACTAGCTTTTTTTATCTCATCCAACCATTTTTGCTCATACTGATACTTATCTCCATCTTGATAGTACTTGTCTATTGCCATTCTATATGACCTAACAACTGTAGCTACATAATAGGCTGATTTTACTCTTCCCTCTATTTTAAAGCTATCTATACCAGCTTCTGCTAGTTCCTTTATATACTCAATCATACAAAGGTCTTTTGAATTCATTATAAAAGTTCCATTTTCATCTTCATAGACTGGGAAAAATTCTCCTGGTCTTTTTTCTTCAACCAAGTTATATTTAAATCTACAAGCATGGGCACAATCACCCCTATTTGCATCTCTTCCCGTCATATAATTACTTAAAAGACATCTTCCTGAGTGCGATATACACATAGCTCCATGGACAAATGCTTCTATTTCTAAATCTTCTGGTATCTTGGAAGTTATTTCTTTTATTTCTTTTAGGGATAATTCCCTAGCTAAAACTACTCTCTTAACTCCCATATTGTACCAAAACATTATAGTTTCATAATTAGTAGCACTGGCTTGAGTGCTTAAGTGAATCTCCATATTTGGTATAACTCTTTTTACAACTGCAAATATACCTGGATCAGCAACAAGAACTGCATCCACTCCCGCATCATAAAGTTCTAATAAATATTCTTCTAAACCTTCAAAATCTTCATTATGAGGAATTATATTAAGAGTAACATGCACTTTTCTTCCTCTATCATGTGCATATTTTATACCTTCTCTCATCTTATCCATGCTAAAGTTTTTAGATGCAGTTCTAAGCCCAAAACTATCTCCACCTAAAAATACAGCATCAGCTCCATAATCTATGGCTGTTTTTAATTTCTCCAAGTCCCCTGCTGGGGCTAATAATTCTATATCCTTCATACTTACTCCTCTCTAAATGTCAATGCTACTCCATCTCCAATTGGTATTATACAAGAAGTGAAACCTTCTATATCATTTATATACTCTAAATAACTTCTAAGCCTTTTAACTATTGTTTTCTTACGTCTAATAACTAATTCATCAGAAGCTACCATACCTTTAAACAATACATTATCAGATATTATAAGTCCATTTTCATTTAGTAATTTTTTTGCTTTTTCAAAAAAAGATATATATTGTCCCTTAGCTGCATCCATAAAAATTAAATCATACTTACCTTCAATTTCATCCAAAACTTCTTCGGCATCTCCTGATATAATCTTTATTCTGTCTGACATCTTTGCTTTTTCTATATTTTCCTTAGCAAGTTCTATCATATCTTCTCTTCTTTCAATAGTTGTAATTTTACAGCTATCAAGAGTACTTGCCATAACTATTGAAGAGTATCCAATAGCAGTTCCAACTTCCAGTATCTCCTTAGGGTTTTTCAATTTTAAAATCACCCTTAATAATTGAGCTACTTCTGGTTCTACTATTGGTACAAAATGTTCTGATACATACTCTTCCAATTCTTCTAATATTCCTTCTCTTTTTGGAGTTAAACTTCTTATATACTCCACGATAAAATCTTCATTTATATTACTACTCATTCAACCATCCCTAATTTATTTTTTATGACTCCTATGTTCCTCAAATGTTTTAGTAAAAGTATGACTTCCATCTTCTCCTGTTAATACAAAAAATAGATAATCTGTATCATCAGGATATATTGCTGCAAGTATGGATACTTCTCCTGGCGACGCTATAGGTGCTGGTGGTAGTCCATAATGAAGATAGGTATTATATAACGAAGGTGTTCTTGTGTCTTTTGTGGAAAGTACAGCCTTTCTTTCTCCCAGTATATATTGCACTGTAGCACAAGATTGAAGCTTCATATTTTTTTCCATTCTATTATAAAATACACTTGCCATAATAGGTCTTTCCCTATCTAACTTACCTTCTCTTTCTATTATCGAAGATAAAGTGATTAATTCATTTAAGTCTAGCTCATTTTTTGCTAAATACTCTTTTATTTCCTTATTATAAATATTTTCAAATGCTGATAACATTCTATTTATAATACTTTCTGCACCCTCATTTTGAAAAACTTCATAGGTTGCAGGATATAAAAATCCTTCCAAACCTTGTCCATCATTTAATTGTTTTAAGAAATCAAATTTTTCCTCAAAGTTTGACTTATCATTTGTAAGTGATATAAATTCTTCTCTATCAACAAGTTCAAGATCACTTAATCTATCTGCTATTTGTCTTATTTCATAACCTTCTGGTATTGTAAATTTGACAACTTCCTTATCTGGTCCTTCAACAAGCTTATCAATTATTTGATTCATATTCATACCTGTTGTTAAGGTATAGTTTCCAGCCTTTAGGTTGGAAGATTGTCCAGTTTGTTTTAATTTAACCTTAAATACAAATTTGCTTTTAATTAGATTATTTTCATCTAAAATATCTATTATATTTTTTACAGAACTTTGTTCTGGTATATTTAAACTAACTTCTACTGGATTATCCTTATCTATAGCCTTTGTTTTACCATTAAAGATTATTAGGGCTACTATAATTAGCACCCCTACAATAGCTAATAATTTTTTCACATTTCCACCTCTATTTTATCCAAACACTTTTATTATTATTGGCAAAATAATTGGTACACTAGATGTACAAATTACTCCTGATACAAACGCGATTATAGATGTTTCAGCATCTGTTGTAGCAGAAATCATTGGAAGTGAAGTATCCATTGCTGTGGCACCTGCCATAGATACAACTTCTAAATATCCAAGTTTTTTGGCAACTGTTGGCATTATTATAAGCCCTATTACCTCCCTGAAAACATTGGATAAGAATGCCAAGGCACTTAAGGCAACTAAGCCTTCCCTACTTAAAATAGTAGCACTTAAAGTATACCATCCAAGGCCAGAACCTAGAGCTCCTCCCTCTCCTATTGATACATTTATAAAAAAGCTTGCTACCATTCCACCTACAACACTACCTATTATTGTAGCTAAAGGCACTAATAATACTTTAAACCCCATACTTCTAACTGTATTTAGTATTCCCTTTTGCTTACCTATATCTATTCCAACAAAGAATAACAATACTAACAACCCTATATCTGCTATAGTTCCTAAACTACCCGATACACTCGCTGGTACAAAAAAATGACCCGATAATCCCCCAAGTATTACTGCTAAGAAAATTTTAAAACTCATTAGTATCCCCCTTTGTTTGAACAAATCTTTTTACAAGTCTTACAGCTATTATACTAAATACAATTGTACATACACTTATTACTAAAGCTTTAAGTCCAAGTCCAAGCAAATTATCTACTACTTCTTTATTTAATCCAATGCTAATCCCCATTGTAAACAATAAAAATAGTAAACAAACATCTTGAATAGTTCCCAAGTTGTCAGCTAATTTACCTTTTACTAGGTCATTATAACCTATTAGAGCCCCTATAAATAATATTCCTAAATACTTTACTAAATCTGCTAGTATTCCCAATTTTATCCCCCTCTCATCTATAATCTTATTTAATTATAACAAAAACCCTAGTATAAATCTATACTAGGGTTTTTCACTAAACTTCCATTATTATTGGAAGAATCATAGGGTTTCTTTTTATATTGTCATACAAATAATTTCTAAGTGAATTTCTAATTCTAAACTTCAGTGTTGCCCAATCTGTTATATTATTTTCTTCACAGTCTTTTAATACATCATCAACTACTTTTTTAGCTGATTTCAATAAATCCTCTGATTCTCTAACATAAACAAATCCTCTAGAGATTAAATCTGGACCTGAAATAATAGCTCCATCTTCTTTGCTTATAGATACAACAACTACTATAAGTCCATCTTCTGAAAGATGTTTTCTATCTCTTAATACTATATTACCAACATCTCCAACACCTAATCCATCAACTAATACATTACCTGCTGGAACTTTATTTCCTATTCTTCCGCCATCTTTACCAAACTCTACAGATAGTCCATTTTCAAGTACAAATATGTTTTCATTTGGTACTCCAAGCTCTATAGCTAACTCTTTATGAGTATTTAACTGTCTAGCCTCACCATGCATAGGTATAAAGTATTTTGGTTTTACTAGGCTAAGCATAAGTTTTAATTCTTCTTGAGAAGCATGTCCTGAAACATGGACATTTTGCGAAGTATGATTTATAACCTTAATGCCTTTTTCTACTAAATTATTAATAACCTTTCCAACTGTTTTTTCATTACCAGGTATTGGTGTAGCTGAAAGTATTACTAAATCATTTGCTTCTAATTGAATTCTTTTATGATCTGATGCAGATATCCTTGATAGGGCTGCCATAGGCTCACCTTGACTTCCAGTCATTATGAAAGTTATCTCATCACTTCTATATTTATTTAAATCATTTAAATCGATTATTGTTCCATCTTTAACATCTAAATAGCCCAATTCTTGTGCTACTTTAGTGTTATTTAACATGGACCTTCCAGATAAAATTACCTTTCTTCCATTTGATTCTGATGCATCTATTATCTGTTGTATTCTATGAATATTTGATGCAAAAGTAGCAACTATTATCCTGCCCTTGTGTTTTCCAAATATATTATCAAAAGTTTCTCCAACTGTTTTTTCACTCTTTGTATATCCTGGTCTTTCAGCGTTAGTACTATCTGACATAAGTACTAAGACACCTTCTTTTCCAAGTTCAGAAAATCTATTTAAATCGATAATTTCACCATCCACTGGTGTATGGTCGATTTTAAAATCTCCTGTTGATACTAAGATTCCAACTGGAGTCTTAACAGCTAAACCTGCACTATCTGGTATACTATGCCCAACCTTAATAAATTCTGCTTCAAATTTTCCAAGTTTAATTTTATCACCAAAGTTAACAATGTTTAAGTCAGCTTTTTTAATTCTATGCTCCCTAAATTTTGTTTCAAGTAGTCCTAAAGTTAACTTAGTACCATATATTGGTACATCTATTTCTTTTAGTAAATAAGGTATACCACCTATATGGTCCTCATGTCCATGAGTTATTAATAACCCTTTTATCTTCTTTTTATTTCTAATTAAATATGTCATATCAGGTATTACTACATCTATACCTAACATCTCTTCTTCTGGGAAGCTTAAACCACAGTCTATTATTATAATCTCGTTATTATATTCAAGTACTGTTAAGTTTTTTCCTACTTCTCCCCAACCTCCTAAAGGTATTACCTTTAAATTTCCGTTCTTATTCAAAATATTTCTTCCTTTCTTAAATTTTCAATTTTCATAGTTCAATTTTATTATCAATCTATTTTATGACTGTTTATCAGCCTAATTTACTTTTTTATTTTTTATATTCTTTTATTTTTTACAAAAATAAAATCCCTATACAAAAAGGGATTATTCTTTACATTCACTACAATGTCCATAAAATTTTACATTATGATCCAATATACTAAATTGACCCGTCTTTTCTATTTCCTCTTCTAAAGTCTCTAATAAATCAAGTTTCACTTCCATTACTTTTCCGCATTTTACACAAATTAAATGGTGATGATTATGTCCATCAGTTTCAGTACTGATCTCGTATCTACTAAATCCATCATCAAAATCCACTTTATGAACTAAGCCTATTTTTTCAAACAGCTGTATCGTCCTATATACTGTTGCTATTCCTATCTCTGGATAATTATCTTTTAGACAGTCAAAAATGTCATCGCAACTCAAATGTTTATCTAAATTATCCACCATAACATCAAATATGGCTTCTCTTTGTTTAGTAAACTTATAACCTTCTTCATGAAGTTTTTTCTTTATTTCACTATTTTTTAATTTCATTGTATTCACCCGACTATGATTCTAAATATTAGAATACTATTTTTTCTAATAAAAGTCAATTTCTTCTTATTCTTCTTCCATTTCTAGCTCTTCAAACGCATCAATAACATCGTTTAACTCATCTTCGTCTTCTATTCCAATTAAAGTTACATCTTCACTGTCATCTTCTTCTACTATTTTTAACATCAAAATAAGTTGTTCTTCATCATCTACTGGTAGTAGGGCTACATAATTATCGTCATCCAGTCCAAATGTAGCTACTAATTCAAAAGATTCTTCTACTCCATCTTCATTTGTTAACTTTATTATTTCATTCATATATTTAACCTTCCTTTTCTATCTAAATATGTTTGTAATATGTAAGTGGCCGCTACCTTATCTATTACTTTTTTTCTATTTTTTCTACTCACATCTCCTGATATAAGCATTTTTTCTGCTGCCATAGTTGTAAGTCTTTCATCTTCAAAAACTATTTCTATATCAAATTTTTTGCGCACTTTCTCAGCAAAATCTTGAGTTTTCTCTCCTTGAAACCCTATACTTCCATTCATATTCTTTGGAAGACCCACTACTATTATTTTAGGATTATATTCAACTATAAGTTTATTTAACTCCTCTAAATCTGCCTTTTCGTTAGTTCTTCTTATTGTTGTTATACCTTGAGCTGTCAAATGAAGTAAGTCTGAAACAGCTATACCTATAGTTTTATCTCCAACATCTAGTCCTAATATTCTATACATTACATCTCTCCAAATTCTCAGTATAAGAACCTAATATACTTATACCCTTTTTATAATTCTTAAATAATCTTTATTTCATTTTGTGAATAATCAATGATACTAATTTGAATACATAGCCATTAATCCTAAATATAATTACATTATACTTACGACTAATGTAATAACCTTAATTTTGTTATTCCATAGACCCATAATAGGTCTATGGCTAGTTTTTATTTTTTATTTTCTAAATAAAAATTTATTAATTCTTCTAAAAGTTCATCTCTTTCAATTTTACATATCAAGGACCTTGCCTCTTTATAAGATGTAATATAAGTAGGATCACCTGATAATATATAACCTATGAGTTGATTAATTGGGTCATATCCCTTTTCTTGCAAAGACTCATAAACAGAAAACATTATATCCTTTGGAATATTTTCTTTATCTTTTTGTGTATTAAATTTTATCGTTTCTTCAAATTCTCTATCCATAATATTACCTCCTTGAATACATTATAACATAATAAAATCAAAATAGAGACAAAGATATCTTTATCTCTATTAAGTGATTATTATTTTTCTAGTAAAGTTTTTACATGGTTTAAAGCTTCTTGCAATTTTGCTATATCCTTACCACCAGCTTGAGCCATATCTGGTCTTCCTCCACCTTTTCCACCAGTTATACCTGCTATTTCCTTGATAATATTTCCTGAGTGAACTCCTTTTTTAACTAGGTCCTCTGTACTTGTAACAACAAAAGATAATTTATCATCCTTTGTACCTGCTAGGACAATTACCCCAGAATCCATCTTGTTTTTAAGTTCGTCACTTAAGTCTCTAAGACCTTTCATATCCATATTATCTATTTTTTCAGCTATATAATTTATTCCTGCTACAGTTTTTATATTATTTAAAAGTTCTAAACTGGCATTTGCTGCAAGTTTTCCATTTAATGATTCTATGGATTTAGATAATTCATGGTTTTCATCCATTAAAGTTTTGGCTCTTTCCCTAAAATTAGTTCTATTAGATTTTAAAGTATTTGCCACTTGATCTAAATATCCATCTATCTTCAATAGGTATTCGTAAGCTCCCTTACTTGTAACTGCTTCAATTCTTCTCACTCCAGAAGATATACCTGACTCTGAAATTATTTTAAAAATTCCTATTTCTTCAGTATTTTTAACATGAGTACCACCACATAGTTCTATTGAATAACCTCCAATATTTAAGACCCTTACAACATCTCCATACTTATCTTCAAATAAGCCAATAGCTCCAAGTTTTTTTGCATCATCCATATTAGTTTCAATTATAACTGCATCTATTGCCTCAAATATTTTTTCATTAACCCTGTTTTCTATTTTTCTAAGTTCTTCCTTTGTAACTCCTTCTGCATGAGTAAAGTCAAATCTTAGTCTATCACTATCCACCACTGAACCCGCTTGGTTTACTGTATCTCCAAGTACTTCTTTCAAGGCTTTATGAAGAAGATGTGTGGCAGTATGATTTCTCTTTATCAGGTTTCTTCTAACTTGATCAACTTTCACACTTACCTTATCATCTATCTCTAACTGCCCACTTTCAATCTCAACAACATGAAGTCTATGACCTTTTTTAGTGTTTTTAGTATCTAAAACTACTGCCCTTACCTTATCATTTTCTATTATTCCAGTATCTCCTACCTGCCCACCACTTTCTGCATAAAAAGATGATTCTTCAAGTATAATTGTACCCTTGTCTCCCTCATTTAAGGATTTTATTTCCTCTCCATCCTTATAAACTCCAAGTATCTTTGATTCCACTTCAAGCTCTTTGTATCCTTTAAATTCAGTTTTATGATCCTTATACATTTTTACATCTTCATTACTAATCCAACCTGAATCTCCAGTGTTTCTTGCACTTCTTGCCATCTCTCTTTGTTTTTCCATATTGTTTTCAAATTCTTCTTCATCTACTTTTAAATTACTTTCAATCAAGATTTCCTTTGTTAAATCAAGTGGAAAACCATAAGTGTCATATAACTTAAATGCCTTATAACCATCTAATATCAATTCCTTATTTTCTGCCATATAGTCCATATACTCTTTTAGTATTGATAATCCTTGATCTATTGTTTCTTGAAATTTCTCTTCTTCTATTCTTATTATTTTCTTTATCTGTTCTTTGTTTTCTTCAAGCTCTTTATACTCAACCTTCCAAGAATCTATAACTTCAGATATAATCTCTCCCAAAAATGCTCCCTTTATCCCTAAAAGTTTTCCATGTCTTGCAGCCCTTCTAATAAGCCTTCTTAAAACATAGCCCCTACCTTCATTACTTGGCACAACCTTATCAGAAACTAAGAAAGTCATAGCACGAGCATGATCTGTTATTATTCTCATAGATATATCATCTATATCATTATCTCCATAATTTTTACCTGAAATAGCTTCAATCTTATTTAAAATACTTCTTATAGCTTTTATTTCAAAAATGGATTCTACGCCTTCTATATAAGCTGCTATTCTCTCAAGTCCCATACCTGTATCTATATTGGGATTTGGTAGTGGATTATAGTTGCCTTCTGTATCCTTATCAAACTGAGTAAATACTAGGTTCCAAACTTCTAAATATCTATCACAGTCACAACCTGGTTTACAGTCTTTATGACCACATCCCATAGCTTCTCCTCTATCTACATAGATTTCAGAACAAGGTCCAGATGGTCCTACTTCTAATTCCCAGAAGTTATCTTCTTTTCCCAGCCTTACGATTTTCTCCATTGGAATACCAATTTGTTCATGCCAAATTTTTTCGGCTTCATCATCATCTAAGTATACTGTAACCCATATGTCTTCTGGCGTTATCTCTAAATTTTTAGTTAAAAATTCCCATGCCCAAGCAATAGCTTCCTCTTTAAAGTAATCTCCAAAAGAAAAATTTCCAAGCATTTCAAAGAAAGTTCCGTGTCTTGCTGTTATACCAACATTTTCAATATCTCCTGTCCTTATACATTTTTGACAGTCTACAATCCTACTTTGAGGTGGTACTGCCTCTCCTGTAAAATATTTTTTAAGTGGAGCCATGCCTGCTCCTATTAATAATAAAGACTTATCATTTTGTGGCACTAATGAAAAACTAGGTAACCTCAAATGTCCTTTTGCTTCAAAAAATCTCAAATACTCTTCTCTTATTTCATGTAGTCCTAACTTTCTCATAAAATACTCCTTTCAATATATAATAATTCTCTTAAGAATTTATATGCTTTATATTACAAAATTATATTTAATTAATTTTTTTTTGTCAATTTTTATAGGTTTGTTTTTGCTTTTTCCATCTTTTCTTTAGCAAATTTAAAGATTACAACTAAAATTGCAATTACTGGAACTGAGAATATCATTCCCATTACTCCAAACATTCCACCACCTATAACTATGGCAAGTAACACTACCATTGGATGAAGTCCTGTAGTTTCACCTATAACCTTTGGTGCTATTAGATTGTTTTCTGCCCATTGGATAAGAACAAATGCGATGGACACCCATACAGCCTTTATTGGAGAAACCAAAAAAGCAAATAGCACAGCTGGAATAAATCCTAAAAATGGTCCTATATAGGGTACTATATCTGCAAAACCAGTTATGAAACCTATTGGAACTGCAAAACCCACACCTAAAACCGAAAGCAATATGGTTGTAGATACACCAACAAATACTGCCATTAAAAGTCTTCCCCTAACAAAATTAGATAGGGACTCATTTATTTCCTTGTATAATTTTTTTGAGTCTTCTTCATATCTTTCAGGTATACTCTTTGCTATAGTACCTAAAAACTGATCCTTATCAACTAGAAAGTAAAAAGTTAAGATTGGTGTTAGTATTAAGGATACTGCCTTTGTTAAAAATCCTGACAATCCTGTAACTGTAGATTTGATTAGATTTATTAATACAGTTTCAAATCCTGCTATGGTATTTTTAGCTGCCTTTAAGATATTATCTGTTATAAATGGCATATCGCCAACCATCTCTTCGTACTTATTTATAACATTATTAAACATCTTTGATAAGTCATTCATAGAATCAGGTACACTAAGTATAAATTGGCCTAATTCTTTACTTGATCTAGGTATAATTGTAAAGGCAAACAAAACTATTAGACCTAATATTAAAAGATATACAATAAGTACTGCAAAAACCCTATTTTTTACACCTTTTTTGGTTAAAAAGTTTACTATTGGATTTAATAGATATGCTACTATGACTGATAAAATCATTGTATAGAACATATCTGATAATATTCCATATCTTTTAAATAACTTATTGATTAAAAACAAGACAAAGAAAGCTCCTATTACTGGAATAATCTTTCTTGTATTTAATTTTATTTTCTTATTCTCATCAACATAATTATTTCCTATATTTATTAAATAATAGGATGAAAGGGTCAAAAGTAATAATACTAATAACTTTGTAAGCTTGTATAAATATGTAGATAACTCTCCCATAGCCATGGACATCCCCCTCTTTTATCAATTTTATTCATATAAGATATTTTACTCAATTTCTGCATAATTTACTAGACTTTTAATGTATTTATCCCATAAAACTCTTCTTATTTTCATGTTTCTTACACTTTAGCTTATTCTATGGAAATATCTCCAACAAAAAAATAATGGATAGCATATAGCTACCCATTATTACCATATTCTAAAATTTTATTAATGTTCAGGTTCTGTAAAATCGAAATCTTCTAAACCTTCAATTTTTATTCCTGTTTTATGCGAATAATCTTGTAATGCAGATTTTATAGCTTGTTCTGCTAAAACTGAACAATGCATTTTCACTGGTGGTAATCCACCTAATTCTTCTGCTACATCTTGATTTGAAATTTTCATAGCTTCTTGTATAGTTTTTCCTTTTATTAATTCAGTTACCATACTTGATGATGCTATAGCAGATCCACATCCAAAAGTTTTGAACTTAACATCTTCTATTACATCTCCATTTATTTTAAGATACATCTTCATTATATCTCCACATTTTGGGTTACCAACTTCACCTATACCATCTGCATTTTCTAATTCTCCAACATTTCTTGGATTAGTAAAATGATCCATAACTGCTTCTGAATACATCATAATTATTCCCCCTTAATAAAATCTTCATATAGTGGTGACATAAGTCTTAATCTTTCTACAGCCTTAGCCAATGTCTTTACTACATAATCTATATCTTCAATAGTGTTTTCTTCACTAATAGAAAGTCTTAATGAACCATGGGCTATTTCATGTGTAAGCCCCATTGCTAGTAGTACATGAGAAGGGTCTAAACTACCTGATGTACAAGCAGAACCACTTGATGCTGCTATTCCCATCATATCTAAGCTAAGTAGCATTCCTTCACCTTCAATAAATCTAATACTAACATTAACATTTCCTGGAAGTCTTTTTTCTGGATGTCCGTTTAACTTTGTATGTGGTATTGCTTCCATGATTTTATTAATTAATAAATCTCTCTTTTCTATTAACCTTATATTTCTTTCAGTATTATCACTATAAGCAAGTTCTAGTGCCTTAGCCATTCCAACTATACCAGCTAAATTTTCTGTTCCTGCTCTTCTTGATTTTTCTTGGCCTCCACCTATTATCAGGCTATCTATCTTAACTCCACGTTTTATATATAGGGCACCTATACCCTTAGGTCCATGTAATTTATGTGCTGACATAGATAATAAATCAATGTTTAACTCTTTTACATCTATATCTAAAACTCCCACAACTTGGACTGCATCTGTGTGAAAATATATATTGTGGGCTTTTGCAATTTCACCAATTTCTTTTATTGGCATTATTGTACCAACTTCATTATTAGCATACATTATTGTTATTAATATTGTATCTTCTCTAATTGCATCTTCCACGTCTTTAGGATTAACCATTCCAAATTCATCTACATCAACATAAGTAACTTCATATCCCTTTTTCTCTAAATATTCACAAGTATGTAGAACTGCATGATGTTCTACCTTAGAAGTTATAATATGTTTACCCTTAGCTTGGTTTGCATAAGCCACGCCTTTTATAGCCCAGTTATCTGCTTCACTACCACCTGATGTAAAGAATATTTCCTTATCCTCTGCATTTATAGTTTTAGCTACATATGCTCTAGCCTCTTCCATTGCAACTCTAGCTTTAACACCTAGAGAGTATGTTGAAGATGGATTACCATACTCTTCTTTGAAATAAGGTAACATTACATCTAGAACTTTATCATCAACTTTTGTAGTTGCAGCATTATCCATATATATATATTTATTCATGAGATACCTCCTCTAATTTAGTACTACGCTTTTCCAACATGTTTTCTAGTGTAATAGAATCTATGACCCTATCTACACTGTCCTTAATCTCTGACCAAACATATTTAGTTATACATTCTTCCTTATTAGAACAATCACTATCATCTAATAAGCAAGCTGATGGAGACATATCACCTTCTAAACACCTTAAAATTTGACCCACTGTGATCTCTTTAGGCTCTCTAGCTAGCATGTATCCACCTTGCGCTCCTCTGACACTATCTATTATTTCCTCTTTTCTTAAGCTTAAGAAAAGTTGTTCTAAATAACTTTCAGAAAGGTTTTGACTACTAGCAATATCTTTTAAAGAAGTTGGTCCATCACCATAGTGAAGAGCCAGCTCATACACAGCCTTAAGCCCATATCTTCCTCTTGTGGATAATTTCAATATTAACACCCCTCTTTTAATTCCTAGTAAAACACTTGCCTTTGATTAAATTGTAATATACCCTACTAGAGTTGTCAAGATTGTTTTTTTATTAAATTATACATATTCCAATGGAATTTGGTCCTACATGCCCACCTACAACTATTCCAATTTCTCCCATAATTACCTTTGCATTTGGAAACTGCTCTTTAACCATTTCGTAGACCCTATTACCATCTTCTTCTGAATATATTGGACAAACTGTAATATTTTCAATATTTTCTGGTATCATATCCATAACTTTGGCAAAGGCTTGTTTTTTTCCTCTAGCCTTTCCGCCTAAACCAAGTTCTCCATCCTTAAGTTCAATTATAGGTTTTACATTTAATAGGTTTCCTATTAACATTCCTAGTTTAGATATTCTGCCACCCTTTTCAAGATGTTTTAAGGTATCTGGTATGATAAAAATTCTGCTTGCCTCTATTTTACTCTCTATATAAGCCTCTACTTCTGATGATGTTCTTCCTTCTTTTACCATATTAAAGGCATGAAATACCAACTCTTTCAGATTCCCTGCTGAAGTTAAAGTATCTATAACTCTTATATTATCTTTACCAATAGTCTCCTTGGCAAGTTTCGCACTATTATAAGTTCCACTTACCTTAGAAGACATTAGGATTGCAATTATTTCCTCATATCCATCCTCAAAAGCCTTTTCATATGCCTCTATAAAATCCCCTACTGCTGGTTGTGATGTTGTAACTTCTATACTTCCATCTTCCATTGCCTTAAAAAACTCATCAAACTCACCTGGATATCCTTCTTTTTCAGATTTTCCATCTATAGTATAACTTAGGGGCACTACACTTATATTTTTTGCCTCTGCATCTTCTCTTGATATATATGCTGTACTATCTGTTATTATCTTAATTTTTTTCATAAAAGCCTCCTTTTTTTGTACTGATATTATTACATACTTTTTTTATTTAAGCAATATATATAAGTTTTTTTATGTATCTGCAACTTAGGAGTTACAGCTTAATTAATATATAGTTTTAAGATATTCTAATATTTCATCTTTCCCAACCTTTTCTAACTGTATTCCCTGACTTTTGTCATTTACATACATGCTTGGAACATACTTAGCCTTATAACTATCAAATACTATAGATTTTCCATCTCTAAATATTGGAAAACCTTCTGCCTTTAATTCCATATCATCTATACAAATTGTTATAAGATTAATATTATCTTTTTCAATATATTTATTTCCTAAAAAACTGAGCACATCGTCACAATTATGGCACCAGTTTGCCCAAAATATAACTACGTCTATAGAATTAGTTTTTGCCTTATCACTAAATTTAGTCATTTCACCATCTCTAATAAGTAATAAATTAGGATATTTTTTAGATTCTTTTATACTGTAAATTGGATAAACTGCTGAAACTTTATTTGTTAAAACAGAGTTATCTAAATTGTCAATTCTAGTATAAGATACTCCTTCTTTTATAAAACTGTTTTTATTATCTATCTTATATTTTTTAAGTAATTTATCCTTAAAATACACATCTGCTGATTTATCTAAACTATTCCAAACCACCCTACAATTGTTTG
Source organism: uncultured Tissierellia bacterium (assembly GCA_946402705.1). Classification (GTDB taxonomy): domain Bacteria; phylum Bacillota; class Clostridia; order Tissierellales; family Tissierellaceae; genus CAMIXG01. The sequence continues at coordinate 194,504 of CAMIXG010000002.1, read as the reverse complement.
ACTCATAAAATTGTTTTATTGAAATAATTTTATCGTCTAATTTTTGGGCGTAAGATTTATTTCCTAAAAATATAAATAATACCAATAATCCACCTATAAACTTTTTCAAATATATCCCTCCTAAGCCTTTAAAATAATAAAAGACAAAGTTCTATCCATTTTAGAACTTTGTCTTTATTCTATTATGCTAATAGTTTTCAGTCACTACAAAGTCATAATTTATCCTATTACCAATCTCTTTCCCTTATAGCAGTTTCAATGTCTATATCTATATTATAATACTTAAGTATCTCTTCTATTGATTCACCAATTGAATCACGAGCTACAGTTTCTATCTCACTATCATTACTTTCAAATTCTTCTTCCAAGTTATTAATAGCTATAGTAACCTCATCTAATTTATCCTGTATATCTTCTAGACTTAAATCTTCTTCCTCTAAATACTCAATTAGTTCTTCTAACTCATCCTTAATTTTATCTACTAGAAAAGTTGGATAATAGCTATCATTATACATATCTCTTAGTAAAATATCCTCTAAATTATCACTCATTGTATTCCTCCTATTGTTATAAGCATTATTTATTATTAATAATACTACCCTTTTAATAAAAAAGACAACTTATTTTTTTAAAAATGTCTATAAAAAAAGAGCTATTAAAATAGCTCTTTTTCAAATTATTTTACAACTATGTTATATATTTTACCAGGTACAAATATCTCTTTGACTATTTGTTTTCCATCTAAAAATTTACTTACATTTTCTTCTTCTAAAGCCTTTGCCTTAAGTTCTTCCTTATCTGCATCTCTAGCTATAGTAACTGTAGCTCTAACCTTACCATTTATCTGCACTGGCATATCTATAGTGTTTTCTACTGTCTTACTTTCATCATAGCTTGGCCACTGAGCATTATAAAGTCTTCCACCAAGTTCTAAGTTATCCCAGATTTCTTCTGTTATATGTGGAGCTACTGGATTTAATAATTGTAGATAAGTTTCCATATCTTTTTTACTTATCTTATCTTGTTTATTAAATTCATTTAAAAGCTCCATAAGTGCTGCCACTCCAGTATTAAATTTTAGATTGTCAAAATCGTGGGAAATTTTCTTTATAGTTTTGTTTATTGAGATTTCTAATCCCTTGCTATATTCATTTCCATCAACTACATTTTCTTGTAGTTTCCAAACTCTCTCTAAAAATCTTCTAGCCCCTTTTACTCCGTTTTCAGACCAAGCAGCAGATTTTTCAAAATCTCCTATAAACATCTCATAAGTTCTAAGTGTATCTGCTCCATATTCATCTACTATAACATTTGGATTAATAACATTTCCAAGAGATTTAGACATCTTAACATTACCTTCTCCAAGTATCATACCATGAGCTGTTCTCTTATTAAATGGCTCTGGATTAGGAACTAAATCTAAATCATAGAAGAACTTATGCCAAAATCTTGAGTATAGTAAATGTAGTGTAGTATGTTCCATACCACCATTATACCAGTCTACTGGCATCCAATAATCCAAGGCTTCCCTAGATGCAAACTCCTCATTATTTTTAGGGTCTATATATCTTAAGAAATACCAAGATGAACCTGCCCAGTTTGGCATTGTATCAGTTTCTCTAACTGCATGACCACCACATTTTGGACAAGTAGTGTTTACCCAATCATGTATCTCTGCAAGTGGAGATTCTCCATTGTCTGTTGGTTGATAATTTTCTACTTCTGGAAGTTCTACTGGAAGTTGATCTTCTGGTACTGGAACCCATCCACAAGTATCACAATTCACTAGTGGTATTGGCTCTCCCCAATATCTTTGTCTAGAAAATACCCAGTCCCTAAGTTTGTAGTTTGTCTTTCTTTCACCTAGTGCTTTTTCTTCAAGCCAGTCAGCCATTTTATCAAAAGCTTCTTTTACATTTAATCCATTTAGAAATTCTGAATTTACTAAAATTCCATCTTCAGTATTTGTAAAGGCTTCTTTTGTAACATCTCCACCTTCTACAACTTCTATTATTGGCAAATCAAACTTAGTTGCGAACTCAAAGTCTCTTTCATCATGACCTGGAACTGCCATTATAGCTCCTGTTCCATAAGTCATCAATACATAGTCCGATACAAATATAGGCATCTCTTTGGCATTTGCTGGGTTAATAGCCTGTAATCCATCTATTTTTACTCCTGTTTTTTCCTTTACAAGTTCTGTTCTTTCAAAATCAGATTTTTTACTTGCCTCTTGTCTATATTTTTCAATTTCTTCTATATTTTTAATATCTGTTCTATATTTTTCAATTATAGGATGTTCTGGTGATATTACCATATAAGTTGATCCAAATAGAGTATCTGGTCTAGTTGTAAATATCTCTAGCTTTTCATCCTTATCTTTAATGGTAAAATTTACATTCATACCAAAAGATCTACCTATCCAGTTCTTTTGCTGAGTGCTAACACTATTTAAAAAGTCTATATCATCTAAATCATCTATTAATCTATCTGCATATTCTGTAATTTTTAACATCCATTGATTTTTAACTTTTTGAACTACTTCTCCACCACATCTCTCACAAGCTCCATTTACTACCTCTTCATTTGCAAGACCTATTTTACAAGATGTACACCAATTTATTGGCATTTCTTTTTTATAGGCTAGTCCTTTTTCATAGAATTTTAAGAATAACCATTGTGTCCATTTAAAGTATTCTGGATCAGTTGTATTTACTTCTCTTGACCAGTCAAATGAAAAACCTATTGATTGTAATTGCTTCTTAAAATTCTTTACATTGTTTTCTGTTACAATTTTAGGATGTATTTTATTTTTTATTGCAAAATTTTCTGTTGGAAGACCAAAGGCATCCCAGCCCATAGGAAACAATACATTATACCCTTCATATCTTTTCTTTCTAGCAACTATATCAAGTGCAGTATAGGGTCTAGCATGTCCAACATGCAGTCCATCTGCTGATGGGTATGGAAACTCTACCAATATATAATACTTTTCTTTATCACTATTATTACTTGCTTCATAAACACTATCTTCTGCCCAAATTTTTTGCCATTTCTCTTCAATACTCTTTGGATTATATTCTCTAATCATAAACCTTCCTCCTATTTAAATATTAAAAAAACCCTTCATCTCATATAGAGACGAAAGGTTGTATTCCGCGGTACCACTCTTGTTGATAATAAATTATCCACTTATGATTTAACGGTATCTGCCGACTATGGCTACTAAGCTCACCACAATTTCTCCAGAACTAGTTCAATAAGATTTAGTATTATCTCCCACCAAACGATAACTCTCTTTGACTAAATTACTTACCTAATACTTTCCTTCAACGAATAAAATAATATTTCATTAATAGTTATCCTACCAAAAACAGCCGTATTTGTCAATATTTTATCTCCTATAATTCAAAAATAAATCATAAACATATTTAACATTTTCAATCCCCATAAAATAATAGCCATCCCTTATCTTATAAAGTTGGTGGCCACTACAAGAATTATGACTTTGATACACATCTTTTTCAAAGATTATATTTCCAAATCCATTCTTTCTCTCCTTAATCTTTATATCTTCAAGTGAAAAACTTTTTATATACTTTCTCCTAAATTTATTTTTTCTTGCAATTTCATTTATGACAATTACACTTGTATTACTCAAGTAGTAGCTTGTACTTTTTAATCTTTTTATATCATACCTCCTAATAAAAAAGAATACTATACTGGGTAATATTCCCATTATTATTGGTAAAAGTGCTGGTAATTTATAACCCTGATTCCAACTTATAATACCAAATTTTAAAAATAGTATAGACCCAGCAACCAGCCCCAATATACTAGAAAAAATTATTAAACCATAATAAACTCTATCAAATGCCTGTGGCATATTTGGTTTATCTGACCAAATTATAATTTCATCTTCTTCTAAGTAATTTTCTATCTCCATAAGTACACCTCTTTTCATATATTTATTAAATATTATACTAATATCTTACTTTTCTTTATTATATTATCATCTTTATTTAAAAACTTAAAAAATAAAATGTTGGAAGAATTGAATCTTCCAACATTTTTTATTTATCTATGTCACCTGGATTAGTTGCTGAGTTCGCATCACTCCACTCTTTTTCAAACTTAACCCAATCTCTTACTGGTAACATATCTGTCCATAATTCACCTTCTTCATCAGAATCTTTAATATAATTATGTGAATTTGTGGCTTCTTGAATCTGAGAATAATACCAACTATCCTTGTTATTATCTCTCCAAAGTTTCATGTCTTTTGACAAGTTTTCTGCCTTAGGACTTCTCTCCAATATTGCATTAATAAGTGTTGCAGCTTCTCCTCTTGTTAAAACTTGATTTGGTTTAAAGCTGCCATCTGGGAATCCACTAATTAATCCATTAGAATATAACTTTTCAATAGATTTTTCTGCCCAATTTCCTTTTACATCCTTAAACTTATCATTAGTTAAATTTCCATGCTCTGATAAAAACTTTGATACCATCTCTGCAAATTCACCTCTTGTTATATTTGAATTTGGCTTAAAAGTTCCATCAGGATATCCTTTTAATACATTTGCATTACTTAAAGTTGATAAAGCATTGTTGTACCATTTGCTACTTTTTACATCCTTATAAATATTTTTAGAACTCCAATTACTATTTCTAGAGTTATCTGTCATCATCCTAAAAAATATAGTTGCAACTTCTGCTCTTGTTATGTTTCCTTCTGGTTGAACCGAACCATCAGGGTACCCAATTAAATATGCATAGTGATTTTTCGTATCTAGTTCAACTAACTTATCTATTTCTGGTTCTTTTGGCTTTGGGTCCTTTGGTCTTCTTCCACCGCCACCACTATCTTTACTCCAAACGCCATACAAAGTTGTGTCTCTATTTAACACTATTGTATCGCCCTTAATATAATCTGCTCTACTTGCATTTTTATCTAAGGACCATCCCAAAAATGTGTAATTTTTTCTAGCTAATGATTCTTTTCCTAGAATAGTTGCACGATCTCCCTTATTGTATGGATTCTTTAAATCTTTAGGATTAGTGCCTTCTGTATGTCCATTACCATCATAATAAATATACACTTTTTCTTCTATATTTTTTCTCTTATTTTTTATTTCAAATCTCACTAACTCACTTATGTTTTTTATTTCAAAAGTATATTCAATATCTGTTGGTAAAATATATCCATTTGGTGCTTCTACTTCTTTAATGATATATTTTCCAGTTTCTAAATTCTTTATTTGTACTAATCCACTTATATCTGTCACATAGTTTCCTACTAATTCTATATTATTAATACTAGCATTTAAAGAATCTATTGTATTCGTAATTATTTTAATTTTTTCTTCTATTTCTTTTATAGATAAATCAAGCTCTAAAGAGTTTTTCTCACCTAACAAACTATCTTCGCCTGACTCAATAATTTTATCTAATTCTTTATCTTTTTCTAATTTTCTATCTTTTTCTAATTCTTTATCTTTATTTAATTCTTTATCTTTATTTAATTCTTTATCTTTATTTAATTCTTTATCTTTTTCTAGATCTTTATCTTTTTCTTCTTTAAGCTTTAACAAATTATCCATTAATTTTTGTTTTTCTTCATTTAAAGTTTTTAATTCATCCTTTTTAGAACCCTCATCCACTAACTTATATAAGTTGAACTTAACACCCTTTAACCTTGCTCCTGTCTCAGAATCTATCTTTTTTATAACAACCTGTGTATCTCTATCAATACTTTTTTCAACTGGAATTTCTGGTGCCTTTGGTTTAAGAGGATCTTTAGCCTCTCCAGGTTCTTCTGGATTAGTTAGGTCTGGTACATTTGGCAAAACTATTGCCATATTATTTACAAATCCTTGATCAATTATTATCCTTGCATCGAATTCTAATGTTATTTTTTCTCCCTTGTTAAGCTTAAATAAATCAGTAATCAATTTTTTATTTTGAAATTTAACCATTTTTCCATTTGATAAAATAGCACTATTCTCTATATATTCAAGTTCTGGTAAAATATCATCCTCTATTTTTATAAACATGTCTTCCAAAGCTTCAACTTCTATTCTATAAGTTAAAATATCATTTTTTTCAGCAAACTTTGATCCATCTAATATATTCTTATCTTCATCCATTACTATCTTACTAGTGTTTATATATTTTTTCTCATCTGCAACACTTGCTTTTGCTATTTTTTCCAAGTCATAAATAGATGCTGAATTCATATATATATCATTGTTTGCATTTCCATCTGGTCTTATTACTACTGTTGATTTAACTTCACTGCCTTTTCCCAATTCTCCAAGTAATATCCATCCTGTTACTTCTTTTCCTTCAACATCTTCGACTTTTCCATCTTCAGATATAAAAGCTTTTTTCCAACTAACATTGTCGATCACAACTTCATCGCCTATAAAATCTTCATATTCATAGTCTTTTGCAATTTTATTAGCAACTTCTTTAGATGATGTATAATAAAATACATACTCTTGATTTACAGTTGTTGGAAGATCAAAGTTTACATGCTCTACCTTATAACTTCCGCTATAATGACTTCCTTTTTGATCTCCATTTTGAGGCATAGTATCCATCATAATACTATTTCCTCTATAATCCTCTGATCTATTCATCCACCTAATATTATATTCTATTAATTCACCTTTTTCATATATCAATTTACTTGGTTTTTTTTCTGAAATCAAAATTGATGGTGAACTTATTTCTATCTTAGACGAATATTTATTTCCATTTTCAGGCTTTATAACTCTCTTATCTTCAGTTGTTTCTATAGTAACAATATTAGTATATTGTTGTCCTTCATATGAAAATGGATCAATTGAAACTTTATAATGTATTGGTTCAATATCTTCTGTTATAACATGTTCATCTATAATCCAAGTTAACTCCTGATTACCATCTTGATTTATAATTATACTAGGCTCTAATGCTTTTCCACCTATAATCTCTCCTGACATATTAGGATTACTATTTGATTGATACTTTCCTCCTTGCACAGAACTTCCTTCTATATATTCAAGTCCCTTTGGCAATATATCTTTTATTGTTATTTTTGTTTTAAAATCAGTGCCAATTAAATCTGATAATATTGATGGTACATCTAATTTAGGATGTATAGTATAATCTACAATTAATTGATTTTCTGCTAAATTAAAATAATACTTTTCTTTTCCTGCATTATCTTTTTGATCGACTTTCTTATCTACTATAGATTTATATGGGACTACATAAAGTGTATCGCCCCATGTTGGTTCCCCACCAGTTTCTGGACTGTATCCATTTTCATCATAATGGGCTTTTTTATAAAATCTTTTATCATCTCTAAAGGTCATATTATCTAATTTTTCTCCTATAGATAAATCTAATCTTGATGGAAGTATTCCACTATTTTTTTCAATTGCAATCTTATAATCTTCTTTTCTCCAAACATTATCAACTGATGTTATCATACTAGTTTTTCCAATTAATTCAGCTTCTTCTTTTATTTTAAAATTTGGAAAAATTGCTAACATTTGGGGTTTAGTTATATTCATATCATATGGTATCCTTACTTCATTCAAGATTCCCACACAAATCTTTCCAGCCTTCTCCAATTCATCCAAAGATTCATAATAAATTAAATTTTCTTCATTAAAATCATTCATCTCTTGATCATCTTGCCATCCCTTGCCATCTACTTTTGCAGCAAAAAGAATTTTTGTATATTCTGGATAATGCATAGTTTTTATTGGCTCATCTTTTTCCAACATAAAAAATTTATCATCAAATTTTAATAAACTATTTAATCCATGTATAGAGTTTTCTTTATGCCCTAGTGGATCACTGTAAACATATAGAGAAACACCAACTTTTCCACCTATTGACTGTGCATCTGTTCCATTCTTATGATCTTGACCATATAAAATACCATCCATACCGTGATCTACACCATAAAAATCATGTTTTCTAAAATTAACATATTTATTATAATATCCATTACTAAATAAGGAAACTACACTTTCAATCTTATCGTCATCCCTATCTTGATCTTCTATACCCACTTTTTTACCTGTTTCTGATGTTGCATCAAAGTCTACTATCTCAACTTCTGTTTTTATTTTTCCTGTTTCTCCAAACTTATTAGAATAATACTCTTCATTAGTTACACCACTATCTCCACCAAATGGAACTACAACATAAATACTTCCAGCAGAAAATGCTCCTATATTTTGAACTCCACCCAATTCATAATCGTAATAATCTTTCAATGAATTTTGATTGCCAAGGGTACCAGATGGGAACCAGTCTGGATTTATTATATAATCCTCTATGTTTAAATCTATTTCATCACCATTTTGAGTAAGTTCCCACTTTCCACCATTCCATACTTCATTACTTCTCTTACCTTTTTCTAAACTTTTAAATTCTCCTGTTTCTTGCTTATCTTTTGGCGCTACATGGGCCAAATATCCTAATGTGTATTCTTCTAAATCTCTCCCATTTAAATCTTTTACTAGATTGTGAGGACCATATCCCCAAACCATTGGACTTTTAACTTTACCATGATCTGTACCACTATCTCCAATATAATTAGAGGAGACTTTTATTTTCCCACTTATTTTTCCACTAGGAAACTCAATACCCTTAAGTCCATTTTCTTTTGCTCCATTTCTTAATTGTAAATTTACTGCATAGCCTTGTATTTTTCCATATACTTTTCCTGATGTTTTATTTAAGGCAGTATTATCTCCACTATTAAAATCAAACACATCTGTATTTCCTGCATATGTGTCAGTAGTTTTTTTCAACTCTATATTATATCTTGCTGTAGCAGATACTCTTATTTCCTTTGAAGATATTTCTTTTGGTCTATTATAATCTCCTTCAGTCTTTATTTCGCCATCTTCTTCATAAGCTACAGAAGCCCTAAAATTAGGAGTTAAGGTTTCTCCATTCTTCATTCCTTTAACCTGAATATAGATAGGAAATGTTGCAATACTTGGCAATGGATACTCTTCATTTCCTGAACTATCAGTCTTGGTATTCATTTCATAATAACACTTTAAAATCTGTTTGCCTCCAACTTCCTCTACTTGCCACATGTAATCTGGTGATACATCCATCATACCCATAGCTGCTGTATCAAATTCTGCCTTAGTCTTATCCACTGGAAGCTCTATTTCAAAATACATTCTTCCTGTTTTATATACATTATTATCCTTGCTTTCTGTCGTAAATCTTAAGTTATATGTTAATCTGTCAAAGGATCTTACTATTTTATTAGATGGTCCAGAATCATTTCCAGCCTGGTTATCAGTATCCCAATGCTCTGTACCATCTATAGTTTCCAAATTTAAGCTTTTTATTCTTAAATCGTCTGATGTTATCTTATCTTTTATACTACCCCCTTCATTTTTTATATCAGCATTAATTTCCATACCATCAACAATTAATGTAAACATTGTCAGTATGATAAGTAGTATTTATATAAACATCACATTTTTCTTAATAGTTTTCATAGTTATCATCTCCTCTTATAAATTATATTGTATAAAATTATTGTACCATATATTCATTTTATTCCAAATTATATAGTAATTATGAATAATTCGAATAATTCATACCTGATTTGACTAGCATTTGTTTGATTCTTATTCCAAATTCAAATAGATTGTTATAACTTTAATTTTCTCGGGAAAAGAAGGTGTACAATATATTTACAAGCATTTTTAAAGTACTTTAATTTTGTACCTATTTTCATATTACTATTGTTAAAATTCTGTAAAACTATTTAAATTAAAATAAAAATAGAAGATAAACTATTAAATAGCCTATCTTCTATACAAATTAAACTCAGCCTAAACTCCTAATAATATTATAAACATCTAGCACCTTATCTATCCCTAAAAATACAAATCCTTCCTTGCTTCTCTCAACTCTTTTATAAGTTCCCACTCCATTAGTGCTATAAAGAGCTTCTTCAAATATAATATTTCCAGAAGCATTTTTCTTTTCCACTAAATCCATATTGCCACTAACTATGGTGTTTATCCTTCTTTTTCTTATACTTAATTTTCTATTTTTAACTAGTATTATCAAATTTTTATTTGTTATATAGTAGCTTGTATTAATATTTTCTTTTATATTTAAGATATAGGCATATAGTCCTATTCCTATAAAAATACATGGAAATATAAGGGGTATCAAGATAGCTATCTGATATATAGCAAAATGAAAACCATATTCTAATATACCAGTCATTCTAAGTCCAAATCCTAAAAATACTAGTCCGAATAAAACTGGTATAAGGTATTCCATTCTATTAATGGAAACTGATAGATTAGGTTTACCCATCCAAATTATGTGTTCATCCTTATCTAAATAATTCTCTATTAAAATATTTCATCCCCCAAACTACTTATACAAATAAATATTTATTTATCAGCTTTCCACTCCTCATATCTTTTAGATATTACTAGACCTATTTTTTCATAATTTTCCCAAGAGTTTTCAAGTTCATAAACATAGGGTTTAAATATACTGTCCAAATCATCAAAGTACATATCACTCTCATAGTAAAAAGATGTAAATTTTTTTGCTTCTTCATTTAAATCCTCATCAAATAATTTTTCATCACACATTTCAATTAGGAAATCTCTACCTGTCATACTTCTATTTCTTACAGCTTCAAGCTCTTTTGTTCCATCTTCTTTTAGGTATTCTCCCTCTAGGTTATTATCTATTATCCAAGTAAGATAAAATCCTATATGAGTTCCACCACATTCTAAATCTAGATTTTTTGGAAAATTTTCAGCCCCATAATGCCAGTCCATTCTATCTATTGCCATAGTCCCACCCCTGTCTTGATATTTTACATTTATATAAAAAAGAACTTCCAAAATTTATTTCAGAAGTTCTATAATGTCTTATATTTTATTTAATTAAAAATCTGCATTTCTAACTGTACGAGGAAAAGGTATTACATCTCTTATATTTTTCATACCTGTTAAGTACATAAGAGCTCTTTCAAATCCTAATCCATATCCTGAATGCTTAGTTTCTCCATATTTTCTAAGCTCTAAATACCACCAGTAATCTTCTGTATCCATACCCATGGCACTTATTTTTTCTTCTAGGACATCTAATCTTTCTTCCCTTTGAGAACCTCCAATTATTTCTCCTACGCCTGGTACTAAAAGATCTGTAGCAGCTACAGTTTTTCCATCACTATTAAGTCTCATATAAAAGGCTTTTATATCCTTAGGATAGTCTGTTACAAACACTGGTCTTTTGTATACTTCCTCTGCCAAATATCTTTCATGTTCTGTTTGTAAGTCTATACCCCACTCCACCTTAGTTTCAAATTTCTTATCAGATTTTTGTAGTATATCTATAGCTTCAGTATAAGTTACTCTACCAAAATCTGAATTTACAACATTGTTAAGTCTTTCTATTAAACCTTTTTCTATAAAACTATCAAAGAATTCCATTTCTTGTGGAGCATTGTCCATAACATATTTAGTTATAAACTTCATCATATCTTCTGCTGTATCTATTAAATCTCCTAAATCTGCAAAAGCAAGTTCTGGTTCTACCATCCAAAATTCTGCAGCATGTCTAGCTGTATTTGAATTTTCTGCCCTAAAAGTTGGTCCAAAAGTATAAATATCTCTAAAAGCAAGAGCAAAAGCTTCCCCTGCCAACTGACCTGATACTGTTAAATGAGTATTTCCACTAAAGAAATCTTCCTTATAATCTACTTTTCCATCCTCAGTTTTAGGTACATTTTCTAAATCTAAAGTTGTAACTGCAAACATCTCTCCTGCTCCTTCTGCATCTGAAGAAGTTATAATAGGAGTGTTCACATAGACAAATCCTCTTTCATTAAAGAATTTATGAATTGCATAAGCTAGTATTGATCTCACTCTAAATACTGCATTAAAAGTATTTGCTCTAGGTCTTAAATGTGCTATACTTCTTAAATATTCAAAAGTATGTCTTTTGTTTTGTAGAGGATAATCACTTGAAGATTTCCCTTCTACTTCTATACTTTTCGCTTGAATTTCAAACTCTTCTTTGCCCTGTCCTTCTACTAGTAAACCTTCTACTATTATAGATGTGCTAAGAGGTAAACTATCTATTTCCTCAAAGTTTTCCAAAGTCTTTTCCATAACTATTTGTACACCCTTAAAAGCTGTACCATCGTTTAAATTTATAAAGGCAAGTCCTCCAGATGATCTAGAATTTCTAATCCATCCTTCTACTCTAACTTCTTTTCCAAAATATTCTTCCTTAGCCTGATAAATATCTCTAAGTAATGTTACTTTCATAATTATCCCTCCATATTAAAAAATTAAAAAAACTTCCATCCTAAAAGGACGAAAGTTTACTTCCGTGGTACCACCCTAATTGCTTAAAGCCACTCATCACTATAACGGCGTGTTCCGTTCAAGGCTACTAATTTCACCCTGAAAACTCAAAGATGTTCTTCAATATAAGTTTCTTCCTAGTGTCCCACTATCACCAAGTCCCTGTAAAGAAATTTTATATCTACTCTTCTTATCCTAGTTTTTAATTATTAAATGAATTATACATTATTATTAGGTCTTATGCAAGGTTTATAGGTTTTTAATATATTAAATAACTTATTTTTTTATATTATCTAAATCATCTCCATTATTTGTAGCCTCATAGTATTTTTTATCCCTATATTCTACTGGCAAATAGTCCTGCTCCACATAGCCACCATAATCGTGGGGATACTTATAGCCTTTTCCATGTCCAAGCTTTTCAGCTCCCTTATAATGAGAGTCCTTTAAATGATTTGGTATCTCCATAGTTTTCTCATTTCTTATATCTCCTAAAGCCCTATCTATTGCTAAATACGCAGAATTAGATTTTGGAGCCTTTGCCATATAGATAACAGCCTGAGATAAAATTATCCTACTCTCTGGCATACCAATTACATTTACAGCCTGAAAAGTAGAATTTGCCAAGGTTATAGCATTAGAGTCTGCCAGTCCTACATCTTCTGATGCAAAAATTAAAATTCTTCTAGCTATAAACTTAGGGTCTTCCCCTGCATCTATCATTTTAGCCAACCAGTAAACTGCTGCATTCTCATCTGAGCCTCTCATACTCTTTATAAAAGCTGAGATTGTATTATAGTGCTCATCTCCATCTTTATCATATTTAAGAGCCTTTCTCTGGATGGATTCACTCACATTGTCTATATCTAAGACAATAATCCCCTCTGAATTTTTTTCAGTGGACAGGGCTGCTATCTCAAGAGAATTTAAAATATTTCTCCCATCTCCATCACATACTCTGATTATAAATTCTCTAGCCTCTTCTTTTAAATCAATCTTCATAGCTCCCAATCCATTTTCCCTATCAGATAAGGCCCTATCTATCAAATCTGATAAATCATCTCTATTTAAGGATTTTAATTCCAAAACCATGACTCTGGAAAGTAGTGCCTTATTTACTTCAAAATATGGATTTTCCGTTGTTGCCCCTATTAAAATTATTATTCCCCTTTCTACAAAGGGTAGTAAAGCATCCTGCTGTGATTTATTAAATCTATGAATTTCATCCACAAATAATATAGTTTTTTTATTATAGTGTTTTAAACTATTTTCCGCCTTCTCCACTACTTCTCTAATGTCCTTTACACCTGCTGTAACAGCTGATAACTTCTCAAAATTCATACTAGTTGAATTGGCTATAATCATAGCTAGAGTTGTTTTTCCCGTGCCTGGTGGCCCAAAAAATATCATTGATGTAATCCTATCTGACTTGATACTTCTTTGTAGAAATTTGCCTTCATCTACCAGATGTTTTTGCCCAACGAAATCTTTTAATTTTTTTGGTCTTAGTCTATCTGCCAGTGGCCCAGTTCTATCTAAATTTTTCTCCATACTCATTGTAAATAAATCCATAAAATCTTCCTCTCTATATTTAAAATTATAAGATATTAGAGAAAAAAAACAAGGATTCATATAAATCCTTGTCTTCTATAATTTCTATTTTATTATTTCTTTAGTTACATATTCAGATGTCATAGCTCTTAAAACTGCAACATATTCTAATTTAAATTTAACCTTATCTCCAACCTTATAGTCTGTTTCACTATCTGTTCCATCTAAGATTATATGATCTGAACTTCCACCGAAAATTTGTATTTTATCATCTAATGGAAACATTGTACCAAAGTCTATATCTTGTTTTCCCATGGCACATATCATTCTCTTTCTTACTCCCTTGTCTTCAAAAGTTGGAATATTGCCAAAAGCATCCTTACCTATCTTACCAATTGGATAACTTGGTTTTTCCTTTACTTCTATTATCTCAACTTCTACTGTGAAAACATCGTCATAAGAGTTTGGCATTCTTTTTTCATAAGATGGTTCTTGACCTATAGTCAGTGTTTCACCAAGTCTTAAATTATTTATTACTCCTGTAGATTTTTTTTCTACTAAATGTATAGTTGCAGAATTTCCACCAGATATAATTTCTAAATCTAAATCGAATTTCTCTTTTAACAAGTCCTTAAAATATCCTAATTTTTCAACATGTTCTATTTCAGGTACTATCCCTCCATAACATGCCATATTTGTACCAATACCAACTATTTTTATATTTGATAATTTTAAAGTTTCTTCAACTGTATTTAAAAACTCTTCTTCGCTAAAAAATCCTTCTCTTAAATCACCTAAGTCCATCATAAAAATAATCTTATGAGTTTTTCCAGCTTCTATAGCTGCATTATTAATAGCTTTTATAGTTGCAAGTTCAGAATTCAAAGATATGTCTGCATATTCTACTATGTCTTTGGCCTCTGATATCATTGGAAGTCTAAGCATATATTTTTCAATATCTAAGTCCTTCATTTTTTTAAGATTTTCCATCCTAGAATCTCCTAAATACTTCACTCCACCATCAATATATGCTTGAGCTATTTCAGGGTATCCACAAAATACTTTTGTTACTCCAGTTACAAAAATGCCTTCTGTTTCACAATGTTTTACAACTGATTCTACATTTTTTTGCAATTTTTTTAAATCAACTATGATTTTTGGATATGACATAATTACCTCCCACTATATTTTTAGACTGTTTTTCATTAACTTTAATGATTGTTTGGGATATTCTTTAGACACTACTCCTAATGATGCAAAGATATAATCATTATCTATTAGTATTTTTGCACCATCATTCGGAAGTAATTCCATACCTCTATTTGATTTAGCTATCTGTTTTAAAATATCAACCCTACTCATAAGTCTAGTAAGTGCTCCACCTGTTCCTATTATATACTTTACAGGTGTTAAGTCCTTGCCCTCTGCTATTGTAGTTTTCCCTCCTGGCCCATATAAGGCCCTAAGTCCACCAGCATGTCTGTGTATGCCAGTTATTGTTGCATATTCTGTTAAAACTTCAACAAATCTTTTTTCTAAATCTGTTTCTGGTATTGATTTATGATTTTCTGTTAATACTTCTAAATCACCTTCCGAAATTTTCAATTTTTCTGAAAGTATATCCTTACCTATAGATTGTACTATATTTTGCATATTAATGTATACACCTAAATCTCCCTCAACTGTTCTTTTTGCTTTGGGTTCTGGATTTAGTAACATTCTGGCGATTTCTTCAGAATCTTCAACAACTGAGTGTATATCTGTTGTAGCTCCTCCAACATCTATTGTAACTAGGTCTCCTATATCTTCGTATAATATTTTTGAACTTTCCATAACAGCTCCTGGTGTGGGCATTATTGCTCCAGTTACAAGTTCTCTAACATTTTCCATGCCTGGTGCATGAATTATATGATTTTCAAAAACTTCTTGTATTACTAGTCTAGTGGGTTCAATATCTAAAACATCTATTTTTGGATAAACATTATCAACTATATATAATTCCAAGCCTTTTTCTTCAAATATCTTTTTTATTTCTTTTTGATTCTCTATATTTCCAGCATAAATTACTGGCACATTTAATTTCATAGCAGCTATAAGCTGGGCATTATATAGGGCTGTTTCCCTCTCTCCATAATCAACCCCACCTGCTATTAAAATTATATTTGGATTTATATGATGTATTTCTTCTAAGTCTGTTTCTCTAAGCTTTCCAGCAGTTATATATTTTATATTTGCTCCTGCTCCAAGTGCAGCTTCTTTAGCTGCTTTTACTGTCATATCATAGACTAAACCATGCACTGTCATTTTTAGTCCTCCTGCTGCACTTGATGTAGCTAAAAGCTGACCATATTCAATTGTTTCTTGCCCCATATTTTTTGCCAAATCTTCTATGGCTAGTCTAAGTCCTATATTTACATCTCCTTCTAATACTGTAGTAGATGCTTGACCTTGACCTATAAATTCTGGATTTGTATCAAATTTACTAAAAGCGTTAACTACTGTGGTTGTACTTCCTATTTCTGCGACTATTATATCCACTTTAGTTCCCATATTTTCCTCTTTTCTATAAATTCATTTTCTTTCTTTTTTCAACTAAGAATGTTGCAACATGAGCACCTTTTGTGCCTCTACCAAATCCAGCATCCATTCCATTTTCTATAGCCAATTCATTAGAAACTTGTGTTCCTCCTGCTGCTAGCATTATCTTATCCCTTATACCTTTTTCAACACATAAATCATGTAACTTTCTCATATTTTTATAGTGTATATCATCATGGGATATTATAGTAGAAGCTAATATAGCATCTGCATTAGTTTCTATAGCTGCATCTACTAGTTTTTCAACTGGTATTGAAGTTCCAAGTATTTCTGCCTCTATTCCATAGCCTTCTATACCACCATGCTTAATATCTATTATTTCCCTTATACCAACAGAATGTTCGTCTTCTCCTACTGTTGCTGCAACTATTTTTAGAGGTTTCTCTTTTACAGCTTCCCTTATCTCATCATCACTTAAGATATGAGGTTTTGGAGGAATAACTAAAGTTTCTGTATCTATTTTAAAGTTTGTCTTACCCTTTAATTCTATTCTAGTACCTTCTGCCTCTTGCATAACTTCTTTATTTATTACCTCAACTTCTGTAAGCCCTAATTTTTTACCAAATTCTATAGCTGCAAATTCTGCTGTTCTTTCTTCTACTGGGAAAAATAAGGTTACTAAAATTGTACCATCTGCTGCCCATTCCACTTCTGGTAGTAGGTTACTTGGTTTTTCTAGCTTTTCTTTTACCTCATCCAGTCTAACATAAACATTATCCGTTTCATCTAATTCATCTATAAATATTATCTTTTCTGGTTTTTCAAAAGTACATCCATCAATAAGTTTTGCAGGATTATTAATTGCTGACTCATCATATTGAGCAACATTATTATATCCAAAAGTAGCTGTTACTGGTGCAAAATAATCTTCATCTCTTTCATATACTGTACCAACTCCAACTCCTGCATCAGATTTTCTTACTATACCATCACCATTTCTCTCCGGATAATTACCAGAATCAACGAAAAACCCTTCTTCTATTGACTTAAAATAGCCACCATTTTTTATCATCTCTTCCATAAATAATATGGCTCTTTCCTTGATTTCTCTAACACTGCTAAGCATTGGTTCTTCATCTCTTCTTATTTTAAGAATATCCTTTAGTCCATCCATACCTGCAAAAGCTTGTTTTGCTGTATCAATAGCTTCTATATTATAGATATGCCATGGAACATTTCTTCCCTCATCTGGTGTTATAGTAGATTGTATATCTGCACTGGTCATTTGAGATATTAATAAATTAAGTACATGAGTTACTGTTGCTTCTCTAGTTGATGATTGCATATACTTTGTATTCATCTGAGCCCTCATCCTGTAGTCTGAGAAAAATTCTCTAAGAGCCACTGCATAGGGTAAGTCTAGCCTCATACATGGTGCTGGTGGTGCTGTTGGTGGTACCGTAGATAAACATATATTCTGTGCCTTCATACCTACTTTTCTAGAAAATATGGAATTTATACTATGCTGTACCATAAGTTCTGGCATTACCTTCCAAGCTTCTCTAGCTGTAGCATTGGCATTGTGGGCTCCATCTATTTGAGCTATATCTGCCCAAGCTAAAACTGTTTTAGCTTCAGCTGCATCAACAAAGGATCTAATCATATTTATATTTCTATAAAGCACATTATATTGAGGATCTTGATGAGCTCCATTTACTCCTTCTTCAGCAAACATAACTGCTATCTCAGGTCCTGCAACTCCTGAAACATAAGAATGATAATTTATAGGTCTTCCAACTTCTTCTTCTATAAAATCTAAAGCCTTTCTTTGAGCCCTAACTTGTTTTCTACTAATTGGAATTCCTCCAACACCTTGAGGTGTACCTTCTATTAAACTTTCAAAATGTGATTGTCCTGCTGTCCTTATTACCATTATATGGTCTGCTCCATGCCAGGCTCCCATCCTCATTCTTCTTATATCATCCTCAAATCTACCTGATGCAATCTCAGTTGTTATAATAGACTTTCCTTGTGGATCAATATTTCCAAAATATTGAGCTGCTGGAAGAGCCTGTGACTGTTTTAAGTCGCTCGACATATCAAAGTACTCAAATTTGCCTATCTGTCTAGGTATATCTGTTCCCTCTCTCCAGTGCCAGCCCCTTCTTTTTGGTACATATTTATCTAAATCTTTAAGGATTTCTTCTACATTTAATTTTTCATTTGGTTTTAGATTCATTATTTCCCAGCCCCCTTAAAAATAACTAATACCTCATCCCACATTTGACCATCCACAAGTTTAAGACCAGCTTCTCTTATATCCATTTTATAGTCTTTTGCAAGCCTATAAACAACATGACCAGCACCTTTACCCATAAGCCCTCTGTCAATAACCCCATCAACTATAGTCTTAGCCTCCATACTTGAAAATCCCATCCTAAGTAATATGGATCTTTCTATTGATGGTGATGTGTTTTTTCTTGCCAAATCTATTATTGGATCAACTAACTCTTCTGCCAAATCCCAGAACCTCTGCTTTAATTCTTCTTCTGATAAGTTAGCTAAATGCCCTCTTCTTTCTAGATAATCATCATTTCTCATATTTATCCCCCTATTTAAAATTCTATATTAAGATTTTTTAAAGCTTTCTCAACAAATTCTTTTGTTGAGTTTGTTTCTGCTATTAAAAATTCCAAATCCCTTTCATCAACCCTATCTATTTCTACTTTAGCTACTGCATTTTTTATGAAAGATTTCCTAGTTTTGTCCACATCTAAGTCTGTAATTTTAACAAGAGAAGGGTTTTCTGGTAGTATAATATTTTTTCCCGGAATTTCATCTTTCGGGTTTCCAATTAATATTTCTATACCATTTTCTTTTGCAAATGTTAACTGGGGATTTATATGTTTTCCAGCACCAGTATACTCTGTTTCCTGCACAACTATTATCTGATTTTCGTCCATCTCTTGTGCCACTGCAAATGCACATGCTAGTGCAGTATTACCTGCTGGTCCTCTTTCTAAACCTTCTAATTGAGCTAAAAGCTCCGTCATATAAAATACAGAACCTTGATTTATAGTTACATATCTATCTAGGTATCTAAGTGGTCTAGCTGCTGATCTTGGTACATCTGATCTATCTGGCCAAGTTGTAAATGGTATACCAAATCCAGTATGGCCTGTCGTAAATGATTTCTTATTAAATTCATTATCACTTGCCATATGAAGACCTGATAAATCTACACTTGCAGCTATTATTTTACTTTCTGCTCCCGCTTTTAATAATCCTCTGGCAGTTCCTGTTAGGTTCCCTCCACCAGCATTAGTTACAACTACTGCATCTGGGTCTCTTCCTTCTCTTTCTCTAAACTGCATAGCCAGTTCATATCCTAAGGTTTCAACCCCAGCTATACCAAATGGAGTGTATAGGGATGCATTAAAGTAGCCTGTTTCTTCAAGTAATCTTAAAAAAGTATAGAATAACTCTGGCCCAACTGTTAACTGCAATACTTCTGCTCCTAAGGCTTCACAAGCCCTTGCTTTTTCTATTATCTCTGGTTGACCAACACCTTTTGAATCATAACATTCTTGAACTATTATACAGTCTAGTCCTTGCATAGCTGCTTGTGATGCTACTGCTGCACCATAGTTACCTGATGTTGCCGCTATAACACCTTTAAATCCAAGTTTTTTAGCATGATAACAAGCAGTGGCTGCCCTCCTAGCCTTAAATGATCCTGATGGGTTACAAGCCTCATCCTTTAAAAATATTCTTGCTCCCTTTCCAGCAGGTGCAAATTTTCTTGCTAATTCAGTTATATTTCTAAGTTCCAACAGGGGTGTATTTCCAACTCCCATTTTTGCTTGTATCTTTTGCATCTCTTCTAAAGTATATCCTGTCTCCCTCATCATTCTTTCGTAATCAAAGGAAATTTTTCCTGATTCAAACTGGCTATAATCTATACCTACAGCAGCTTTCATTATACTTGGTCTTCTTGACATAACTCCTTCATAACTATTATCTATCATTTAATTACACCTACTTTCTTAAAATTTCTCTAGCTTGTCTTCCAATATATAATAATTCTGGAACTGATTTTCCAAAATCATGTTTATAATATGGGTTGATTTCTATTAATTTTCCTTTTACTTTTCTTCCTATATAAGTTTCTATTTCTACTTCTTGACCTATTTCAGCTTCATCATCAAGTAAAAATCCCTTGTCCCACATTTCTAATGGTACCTTTTTTGTATCTTCTGGTAATGACTCTGCTCTTTCTCCTACATTAAGTACTATAGAGTGAATTCTCACCCAATCATTTTTCTTAGCCTTCATCTCATACCTCCTATTATTCATGTATTAATTTTCTCATATCTCCAAGTATAGCTCTTGGTACTGGTAAATCTATCATTGTTTGTAAGCCTGGTCTTGCATTTATTATTTGTGGTATCATATTAACCATCATCGCTATAGTACCTATACCTCCTGGTACTTCAGGTGTTATAGCCATATTTATATCAGGTGTTCCTTTTATTTCTATATAATCACCAGTACTTACTCCACCTAATTGTGGTTCAATTTGTTGGGGATGTATCATTTCTATCTTAAGCTCTCCATCCACATAACCATAACCTTTCATATTGCAACCAGCTACATCTCCAGCCTGAACTTCTGCATAAGGAGATTTTCTATACACATCAGTTACTATTGGTGCCATTTCAAGTTCTATCTCTTTACTAAGCTCCCATCCAAGCGCATCTGTCATCATATTTACCGATTCAGCAAATCCAACATGACCCGCAAGACTTCCATCTTCAATTCTATCATTAAATTCTTTTTCAGTTATACCTACACCTTGTTCTTCCATTACGGCTTTACCAAAAGGAGATAGACTATTAACTCTAGTAGCTTTTATAGAATCTACATCTATACAGGCTCCACTCAAAACTAAAACCAATAAATCCATTATAAGCCCTGGGTTAATACCAGTTCCTAAAATTGATACACCATTTAATTTTGCCAACTCATCCATTTTTCTTGCAAGTTCTAGTTCTTGTGCCTGAGGATAAGCCATTTCTTCTGCGGTTGTAATTACATTTATTTTATTTTCTAAACAAAAGACAATTTTATCATATGCTCCCTTTACAAAAGAATCAGTTGCCAGTAAAACAACATCTGCTGCTCTTTCCTTTATTACATCCTCTACACTTCCAGAAATCTTAATATCCTCTCTACCAGCCCTATCAATATCCAGAATTTCAAATATACTTTTATCTATTCTATCAGGGTGCATATCACAAACACCTACTATTTCGACTCCTTTTTTCTTAAGTAGCATATCTGCCATACCTGAGCCCATTGCTCCAAAGCCCCATAGAATTACCTTTATATTTTCTTTTCTCATAAGAATAACCCCCATATTTTTTAATAAACTAATATTTAATACTACTTATTACTATTGCAATTTCCTTGCCAAGTCTAAAATATTGATTTTTCAAGATAAATTTTTTATAAAATAAAAATAAGGCAAGTTTTTTTGCTATTCCTGCAAAAAAACTTGCCTTACTCTAACTCGTACTTTTTCATTTTATATTGTAAAGATTGTCTAGATATACCTAATTTTTTTGCAGATTCCGTAACATTATATTTAAAATCCTTTAAAATATTTTGAATTATATCTTTTTCAATCTTCTCTAGATATTCTGTTATACTCTTTTCTTCTAATTCCAACTTTTCTTGCTCCCTACTGCCCCAAAGATTCATACTTGTTACAAAATGCTCTGTATCTAAAATACTTGTATTTATATTAGTTAAATTCATGGCAGCTTCAATAACATTTTCTAACTCTCTAATATTTCCTGGCCAGTTATACTCTTTAAATTTACTAAGTATCTCATCTGATATATTTTCTACAGACCTATTTAATTTGCCATTATATTTTTTAATAAAATGATTGGCTAGTAAATCTAAATCAGATTTTCTATCCCTTAAAAGTGGTAAACTCATAGAAATAACATTAAGTCTATAATATAAGTCCTTTCTTATATTTCCGCATTCAACCCCCTTTAAAGGTTCTTGATTTGTTGTTGCAATAATCCTAACATCTATAGGAATGTCTTTCTTACCTCCAACTCTTCTTATATAACTTTCCTGAAGAACTCTAAGTAATTTGGCTTGTAAGTCTGTAGACATAGAGTTTATTTCATCTAACAACAAGGTTCCACCATTGGCTTGTTCAAATATCCCCTTACTCTCTATAGCTCCTGTAAAACTGCCCTTCTCTGTACCAAATAATATACTCTCTAGTAAGGTTTCTGGTATAGCTGCACAATTTTGTGCTATAAAGGGTTTATCCTTCCTAACGCCTGAATAGTGTATACTCTGAGCAAATAACTCCTTACCTGTTCCAGTTTCACCATAAATCAAAACTGATGAAGATGAATTACCAGCAAGCTTAGCTATTTTTTTTAACTTAACAAATTCCTCATCAAGTCCTATCAAATCTTCCAACCTATATCTTCCAAACTCAGTATCTAAGTTCTTAGATTGGATTTCTTTTTGAAGAGATATCAAATTATCTGCCATCTCTCTAACATGTGTTAGGTTATTAGAGATTTCAAGTGCCCCTATAATATGTTCATTATGTACAAGAGGAACTGTTGTATTAATGGTAGTTATCTCTCTACCATTAATATTATTATAGGTCTGCATTCTATTTATAATACTATCTCCACTTTTCATTACCTTTATCAAGGTAGAAGTATCTTTATTCAATGTGGGGAAAACTTCAAAAAATTCTCTTTCTAACACCTTTTCTACAGAAAGTCCTTCTAGCTTTCCCATTGACTCATTGTATAAAATTGTCTTTCCTTTTTTATCTATAACATGTATTCCAACTGGAGAATGTTCTAGTATTTTTTCAAGACCTACGCTTCTGATTATTTTTTCCATACTACTCACTCTCATTTAAGATATTATTAAACTCTTCTATAAAGGAATCTAAATCTTTAAAATCTCTATATACTGATACAAACCTTACATAGGCTACTTCATCTATTTTTCTAAGCCTAGCCATAACCAGCTCACCTATCTCAGTAGAACTAATCTCTCTACCAGATGAATTATATATGGCTTTTTCAACATCTTCTATTATACTCTCTATAGCTTCAGATGTTACAGGTCTCTTTTCACAAGATCTTATTAATCCTCTAAGTACCTTATTCCTATCATAAGCTTGTCTATTTCCATCTTTTTTTATAACTCTAATAGGGATTTCTTCTATTTTTTCATAAGTAGTAAATCTTTTACCACATTCACCACATTCTCTTCTTCTTCTAATAGAACTACCATCTTCTGCTGGTCTAGAATCCACTACTCTTGAGTCATGATAAGCACAATAAGGACATTTCATGTATTCACCTCATTATAAAACTATTTTCTTCTTCTTCTTAAAAATAATGGTATATCTAAATTATCATCATCGTTTATAGCATCTTCATCTAAGGCATTTTCTTCAGTAGTTTCTTCTCCTTCTTCTGAAGTTTCTACTGCTTCTGATTTATCATTTAATGCCTTATTTAAACTCTCTTTATTTATAACTTGCGCATCTTCACTAAAACCAGTTGCAATAACTGTTATTTTTAATCCATCTCCTAAAGTTTCATCTATTCCAGCACCAAATATAATATTTGCATCCTTATCTACAGCTGATTTAATTAAGTCTGCTGCTTCATTGATTTCAAATATTCCAAGGTCTCCTCCACCAGTTATATTTAATAACACTGATTTTGCCCCTTGAATAGAAGTTTCTAATAATGGTGAACTTATAGCTTCCTTAGCTGCTTCAGCTGCTCTGTTATCTCCATTAGCTTCTCCTATACCCATATGCGCAATACCTTGATTCTGCATTATAGTTTGAACATCTGCAAAGTCTAAGTTGATTAAACTTGGTACTGCTATTAAATCTGATATACCTTGTATACCTTGTTTTAATATTTCATCAGCCATTAAAAATGCTTCTACCATAGTTGTCTTTTTGTCAGCCACTTGTAGTAGCCTATCATTTGGTATAGTAACTAAAGTATCAACATTTTCTTTTAAGGCAGCTATACCTAAGTCAGCATGCTTAGTTCTTTTAGCTCCTTCAAATGTAAATGGTTTAGTAACAACTCCAACAGTTAAAATACCTAAACCTCTAGCTATTTCTGCAACAACTGGTGCTGCTCCTGTTCCTGTTCCCCCACCCATACCTGCAGTTATGAAAACCATATCTGCACCAGATAGTTCTTCTTCTATATCATTTCTATTTTCTTCAGCAGCCTTAGCTCCTACATCAGGATTAGCTCCTGCTCCAAGTCCTTTTGTCAGTTTATCTCCAATTTGTAATTTTGTATCTGCTCTTGAAGTATTTAATGCTTGTTTATCTGTATTTATAACGATAAATTCAATACCCCTTACTCCTGATTCGATCATTCTGTTTACAGCGTTATTTCCTCCGCCGCCCACACCTATTACTTTTATTTTTGCATATTGGTCCATATCATCTACATCGAAATCAAACATTTTATCTCCTCCTATATCATTATATATTTTACTATTTATAGATTTTATCTGT
Organism: uncultured Tissierellia bacterium; assembly: GCA_946402705.1. Lineage (GTDB taxonomy): Bacteria > Bacillota > Clostridia > Tissierellales > Tissierellaceae > CAMIXG01. Next base: position 169,424 of record CAMIXG010000002.1, on the reverse strand, counting down.
CTAGTTCTTCTGTCTGATTTTTATTTTTTTTGCTCGTTATTAATGATCTTCTTATTTTTCCAAAGTTTTCAAATAATCTATTTCCAAAAGTGAAAATTGCTGCATAGTATAAAGGAACTCCTAACCTATCTCCTAAATACGCTAAAAATGCTGCGATTATAGAATTCCCAAAAAATCCTGATATAAAAATTACTAAGTCAAATTTATTTTCTAAAGTGGCTCTTACTCCCCCAAAAACTGAGTCTAAACAAGCCAATATAGCAACTGAGATATAAAGAGAATATGCTGTATTATAGGTAAATGGTAATAGAAAACCTATAACTACTCCTATTAATATTCCTATTAGTGCAAAAAACAATTCTAATCACCTTCTCCTCTAGGTTTTGCATATCTATAGCTAAGTGTTTTATTATATGATTCTATAATTAAGTTATCTTCAACTGTTGTGTCTAAGCCTTTTCCAAGACCATTTTTAAGACCATCTCCATAAGTTCCTGGAGCATTTACAGCTGCTGATAATAATTTAGGATCTCCTATAGCTTTTATTATAAATGGCGTTCCTGTTCGCCTTTTGTTAATACTTATAGATGGGCCATTACAAAATACTTCTGACTCTGAAAGTACTCTTTGATTATTTATACTAACAGCTTCTGCCCCAGCTACTCTTAGGTCATTTATTATATTTAAAATATCTACATCATGTATTACATCATTATTAATATCATATCCAAGGTCTTCACTTCTATCTTCCATATTATCATATAGAGATATTATTATTCCAGGTCCTTCCAAGGTAAGGTTTCCAGATAAGATTTTATGTTTCTCTATATCCTTTTTCATACTCTGAATAACTTCACCAGCATTATTATTTTTCTTAGATAAGATTTCTAGTTTTTCCAACTTTTGCTCATAGTCTTTTTCGACTTTTTTAAGCTCTTCTATTTCACTATTTATAACTTCAATCTCCGCTTTTGTTTCCTGCATAGATACAAGAGTGGCTGGTGCATATACATCTAGCTTGTTTTTAAGCTGAAAAGATATTGTAACTCCAAGTATAATACTAAACATTAAAATTATAAACTTAGGCTCTCTTTTCATACAATCACCTGTTCTCTGATTCTTCTACGGGTTTAGCAAAAATTAATTCTTTTACCTTCTTAGATTTTGGTATTTCTACCTTGTTTTCTTTTTTTACTTGAACTGTATAATCGGCATATCTTAAAGCATCAACTATTCCATTTTTTATAGTTAGTACAGACTCCAAGGTTCTAGTGTCTCCTATGGCTTTTATTGTTATTGGTGTATTTGTTGGTACACCATTTATCATAACATGATCTCCCGCTCTTTCTATCTCTGTAAATGCAGTATATCTTTGGTCATTTATAGAAATCGCTTCTGCATCAGCTGCATTTAGTATAGATATAGTTTGAAGTATATAGTCTAACTGATCTATTAGGTATAAACCCTCTCCAAATTTTACATCTATCTCTGGATCACTTACCTCCATTATAACTCCTGGTCCTTCCATATCTAAATACCCAGCAAGGGTTCTGTATTTTTGCATATCATTATAAATGTTTTCAGCATAAGTATTTTTGTCTACTTCACCTTTTTCATATTTAGATATTTTTTCTTCTAATTCTTCAATTCTTTTAGTTTGAGATTCCTTATCACTTTGTGCTTTTTTTAGGTCTTGTGCCAATTGTTGCGATCTCTGTGTTGGTAGAACTCCAACTCCTACAGTTTTATTAACTGTCTTAAATTGAATAGATAGAATGATTCCAAGAAATATAGATACTATAACAATCGCCAATAAATCCTTTCTTCTTTCCACCTTATCTCTCCTCTATTATAAACTTGCACCATCTGTTACTATTATCGGATTCTCTCCTCTGTCCATAAAGATAGTTTCATAATTAATCTTTTCCTCTGCTGTCTTTTTAAGAACTTCTTTTAATAACTTCAATTTATATTCATAGTTTTTAAAATTGCCAAACTTAACAAGCTTATTATTTTTTAAAATAATATCAATATTATTTTTGTTAAAATTTATTTCCCTTATTTCATTTGGTAAATTTAAGTCTGAGCTGCTCTTTAGATACTTAAATATCTTATCATTTTCCCCATACTCTGATATATTAGTTCCAATAGATTTTTCATTTATTTTTTTATTGAATTTAAGTCCCTTTATGACAGTTACATTTTTACTAGGACTTTTCTTATAGTTAAGTATGTTTCCATTGGCATCTAATATTATATGCGATTTGTCTTCAGTTGGTATTTGATATGTTTCACTTATTTCTGATATTACAATATTTATAGTATCTGGAAGTTTTCTAGTAACTTTTATATCTTCAACATAAGGATTTTTACTTATATTTTTTTTAGCCTTACCTGTGTTAGACCTAAATATATTATTATTAACCTTAAGTTCTGAAAGTCCAATTACAACTTCTTTTCCAAGATTTTGATTTCCAGCTACAGTAACTTTCTTTAACCTAAAATAGCTGGCATTTGTCATGAAATATATGACTCCTCCAGCTACTATTAAAATAGCTATGATTATAATTCCACGTTTTTTCTTTTCCAAAAAAATCAACTCCATCTATATAAGCCTAAGTTTATCCAATTTATTTAGAATTAGACAACTATTTAAAAGACTTTTTACATATTTTACTAGTCTTTAATGGACATTATATATATGATTATATCTTAACTTGCTTTAATTTCATAGTGTAAGCTTATTAATCTCATCAAATATATTTTGTGTAGCATTTTTCACACCCAATTTTAAACTATTTTCTCTCATTTCAGTTAATTTTTCTTGATCTTCTAATAAGTTTAGTACCACATCTTTAAGTAGGTCTGAATTTAATTCATTTTCTAAAATCACTTCTGCAGCCCCAACTTCTTTAAAGGATTTTGCATTATATTCTTGATGATTTTCCGCTGAATATGATTTTGGTACTAATATACTAGGTATGCCCAATATAGATATCTCTGATAGAGTAATTGCACCAGCTGAGGTTATTATCAGGTCACATATATTTAAGGCCTCTGGCATATCATATAGATATGCTAGAACTTTTACATTATCATTTATCTCTATATTTTTATCTTGTATCTGCTTATTTACATCTTCAAAAAGTCTCTCACCTGTTACAAAAATTAATTGATACTTATCTTCTATATTAGGTATTAGATCTATAACTGTATCATTTATAGACTTTTGTCCTCCACTACCACCAAATACTAAAATAGTTTTCATCTTGGGATTTATACCCAATTTTTTATAGGCTAATTCTTTATCTACTGATAAGATACTTTCCCTAACAGGATTTCCCGTTAAAGTGATTTTTTCCTTTTTAGGAAAATATTTTCTTGCCTCATCAAAGGTTATTAAAATTTTATCAACAAATCTAGATAAAATTTTATTTGTTATCCCTGGATACGAATTTTGCTCGTGTATAACTGCCTTATGTCCTTTTAATGCTCCCATCAAAACTACTGGTCCACAAACATATCCTCCAGTACCTATAACTACATCTGGTTTAAAGTCTTTTATAATTTTTCTTGAATCATTTATACCTAAGATTAATTCTTTTATAGATACAAAAAAATCTTTATTTATTTTTCTTGGTAAACTCTTAACTCTCACTGACTTATAATCATAGCCTGCCTTTGTTGCAAGTTTTGACTCAAGCCCATTTTTTGTACCAACATAGATTATTTCTGCATTTTCATCTTCTTTTTTTATCTTGTCCGCTATGGCAAGGGCAGGATATATATGTCCTCCTGTACCTCCACCTGTTATTAAATATTTCATTGTCACTCTCCTATTTTCCATACTTAGATATATTTAATAATATCCCAATAAGTCCCATGTATATAACCAAGGATGTACCACCATATGATATAAATGGTAAGGTTATACCTGTAGTTGGTATAGATGATGTTACAACAGCTATATGTATCAAACTCTGCATTGATATAAGGGCTGTTATACCTATTGCCAAAAAGAAACCAAAGGGGTCTTTTGAATTTAATGCTATCTTTACACCTCTAATAACTATTAGCATATATAATATTATAATTAAACTAACACCTACAAAGCCAAGTTCTTCTCCTATTATGGAAAATATAAAGTCATTATAGGATTCTGGTATATACATAAATTTTTGCTTAGATTTACCAAGACCAATACCAAATATTCCTCCTGCACCTAGTGCATATAAGGACTGGACTGCCTGCCAGCCTGAACCTCTAGGATCTGCAAAGGGATCTAAAAATGAAGTTATTCTTCTAACCCTAAATGCATGGTTTGAATCTGGATTCTTCATTGCATCTAAGAACAAGTATGCCATCCCTGCTAGGGCAATCCCTACTAGTGGTAATAAGTATCTAAGTTTAAAACCAGCTACAACTATCATTATTGTCAAGGTAGCTGCCAGGGTTATGGCTGTACCAAGGTCATTCTGTATCAGTATCAAAGCAACTGAAAACCCTAAGATTCCAATGGCCTTTAAACCACCTTTTTTCAAACTTTCAACATCTCGTCCCATATCTGCCAGTACACTTGAAAAATAAATTACTGCCCCAACCTTTACAATATCACCAGGCATGAAGGTTATAGGTCCAAGCTTAACCCATCTTCTAGCACCCAGTATAGTAAGTCCCATAGGTGTAAATAAAAGTCCTACAGATAAAATAGATAATATAAATATTGGAAACGCCATTTTTTTCCAATTACTATACCTAAAATTTATGGCAAATATCATACCTCCAAGCCCTATAATTGCAAAAGTTATTTGTTTTTTTACAAAGTGATAGCTATTACCAAACTCTTTTATAGCCTCTGGCCAGCTTGCACTAAATACCATTGATATACCAATAAAAACCAATAACATTACTGTTATAAGCAGGGTATAATCTATTTGTTTTTTCTTGATTTTAACTCTTTTTTCCATCCTATCTCACCATATTTTCATTTACAATTTTTTTAAAGTGATTCCCTCTTTCTTCGAAATTATGATACATTCCCCAAGATGCACATGCTGGTGATAATAAAACATTATCATTTTTTTCGCCAACTTCCAAAGCCTTTTCCACTGCTTCTTCCATTGTATTAACTATATATATTTTTTTGTAATCTAGGCTCAAGGCCTGTTTTTTTATTTTTTCTTTAGTTTCTCCCAATAAGATAATGGTCTTTATCTTATCTTTTCCAAGTTCAAGCATTTCTTTAAAGTCTGATCCTTTATCATAACCACCAGCTATGAGTATAATATTATCAGCTGTATTTTCTATAGCCTTTATTGTTGAATCTGGATTTGTTCCCTTGGAATCGTTATAATATTTAACACCATCAATCTCTCCAACATATTCCATTCTATGAGGCAAAGATTTAAACTTTTCAAGGGCAAATCTTATCTCCTCTATGTCTACTCCTAGAGCTATTCCAAAACCAACTGCAATCAAAGCATTTTCTGGAAAAATATCTATATCATCCATATTTGCAACTATAATTTTTTCATTCATATCTTTATAAACTACATTTCCATCTTCTAGGTAAATTCCGTCTTCTAGTTTTCTTTGTGTACTTATATAGATTTTTTTAGAAATAAGTTCACCCTCTATTTTCCTTATCTCTTCATCATCTACATTTATTATACTAAAGTCACTAGCAGTTTGATTTTTAAAAATTTTAATTTTTGAATTCATATAGTTTTCATAGTTTCCATGCCAATCTAAGTGGTCGGGTTTAAGATTTATTATGGTTGAAACTCTTGGTCTAAATCTACTTGTATTTTCTAATTGAAAGCTACTACATTCTATGACTAAAGCATCATTTTCCTCAGCCTTTTCAACTGCTCCCAAAATACCTATTCCAATATTTCCACAAATAAAAGTATTATTAAACTTACTCTTAACCATATCAGCCACTAGGGTTGTTGTTGATGTTTTACCATTTGTTCCAGTTATAGCAAGTATGTTCTTAGTCTTGCTCAAAATATAACCTAATTCTAAATCTGTTATAATCTCTATATTTAATTCTAAGGCTCTATTTATCACATCATTTGTAGGTGGTATACCAGGGCTCTTTATTATTAAATCTATATCCTCTAAGTTTAGATTATCCAAAACTAAATCATATTTTATATCTTTTATTTCTTCTAATATTTCCTCTAATTTATCTTTTGGTTTAGAATCATAGGCAACTATATTACACCTATAGTTTGCTAAGGCTTTTATTGTGGATACACCACTTATTCCAAGTCCAAAAACTAAAACATTTTTATTATCTAACATTGTTCCCACCTTATTTAAAACTTAAATATCCTATTATACATAGGATTAAAGTTACAAACCAAAATACTGCTACAACCTTAGTTTCGTGCCAGCCCTTCTGCTCATAATGATGATGAAGCGGACTCATTAAAAATACTCTTTTCTTTCTATACTTATATGATGTAACCTGTATTATAACTGATAAAGCCTCTGCAAAATATATACCTCCAACTATTGGTATAAATAGTGGCATATCCAAAACCATGGCTATTGTAGCAACTGCTCCACCAAGTGCCATAGAACCTGTATCTCCCATGAAGATTTTTGCTGGATACTTATTAATTACTAAGAATCCCATTAGGGCTCCCATTAATATCAGTGAAAATTCCATGGTATCTAAAACTCCTATAAGCTTACTCACATAAGCAAAGAAACACATTACTAAAATTGTAATCCCTGTAGCTAATCCATCCAGTCCATCTGTAAGATTAACTGCATTTACTGTTCCACTAAGCACTATAACCATAAATGGAATATATAAGATTCCTAAATTTAATAATCTATTTGTAAATGGTACTATCAGTCCTGTATCATTATTTAAATAATAAAAAGTTGATAATCCTAAAGCTATAACTATTTGCCCTATCATTTTATGTTTAGGTCTTAAACCTTCATTATCTTTTCTAACTACAATTAAGAAATCATCTATAAAACCAACTAATCCAAATAAAAATGTTCCAAGTAACATAATCTTTATCTTTATGCTAAAATCTACAAAAATTATTAAACTTATTAATGAACTTAGGAAGAATATTATTCCTCCCATTGTTGGAGTTCCACTTTTTTTATAATGTGATTTTGGCCCTGCCTTTCTTATGCTTTGTCCTATTTCAAACTTTTTAAGTAGTGGTACTACTACTGGCCCTTGTATTACTGATAATATAAAGGGTACAAAAACTAATTTTATTATGTTACTATCAAACTGCATTTTATCTCCTACTTTTCTAAATAATTTAATACTATTTCTTTTTCATCAAAGGGTAACTTAACACCATTAATCAAGGTATATGTTTCATGTCCTTTTCCTGCAAGCAGTATTATGTCACCTTTTCTAGCTATATCTAAAGCATATTCTATAGCTTCTTTTCTATCTACTATTTTTATAACTTCTGCCTTGCCTTTTTTCACGCCAACTATAACATCATCTACTATAGCTTCCGGCTCTTCAAACCTAGGATTATCTGAGGTAACAATGGCAATGTCTCCCATCTTACCTACTACCTCTCCCATTTCTGGTCTTTTGGTCTTATCCCTATTTCCACCAGCTCCAAAAACAACTATCTTTCTACCTTTTACAAAGTCTTCCATTGTATGAAGAGCCTGTTTAAGACCATCTGCAGTATGAGCAAAGTCTATTATAACTGTATAGTCTGTGTTTGTTGGAATTACTTCAAATCTACCTCTAACACCCTTTATGCTTTCAAGTCCTAATTTTATTATTTCCATATCTATTCCATAACTATAGGCACAAGCTGCTGCTGCCATGCTATTATATATACTAAATTCTCCTGGTATGTTTAGTACTATATCTATAGATTTATCAAATATGTTTAAAGTATATTTAACCTTATCTAGCTCATAACTTATATTTGATGCAAAAACATCTGCTTCTTTTGTAAGTCCAAAGCTAATAAGCTTATCATCATTATGTTTTTCAATTATTTTCCTGCCATATTTATCATCATAATTTATAATATTTGCTTTTTTAGTTATACTAAATAGTCTTGCCTTACTTTCAAAGTAATTTTGAATTGTTTCATGATAGTCTAAATGATCTTTAGATAAATTCATAAATATACCAGTTTCAAACTCCATATACTCAACTCTTTTAAGAGCTAGGGCATGTGATGATACCTCCATGATACTATAGTCTATTTTCGCATCTACCATCTCACTCATTATTTTGTTCATTACTAAAGAATTGGGAGTTGTATTAGTAGTTTCTATTTTCCTATCTCCAATAAGTGTCCCCATAGTTCCTATTATACCTGTAGATAAATTTCCTGCTTCAAGTATGCTCTTTATAAAATAAGTTGTAGATGTCTTACCATTTGTCCCAGTAATACCTATGGTATGTATATTTTCAAATGGCTTATTATAAAAATTAACTGATATATAGGCCATAGCATCCAAGGTATCTTGCACTTTTACAATGGCAACATCTCCCTTTATCTCCACTTCTTTTTCAATGATAACTGCTACAGCTCCATTTCCAATTGCTTGTTGTATATAGTCATGTCCATCAACAGTATATCCTACTTCAGCTATAAATAAGGAGCCCTCAGTTACAGCTCTAGAATCATTTTCAATACCTAGTATTTCAGTATTTAATTTTCCTGCTAATAGTTTATAGTCATATCCTTCTAAGATTTTATCCAGCAACATATTCTCGCTCCTTTACTTGCTAAATGACAACTTGAAAAGTTGTCATTTAGAGTTATTCAAGTTTAACTTTAACAATTACATCTTCTTGTATCTCAGTTCCAGCCTTAGGTTCTTGCTCTATAGCTATACCAGAACCATCCAGCTCATATTTTAGACCCATATCATCTAAAATAACTATTACTTCTTCTTTACTTTTATTTATTAAACTTGGCATATTCATTATTTTATATTGCTTGTCAAGTTGTAAATCAACAACACTATCTTTCTCAACTGAAGTTCCAGCCTTAGGATTTTGTCCAACTACAACTAAGTCTTGATTCATATCCTTGTTATAGCTAGTCATATGTCTAAGTTCTAAGTTAGATAATATCTTTCCTGCCTCAACCAAAGTTTTATTAGTTAAATCTGGCACTTGAATGTATTCAGTTTTCTTAGCTACCTTTCCTTCTGTTGGCTCTACCTCTAAATAATCCAAAGATTTTTCCATTATTTCTTTTACTATTGGCGCTGCTGAAATCCCTCCATAGTAAACTCCTTCTGGATCATCAACTATAGCCATAACTAGTAATTTTGGATTCTCTACTGGCCCAACCCCTACAAAAGAACCTATATATTTACCTTTTACATATCTACCATCTACTACTTTATCAGCAGTACCAGTCTTACCACCAATCGCATAATTATCAACTTGGGCTCTCTTAGCACTACCATCTGAAACAACTGTTTCCATAAGTGATAACATAGTTTTTGATGTTTCTTTAGATATTACTTTTCTTCTGATTTCAGGTTCAAATTTTTCTACTACATTACCCTTATCATCAACTATAGCCTTTACAACTCTAGGCTTTATTAAATCGCCTCCATTAACTATGGCTGATGCTGCATTTGCCATTTGGATTGGTGTCACTGCAACACCATGACCATATGACATAGTAGCTAGATTAACTGCCTTTATATTTTCTGGATTATATGGTACTAGACCATACTCTTCACCATTTAAATCTATACCTGACTTTTCTCCAAATCCGAAAGCTCTTATATATTTTACAAAAGTTTCCCTACCTAATCTTTGGGCTGTATTTATAAATACCATATTACAAGATACATTTACACCCTTTCTAAAGTTTAAGGCTCCATGAGCATTTGGATAAACAGAACATTTTAACTGAACTCCCTTTATCTCATTATAAGATCCTGCACAGTAAAATGGAGTATTTTCATTTACCTTATTTTCTTCTATTGCGGCAGCAGCAGTTATTAGTTTAAAAGTAGATCCTGGTTCATAAACATCATTTATTGCATAGTTTCTCCAAAGATCATACTGCTCATTTAAAACTTCCTGCTCTGTCATTGAGTCCCATCTAAGCTGAGTTTCTTCATTAGGTGCCTTTCTAGGTTCATTTAAATCATAGTCTGGTTTATTAGTCATTGCTAATACTTCACCAGTCATTGGATCCATAACTATAACAGATAAATTCTTTGGTTTGTTTTCTTCAAAACCCTTACTAACAGCTGCATCTGTTATTTTTTGTATGGTTTCATCTATGGTTAAAACTACATTTAATCCATTGCTAGCATCATATTTTTTATCTCCCACAAAAGGTAATTGCGCACCACCTGCATCAGTGGTTTTTACCCACTTCCCAGGAGTTCCCAAAAGGACATCATTATAAGTACTTTCTACTCCATATAGACCTTCATTATCTATATTAGTAAAACCGATTACATGAGATGCCAAATTTCCATTTGGATAGTATCTTCTATAATCATCTACCAGACTTATACCTTTTATATCTAGTTTTTTTAGCTTTTCTGCTTCTTCTGGTGTTATCCACTGCTTAACCTTTTCATGTCCTGACTCTTTCTTTAGTTTCTTAACTAAATCCTTTTCATCTATATCTAAAGCCTTTGACAGTTTTTTTGCTACATCGTTTATCTTGTCTGGTTCCACCTGCCCTGTGTCTATCCATACTGTAGACTCATTTTTACTAACTGCAAGTTTTTTACCATTTCTGTCATATATAATACCTCTTTTAGGTTTTATAGTTATACCTCTAGTCCACTGGCTTAAAGCACCTCTCTTTAAATCAGAAGCTTTCACTATTTGTAAATAGCCCAATCTAAGTATCATCATAAAAAAGCACATCAATGCTAAAACTAAGATTACAATTAGCCTCTTAGATGCCTTTCTTAAATCATTCACCAACTATACCCCCTAAAATACTCTTTATCTTGCTTTCTTTTTTCTTATCAGTTTTTTCATTTTGATTTTCAACAGATACATTTAATATCTGTTCTTTTCTAGGATAGTGCATTCCAAGTTTTATCATAGCATCTTCGGCTATTTGCTCTGAAGATTTTATCCCTTCAAGTTTTGCTTCAAGATTTATCTTCTTTTTTTCAAGTTCTTCTTCTTGTTTTTCAAGTTCTGTTATTGCTATCCTAGTATCTGTTATCTCAACATATCTGGATAATACAAGTAAAGAACCAACCAAAAATGTACCTGCTAAAATTATAGATTTACCTCTATTTTTTTTGCTAGGTTTTTTTTTCGCTTTCTTTTTGCTCTGTTTTTTTTCATTATGCAAAGGACCATAGTTGTCTTGAGATTTTTCTGCTAACATTATATCTCCTCCTTGCAGTTTATTTTTTCTCAGCTACCCTAAGTTTGGCTGATCTAGATCTTACATTCTCTTCTAACTCTTTTTCAGTTGCTACTAATGGTTTTCTAGTTATTATTTTTATCTCTCTTTTCTTATCACACATACATATTGGAAGTTCCGGTGGACAAACACAATCCTTATATAAGTCCCTATAGCTTTCTTTTACTATCCTGTCTTCCAAGGAGTGAAATGTTATAATTGCCAGTCTTCCACCTTTATTTAGTTTAGCAACAATTTTTGGAATTACATTTGTCAGTACATCAAGTTCTCTATTTACTTCAATCCTTATGGCTTGAAAAGTTTTTCTACCTGGGTGGTTTTCTCTTCTAACCTTGGCTGGGATGGCTTTTTTCAAAACTTCAACTAGTTCTAAAGTTGAATCTATTGTTTTTTCTTTTCTCTCTTCAACTATAAACTCAGCTATTCTCTTAGCCCACTTTTCTTCACCATATTTCCAAATTATATCTGCTAGCTCCTCTTGTGAATATTCATTTACCACATTCCATGCTGAAAAATCTTGATCTCTATTCATTCTCATATCTAAATCAGCATCTTGATGAAATGAAAATCCTCTCTCTTGCTCATCTAGCTGATGTGACGATACACCTATATCTAATAATACTCCATCCACTTTATCTATATTTAATTCATCCAAAACTTTATCTATATTTTCAAAATTGTTATGAACTAAGATTATCTTATCTTTATAATCTTTTAAAACCTCTTCCGCCTTTTTTAAGGCATTTGTATCCTGATCTATTCCAATTAGTTTTCCACCTTTGAGTCTCTTTACTATTTCTAAAGAATGTCCTGCCCCTCCCAGTGTTCCATCTACATAAATCCCATCTTCCTTTATGTTAAGACCATCTATTACTTGATCTAAAAGTACAGGTATATGATTAAAATCCATTATTTACCTCCATAAATTTAAACAATATCTGTTAAATTTCTCCTATAATTTTGCCTATGTATCATTTTACACCAAAAACGCTATGAATTCCAGTATTTTATCAGATTCTCAATATTTCATATCCCATATTTATAGTAAGTTTCTGCTAACTAAACCCAGCTTATATAAGCATAGTTTTTCTGGATAAACTTTATAGCTTAAAATAAAAAAATCACCAGACTTAACTGGTGATTTTTTTATTCTTAGCTCTTAGAATTTTAAACAAGCCTACCCCTATGATAATTCCTATTAAACTGACTATTTGAGCCACTCTAAAATTTCCTATCATAAGACTATCTGTCCTAAGTCCTTCTATTAAAAACCTAACAAAAGAATAGGCTCCTAAATATATGGCAAAGACTTCGCCCATATTCTTTTGTTTTTTTCTAGCATACCACATTAAAAATAAAAATAACCCAAAATTCCAAAGAGATTCATACAGAAAAGTTGGATGTACTTTTACCCCATCCACCATAATACCCCAAGGTAAACTCGTTGGTCCTCCATGAGCTTCTTGATTTATATAGTTTCCCCACCTACCAATGGATTGTCCCAAGGCTAAACTTGGTGCCGAAACATCAGCTAAGCTGAAAAAATTTATCCTTTTCACCTTAGTATAGACAAGGGCAACTATGATGGCTGTTATTATTCCTCCATGAATAGCCAGCCCGCCTGATCTTATGGCTAGGATTTTACCTAAATCAAACCTATAGTCCTGCCACTCAAATATAACATAATATAACCTTGCACCTATAATCGATAAGGGGATGGCTATAATTAGAAAATCAAGCAGGTCATCTTCAGATATACCAACTCTTTTTGCATTTCTAATACCAACCATGGTTCCAAGTAAAATTCCTAAAGATATTAACACTCCATACCAGGCTATATCTATTCCAAATAAACTAAATGCTACTGGATTCATTAATTACCTCCTATTCTGCAGGCATTATAATAGATAATACCGATTTCTCCTCAACTAAATGCTCATTAAATCTATCTATAATATCTTGAAATTCTATATTTTTCATAAGTTCTAAGTGTTCAAGCATATTAAAATTCTCAAGTATAGATTCTGTGGCACTATTTCCTATTGATTCTATTGAGTCTAGGCTCATCAGAAAATTCCCCACTTCATCATTCATTATCCTATTAAAGTTTTCTTTTTTTAATACTTCTCCTGCTGGTTTTCTCAAGTGAGCCATAATAGTTTCATACACTTCATGTGGTTTATCACTTTCTCCACCTATTAATGAATGACCATATGTTTCCTTACCACTAAAATAACCACCAAAACTATTATTTATTAAACCCTTATCATACATCTCATTATAAAATTCGGAACTAGATGAAAATAGCATATCTATTAAAATATTACTGACCATCTCTTTTTTTGATTCTTCCATCCCGTCTAGTCCTAACTTATCATCTTTAAATCCGATATAAAAAATTGGATTTGAAGTAACCATATCTTGAGTTACAAGTTTTTGCCTAACTTCTTTTGGCTCATTTGGAGATTTTCTCTCTATGTTTCCAAGTTCTTTATAATCAGTTCTCTCTGATTTTTCTACAAGTTCCATTATCTTATCAAAATCTAAATCTCCAACTATAAATAAGACCATATTTTCTGGATGGTAGAAGGTATTGTATGATTTATACAATAAGTCCTTATCTATTTCCATTATGGTATCTACTGTTCCCGCTATATCTATTTTTACTGGATTATTATAATACATGGCATCTAAACAGTTAAAGAATACCCTCCATCCTGCATCATCATCATACATTTTTATTTCTTGGGCTATTATTCCCTTTTCTTTCTCTACATTCTCATCTGTAAAATGTGGATTTTGAACAAATTTAATCAAAGTTTCCAAAGATTCATCAAAGTTTTCTGTAGATGAAAATAAATAAGATGTTTGAGTAAATCCTGTAAAGGCATTTACATTTGCCCCAAGCTCTGAAAACTTATCAAATATATTAAAGTCTGGTTCTTCAAATAATTTATGTTCTAAAAAATGTGCTATCCCCTCTGGTACCTTTAATACTTCTGTTTCACCAATTGGGACAAATTCGTTATCTATCGAGCCATATTTTGTAGTCATAGTAGCATATTGTTTACTGTAGCCTTTTTTAGGAATAAAATATACATTCAAGCCACCCTTGGACTTAGCATGATACATTTTTTCTCCAATTTTTTCATTTTCATATAATTTGATTTCCATTTATTCCACCTCCCTAAAAGAAGTATTTTCTAAAAAGTAGATTGTATCTAGTTCAACAGTCTTCATAGCTTCTATTATCTCTTCTTTCTTAACACTTTCTATAGATTTTATCTTATCAGCAACAGTTCTATCATCCTTGCTTATAATATTATCAAATTCCATCTCTGTTATACTTCCAATGTTATCATCCACTGAATTATATGAAGATATTATAGCTTTTTTAGCTATTTCAATTTCCTTGTCTGAAAAGTCTCCCAACTTCATCTTATCAAGTTCCTCTCCTATAATCTCCTTTGTAGCTTCAAACTTATCAAATTCTATGCCTGCATCTAAGATAATCAGAGATTTATATTTATAAACTCTGGAAGATATAGAATAAGCCAGACTCTCTTTTTCTCTAACATTTAAAAATAGTTTTGAATTTGGACCACCACCAAAAATCACATTCCCAACCACTAAAGCTGTATATAATTGGTCTTCATATGGTATATTAGTCTTGTATCCCATAACTAATTTACCTTGATTTATATCCATTTCTTCCCTTATTTCTTGAATCTCATCCTTGTATTCTAAAAGATTTTCTCTTTCAACTTTTAATATATTTTTTCTGCCTAGATAGTTTTTATTTTCAAAATATGTTTCTATTTCTTTATTTTCATTACCTGTATAGAAAATTTGTATTTCACTAGTTTCTAGTATATTTTTATAATGTTCATACAGGTTTTTTTCATCAATTTTATCTACATCTTCTATATATCCTAGAGCTGGTATACTAAAACTATCGCCCTCACACATTATTGCTATCCCGCTCTCAAGTGCGTACTCTCTCTTATCATTTATCTTACTTTCTATTCTCTGTTTTAGATTTCTCTTTTCTTTTCTTATTATATCTTGATCAAAGGCTTTATTTTCAATTTTAGGGTTATAAACAACTTGATCTAGTATATCCAAAACTTCTTCAATATATTTATCATCTTGTATATATTTATTATCAACAAACTCTACAGCTATTCTTATAATCTGTTTGTTTCCTCTTATTAATACTCCAACACCAAGCTTTGCACCATATAGTTCTTCTAGTCTCCTATTAATCAAAAGATTATTTCCATATTTTTCTGTTGCCCTTCTTAAAACTACTGGCAGTAAAGTATTTTTTGTAACTTCATCTTTATTTAAAGGTCTTACTATATAATATGCAATTACATTTGATTTGAACTTACTTGTCTCTATGACATTAATATTTATTCCATCATTCAAATTTATCTTTTTTATCAATTAATATCCTCCTCATCTTTTGTATATAAAAATAAAGTCTTATCCCATGGATAAGACTTTATTGAATTACAAAGAACTTATAATTTCAACACCAGCACTAGCTCCAAGTCTAGTAGCTCCTGCTTCTATCATCTTCATACTAGTTTCGTAATCTCTTACTCCACCTGAAGCTTTAATACCAAGTTTATCTCCAACTACTGACTTCATAATTGCAACATCATGAACTGTAGCTCCACCTGTTCCAAATCCTGTAGATGTTTTTACATAATCTGCTCCAGCCTTCATAGATAATTCACATGCCTTTATTTTCTCATCATCTGTTAGATAGCATGCTTCTATTATGACCTTTACTAAAGCTTTACCTTTAGCCATATCTACAACTGCTCTAATATCTGACTCAACTGTATCATAATCAGCATTTTTTAAAGCTGCTATATTTATAACCATATCTACTTCAGTTGCTCCATTCTCAATGGCATTTTTTGTTTCAAAAGCCTTAACTTCCTCAGTATTATTTCCCAGTGGGAATCCGATTACTGTAGCTATTTCAACATTAGTTCCCTTTAATAAATCACTACATAAAGAAACATAATATGGGTTTATACATACAGATTTAAAAGCATATTCCCTTGCTTCATCACATAATTTTTCTATCTGGTCCCTTGTTGCATCAGCCTTTAATAATGTGTGATCAATCATATTTGCTAGGTTCATTGTAAAACCTCCTATAAATTACTTAATTAAAGTAACTATATCTCCATTTTTTATTCCAGCTGCATTTCCTTCTTCCATATCAACATGCATTTCTAATTTATAGTTGTCTCCAACTCTAACTAATACATTGTTAAATACAAGTCCTCTTTCTCCTGGAACTTCTATACTTACTTTATCTTTATCTTTAACTCCAAAATCTTCACCATCTTGAGTGTGCATATGAATATGTCTTGATGCAACTATAACACCTTTATCTATTTTAACTTCTCCTTTAGGTCCTATTATAGTAACTCCTGGAGTACCTTCTATATCTCCTGAATCCCTTAACATACACTCTACTCCTAAAGAGAAAGCATCTGACATAGATACTTCTATTTGTGTATCAGGTCTTACTGGTCCTAAAATTCTAACACCTTTAAGAGTTCCTCTTCCACCTTGTATATCTACTTTTTCTTCAGAAGCAAATTGTCCTGGTTGTGATAAATCTTTCATTTGTGTTAGTTCATATCCTTCTCCAAAAAGTACTTCTAAATCCTTTTGACTAACATGTAAATGCTTATTAGACATTGCTATTGGTAATTGGTTTTTCATTTATAATATCCCCCTAAATTTAATAAAATCGAATTTTATTTCTACAGTTAAATATTATAATCCTTTTCCCTCCAAAAATCAAAACTTCTTTACTTTGATTTCTCTAAAATCCCAGCTCTCTATAAAAATCTGGAAAAGATATCTTAACAGACTCTTTTTCATCAATAAGGGACTTGTTGCCTGTAACTTTTAGAAAAATCTCAAATGCCATGGCTATTCTATGATCCCCATAAGAACTTAGTTTAGTATCTATAAATTTTTCTCCACCTCTTATAGACATACCATCTTTTTTTTCTACCAGACTTACACCTAGTTTTTCTAAATTTCTACATATGCCATTTATTCTGTCTGTTTCCTTTACCCTAAGCTCCTTGGCATCTTCTATTTTGGATTCTCCATCTATTAAAGCTGCTAGAACACTTAAGATAGGTATTTCATCTATAAGCCTTACCACTAAATCTCCACCTATATTAAAAGCCTCCAATTTAGACTTATAGACATATATATCTCCTATTTTTTCATTGTTTTCATACCTAATATTTTTTATTTGTATTTTACCACCTATAGATTTTAGTAAATCTATAATTCCAGTCCTGGTAGGATTTATACCCACATTTTTCATATATATATTTTCTTTTAGAAGTCCATACACTATAAAGTATGATGCTGATGAGATATCTGATGGTATATATAGCTTATCTACCCTCCAGTTACATTCATTAAAATACTTAATCATATTTTCTGTATGGTCTCTAGATTTTGACTCTTCAATAATTTCACTTTCCATATTTGTATATAAACTTGCTAGTAGTATGGCAGACTTAACTTGGGCACTTGCTACCTTCATTTCGTATCTTATAGCTTTTAAATTTTTATTTCCATATATATACAAGGGTCCTGTGTTTCCCTCATTTTTACTTTCTATTGTCCCACCCATTAAACTCACTGGTTCTATGACTCTTTTCATGGGCCTCTTATTAAGAGAAGCATCTCCAGTTAGGATACTATCAAAATTTTGAGCTGAAAGAAGTCCTGCCATAAGCCTCATAGTTGTTCCTGAGTTTCCCATATAAAGTGGTTTTTCTGGTTTACTTAATCCTCTTAAACCAACTCCATAAACTGTAACTTCATTATTTTTATTATCTAGGTCTATTTTAACCCCCATACTCCTAAAGGCATCTATAGTCATTTTTACATCTTCTGATAATAGTATATTTTCTATCTTAACAATATCTTCACTAAGACTACTTAACATTATTGCCCTATGAGATATGGACTTATCTCCTGGTATTTTTATCTCTCTAAAATCTGTCATATCACTTATCTCCTAAATACTTCTTGTAATTTTCATAGTTACTTTTTATTTCCTCTAAAAAATCTCCTCCAAAAACCTTTAAAAATTCTTCCATTATAGTTATTGCCACAACATTTTCACATACTACTGAAGCTGCTGATACTGCGCATACATCAGACCTTTCGTAATTTGTCATATCTTCTTGTTTAGTTACCACATCAACAGTTTTAAGCCCTTTTTTTAAGGTTGGAATTGGTTTCATATTCACTCTTATAACTATATCCTCTCCATTTGACATTCCGCCTTCTATACCACCTGCATTGTTTGTAGTATGTCTATAAAATTCATCATATTCTATTTCATCATGAAAATGACTACCCTCATAGTTTTTTTCATCTTTCAAGCTTCCAATAGAAACAGACTTTATTCCCTGAATACTCATAAGAGCAAAGGCTAATTTTCCATCTAATTTTCTATCCCAATTTGTGTAACTCCCCAGTCCTATTGGAGCTCCACAAATTATTATTTCAATCTCTCCACCTATAGAATCTCCTGTGATTTTCGCCCTCTCTATTTCTCCTATCATTTTTTCCCTGTCACTTTCTGAAATAACATTTAGTTCCTGTTCTAGTTTTAGGCTTTCCAGTTTTAAATTATTATAATAATTAAGACTTGTTTCCACTTGACCTATTCTAGTTACATGACTATATATTTCTATCTTAAAAGTACTTAGAAACTCTCTACAAATAGCTCCAACAGCTACTCTTGTTGCAGTTTCCCTAGCTGAAGCTCTTTCAAGTATATTTCTACTCCCTTCTTGATTATATTTTAAATAACCAACCAAATCTGCATGTCCTGGTCTAGGCTTTAAAACCTTATCTAAAACTATATTTCTTCCCTTGTTTTCAATAAAAAAACTTAGGGGATTTCCTGTTGTTTTATTATCGCTAATCCCAGATATAATATTTATTTTATCTGACTCAAGCTTCATTCTATTAGAGCGACCATAACCCTCTTGTCTTTTTCTTAATTGATGATTTATTTTTTCTAAATTTATTTCTAAATTTGCTGGAAGCCCCTCTATTATTCCAACTAATTTTTCACCATGTGATTCTCCTGCTGTTAAATATCTAAACATATCAACTTCACTCTCTCATTTTATATTAATACCATTATACAATATTTTAACTTTATTTAAAATTTTTATATCCTACTTGACTAGTATGGTATAAAATTCTATAATTAGCTTATCAAAAAAATAAATAACTACAGGAGGTTTTATTATGTCAATTTCTAGATTTCAAATCCCTGGTGATATAATTATGGGTGAAAATTCACTATCTCAATTATCTACACTTGAGGGAAAAAAAGCTATTATTGTAACTGGTGGTAGTTCTATGAAGAAAAATGGATTTTTAGATGATGTCGATAATATCTTGAAAAATTCAGGTTTTACTACTCTTATATTCGATGGTGTTGAAGCTAATCCATCTGTTGAAACTTGTTTAAAGGGTAGAGACATTATGCTTGATTTTAATCCTGATTGGATTATAGCTCTAGGTGGTGGTTCTGCTATAGATGCTGCCAAAGCTATGTGGATTTTCTACGAACATCCAGAACTTACTTTTGAAGATATCATTGAGCCAAATTCTACACCAGCTCTTAGAAATAAGGCAAAATTATGCTGTATACCATCAACTAGTGGTACTGCATCAGAAGTTACAGCTTTTTCTGTCATAACTGATACAGAAAATCATATTAAATATCCTTTAGTATCGAAATATATTGTGCCTGATGTAGCTATCATTGATCCTATAATACCATCTAAGATGCCTAAGCATATTACAGCTCATACTGGTATGGATGTACTTGCTCACGCTACTGAAGCACTTGTATCTACAGCTGCTTCTGACCTTACAGATGCACTTGCCATACAGGCCATTGAAATAGTATTTAAATATCTTCCAATAGCCTACAAGGAACCTAATAATATGGAAGCTCGTGAAAAAATGCACAATGCTTCAACTATAGCAGGAATGGCATTTACTTCTGCATCACTTGGTCTTATACACTCATTAGCTCACAAAATTGGTGGAGAATTTCATGTAACTCATGGCCTTGCAAATGCTATTTTATTGCCCTATATAGTTGATTTTAATAGAAAGTCTACTGATAAAATACAATTAATAGAGCACATTATGGGTTTTGAAAATTATTCCACTGCCATAGCAGACCTAAATGAAAAATTAGACATAGTTTCTAGCTTTAATGCCCTAGAAGATTCTCCCTTAAATGATGAAAATAAGTTTGAGGAAGTTTTAGATAGAATGAGTGAAAATGCCTACAAGGATCCATGTACTTTAACTAATCCTAGGGAATCAAGCCCTGAAATAGTAAAAGAATTATTTAAACATGCTTACTATGGAACTAAAGTAGATTTTTAAGTTTTAATGAGCCTCTTAGGAAACAAATATCATTTGCTTCCAAATATAAGTTTGTATTTAAGCAAAATAAAAACCGACTGAAATCAGTCGGTTTTTTTAATCCTTAGATATTTCTTTTAATGAAGTCACTAGTCCTGCTAAATTCTGTATTTCACTTGGTATTATTATCTTAGTCGCTTGGCCATTTGCTACTTTTTCAAGAGCCTCTAATGACTTAAGTGCAACAACCCTATCATCTACACCTGCATCTCTTAACATTCTAAGACCTTCGGCTGTAGCATTTTGTATTGTAAGGATAGCTTGAGCTTCCCCTTCTGCTTCTCTTATTGCAGCTTCTTTTTTCGCTTCTGCATTCAAGATAGAAGACTCTTTATTACCTTCAGCTATTAAAACTGCTGAAGTTTTTTCTCCTTCTGCTTGAAGAATTTTTTCCCTTCTCTCTCTTTCTGCCTTCATTTGTTTTTCCATGGCATCTTGTATTTCTTTTGGTGGTATTATATTTTTAAGTTCTACCCTACCAACTCTTATACCCCAAGGATCTGTAGCTTCATCTAACTCTGCACGAAGTCTAGTATTTATAACATCTCTTGATGTTAAAGTTTCATCTAGTTCTAAATCCCCTATTATATTTCTAAGAGTTGTCGCTGTTAAATTTTCTATTGCCATTAGTGGGTTGTTAACCCCGTAAGTATATAGTTTTGCATCTGTTATGCTATAGTAAACTACAGTGTCTATCTGCATTGTAACATTATCTTTCGTTATTACAGGTTGTGGTGGAAAATCTACAACTTGCTCTTTTAAACTAATTCTACATGCTACATTTTCTATAAAAGGTACCTTTACATGAAGTCCAACTTCCCAAGTTTCTTTATAGGCTCCCAGTCTTTCTATTACATAAGCCGAAGCTTGTGGTACAACTCTAACATTTAATAATATTCCCACTATAAGTATTAAAAATATTATTATAGTAAATATTAGTCCCATCTTAATCCCTCCTCTTTCTCACTACTAACTTTGCACCCTCTATCCTATCTACTACTACTAAATCTTTAGGTAAAAGGTCTTCACTCTCTTCAGACTTTGCAGTCCAAACCTGTCCTCTAACTTTTACTTCCCCATTTTCCAGCTGGGTTATAATCTTTGTAACCTCTCCTAATTCCCCTATTAGTTTATCACTATTTGTAGCTTCTTTTGGAGTTTTTACAAATTTTACAAGCTTAGGCCTTATAACTATAAAAGTAAATACTGATCCAACTACAAAAGCCATTATCTGACTTGTAACCGAAAAATCAAGTAAATTTAAGATAAGCCCAGCCACAGCTCCAACAATAAACCATAATGATACTAGGGATAGAGTCAGTAGCTCAACTACCAATGATATGATTAGAATAATTATCCATATATACATAATGTTTAAATACAAAGTATTTATTCACCCCTTTTGCCTTATAAAAAACGAAGGCCCTGTCTTTAGTCTAAGCTAAGCTCAAAGGCCTTTATTTTCAGTCTATTTTATTAGTCAATCCATTCCACTACATCTGGTCTGAATTTTCTTTCTTTACCTTCTTTTATAATTGCTGGATCTGCATATCCTACTGCCAATAATGCTGATACACTGTATTCATTTCTATTTAAGATACCTTCATCTTCCAACATTCTTTCTAATTGTTTTTCACCATATTCTTCTATAGGACAAGTAGCTATTCCTATTTGACTAGCTGCAATTATCATTGCAGATAATGGAAGGTATGATTGTCTCCAAGACCAGTGGTATATGGACATAGTATCATATACTGAACTACTTTCTCTCTCTTGGAATTTTCTATATCCTTCTTTAATAGCTTTTATTTGACTATCAGAGAATTCTTTAACATCTTTTAACATGTAATTTACATAGCCTGAACTATATCTTAGTTCACTACTATTTTTAGCCAATACAATAATAACCTTATCTGCTGTTTTCATTGCTTCAGCTAATCTTGGAGCTGTATCAAAAATTCTATTTTTAAGATCCTTGTTGTTTACAGCTATAAATTTCCAAGGTTCAAGTCCAAAAGAACTTGGTGTTAACTTTGCAGAATCTAATATAAATTCCATGTCTTCTCTTGCTACTTCTCTAGTAGTGTCAAATTTTTTACAAGCAAATCTTGATTCATAAGACTCTAAAAACATTTCTTTTCTTTCATTAATATTTGTTGTCATAATATCACTCCTAATCTTTTAATTACTCATACAATTTATACCCTTATTTCACACAATTTATCTATAAAAGATAAAATAATTTTAAATATAATCAATATTAAAGTATAAATAGTTATTATTTTTAAAAATAGATGGTAAAATAGTGTCTCTGGCATAAGAGCCACCAATAAACTCCTATTTATATCTAATAACCAAAACTCATTGCTAAATATAATATTATGAAATATGTAAAAATTATTTCTAAAATTTATGGCTAGTAAAACAAAACTAGCTATAGATACTGTGGTAATAACTAAAATATATTTTTTTATCTTTCTTATCTTATCTTTATCTTTCAACCTATAAATAATTATGCTAATAAGTATAAATAAAAACATGCTAATTTTTTCAACAAACCTTATAATCCAAAATATTTGCTGAACATCTTTCAAGTGAATCAGCTCTTCCATAGAATAATAATTACTTATTATGTTTCCATAATCATCATATAAGACATAGTCTATGGTCTGATTTACTATTTTTATAGACTCATATTTTGAAATTTCAGTCCGCTTGCTTATATTATACCTATAATACTTGTTTTCAAATCTTTTAATATCCTTAGTTACAAATATAATAGATATACTTAATACCATTATACCTATTATTATAGAATATACCATGCAAATTATTTTACTTTTCACTTTATTCTCACCTACTTTTATTATATATTCTATTATTTTACTTTTCCATATTTATAAGATAATATTACTTAGAGGTGATTAAATGAAAGGTTATTTTGCATCACATTTTTTTAATGATGGTATGTTTAGATGGACAGAATCTGTTGCAAGTTTCATAGAAGATAAAACTGGTATAGATATGTATGTACCTCAAAGAAATGATGGAATAAATAATAAAAAAGACAATGATGATACTATTACAGATATAAAGATTTCACAAGCAGATACTAAGGAACTTAAGGAGGCAAATATTTTATTTGCTACCCTGGATGGCTTAACTATTGATGATGGTGTTTCAGGTGAAGTCATGGGTTTTGGTTTAATAAAAGAGATGGAAGAAGAATATAATATAGTAGATAAAAAGCCAAGACTTATAATTGGTATAATAACTGATATGAGATGGCACGGAACAGGTGAAAATCATTTGTATAGAAATCAAATGATTATTGGTAAAATCAAAGAACATGGTTATCTAGTAGCTGGTTATCCTGGTGATGATTCTTACAAAGATGAAATCGTCAAACTCGTTAATGATTTTAAGGCCAAGCTATAATTCAAAACTTCTAATATAAATAAGAATATACCTAAGGTATATTCTTATTTATATTTTTTTTACATCCATTGTTGAACCTGCTATACTAATTAGAATTTGGCTCAATTTTTTTGTATTATGTCGTACATATCCATTTTCAATACTAACTAGTTCTTGACCTATAAACGCTATATTTTTTTCTTCTAGTTTTTCTAAATCACTTTCACCTATTTCCACAAACTTAGATCCATCCTCTATATATTTTCCAAGTATATCATCATCTATCTTTTCTAAATTTCCTATCACATAGTCTAAAAAATTTTCATTACTATGTTTTAATATTGCATCTACATGATCATATAACTTAAAGAAATCTGTTTCTCCACTTTGTGTCATAATATTGGATATATAGATTTTTTTAGCTTTAGATTCCTTTATCTTAGTCACTATATTCTCTACAAGTAAGTTTGGAATAATTGATGTATATAAACTACCTGGCCCTAGTACTATAAGATCTGCACAAGCTATTTCCTCCAGCGCTTCTTCTAGTGGAAATAGTAACTGGGGTTCCATATATATCCTATCTATATTTGACTTACTATCTAATACTTTTTGAGGAATCTTTGACTCTCCTTTTACAATATCACCATTTTTTAAAATGGCGCACAAGTTTACTTCTGATAGTGTCATGGGAAGAACCTTTCCAGTAACTGCTAAAACATTACTCATTTCCTTAATAGCCTCTTCAAAACTTCCATAAATATCATTCATAGCAGCTATTAGAAGATTTCCTAAATTATGAGAATTTAATACTCCGTCCTGAAATCTATAGTTTAAAAGTTTCTCCATACTGGGTTCTGTATTGGCTAAGGCTAACAAACATGCCCTTATATCTCCAGGAGGTAATATGCCTAGCTCCTTCCTCAGATTTCCAGAACTCCCTCCATCATCAGCAACTGTAACTATGGCTGTTATATTTGGAGTGTATTTTTTTAATCCTCTTAGTAAGGTTGACAGGCCTGTTCCACCACCAATTACAACTATCTTAGGTTTAAGACCAGGATATTTTGTTATATTATATTTTTCCATTTTATATCTCCTAGTTATCTCTATGGTTTACATAAACTTTATAACCATTTTTTGATAATATTCTGCCCAGTTCTTCCGCTATGGCTATCGACCTATGTTGCCCTCCAGTGCATCCAATTCCCACTATAAGTTGTGATTTTCCCTCATTTATATAGTAGGGTACTAAAAATTCTAACATATCTATAAGTTTGTCTATGAATTTTATCGTTTGCTCCCATTTAAGTACATAATCCTTTACATCTTTATCTCTACCAGTCTTTGGTTTAAGCTCTTGTATATAATAGGGATTTGGTAAAAATCTCACATCAAAAATCAAATCACCATCTAGTAACATTCCATGCTTAAATCCAAAAGAATTAATTACAACTGAAAAATTATCTGATTTATTTTCATTTTCAAAAAAATTATATATTTCATCCTTTAACTGCTTTATCTTTTTATTAGAGGTATCTATTATATAATTAGCCCTTGATTTAACCTCACTAAGAGCTTCTCTTTCCAACTTTATACCATCTATTATATTTCCATTTTTATTTAGAGGATGAGGCCTTCTAAGCTCCTTATATCTCTTTATTAATTCTTCATCCTTGGCATCTAAAAACAGAACCTTATACTGAATGCCCATTTCCTTTAAATCGTATAAACTCTTAAATAAATCAGTAAAGAAATCTCCTGACCTAATATCAACTACAACTGCAACCTTGTTATTTTCCCTCTTAGACTCTTTTAATAACTCTGCAAACTTTGTAAGAAGTGCTGGTGGAACATTGTCCATGCAGTAGTAATTCAAATCTTCAAGTATATTAATTGCCTGTGATTTACCTGCACCAGACATTCCTGTTATTATTATAAATTCCATAATATACCCCCTATCTTATATCTATTATACTATAAAACTAAAGACCTGCATCTCACAGGTCTTTAATAATTAATATTTATATCAAACTATTATATCTTTTCCTAAATATAAGTGACTTGAATCTTCACCATAATTTTTGACCTTACTCATATCAAGATTTGACGCCAAGGCCTTTTCAAGCCCAGATATTATTACCCCAACACCCTCTGGAGCATGGGCATCGCTATTTAACATAAAAGATATATCCATATCCTTTATCTTATTTATATTCTCAACAGAAAGTTCACTATGCTTTGTGCTTATCTCCAAGGCTACTCCATATTTTTCTGCTGTTTTTCCAACCTTGACTATATCTATTGGAGCCTTTGACCCTGGATGTGAAATCATAAATAAGTCATTTTTCTCCATAGATTTTACAAAAGCCTCTGTCATAATATTTTCAGCATATTTTTTAAATAAGCCAATCTTTGCTAAGCCTTGTACAAGATACAATCCAAAAAAATCTTTCAATCCCTTTGGCATAGCTCCATAGTGATAACCCATTATTACATAATCTAAATACTTTAAGTCTTCTTTTCTTATATCTATACTTCCATCAAGTCCTACTATATTTGATTCAACGCCCAGTAAGACCTTTATTTCTATACCATTTTCCTCAAATTCCTTATTAAGAGCATCAATTTCTGCCCTCATTTGGGGAAACATTTTTCGATTTACTCCATATATATAGTGACTTGGCCCATGTTCTGTTATGCCAATTACTTTCAGTCCTTTTTTTACAGCCATTTCTACATTTTCCCTAATAGTACCCCTAGCATGTTTTTTACTAGGTTTTGGATAACTACTATATATAGTATGAGTATGATAATCTGCAAGTAACTTCATACTAATCATCTCCTAAAAGCATTATCTCTCTTTCTAGTTCTACATCAAAATTATCCCTAACAGTTTTTTGTATGGTTTTTATTAAGGTTAAAATATCTTCGCATGTAGCACTTCCTCTATTAATAACAAATCCACAGTGTTTTTCTGATACCTGTGCATCCTTATACCTAACCCCTCTAAGTCCAGAGTCATCTATAAGCTTACCAGCAAAGTATCCTTCAGGTCTTTTAAAGGTACTTCCACCACTGGCAAACTCCAAAGGTTGTTTTTTTCTTCTTTCTTCATTTAGCCTATTCATTTCTTTTTCTATTTCTTCTTTATTTCCCTTTTCTAGCCTTATTTCAACTTCTAAAACTAAAAGTTTTTCTTGTTTGACCTTACTAGTTCTATAGGCAAAATTCATATCCTCTAAATCTATCCACTTTATTTCTAAGTTATTATCTATAATCTTAACTCTCTTTACTATATCCTTCATCTCTCCACCATAAGCTCCTGCATTCATAGTTATGGCTCCACCTAAGGCTCCTGGTATGCCAGAGGCAAACTCCATACCTTTTAATGATGCTTCTAGTGCCTTATTACTTACTGAGGATAGAAGGGCTCCTGATCTAGCAAAAATAGAACTATCTTCATATCTAATAGTATTAAAATTATCATTAAGCTTTATCATAAGTCCTCTTATACCTGTATCCTTAACAAGCATATTACTCCCATTACCCATTACCATATATTTAATATTATTGTCTTTTGCAATTTTTAAAACTCTTAAAATTTCTTCTTCGTCTTCTGGCTGTATCATTACATCTACAGGTCCTCCTACCCTAAAAGTAGTATGATTTTTAAGCTCTTCATCTATTAATATATTTTTAAATCCCTTATCTATAAAATAATCTTTAATATCCAAAACATCACTCCTTTATTAGCTACTATATTGTATCAAATTTACTCATAATTTACTATTGTCTCCCAATAGATATCTTGGAAATAATTTACTAGATATTTTTACCCTAATACTAGATATATAACTATATTAAGCAAAAAAATAGAGTAGCTCTTTTGAGCTACTCTATACTTATTTATCTTATTTTGCTAGGTCTATATATTTTTGATATCTATCTTTTGCGTCCTCTGCTGCTTGTTTAAATAAGTCATCAGCAATTTCAGGGAACTCTTTTTTAAGTGAAGTATATCTTACTTCTGTATCAATAAAGTCTGTAAATGGTTTAGTTGGTTCTTTAGAATCTAATACAAATGGATTTAATCCTTCTGCTTTTCTTCTTGGATCAAATCTGTATAAGTGCCAGTATCCTGTTTCTACTGCTAATTTTTCTCTTTCTACAGATTTACCCATTCCACCTTTTATACCATGGTTTATACATGGTGCATAAGCTATAACTACTGATGGTCCATCATAAGATTCAGCTTCTTGAATAGCTTTAACTAATTGATTTTTATCTGCTCCAAGAGCTACTTGAGCTACATATACATAGCCATAAGATGTCATCATTAGTCCTAAGTTTTTCTTAGTTACTCTCTTACCATTAGCTGCGAATTTAGCAACTGCTGCTGTTGGAGTAGCTTTAGAAGATTGTCCTCCTGTATTAGAATAAACTTCTGTATCAAGAACTAGGATATTTATATCCATTGCTGAAGCTAATACATGGTCAACTCCACCAAATCCTATATCATAAGCCCATCCGTCTCCACCTATTATCCACATAGATCTTTTTATTATAAAGTCTTTTTTATTGCTTATTTCTTTTAATAATTCTTGTGCTTTTGGATCAGATAATTTTTTATCTAAAACACCTAATATATCTAGATAAGCAATTTTTGTTTCTTCTCCATTAGCTTTATTATCTAACCAGTGTTGGAATAATTTATTTATTTCAGCATCTGCATTTAATGCTATAAATTCTTCCATAGTTTGTTGTAATTTATTTCTCATTTGGTCTACAGCTATTGCCATACCATAACCATGTTCTGCAGCATCTTCAAATAAAGAGTTTGCCCATGATGGTCCAAATCCTTCTTGATTTGCACAGTATGGAGTTGATGGTGCTGATCCACCCCAGATTGATGAACAACCTGTAGCATTTGATATCATCATTCTATCTCCAAATAATTGAGTTATTAATTTTACATAAGCTGTTTCTCCACATCCTGCACAAGCTCCTGAGAACTCTAATAATGGTTGTTGGAATTGAGATCCTCTTACATTGAATTTATCAACTATATCTGGTTTATTTTTAATAGTCATTGCAAAGTCCCAATTAGATTGTTGTTCTTCCATTTCATGTTCTAATGGTCTCATTTCTAATGCTTTATTTTTAGCTGGACATATGTCAGCACAGTTTCCACATCCTGTACAGTCAGCTGGACTGATTTGTATACGATATTGGAATCCATCTGCTCCATTTGCTTTTTTAGTAACAAATCCTTCTGGAGCATTTTTTACTTCCTCTTCATCTAATAAGAATGGTCTTATTACAGCATGAGGACAAACAAATGAACATTGGTTACATTGGATACAGTTTTCTTCTATCCAGTGTGGTGCATTTACAGCTATTGCTCTTTTTTCATAAGCAGCTGTACCATTTGGCCAACTTCCATCTTCTCTTCCTACAAAAGTACTTACTGGAAGTTTATCTCCTTCTTGTGCTACCATTGGTTCTAAAACATTTGTTATGAATTCTGGTTTTTCTTTTGTTGAGATAACCTCTGTTTCATCTTTAGCATTAGCCCAGTCAGCTGGTATTTCTATTTTAACAGCTGAATCTATACCTGCATCTAATGCCTTGTAGTTCATTTGAACTATGGCATCTCCTTTTCTTCCATATTCTTTTTCTATAGAAGCTCTTAAGTGAGATATAGCGTCTTCCATTGGAAGTACACCTGATAATTTAAAGAATGCTGATTGCATTATCATATTTGTTCTTCCGCCTAATCCTATTTCAGCTGCAAGTTTTGTAGCATTAATTATATAGAAGTTAATATTGTGGTCTGCCATATATTTTTTCATTGAAGCTGGTAATTTTTCGTTTAATTCTTCTTGGCTCCAAATAGTATTTAATAAGAAAGTACCACCATCTTTTAATCCATCTAACATATGATATTGATTTACATATGCTTGTCTAGCACAAGATACGAAATCTGCATCTGTTATAAGGTAAGTTGATCTTATTGGTTCTTTACCAAATCTTAAATGAGATATAGTTACCCCACCTGATTTTTTACTGTCATAAGCAAAATATCCTTGAGCATACATATCTGTATCGTCTCCGATAATTTTTATAGCTTGTTTATTTGCTCCTACAGTACCATCTGAACCGAATCCCCAGAATTTACATCTTATAGTTTCTTCTGGTTCTGTTTTTATAGTTTCTTTTATTTCTAAAGATAAATTAGTAACATCATCTACGATACCTACTGTAAATCTATCTTTTGGTTTATCTAATTTTAAGTTTTCAAACACTGCTAACATTTCTGTTGGTGTAACATCTTTAGAACTTAGTCCATATCTTCCGCCCACTATAACTGGTTTTAAATCATGGTTATAGAATAAAGTTTGAATATCTAAGTGTAGTGGCTCTGCTACTGCACCTTTTTCTTTAGTTCTATCTAGTACAGATATTTTCTTAACTGTTTTTGGTAAAACATTGAAGAAATGTTCTGCTGAGAAAGGTCTGTATAGGTGTACTTTGACAACCCCTACTTTTTCACCTTTTTCAATTAAGTAATCTATTGTTTCTTCTAAAGTTTCTGTTACAGAACCCATAGCAACAACAATTCTTTCCGCTTCTGGATGTCCATAATAATTAAATGGTTTATAGTCTCTTCCAGTTACTTTAGATATTTCATCCATATAATCTACTACAACATCAACAATTTTATCATAATATGGGTTTCCAGCTTCAAGTGCTTGGAAATAAATATCTGGGTTTTGTGCTGTACCTTTTGTATAAGGGTTGTGTGGATTTAATGCTTTTTGTCTATATTTGTTTAAAGCATCGTAATCAACTAAATCTTTTAATTGATCTGTATCCATTACTTCTACTTTTTGTATTTCATGACTTGTTCTAAATCCATCAAAGAAATGAACAAATGGAACGCTTCCTTTTATAGCTGATAGATGTGCTACTGCTGCTAAGTCCATTACCTCTTGTACTGAACCTGAAGCAAGTAATGCAAATCCTGTTTGTCTAGCTGCCATAACATCTTGATGATCTCCGAATATACTTAAAGCATGTCCTGCAATAGATCTTGCTGTTACATGGAATACTGCTGGTAAGAATTCTCCAGCTATTTTATACATGTTAGGAATCATTAGTAATAAACCTTGAGAAGCTGTAAATGTTGAAGTTAAAGCTCCTGCTGATAATGATCCATGTACTGCCCCTGCTGCTCCTGCTTCTGATTGAAGCTCTTTTACTAATACTTTTTGTCCAAAGATATTCTTTCTTTCATTTGCTGACCAAGCATCTATTAACTCAGCCATAGTTGAAGAAGGTGTTATTGGATAAATAGCTGCTACATCTGTAAAAGCATAAGCAACGTGCGCTGCTGCTGTGTTACCATCCATCGTTTTCATAACTTTTGCCATTTTAATAAGTCCCCCTTTAATTAAATTGTAAGTTGTTTGAAATTGTTTAATTTTGTTTGAATTTTCTAAAATGTTTAAATTTTATCACTAATTAAATTATAGGCAATATTTTTTTGATTGTCAAAGAATATTACCAGTAAATTAATTATTTTATGGATTACTTAAAATATTGAAGATACATTATGTTAGATAGATTTTTTTAGTAGGTAATTTTAAATATACTAAATCTAAATTAAATTGTATTATTTATTTCTAAATATTCAGAATTCCAGTCATAAAGATACTAAATTTAAAAATGTTTTTAATAAATAAATCATTTTCCAATTTTCACATAATATATTCTCAAATATATTCTAATCCTTATACTAATTGTATAAGTTTTTCCCCTAAATTTCAATCTATTATTTTAGTCTAAAGTGATTGTATAATTCTTCTGCTACAGTTTTATTCATACCTGCTACTTCAACTATCTCTTCCACACTAGCTTTCTTTATCTTATCTATACTCTTAAAGTGTTTTAGTAGCTCTTTTTTCCGTTTTTCTCCAATACCCTTTATTCCATCTAGCTCTGAAACAAACATGTCCTTACTTCTCAATGACCTGTGATAAGATATGGCAAATCTATGAGCTTCTTCCTGCACTTTGTAAATAAATCTATGGCCTGGAGAATCAACATCTAAATTATATTCAACATTATCAAAAATTATCCCACGGGTGTTGTGAAAATCATCTTTGACAAGGCCACAAATAGGTATGTCTATACCTAACTCATCCAAAACTTTCTTTGCTATGTTTACCTGACCCTTTCCACCATCCATCATTATCAAATCTGGAAAACTAGAAAACCCATGTAGTTCTAATTCATTGTCTTTTATTTTCTTTCTCTCTTCTAATCCTCTTTTAAATCTTCTAGTTAGAACTTCTTCCATACTAGAATAATCATCTGGCCCTACTACAGTTTTTATCTTAAATCTTCTATAGTCTGATTTTTTTGCCTCTCCATTTTCAAACACAACCATGGAACCAACAGAATTTGTTCCTGCAATATTTGATATGTCATAGGACTCTATTCTAACAACTTCTTCTTCTAATTTGATTAACTCCCTAATTTGATTTACTGCTTCCTTATTTTTCCTGTGCTCCCTTATATACTTATCTCCATATTTATTAACCATATCTTGAGCATTTTTCTTAACCATAGCTACAAGTTTTTTCTTTTCTCCAATTTTAGGAACTATTATATCAACCTTAGATTTTTTAAGAACTTCCAGCCAGTTTTCTATAATTTTACTTTCTTCAATTTCAGTCTCAAGTATTATCTCCCTTGGAATATAGGCTACTCCACTATAAAACTGTTTTACAAAAGAATTTAAAATGCTACTGTTTTCTGACTTAAAAGTATTTTCAACTAGATAATGTTCCCTTCCGATTATCTTTCCATCTCTTATAAAAAATATTTGGACACAAACATCTTCAAGACCTCTAGCCATAGCAATAATATCTTGATCAACCTGCCTATTTGCAGTTGTTATTTTCTGTCTTTGAGTTAAATATTCTAAGGCTAGTATCTGGTCCCTATACCTAGCAGCATTTTCAAAATCTAATTCTTTTGCAGCCCCATTCATTTTCTCATTTATAAGATTTATTATCCTATAATCTTTTCCATCTAAAAAATTCTCAATTTGACCTATCATTTTATGGTAATCTTCATCTTTGACATCACCCCTACAAGGCGCTACACATTTACCTATAAAATAGTTTAAACATGGTCTTTTTTCAGAATATCCTGCCTCTAGATTTCTATTACAATTTCTAATTGGATACAGCTCTCTTATTATATCTATGGCTTGATTTACTGCTCCTACGCTTGGATATGGACCAAAATATTTTGCCTTATCCTTACTTATACTCCTAGTTTTCATAACTCTAGGATATCTTTCATTCATATTTATTTTTATATAAGGATACTGCTTGTCATCTCTTAGTAAAATATTGTACCTAGGTTTGTATTCTTTTATTAAATTGGATTCTAGTATTAAGGATTCAATTTCATTGTCGACTATAATATATTCAAAATCTGCTATATTTCTAACCATGGCAAGTACTTTTCTATCCTTATCCTTACCACTTTGAAAATACTGCCTAACCCTATTCTTTAATTTTTTAGCCTTTCCAACATAAATAATCTCATCATTTTTATCCTTCATCAAATAAACACCTGGTTTATCTGGAAGTTGTTTTAATTTTTCTTCTATACCTGTCATTTTATCACCTTAAAATAAATATGCGATGCCTAAGGCATCGCATATTTTATTAATTATTTACTGTTTGTTTAACTATCTCTATTAATTCTTTTACTCTAGCTTCTATTAAATCAAGTTCCTCATCTAGGGCTCTTCCTCTAAATTCAACTGGTTCTATAAAATCCCAGTTCATTTTTCCCTCTTCAAGAATTGCATCTAATTCTTTTTGTGCTCCTCCTGACCATCCATATGAACCTATTCTAAAAGCTTTTCTACCCTGTACTTTTTTCTTGCCCATTTCATGAAGTACAGCACTCATTGGTGGGAACATCTTATATTCATATGTTGGCATAGCAAGGATTATACCTGTAGAGTTCCATGCGGAACTTAGTATCTCTCCCCAGTTATCTTCTGGTACACTATGCACATTATATTTTATATTTGACTCTTCCAGAGTTTTTATAATCCTATCTACACCCCTCTTTGTCATTCCATACATAGAACCCCAAATAAGAGTTATTTCTTCCTTAGCCACACCTTTTTGATAATCAGCATATCTTGCATAGTCATCAATTATCTTTTGTGGATTTTCCCTCCATACAATACCATGGCCTGGAGCTATAATTTTTATATCTAACTCTGCACATTTTTTAATGGCAGTTTTAACCGGCATAGCAAAAGAAGCCACTATGTTTGAAAAATATCTCACTGCTTCATTTTCATAGAAATCTATTTGCTCTTTAGTTAATTTATCATCATAATTTTCTTCTGGTACAGATCCAAATGATCCAAAGGCATCACAGCAAAATAATGTTCCTGTTTTTTCATCAAACATTGACATAGTATCTGGCCAATGCACATTTGGCATCATAACTGCAGTAAGTTTATGGCCTTGACCTAGGTCTATTACATCTCCATCTTCAACAACCATAAGTCTATCATCTATACCATAAAAATGTTCTACTAGTTCCTTAGATTTTTTGTTACAAATTATTTTAGCATTTGGATTTATTTTACCAGATGCAACCAACCAACCTGAATGGTCTGGTTCAGTATGATTTACTATAAAATATTCTACATCTTCTTTGTTAATATTCAAGTCTACTAGGCATTGTTCTAATTCATCAACACTTTCTTCATCCCACATTCCATCAACTATGGCAACCTTGTCACCTTTGATGATATAAGAGTTTATAGAAACTCCTCTTGGTATATCCCATAGACCTTCAAATAAAATACCTTCTACATTTTTTGTAGCTTGATAAACTCCTTCTGTAACTTTAGTACAAAACATCTTAATCCTCCTTTTTTATTTGCCTTGTCTTATTTTGTAACCATAGTTTTACTTCTGAATTTAGATAGGGACTTAATTTTTCATTTACCAACTTGTGATATCCATTTAGCCAATCTATCTCTTCATCTGAAAGCATTGTTACATCTAAGGCATCTAAATCAATTGGAACAAAAGATAAGATGTCAAAGCTTAAAAACTGTCCAAATTCTGTATTTAAGTCTTCTTTAACAACTACAATGTTCTCCAATCTTATTCCATGTTTACCAGATTTATATACACCTGGTTCAATACTTGTAACCATTCCAACCTTAAGTGCTACCGGGTTATATACTGTTGCTATCCTGTGTGGTCCCTCATGGACATTTAGCATATATCCTACACCATGTCCTGTTCCACATTTATAATCTATTCCCTCTTTCCAAAGTGGTATTCTAGATAATATATCCAAATAGTGTCCCGTAGACCCACTTAAAAATTTTGCATTTATAAGGTTTGTATGCCCTTTAAATGTCAACGTAAAATCATGTCTTTCTTCATCTGTTATCTCACCTAAGGCTAGAGTTCTAGTTATGTCAGTTGTACCATCTAAATATTGTCCACCAGAATCTATAAGATAAAGGCTGTTATTTTCAAGCACTCTATCACTTTCCTTGCTAGGTGCATAATGCATCATAGCTGCATTATCCTTATAAGCAGATATACTACCAAAACTTGGCTCAATAAAAAGGTTTTGCTCTTTTCTAAATTCTAAAAGCTTGTCACTTGCAGAAATTTCAGTTATCTCGATTTTTCCCAGATTCGTTTCTATCCAATGGAAAAAGTTAACCAGTGCAACACCATCTTTTATATAAGCATTTTTTTGATTTTCTATTTCCACCTTGTTTTTTTCTGCCTTTAACAAAGTTGTATAATTTACCTCATCTATTACTTTAACATATTCTGGCAACTTAGAAAACACCAATCTATTTATTTTAGATTTTTCCAATGACACTACAGAGTTTTTCTCAAACTTTGATATAAAATCTAAAACTTCTTCATATTCTTTTATTTCAATGCCATTTTCAGATAGATGCTTTTCTACATCTGCATTAATCTTATCTTTATTTACAAAAATATATGCCTTATCCCTAGTTACCAATCCATAAGATATTACAACTGGATTATAAAGTACATCTCCACCTCTTATATTATATAACCACGCTATATCATCTAGAGAGTTTATTAAATAATAATCAGCCTTAGCCTTTATCATCATAGCCCTTACTTCATCCATTTTCTCACTAGGAGTTTTACCAGCATACTTGATTTCATGTACAAACACTTTTGCACTTGGTATCTCTGGTCTATCTTCCCATAATTCACCTACTAAATCGTAGTTTGATACTATTTTTATATTCTTATAGTTTAAATTACTTGATAATTTTTCATATTCAAGCTGAGAAAAGATTTCTCCATCAAAACCTATTGTCATACCATCTTCTATGTTTTCCTCTATCCACTCTTCATAAGTTGGATATCCAGCTATACCCATTTTCATAAGCTCAAATTCTGTTTTTTCTATTTCTTTTTCTGCCTGTATAAAATATCTTCCATCTGTCCATAATAAAGCTTTATCTTTTGTTATTATGGCTAGTCCTGCAGAGCCTGTAAAACCTGTTATCCATTGTCTAGTTTTATATCTATCTGCCAGATACTCAGAATTGTGAGGATCCGAAGTATTAACTATATAGTAATCTATACCTTTGTTTTTCATAAGTTCCCTAATTGCTTTTACTTTACTGTTTATTTCCATAAATATCCTCCTTTTTATCTTATACCTCTTATTATAATACTAATTTCAAAATATATATATGCTAAAACTTCCTAGATTTCTCTAGGAAGTTTTTATATTATAATTTATTAATTTCTTTTACGAAGTGACAAACTATCTCATGTCCTAGAGATACCTCTTCTATTTCTGGTTCAGTTGTTCTACATAATTCTTCTGCATATGGACATCTTGGTGCAAACCTACAACCTGGTTTTGGTTCTATTGGAGATACGATTTCACCCTTTAGTAAAATTCTTTCTCTTTTTTTAGTTAAACTAGGTGTTGGTATGGCTGATAATAAAGCTTTTGTATAAGGGTGTAATGGATTTGCAAAAAGCTCTTTTGCTGGTGCTTTTTCTACCATTTTACCTAGATACATTACCAAAATTTCATCTGATATATGTTTTACAACTGACAAGTCATGAGTTATAAACATATAAGTAAGTCCAAACTCCTGTTGTAAATCTTGCATCAAATTCAGTACCTGTGCTTGTATGGATACATCAAGTGCTGAAACCGGCTCATCTGCTACTATGAATTTTGGATTTAAAGCAAGTGCTCTGGCTATACCAATTCTTTGTCTTCTACCACCATCTAATTCATGAGGATAAGCATTTACAAGTCTATCCACTAGACCTACTGTACTCATAAGCTCTGATACCCTTTTATCTAGTTCATTTTTATCCTTAGTAACACCATGGATAACTAATGGTTCTTTTATTATTTCACTCACTGTCATTCTTGGGTCTAGTGAAGAAAATGGATCTTGAAATATTATTTGCATTTCTTTTCTAAGGTCGATAAATTGTTTTTTATCTACCTTAGTGATATTTTCTCCATCATATATTATTTCTCCAGATGTAGAATCTAATAGATGTAAGATTACTCTACCTAAAGTAGATTTTCCACATCCTGACTCTCCTACTACACCTAAAGTTTTTCCAGCTTCTATAGTAAAGTCTACTCCATCAACTGCATGTAAAGTACCTTTAGGGGTATCAAAATGTTTCTTTAAATTTTTAACTTCTAATATATTATTACTCATTTTCTATCCCCTTTCCTGATACTTCTCCAGAATATATTAAACATTTAACTCTATGTTCTGCTCCAACTTCAACAGATTTAGGATCCATTTCACTACATTTAGCTTCTGCATATGGACATCTTGGGTGGAATCTACATCCACTTGGTAAATCAGTTGGTTCTGGCATTAATCCCTTTATAGGATTTAATCTCTCAACATCTTCATCTAAACTTGGTATTGAAGCAAACAAGCCTTGTGTGTAAGGATGTTTTGGACTTGCAAATAAACTTTCGATATCAGCATACTCCACTATCTCTCCTGCATATATTATAGCCACCTTATCACAAGCTTCTGCAACAACTCCCAAATCATGTGTTATAAGTATCATAGCTGTATTAAATTCTTTTTTAAGTCCCTGCATTAAATCAAGTACTTGAGCTTGTATTGTAACATCTAAAGCTGTAGTTGGTTCGTCTGCTATAAGTAATTCTGGACTACATGCTAAAGCTATGGCTATTACAACTCTTTGCTTCATACCACCTGAGAATTGATGAGGATAATCTCCTGCTCTACCTCCAGATATACCTACTAATTCAAGCATTTCCTTAGCTTTTTCTTTAGCTTCTTCCTTGTTTACATCTTCATGTATTTCTATTACTTCTGCTATTTGTTCCCCAACAGTCATTACTGGATTTAATGAAGTCATAGGGTCTTGGAATATCATAGATACTTTTTTACCCCTGATTTTTCTCATTTCTTCTTCGCTTAGTTCTAAAAGGTTTCTTCCTTCTAGTATTATTTTACCATCCATTATCTTTCCAGGAGGATTAGGTATTAGTCTTAGTATACCAAGTGCAGTAGTAGTTTTCCCTGCCCCTGTCTCACCTACAAGTCCTAATGTTTCACCCTTATTTAACTTTAAGTCTATTCCATTAACTGCTTTTACAGTTCCTTCTTGAGTTATATAATGTATGTGTAGATCTTCTATACTTAAAAATTCATTACTCATTACTATTCCTCCCTATTGTCTTAGTCTTGGGTCTAAAGCATCTCTTAAACCATCACCTAATAAGTTTAATGAAAGTATTGTTATCATTATAGCTATACCTGGGAATGCTACAACATGTGGTGCTTGAACTAAGAATGCTCTACCACCTGAAAGCATTGCTCCCCATTCTGGTTGTGGTTGTGCTATACCTAAACCTATAAAACTAAGTCCTGCTGTTGAAAGTATTGCTCCTGCTACTCCTAGTGTAGCTTGTACTATTACTGGTGCTATTGAGTTTGGTATTATATGCTTCAATATTATTCTATTATCTCTAGCCCCTATTGCTCTGGCTGCTTCTACAAACTCTTCATCCTTTACCGATATTACTGATGCTCTAACTATACGCGCATAGTTTGGTATGGACGATATACCAACTGCCAGCATCAGATTAAGCATACTGGATCCCAAGGATGACACTATGGCTATGGCAAGCAAAATACTTGGTATTGCCAAGAAAACATCCATGGTTCTCATGATTACATTATCTAATGTTCCTCCATAAAATCCTGCTACGGCTCCTAGAGTACCACCAATTATAATTGCTATACCTACTGCTATTATACCTACTTTTAAAGATACTCTAGCTCCATGTACTATTCTGGCAAACATATCTCTACCAAATTCATCTGTTCCTAATATATGTTCTTTACTTGGTCCTTGTAATCTAATTGATGTATCCATTTTAATAGCTACGTCTTCATAAGAAGCAATTTGTTCTGCAAATACTGCTAATAATATTAAAATAACTAAAATCCCAAGACCTAACATGGCCATTTTATTTACTTTTAGTCTATCCCACATTTCTCTCCATTGACTCTTTTTCTTTATCTTTTCCACCATTATTACCCCCAATCTTGTTTTATTGATATTGTGATTTTATTCTTGGATCTATAAATGCATATAGTATATCTACTGCTAAATTAACAATAGAGAATGTAATCGCTATAAATATTATAGAAGCCATTACAACTGGTATATCCTGTTTTTTGATAGAATCTATCATCAGTTTACCAACTCCTGGCCAAGAGAATACAGATTCTGTTAATACTGCTCCTCCTAATAGAGATCCAAATTGTAATCCAATTACAGTAACAACGGGTATTAATGCGTTTCTAAGAGCATGTTTGTTTATTACTTTTCTCTCAGGTACACCTTTTGCTCTTGCCGTTCTAATATAATCTTGTCTTATAACTTCTAACATTGATGATCTAGTCATACGAGTTATTATTGCTGTTGAACTAAGTCCTAGTGTTATAGATGGCAAAATTAAATGCATCCATGTACTGGCACCACTTGATGGGAGCCAACCTAGGTTTACTGAAAATATGAGGATGAGCATCAGACCAAGCCAAAATACTGGCATAGATACCCCTATTAAGGCTAGTACCATGGTAACACTATCCACAAGTGTATATTGTTTTGTAGCTGAAATTATACCTGCTGGTATACCTATAACCACTGCTATAGTCATAGCTGCTACAGCTAATTTTAAAGTTGCTGGAAATCTATCTAAAACTTCCTCAAATACAGGTTTATTTGATAAATAAGATCTACCAAAATCGCCCTTTAAACCATTTTTAACAAAGTTACCATACTGAATTATAAAAGGTTTATCCAAACCCATTTCGTGTTCTAAAGCTGCTATTTGTTCTGGGGTAGCTTTCTCTCCCAATTTAAGTCTTGCCGGACTTCCTGGTGTTAAATGCATAATTCCGAATACAATAAACGTTACACCTAACATTACTGGTATCAGTAATAGAAGTCTCTTAAGTACATACTTGTGCATAATTATACCTCCCATTATTTTAACAATAGTATTTAAGCTATAATACGAAGAATAGAAGTGGGTTGCCACTTCTATATAATAAGTAGATCTAAATTTTGTATTATTTAAATATATTGTTTCCTTAACTCTAAATTATAACATCTTTTTTACAAATTATAAACTAAAATTTATAATTTTATTCTTTTCCACTCTTTTATTAAATAATAGATAAAAACTCATATCTCATAATATTAAATTTTTATCTATTATTTCTAATATTCTCTATTCTTGAATATAAAAAAGGGAATCTTTAAGATCCCCTTTTCCTAATAATTTTAGTTTAATTATTTTGCTTCCACATCATAGTATGCATTTTGTAATACATGTGATCCTGCAGGATGAACTTTGTAACCTTTTATGTTCTTTTGAATTCCTGAGTTCATGTTTTTATGATATAAAAGTATAGTTGGTACATCTTCTACTATTTGTTGTTGTGCTAATTTGTATAATTCTATTCTCTTTGCTTCATCTAATTCGTGTGATGCATCTATTATAAGTTTATCTACAGCTGTATTAGTGTAGAAAGATCTATTTCCGCCATCACCATGGTTTGTACTTAAATATGGTCCTGCTAATCCATAATCAGCATCACCTGTGTTAGTTGACCATCCTAAGATAAACATTTCATGTTCACCTTTAGCAGTCATATCTAAATATTTTCCCCATTCCATACTGTTGATTGTAGCATCTATACCTATTTCTTTAAGTTTAGATTGAGCTACTACAGCGATTCTATTTCTAACTGCTCCATCATCTGTACTAATGCTTGTTTTAAATCCGTTTGGATATCCTGCTTCTGCTAATAATTGTTTTGCTTTTTCAGGATTATATTCATATTTTTTAACATCTGTTGTTGCACCAAATACGCTTTTTTGAAGTGGACTTACTGCTAATTCCCCTTCTCCTTCCATTACACTATCAAGCATTTCTTGTGGATTTATAGCATATGCTAAAGCTTGTCTTACTAATGGATTGTTAAATGGTTCTTTTTCATTATTCATACCTAAGAAGTCTATTGATAAAGATGGTACTTTTAAGAATTCTAAAGCATCATCAGCTTCTATAGTTTTTACATCTATTGGATCTATATCATAAGCTATTCCAATTTCACCTGTTTGTAGACCTATTGTTCTACTTGTAGCTTCTGGCACTACTTTGAAATCTATATTTTCTGTTTTAGCTAATTCACCATGGTAGTCTTCGAATCTTGTTAATAAGATATTTTGTCCACTACTCCAGTTATTTAATGTATATGGTCCAGTTCCAACTGGTTTTTGACCATAGTTTTCTCCTGCTTCTTCTACTGCTTTTTTGTTTAATATAGCAGCACTATTATGACTTAAATGTCTTAAGATAGCTGCAAATGGAGCTTTAGTTTTTATTATAACTTTATAGTCTCCGTCTTTTTCTACTGAGTCTATTTGACCTAATATATGTGATACTGATGGTGATTTAAGATGTCTTTCTATTGAGTAGATAACATCATCTGCCTTCATTTCTTCGCCATTATGGAATTTTACACCTTCTTTAAGTTTAAATTCCCAAGTTAATGGATCAACTGATTTATACTCTTCTGCTAATAATGGATAAACATTCATGTCTTCATCCATACCTGTTAAAGTATCATAAACTTGTCTCATTACCCTTGCTGATGGTTGGTCATTACCAGCATGAGGATCTAATGATGTTGCATCTGAAGCCTGTGCTACTACTAAAGTACTTGTATCTACTTTTCCTCCACCACATGCTGTTAAAGCAAAACTAGCTAGCATAACTAAAGCTAACAGCAATACAGCTTTCTTACTCTTAAACATTTAATCACTCTCCTATTTTTTAATTATTAAACTTTAATATATTTATAGTATATGTATTATTATAAGTATTTAATCCACAAGTTAAGTTTTCTGAATTTTCGTTTTATTTAAGTTGCGACCAAAAACTCATCTACTCCACTCATATCCCCTGCTACATTCATATATATAAATATATTATCAAAAAAACAATTTAAAGATAATACTATCACAAATTTTCAGTTATGTAAAGGTCAACTAAATAATAGATTCTCTAAATAACCGTATTTGATTTTGTAATAATATACCAGTAAATTGTTTTAAATGCAATACTTATTTTATTTCTTTTTTTAATTCTGTTATGGATTTTGTAGATACATTTTCTCTTGGAATTTGTAACATATCTAGTATCCTATCTAAATCCTGTGATTTCTCAACCTCTATCTCCATGTAAGGATTAGGATAGGTTTCTTTATCCCAAGTGTCTAAATCAAACCTAATATTTTCAAAAACATAAGACCTTCTATTTTTATAACCTATGTTACTTATATCATATCCCAATAAAGCAAATATCTTAATCATATTTTCCTTATCAGTCTTATCCTTTAATTTCACATCATACTCTATGTTTTCCCTAACACTAGTACTTTTGATGCTTTTCTTTAGTGTCATTCTTATATCTTCTTTCCCATCTACTTGGGTCTCTCTTATCCTAAGATAAGATTTTAGGTAATCTTCTATTTGCATATCTTTATTATCAAATATTGTATTTATTTGATTTTCTTCTGAGACAAATCTTCCTCCTATGGATTTTATCCTATCT
Source organism: uncultured Tissierellia bacterium (assembly GCA_946402705.1). Taxonomy (GTDB): domain Bacteria; phylum Bacillota; class Clostridia; order Tissierellales; family Tissierellaceae; genus CAMIXG01. Next base: position 125,787 of record CAMIXG010000002.1, on the reverse strand, counting down.
TCCAAGATATTCAAATCCATATTCAGTATCTTAACTTCAAGTTCTAGCATTTTGCTATCCCACTATAAGCTTCTTCATCTACTATAATTGTTACATTAGGATGAACTAGTAGAAAAGATACTGGCAGACTAGTTGTAACCTTATCTTGTGTTAAAAGTTCTTTTATAACCTCTGCTTTTTTCTCTCCGTTTGCAAGAAGCACTATTTCCTTAGATTTTAAGATTCCGCCCATACCTAAAGTTATAGCTGTTGTTGGCACCTCATCTATAGAATTGAAAAATCTTGAATTTACTTCTATTGTTGAATCTGTAAGTGCTGTTATGTTTGTTCCAACATTTAAGAAATCACCTGGCTCATTAAAAGCTATATGTCCATCTTCTCCAATTCCCAAAAGTTGAATATCTATGCCTCCTGCTTTTTCTAGTTTTTCGTCATATTCCTTACAAAAAGCGTTTAAATCTTTAGCCTTTCCATTAGGTATATTTATATTCTCCCTATTTATATTGATATGATTAAATAGATTGTCATTCATAAAATATCTATAGCTAGTTTCATCATTTTCATCCAAGCCAACATACTCGTCTAGATTAAAGCTTCTCACCCTACTAAAATCTATCTCCTTGTTTTCATATGCTTTTATAAGTTCTTTATACATACCAATTGGAGTACTTCCAGTTGCTAGTCCCAAAATTATTTCTGGATTGTTTTTTATCCTATCTATAAATATTTTTCCTGCCTCTTTACTCATTTCATCATAGTTTTTTGTTACAATTATTTTCATTAAAAGCCCTCCTATAATATTCTCTTAGGAATAAAATCAATATAGTCACTGGCTACGCACATATATTCTATACCATCTATGTTTCCCTCTTTTACATATTTATGACCATCTCCATGCAGATGTCCATAAAGACATATATCAACCTTAAACTCTTTTAACATTTTTCCAAATTCATTTGGTTTTAAGTCTATATCAAAAGGTGGGTAATGTAGCATAACAATAAGCTTGTCATATTCTTCTTTTATGGACTCTAAAGATAGTCTTAATCTATTTAGTTCCCTTGTAAAGATTTTTTCATCATGCACAAGATTATTATCTTCCAACTCCCTAGCAAGTTCCATATCTGTCCATCCTCTAGTACCTGCCACAGCTATTCCCTTATATACAAAACTATTATTCTGTATATAGTTCATAGTTTCTAAACCCATTTCATTTAATTTTTTTAAACTTACCCACCAATAATCATGATTTCCTTTTATTAAAACTTTTTCCCCTGGTAGTTTATCTATCTTATTTAAATCTTCATAGGCTTCTTCATTCTTTAATGCCCATGAAATATCTCCTGGAATTAGAACTAAATCCTCTTCAGCTATTAATTCTTTCCAGCTATCCATTATTTTATCTTCATGGTTTTCCCAGTTATCTCCAAATATATTCATTGGTTTATCGCCAATACTATCAAAATGTAAATCAGCAATAGCAAATACCATTTAATCACCTCTACTATATAAAAACTTAGTCTCTTACTAAATCCTTATATATTATAACATAAACTATTTTATAAGGGGTGATAGCTGTTTAAACTCATCTGTTCCAGCTTTTTCTAAAAGCTCAAATAAAATGGTTTCAACATTACTTACTCTGGCTCCAAAGTCTCTCATAAGCTCTAAACCATTATCATTGTTTTCCTTAGTCCTTGAACCTACAGCATCTATTGGAACATAGGTATTATAGCCTTTTACCAGTAAATCTTTCACCGTTTGATAGACACATATATGAGTTTCTATACCAAAAATTATTACATTTGGCCTATTGATTTTTTCTATAGTCTCTCTTATGCTTTCTGTTCTAAGAGCTGAAAAACTAACCTTATCATATACTCTAGTCCTGTCTGTATAATATTCTTTTAATTCTTCTAGGGTGCTACCAAGTCCATTTGGATATTGTTCTGTAACTATAACAGGTATGTCTAATACTCTTGCCATTTCAAGTATTATCTTTGAATTTTTTATAATATCAGATTCATTATTCATAGCTGGTGACAATTTTTCCTGGATGTCTATCATTATTATCATTACATTTTCTCTTGATAGAGATTTTGTAAACTTTGCCTTAGTTATATTAGCTAGCTTGTCCAGATTTTCTTCTAACTTGTTTAATCCATCTCTTATATTATTATCCATACTATCCTCCTATTAGTTTAACAAATTTAATCGAGTTTATTAAAAATACAAATTAATTTTATACTAAGTTTTCCATAATGTTAAGAAATTTTTTTCTTTTAATTTCCTTAATATTTTCTTAACTAAATAGAATATTTTAATAAATCATCTTCAAGTATTTTCTTTGCCTTTCCCTCACCATGTAGATATTCTAAATGACTCAAGGCTTCTCCAGATGCAAACCATTTTTGTGCAGGTGGAAACTCACTCCAATCATTTGCCCTTATCCTCCATGTCATTTTAGCTGCTATATCTCTAACTGTCTGTGGCTCTTCTTTCAATAAATTATAAACTTCTTCTATTCTTTCAAAATGATGCTCTTTTATTTCAATTGCCCTTCTTGGATGGTCTGTCATTATATTTCTATGGGCTGGGAATATATAGTCTATTTCTAGTTCTTTCATTTTGTCTAATTCTTTTATATAGGTTTTTAAGTCCTCTGACTCAACAGACCAAAATGCTATATTAGGAGTTATAATATCAAGTATATGATCTCCTGAAAAATATAGTTTATGTTCCTCTTCATATAAGCCTATTTGCCCTGGTGTATGTCCAGGTGTGGATATTACTTTAAAATTATAAGCTCCAACTTTTAGGTAGTCGCCTTCTCTTAAAAATGTAAAATCTACTGGCTCACTAAGTCTAAACTTATAGGCAGGATGATCTGTATATTTTACATTATCAATACCTAGACCGCATAGGAGCATATCTTTCTCCATATCTTTCCAGTGTTGGTCTATAACCATATCATTTATCATTTTTCCATCTGTCTCGCTGGTATATATTTTAGGACTTGTCTTAATGAACTCTGATACATTTCCAGAATGATCTGCATGTAGATGGGTTATAAACACATCTAATTTATCTAAATCTATATCTAACTCTTTTAAGGCTTCAAACAAATCTTCCTTACATTCTTCCCTATTAAATCCTGTATCTATTAGTAGGGACTTATCATCTCCCTTTATCAGGTAACTATTGAGCTCCTTAAGTGGATTATTTGGTAACTTTATTTTTATTTGGAATATTCCTGGATATACTTTTTCTATCATTTAAAAATTCCTCCTTTTTTACTATCATACTAATAATAATTTCCATTTACAAATATTCAAATCATACTAATTGCTTATTGATAGTAAAAATGATAAAATTTAAGGGAATAAAGGAGGTTTATTATATGAAGGAATATGGAATTTTTGATATTTTAGGACCTATTATGGTTGGCCCATCTAGTTCACATACTGCTGGTGCTAATAGGATTGGAAATATGTCTAGAATTATAATGGGTAGACCCTTTAAAAAAGTTAAATTTTATCTTCATGGCTCTTTCGCCAAAACATCTGTTGGTCATGGCACTGATAAGGCATTACTTGCTGGTGTTATGGGTCTTAGACCTGATGATGAAAGACTTCCCTCTTCTTTTGAGCTTGCAAAAAAAGCTGGAATTCAATTCGAATTTATAGAAAAAGATTTAGGATATCAACATCCTAATACTGCTAAGGTAGAATTTCATTTAGAAGATAATACTATTTTCTATGTTATTGGTTCTTCAGTTGGTGGCGGGAATATATTAATTACAAATATAAATGGTACTGAGGTTGAATTTAGTGGAAACAATCCAACTATTTTAATAAGAAATAAGGATACTAAAGGGGTTATAGCCCATATTAGTACTGTACTTTCCATAGCAGAGGTAAACATTGCTACTATGTCAGTTGTTAGAAAAGATAATATTGCTACTATGGTTATAGAGATTGACTCTTATATAGATGAAAATTTAATAGAAAAAATAAATACTTCTGAAGATATTGTATATATTGCAGGTATTAATCCAATTGAGGGGTGACTTTATGTTTGATAACACATGTGAATTTATAGATTATTGCATAAAAAACAATAAATCAGTTGGACTGGTGTCTTTAGAAAAAGAAATGAGTAAAAATAATTTAAGCAAGGAAGTAATCTTTGACAATTTAAAGTCTGTTTTAAAGGTTATGAAAGAATCTAGCCATGAAGGTTTGGATAAAGATATGTCTTCAATGGGAGGGCTTATTGGAACGGAAGCAAAACTCTTAGAAGAATATAGAAAAACTCAAAAAAGCCTTAGTGGTGACTTTATACTTTCTGCTGCTGCAAAAGCACTTTCTACTTCTCAGGTAAATGCTTGTATGGGTAGAATAGTAGCAGCTCCAACTGCTGGAGCCGCTGGAATAATGCCAGCTATGATTTTTTCCATAAGAGAAAAATATGATTTAACAGAAGAACAAATTTTATATGGTATGTTGGCATCTGGTAGCATAGGTAAAATCATAGCTACTAAGGCTAGTATATCTGGCGCTGAAGGTGGTTGCCAAGCAGAATGTGGATCGGCAGCAGCTATGGCTGCAGGGGCCCTTGTTGATATGCTAGGTGGAAGTCCAGACCAAGTATTTCATGCAGCATCTTTTGCCCTTATCAATATAATGGGACTAATCTGCGACCCAGTTGCAGGTCTTGTAGAGTATCCTTGTAATATTAGAAATGCATCAGGTGTATACAATGCTTATCTATCAGCTGATATGGCTCTGGCTGGAATAAAATCACCTATACCTTTTGATCAAGTTGTTGAGTCAATGAATCAAGTTGGTAATTTAATGCATACTTCACTAAAGGAAACTGCCTTAGGTGGTCTTGCAACTACGGAAGCTGGTATTAAAATTAAAAAAGATTTAGGCATAAAATAGATATATTATAAACTAAATATTGGATAAAAAAATAAACCTGAGCCTAGCTTAGGTTTATTCTAATTTAGATAAGATAACTTCTATATCTATACTTGCTTCTTCTAATTTTTCTTGGTCTTCTAAAGACATATTTTCATTTCCACTTGCAAGTTCTGATGCCAGATACATACAAGTCAATAGCATATCTTTTGAAACACTAGTTTCGCCTTGATTATTTTCTACAAATTTATTAAGATAGTCCAGTATATTTTCAAAATCTTCCTGTATAAATTTATCTTCTAATCTAACGTCTTTTAAAAAAGATAATACTTGCTCTCTAAATTCAATGTTTGCCATTATATCACTCCATATTTTATACTTATCCTAATATTATATATTACTTCCATATATTTTCCAACCTTTACATACTTTCGCCCATAAATAATTCATCAGCTATTTTTCTACTTTCCTCTTCATTAGGTATAAAATACCAAGTATCCCCAATTATATATCCCGGTTTACTTTCATCTTCTGGTGGTGTAGATCTAAAATCTATGCTATCAACATTTAACTTATTTGCCTTTAGTGCATAAGATATCATATCCTTAATAGGAATATTAGTATCCACAGAATCAAAATAAGTTTCTATCATTTTAGGTAGCTTTATTATATTTTTAGGTTTTAAGGCTGATCTTATAAACTCTTTTAGCCACATTTGTTGTACTTCTTCTCTAGTATATCCATGTGGATAATAATCTGTTCCATTATTATGTCTGAATCTTAATAAGTCATGACTTTGTTTCCCACTTAAGGTTTGTTCTCCCTTTTTCAAATTTATGTGTAGTTGCGGTTTTGCTGTTGGATCATCGTATTTCATATTTACTGGAACAGTCATATCAACTCCACCAATTGCGTCTACAATTTTCATTACTCCTTCAAAATCAACCCTAACATAATATTTCATATCTGTTCCAAGATAATCATTTATTGTTGTCATAGCAAGTTCTTTTCCCCCATATGAATGGGCATGGTTTAACTTATCTTTTTTACCTTTTACATCGACTCTTGAATCCCTTGGCACAGTTAATGCTTTTATATCTCCATTTTCAAAATTTGCACTCATAAGTATTATAGTATCAGTTCTTACTCCTCTTTTAGGTTTTAATCCACCATCATCGATACCCATCAACACAAATTGTATTTCATCTTTATCCTTATTGCTATCAACAGTTTTATCTTCCTCATCTTTTTTTACACGCTCAACTAAATCAATACTATCAGCATAAGAACTAGGACTAAGTACCAATTTATCAACTGCATAAAAACCTGCACTAAATACAACAATTGATACTAAAAACGATACTACAAAACTTTTCATATTAACACCTTCCAAATTAAAATATACTCATTGAATAATTATATATTAAAAATCAATAAATTCCATTATTTTTTTTAAGAGTAACAAAATTGTAACCTATTTGACAAGTATTTCTAAATTTAATAAGAGGATATAAACCTACTTAATTTTAAAGTAGAATCTACATCCCCTTGATATTTAACTCTCTTTATTATCCTCTTACATATTTATCTATGGCTTCTGCAGCATCTTTTCCTGCACCCATAGCTAGTATTACTGTTGCTGCTCCTGTTACAATATCTCCACCTGCAAAAATTCCATCTCTAGAAGTTTGACCATGTTCATCTGCTACTATACACTGTCTTTTGTTTACTTCAAGTCCTTTTGTTGTAGCTGATATAAGTGGATTTGGTGAAGTACCAAGTGACATTATAACTGTATCTACATCAATTGTAAATTCAGATCCTTTTATCTCTATAGGTCTTCTTCTTCCAGACTCATCTGGCTCTCCAAGTTCCATTCTAATACATTCTATACTAGAAACCCATCCATCATCGTTACCCTTGATTTCTATTGGAGCTGTTAAAAATTCAAAAATTATTCCTTCTTCTATGGCATGATGTACTTCTTCAAGTCTAGCTGGAAGCTCTTCTTGAGTCCTTCTATAAATTACATAAACATCTGCACCTAGTCTTTTGGCAGTTCTTGCTGCATCCATAGCAACATTTCCCCCACCTACAACAGCTACCTTATCTCCAACCTTTATTGGTGTATCATAATCTTTTCTAAATGCCTTCATAAGATTGTTTCTAGTTAAAAATTCATTTGCTGAAAATACACCATTATGATTTTCTCCTGGTATACCCATGAATTTTGGAAGTCCTGCTCCCGAAGCTATATAAACAGCTTCAAAACCTTCTTCAAATATTTCATCAATTGTTATAGTTCTACCTACTACAACATTTGTTTCTATTGTAACTCCAAGTTTACTAAGATTATCTATCTCAGATTTTACAACTGTTTCCTTAGGTAACCTAAATTCTGGTATACCATAAACGAGTACTCCACCTGGTTTGTGTAGGGCTTCAAAAACAGTTACCTTATAACCCTTTTTAGCAAGTTCTCCAGCACATGTTATACCAGAAGGTCCTGCTCCTACAACAGCTACCTTATGTCCATTTAATTCTGGTTTTTTAAATACTTCAACCTTATTTTCTCTGGCATAGTCAGCTGTAAATCTTTCCAACTTACCAATTGAAACTGCATCTCCCTTGTTAGCTAGTACACAATGTTTTTCACATTGATTTTCTTGAGGACAAACTCTACCACATACTGCTGGTAATGAAGTATGTTTAAATAAAGTATGTACTGCACCTTCAAAATCTTCTTCAGCAAGTCTACCAATAAATCCAGGGATATCCACTGATACTGGACAACCTGTTACACACATAGGTTTTTTACATTGTAAACATCTCTTTGCCTCAAGTACTGCTTCTTCTTTAGTATATCCTAAACATACCTCATCAAAGTTTGTGCTTCTTATTTTAGGGTCTTGTTCTGCTACTGGAATTCTTGTAAATCTATCCATCTTAGATCTCCTCCTTTATTGCACATTCTTCTTTTTTATATTGACCTTGTCTTTGCATAGCTTCATCAAAATCAACTATATGTGCATCAAATTCTGGCCCATCTACACAGGCAAATTTAGTTTCATTTCCCACAGTAACTCTACAAGCACCACACATACCTGTACCATCTACCATGATAGGATTTAAAGATACTACTGTTGGTATATTAAGTTCCTCTGTTAATAAAGATACAAACTTCATCATAATCATAGGTCCTATAGCTATACACTGATCATACTCTTTTCCTTCTTCTACTAACTCTTTTAACTTTGCAGTAACCATACCATGGAAACCATAGCTTCCATCATCTGTACAAATATACAGGTTTTTAGCATATTTTGAAAGTTTTTCTTCAAGTATAACCTTGTCTTTACTCTTAGCTCCAACTATTACATCTACATCAATGCCTTTTTCTGCAAGCCATCTAACTTGTGGAAAAGTTGGTGCTGTTCCAACTCCACCTGCTACAAATACCATTTTACGTTTTTTCAATTCTTCAAGATTTTCATGTACATATTCAGATGGAACTCCAAGCGGACCTACAAAACTATGTAAGTAATCTCCTGCATCCTTTTTTTCCAACTTCTTAGTAGAACAACCCATAGTTTGAACTACGATTTGAACAGTCCCCTTTTCAACATCGTAGTCACATATAGTTAAAGGTAATCTTTCTCCTTCTTCATCAACTATGACGATTACAAACTGTCCTGGTTGAGCTGATTCTGCTACTCTTGGTGCTAGTATGTCCATAGAATAAATATTTTCAGCTAACATTTCTTTCTCTACAATCTTGTACACTTCTACTCCCCCTTGTTTAAATTAATAATTTAGTAAATAGATTCTATTTTTTCTTCTACTGCATTTTTGATTGATGCAACTTTTGCCTCAGACCTTTCCTTTTCTACATCTTTAGAATAGATATAGATTTTAATCTTTGGTTCAGTACCAGAAGGTCTAATAGCATACCAAGAACCATCGTTCATATAGAATTTTAGAACATTAGATTTTGGATTTCCAGTATCATCTTTTAGAAAATCAACTGTATTTTCCAGCTCTATATCCACTATTTTTCTTATTGGATTATTTCTAAACTCTACCATAATTCTGTCAATCCTATCCTTACCTTCTATTCCTTCTAATTCAAAAGAAAATAGATTGTTTAGATAGTATCCAAACTCATTATAAATGTCCTGTAGTACATCTAATAAACTCTTGCCTTGTTTTTTATAAAAAGCAGCCATTTCCGCTATGATCATAGTTGTATTTATAGCATCCTTATCTCTAATCATATCACTATAAACATATCCTATACTTTCTTCAAAGCCAAAAACAAACTGATTTTTTCCAGTTTTAGCAAATTCATTTGCCTTACCACAAATATTTTTAAATCCTGTTAGTGTTTCAAAAACTTCTATATCATATTTTTCTGCTATAGCCTTAGTTAAATCTCCTGTTACAACAGATTTTACAATGGCTCCATTTGCAGGTAAATCATTTTTCTTACTTCTTTCAGATAAAATATAATTAACTAATAAAGCACCCATTTGATTTCCATCAATAAATTTATATCCATTTTCATCTTTTACCATGCTTGCTACCCTATCTGCATCTGGATCATTAGCGATTAATATATCTGCATCTAATTCGTTTCCAAGTTTTATAGAATATTCAAATGCTTCTGTATATTCTGGATTTGGATAGCCTACTGTTGTAAAGTCTGGGTCCGGATTTTCCTGTTCCTCAACCACATTTATATTTGTAAAACCTCTTTCCTTTAAAATTCTTTGAACTGGTTTGTTTCCCGTTCCATTTAAAGGTGTATAAACTATACAAATATCCTTATCAATATCATCATGTATACTTAGATTTAAAACATCTCTTTCATACTCTGCGTCTATTTCTTCTCCTAAGACCACAAGTAGTCCCTCTGCTTCTGCTTTTTTTATATCTCCCATTTTCACTTCTGATAAATCTTTTATATTATAAGTTTCATCTAATATTTCATTTCCTATATTGTCTAGTATTTGAGCTCCTTCTTCCCAATATACTTTCATACCATTATACTCTTTTGGATTATGACTAGCTGTTACCATAATACCCGATATAGCACCTAGTTTCCTTATAGTATATGACATTAAAGGTGTTGATCTTATACCATCAAAAATATAAACTTTTATGCCACTGGCAGTTAATATACTTGCTGCTATATTTGCAAATTCATCAGATTTATGCCTTACATCATAAGCTAAAACAACGCCTTTTGCCATAGCTTCAGCGCCTCTTTTTACAATTACATTTGAAAGCCCCTGAACAGCCTTAGATACAGTGTATTTATTCATTCTGTTTGTACCTAAACCTAGTTTTCCTCTAAGTCCTGCTGTTCCAAATTCTAAGTCTTTAAAAAACATATCTTTTAACAACTCTTCATTCTGAACATTCATTAATTCGATTTTATCACTCTCATCAATGTAACTACTGTTTAACCATTCTTTATACTTAATTTTATAATCCAAAAATCTCACCTCTAATTTTTCTTTGTTACATATATCATTTTACTACATTTGTTAGATAAAATACAGAGTATTATCTTAGGTCAAAATAAACTGGGGTGTTAAAAGTATGGCAGTTTAGGTTTTTATTGGTTATATAAGACTTATAAACCATCTATTTCCTATGATATAATCCTCAAAAACCATCTATTTTTCAGCATAAAAATAACACTTAGTATCCTAAGTGTTATTCATTAAATCCTGCCCCTAAAACTTCTGTAGCCTCTGTTACTGTAAAGAATGCTCCTGGGTCTGTTTCATTTAATATCTCTTTTAATTTAACTATTTCAGGAGAAGTTAAAGTGCAATATATTATATTTTTATCTATATGAGTATAGGCTCCCTGTCCCTTTATAAAGGTTACACCCCTACCCATGTCTTGCATTATTCTATTAGCCATAATCTCTGATTTATCAGAAATTATCATTATATTCTTTCTAAAACTAAAACCAATTTGTATCTTATCAAGTACCTTGTATCCAATTTGTATCGCTACTAGGGTATACATAGACCTTATAGCCCCAAATTTAAAGGCTGATAATGTAACTATTGTTGTATTAAATATACTAAGTCCAGTACCGATGTTCATATTATAGTATCTTTTAAGGATTGTAGCTAGTATATCGAAACCACCTTGGCATACATCATTCCTAAACATAAAGCCCATACCTGCTCCATTAAATACTGCTCCAAAAACTGCTGCTATAAAAACATCTTTTACAACAAATACCTCTGAAAGTCCTGAAGTTAAATTTAATATCCAAGAATATAAAACTACTGAAATTCCTGTGTATATCATAAATTTTTTATCTAGTTTAAATAATCCAAGTATCATAAGCGGAACATTTAATAGAAATACCATAAAACCTATTGGGGTACCCATTAAATAATTAAGTATTATGGATAATCCACCAACACCAGTTGATAACAATCCATTTGGTACAAAAAATACATTAATCGCTATTGAACACAGTAAATTACCAAATATTATGTAGAATATCTTTCTTACAATCTCTTGGTTACTACCAAGTAATTCTCTAAATCTCACACTTTTCATCGCTCTTACGACTTCCCCTTTTCTATATCCATTTTAAGTTTCAATATACATTATATCTGTGAGTCTGCCTAAAATCAATAAATAAGATGCAAAGGCATCTTATTTATTATCTTAACTTTATTATTTTTCTATTTCTCCATATACTTCTACTTTTCTTCTTGCTATTTCTTCTACAAGCTTTTTATTTATATGATCATATCCATTTACACTATGAGGTATCAAACAATTACTACAATCCTTCACCCCATTATATATTTCATAATTTCCCCCACATTCTTCTAATAAGTAAAGAGGGCAATAACAAAACATACAATTAAATGTACTTTCATCTTCTACCTTGTGACAAGGAAAATATTTACATGCCCTATTGTTATAAAATCTATAAGAGTTTTCCATGATATCCTTCCTTTCTATATTACCTATATTAAATTTTCTTTAGTAAACTAATTTAATTACAAACTTATACTTCTAATTATTTTCTCAATATCATCTAAATTATCGTAACCATTTTCTTTTTCTCTACCAATCAATATAGTCTTAATACCTGCTTCCTTGGCAGCTGATAACTTTTCTTCCAGTCCACCCTTTTTTCCACTATCTTTTGTAACACAATAATCCACATTATATTCCTTAAACATAACCAAATTATAGTTATGACTAAAAGGTCCTAAGACTGCTATTATATCCTTCATAGCTATATTGGATAACTTGGCAAGTTCTATACTTTCTGTAGCTGGTAGTATTCTATATATAAACCTATTTTCCCCTCTAACCTTTTCAAAATCTTTTATATTTTTTGATCCAGTTGTAAAAAATACAGTCCCCACTATATTTTCTAAGTACTTATAGGCTTCTTCATAGCTATCTAAAATTACAATATCTTCATCTATATCTTCTAATCTAGGTCGTACATATCTTGCATAATCTATACCTTTTTCTTTTGCTATATTTTTTGCATTACTAGATACCACTACTGCAAAGGGATGTGTTAAATCTACTATGAGTTTTATCTTATTATCATCTATAAATTCTCCCATTTCTTCATATGTTAATCTTCCAACATGTAGGTTTTTAACACCTAAAAATTCTTTTCCCTCATCAGTTGCTACAGTTACTATAAAGTTTTCCAAGTTTCCAAGTCTAGAAACCATCTCCCTACCTTCACTGGTACCACCTATTATCCAAATCATTTTATATTATATCCTCTAGGAGTTATCATCTTACCAGCCTCTATATAAGTGTTACTATTTCCTATTATTACAACAGTTAACATATCTACATCTTCATAGTTTATATCTCCAACTGTAGTTATTTTAACCTGAGTACCAGGTCTTCCTGAATCTTTTACAAGACCTATTGGAGTATCTAAACTTCTATACTTTCTAACAAGCTCTATAGAATGTTCTAAATAATCTGGTCTTCCCTTACTTCTAGGATTATATAGGGCTATTACAAAATCTGCTGCTGCTGCATTTTCCACTCTTTTATATATCACATCTAGGGGTGTCATCAAGTCGGAAAGAGATATTGATGAATAATCATGCATTATAGGAGAACCTAATTCTGAAGCTGCCGAAAATGCTGCTGTAACTCCTGGTACAACTTCCACTTCTATATCCTTAGCAAGTTCCAATATTGGTCCTGCCATACCATAAAGTCCAGCATCTCCTGTACTTATTATAGATGTTGTCTTACCTTCTTTTACTAGGTCTATTGCCTGTTTACATCTTTCTATTTCTCCCCTCATACCTGTTGAGAAAACTTCCTTGCCATCTACCCAGTCTCCCAAATAATCTATATAGGGAGTATATCCAACTATAGCATCACTATTATCTATAACTTCTTTTGCCCTAAAGGTCATATTTTCCTTTCCACCAGGTCCTATTCCAACTACATATAATTTACTCATTTTTTTCCTCCTTCTGAAACTGATACTGTTATCCCGTTATGTGTGGATTTTAACACTATCATTTCATCTCCTAATAAAAATGCACTAGGCTCTGAAACACAAGATACTCCTATAGTTTTTCTCACAAATTCAGAACCTTTAAATCTATCTTCAACTGTTTTTAGCTCTTCTATGGTAAAGATTTTAAGAGGTATTTCTAAAATTTCCCTAGCCTCTAAAATACCTAGTTCATCTTTCTTTACCTCTACAGTTCCCATAGATTTAAGGCTTTCTTTATAGATTCCCTGTCCTTCCAAGGTATCATATATTGCCCTTAAAATCCGCTTAGTTTCTACTCCTCTTTTACAACCTATCCCTAAATTTATATCTTTAGGAACTAATCTTGCAACTGGAAGTTCACGGTTACAATCTACTTTTCTATTTGAAACTATTATTAATCCTTCTATCTCTTTTGGCAGATTTTCTAAATCTTCCACCCTAATTATATTTTCATAATTTATATCTTCATCATAACTACTATATATTCCAATGGTTTTATTATTCACCATAAGAGAAGTTACATCTTTCACAGCTTCCATATCTAGCATGGCATAATTCTTTCTTTTAGAATACATATCAATAGCCTCTATACCTCTTCCATCTGTTGCTGTGGTTATAACAGCAGTAGCTTTTAAATAATCTGCTAGCTGACTCGCTAACTCATTTGCACCACCTAGGTGTCCAGATAATAAGGATATTACAAATCTTCCTAAATCATCTATCACCAAAACAGCTGGATCTGTTTTCTTGTCTTTTATATGTTTCGCTATATATCTTATGGCTATCCCAGTTGCTGATATAAATATTATTCCGTCAAAATTATTAAATTCGTCTTCTATAATTTTTTTTATTGGAATATCTGATTTTTTACTATTTATGTGTCTTATTTCATAAGTAGTATTTAATAATTGTTCTAGTTTTTCTCCAAGTAAATTTCCCTTATCTGAAAATGAAAAACATAGTAATTTCATTTTATTTTCCTTCTCTATATTCATGTGTAAAACTTGGGTCATATAATTTACTTCTCTCATATGCTCCCTCTATAAAATTACCCACTAAAATTTGAGCTGTTTTGTTTACACCTTCTGCCTTTACTTTCTCTGCTATATCTTTTAAAGTTCCAATTATTATTTTTTGATCTTCCCAAGTTGCCTTGTATACAACTGCTACTGGAGTATCTTCTGAACCATATCCTTCTATCAGCTCTTCCACTACCCTATCTATATCTTGAACAGATAAGAAGATAGCCATGGAAGTTTTATGTGAAGCTAATTTACTAAGCTTTTCGCCTTCTGGTACTGGTGTTCTACCTTCTATCCTAGTTAACATTATAGTTTGAGTAACTTCTGGAAGTGTTAACTCTCTCTTTATAGCTGATGCTGCTGCTGTAAAAGAACTTACACCTGGTATAACTTGGAATTTAATATTTTTTTCATCTAAAATATCCATTTGTTCCCTAATAGCTCCATATATAGTTGGATCTCCTGTATGAAGTCTAACAACCTTCTTATTTTCTTTTTCTCCTCTTTCCATAACTTCTATTACATCTTCTAAAGTCATAGATGCTGAGTTAAATATTTCAGTTCCTTCTTTACATACATCCATATGCTCCTTTGATACTAAAGAACCTGCATATATTACTATATCCGCTTCTTCCATAAGTTTTCTACCTTTTACTGTTATTAAATCTACATCTCCTGGTCCTGCACCTACAAAACTTATCATTATCCCTTCACTCCTCTTACTATAAATATAGGATTTTGTCCTTTTAAAAGTCCTATTCTGTCCACATATGATGCCTGCAACATATGTGTTTCCACTTCTTTATAATTGTATTTCTTTAATAATTTACTAAATTCATCTAAATTTTTCAGCATTATAAAATTACCACAAATAATTCCATCTTTTTCTAAGTGGTTTTCTAAATACTCAAATACATCTTCTAGTTGACCCCTACTACCTCCAATAAACACCTTATTAAAGGTTTTATCTGGTAAATCTTTGGCTGCTTCACCCTTTATGACCTGCATATTCACACCAAATTTTTCCATATTTTGATAGATTAGATTTACACCTTCTTCTACTCTTTCAATGGCAGTAACACTAGCCCCCTGCATACAAGCTTCTATAGATACAGATCCTGTACCAGCACCTATATCTAAAAACTCATCGCCTTCTTTTATATCCATATGAGCCATTGTAAGTGCCCTTACATTAAACTTGGTCATTGGGATATCTCCTCTTATAAATTCTTCATCTTTAATCCATTTCATTCAATATCACCACTATAGCTAGGGGAGAAATTTTATCTATCTTCTCACCTATTTTTATTTTTATTATTTCTTCACTGTCATAGGATAAATTATATCCAGCCACTAGCTGTCCAACAACTCCTATATTTTTAAGTTTTTCAGATATAAAACTAGGTGTATGCTCTTTATCTGTCAATATAACAGATTTTTCATAGTTTTTCACTTCTTCTAAACTCATATCTCTGCCATGTAGGGATAGAAGTTTAGCATCATTCCATGATAATTTTAGTTTAGACATTAAGTATTGAAATGACGACAAACCTGGCAAAACTTCATCTATCTGAACCTTATTATTTTTTAAATAATTTACTATTCCATAAAAATTAGGATCTCCAGAAGCTAATATTAAAATATCCTTATCCTCATTTTCTTCTACAAGCTTTAAAACATCTGTCACTAGTTTTACTGGTTTTATGTTTTCATTTAACTCTTTTAGAGTTTCAGATATTCTACCAAAAGCTACTACAACTTCAGTATTTTTTATTTTTTCATATACTTCCATAGTTAGATATTTAGGATTACCTGGTCCTGCTCCTCCAACCATTATCATATATCCACACCTCTTTCCATAGAGTATATTATAACCTTTATTTTTACATCATTATCTTTTATATACTTATTAATTCTTCTTTCTGCACCCTTTTCCATAAGGGAAACTATTTCTTTATAGCCTGCATCTATACAAATATTTAGTGCTTCTTCTGCTGTTAGTGTAGTATCTATCTTTTCTATTAACTCCATTGGTGCTTGTAAAAAAGCTAGATAGTAGATAAAAGCCTCCATCCTAATATCACAAATCTTATTATGTGTATTAAAGGCTCCAACAGATAATTTTGCAAACTTGCCTATATGTCCAATTAAAGTTATAGACTTAAAACCTTGAGCTTGAGCATATAAGAGTGCATTTCCAATATAATTAGAAACTAAGACCTTAGAAGATTTTATCCCTAATGAGTCAGCGATTTTCTCTCCATAGTTGCCTGGTACTAAGACTATATTATCAGTTCCCATATTTTCTTTTACCATATCTATCTCAAGATATATAGTTTTTAAAAGTGCATCTTCTGACATTGGATAAACTATCCCCTTAGTTCCTACTACAGATATACCTCCTTCAATACCAATATTGGCATTAAAGGTTTTCTTACCTATAGCTTCACCCTCTGGTGCATAAATCAAAACATCGTATCCATCTTTAGAAACTTCTAACACTTCTTTTTCTATCATCTGTCTTGGAACTGGATTAATAGCAGCCTCTCCCACCTTTCCAAAAAGGCCTTTTTTCATAATCCTACCTATTCCAAAACCACCATCTATATTAACCTCTCCATCGCTTCTTTTTGTAAGCTTGGAAAATATCTTTATACCATCTGTATTATCTGGATCATCTCCAGCATCCTTTATAATAGAACAACTTGCTGAATCATTTTTTATTTCTGGGTCTGTAACCTCTAGTTTTAGCCTTATACCAGCTGGAGTATCTATTTCTACAAAGTCTATAATTTTACCATGTTCTAACATTATAGCTGCAGCTTTTGATGCAGCAGCAGCACAACTTCCTGTAGTATATCCACATCTTAATTCTTTTCCTTCTTTTACTACAAATAAGTCTAGTTTCATTATCTACCAACTACCATATACATAAGAGCATTTATAATTGATGCTGCCACATTACTACCACCCTTGTATCCTTCTGTAGTTATGGAAGGGATGTCAAATTCTCTAAGATACTCTTTTGATTCTGCAGCTCCAACAAAACCAACTGGTACTCCAACTATAAACTTAGGATTTAATCTACCAGCCTTTACATGCTCAAGTATTCTATAAAGAGCAGTTGGGGCATTTCCTATTACAAAACATTCAACCCCTTCTTCTACAGCTAGGTCTATAGCACAGGCAGATCTTGTAGTCTCTTTTTCCTTAGCCATCTCAAATACTCTCTCATCATTTATATATCTTACAAGTTCACAACCAGATTTTTTAAGTGCAGCCTTATTTATACCAGATGATGCCATTTCTGTATCTGTATATATTTTTACACCCTTTGCTATTTCAGCTTTTGCTGATTCTATAAAATCATTTTTAAATATTATTATCTTTCTATACTCAAAATCTCCAGTTGTATGAATCATTCTCTTAGCTATCTTCATCTCTTCTTCGTTAAAGTCTACATCTCCCATAACTTCATCAATTATATCCATACTCTTATTTTCTATCTCCATAGGATTTTTTATATACATTATAATTCCTCACTTTCTACTAAATCTAACAGGTTATTTAATAATTCCAAGTTACCCAAAAAGTTTATATGGCCATAGTATCCAATTACATTTTTGTAAACATATCCACACTCCCAAACTTTTTTACTCTTAGGTTTTGAAATATTGAAAACTTCATCCATTTCAGTTATCATCTCTGATTTATGATATTCATTTCCTACAATTTTTGTGGCTTTAGGACCAAATATAGTGTCCACTTTTGTCTCCATGACTGTATAGCCGAATCTACCATTTAATTTATTTATCAACTTAATATTTCCATTAAATATGCCCACCATAGGCTCAAGCTCTATGTTATTTGACAAGTACATTAGTCCTCCACCTTCACAAACTAGATATCCCTTATTCTCAACATAATTTTTTATACTATTTTTCATACTAAGATTTCCTGATAATTCCTTAGTATACTTTTCTGGATATCCTCCACCTATAAAGACTAAATCAGCCTTAGGCAGACCTTTATCTTGCATAGGAGAAAAATATTCTACTTGGCAAATACTCTCTAGTATCTTTATATTTTCATTGTAATGAAATCTAAAAGCCTCATCTTTAGCTATGGCAACTTTTAACTTTCTCTTTCTTCCAAAAGAAAACTCTTCTAATTCTAGGTCTTTCATTATGTCTATGAAACTATCTAAATCTATGGTTTCCTCTACTAAAATGCTAGTTTTTTCTATTATTTTTTCCATATCTTCTTCATTTGATTCTGCTAAGCCCAGTCTATCTTCATCTACCCTTATAACTTCATTTTCTGGTAGGTAACCTAAAACTTTTACACCTGTATATTTTTCTATTTGTTCTTTTAAAAGCAAATAGGTAGATTTACTAGCCTTGTTCAGAATAATACCTCTTATTCTTCCCATGGAGAAATCTACCATTCCCTTTATTTTAGGTATGGCTGAAAACATTTCTCCCTTTGGTCTATAAACTAAAACTGCTGGAACATCAAGTACCTCTGACATATCAAAGCTTGAATTTTCAAAAGTATTATATATTCCATCAAAATAGCCCATAGCACCTTCAATTACAGCATAAGAGCTTTTATTTAAGCCTAGAGATTTTTTTAAATTATCCCTTCCCATCATATGCATATCTAAATTTCCTGCTCCATTTTTAGATGCCATCTTTAAGTATCTAGTATCTATAAAGTCAGGTCCTGTTTTAAATCCTGCAATATTTAATCCCCTCTTATACAAGGCTCTAATTATACCAAGTGTTAAGGTTGTTTTACCAGTATTACTTGATGGTGCTGTAATCATTAATGTTTTCATATATGCCTCCCTCTTAACCTATTATGTCTTTTAAATGACTTAAGAATATATTTCTAATAGCTTCTAATTCTCCCAGTCCCACTAATTCAGGTTTTGCTTCTATACCAGCATTTTCAAGTATAGTTTTCCAAGAATCATCTTCATCTGAAGCCATATCATTTGTAGCATGGTCTCCTGCTACAAGCATAAATGGTCTAAGCACTACAGATTTTATATTTTCATCTATTTTTTCAACTACATCTTCAATTTCAATCGCACCTTCAACTGTAGCTACATACACTTGATTAAAGCCCTTATCTCTCATAACTTTTTCTATTTTTTCATAAGCACTATCTGCTATATGATCAGACCCATGTCCCATATATACTATAGGACTTTCATTTGATAGATTAAGTGCATCTACTGTATCTTCATAATCCTTATCTGAAGATAAAAGTGGAAGTCCAACCTTTATAATATATTCTTCTTCTGAGTTTTTATCCAAAAACTCTTTTACTTCCCTATTTATTTTATCATATTCGTGGCCTTCTATTATAAGAGAAGGTTGAATATATATTTCCCTAATTCCTTCTGCTTTCATTTTTTCAAGGGCTTCTGTAGGATTATCAACTGGATAACCTCTATCTTTTAATCTCTTAGCTACTATTCTTGATGTAAAGGCTCTCATTACTAAATAGTCACTATAATTTTCCTTAACTAAATTCTCCAAAGTTTCAATATTTTTTTCCAAAGTTTCCTTATATGTTGTACCAAAACTAGTTAATATTATACCTCTTTTCATAATATCTCTCTCCTTAAAATTTAATCTGTTTGAAGGCATCTAGTATCTTCATATTATTTTCCCTGTCTTTAATTGCAATCCTTATGTGATTATCACCTAATACCTTAAAAGAAGAACACTTTCTAATTACAAATCCATATTTTAAAAACTCTTCAAAGACCTCTTCCTCATCTCTATTCTTAAGTTTTATTAAAATATAATTGGTTAAGGTGTTATAAATATATAATCCATCTATATCCTTAAGTTGTTTTAGCATAAATTCTCGCTCACAAGCTATATACGCCTTAGATTTTTCTATATATTCCTTTTCATCAAATATATATCTACCTGCTATATCAGCAAAACAATTTACACTCCAGGTAACAGCTTTTTCATCTAAGATTTCAACCATTTCCTTTGAAACACATCCATATCCCAGTCTTATACCTGGCATACCAAAAAACTTAGTTGCCGCTCTGATTATACCTATATTTTCGTATCCATACTCTCTAAATATTTCTATGGAATCATAATCTTCTGGTACAAACTCAAAAAAAGCTTCATCCAATACCAAATATGCCTCTCTCATTTTTACTAGCTCATAAATCCCTATGAGTTCATCCTTTGGTATTCTCATACCTGTAGGATTATTAGGATTACCTAAAATTATTAAGTCATCCTTCCTAATATTAGCTTCAAGTTCCTCCATATCTATAGTAAAGTCTTCCTTATATTTTAATTCTAGATATTCTTTGTTATGAATTTTAGCCCTAAAACTGTACTCAGAAAATGCTGGGCTTAAAGTTAGCACCCTTTTTGATATTAAATTGAATAAATCTATTATTTCCATAGCTCCATTACCAACTACCACATTTGAAATTTCACAGCCCAGATATTTTCCAACAGATTTTTTTAATTCTCTGTATTTAATATCTGGATAACTTGTAACTGTAGAAAAATTTTCCATTATTTTAGCTTCTAAATTCGGAGGTGTTCCCAAAGGGTTTATATTACTACTATAATCTATTAACTCTCCATGAAATTTATCCTTATAAGTTAATAAATCGCCTCCATGTTTCATAATTTTTTTCATTACTTTTTCTTTCCAAGTATTAAAGATATGTACTGCTTATCTTTAAGTATCTCTTCTTTATCTGTTAAAATTTCTTGTGTTGGTAGTGTTGCATGTTTCACATATTTATATTCAAAACCATTTTTTTCCAAACTATCTAATATATATTCTTTGTTTTTTGATGTTTTAAGTATGGCTACAGACTCCACATTCTTTATTTTATCTTCTGTAAAATCATCACATAGTAAAAAATCATCATCCTTTACAGTTATAACCTGGCGGGATTGAGCTGCTGCCGCTATGAAAGATGGTATACCTGGTACTATTTCTATATCCACATTCTTATGTGATTTTTCCATCTGTTCTATTATATAAATAAAAGTGCTATATACCATTGGATCTCCTATTGTTAAGAAAGCTCCTGACTCTCCCTCTGGTATTTCTCTTTCTATTATTTCTGCTGCCTTTTTATAATCCTCTTCTGTTACTTTTCCCATTGGAAAATCGATTAATACTAATCTTTTTCCCTCTATAAAATCTTTAGCAGTATCTACTGCCATATTTTGTCCCTTATTGTTTGGTCCAAATATTACAGCTGATTCTTGCATAACCCTAACTGCCTTTAATGTTAAAAATTCTTTATCTCCTGGGCCTGTCCCGATGCCATATATCTTCTTGCTCATTAGTCCACTCCTTAAAAAAGTAAAACCCCTGATTTTTTTCAGGGGTAATTATACATAGTTTTATTATTTTTGCCTCTCCCACCGAAAGATTTTTATAATATCTAGTCTCCTGGCTTAGCTTCAACCTTAATCAAACCTTCCCAATATAAATATCAGTGGTATTTTATGATTTTGTCAGCTTTACAGTAGCGGGGGCTGCATTGGATTTTCACCAATTTCCTTTAATATTAAGTCTATTCAATTATCCATTTTAGTTTACCATAAAGAAAAACTAATTACAATTCATAAATCATAACAAATACCTATTTATTATAATTTATAAACTCCTCTTCTGACTTAAATAAAGGTGTATTAAATTTTTCATATATTTTTATTAACCAAGGCTTATCAAGTCTAGCTTCTGTCAGCACTTTAGTTTGAATAAAAACATCTTCTGGCTTGCCATGAGCTGTCACTTCGCCATCTTTTATAACATAGATATAATCACAAATCTCATAGATTAAATCCATATCATGACTAGATATTATAACCTGTCTATCATTTTTAATTTCATTTATGATATTTTTCATATCCTTAGTCATCTCTGGATCAAGTCCACTAGTAGGTTCATCCATTAATAGTATTTTCCCGTCCAATGCAAGTATGCCTGCTATACTTACTCTCTTTTTTTGCCCATAGCTCAAAAAGTGAATTGGTTTTTTTATTAAATCTAGAGAATTTACCCTATCTAAAGAATCGTATACTCTTTTTTCAATCTCTTCTTCAGTAAAGTTTAAATTTCTAAGGGCAAAGGCAATATCATCATAAACATCTGAATAAAACAACTGCTGCTCTGGATTCTGAAAAACTATATTTACTTTTTTTCTATACTCTCTCAAGCTCTTTTTATCATAAGTTAATTTTTTTCCATCAAATTCTATACTTCCACTTTTAGCCTTTAAAATTCCCATTATATTCATAAATAAAGTGGATTTACCCGTACCATTTGCACCAATTATTCCGATTACATTTCCATTTTCTCCATCTATATTTATGTTTTTAAGGGCAACTTTTCCATCCTCATATTCAAAACATAAATCCTTAATCTTTAACATTTAATCACCCACTTTAAATTCGCCATCATATAACTTACACTCTAGGGCTATATTCATATCCCTATTCTTCTCCAATATTTTTCTAAATAGATTTCCTATTAATAATGATACAGAATTAATGGAGTTCCTCTTGTTTTCATATCCAAATTTCATCCTTTGTGCTAAGTCCATATTATGCATCTCATCTAAGAAAATAAATATGCTCCTATATATTAAAATCATAAGTTCAATAATTAATCCTGGAACTTTTATTTTTTTTAAACCTTTTATTATTTGAATCATAGGTGTTGTTAGCATTAAAAAATATATGGATGATAAGGATGAGAATACAGCTAGAAATAAGGTTTTACATTTTAGAAGAGATTCATATGTAAATCCTAAATCTAAACCAAAAATATGAATACTATAGATATAATCAGTATTATTAATTGAAATGAGTATTGTTACTAAACTCATTATGAGAAAAACAAAGGGAATTTTAAACATATCTAAATATTTTTTAAAGGGGATTTTTGCAACTAATACAGTTACCCCTGTCATAAAAACTATGTTGAGTATATATAAAAATTCATTGTCTATTATTCTAAAAACCAAGAGACCTACACAGGCAAGAAAAAACTTTGCCTGTGGATTATAATCTCTTAATTTATTATTATAAGCGTACTTATCTATTAGTAACATTTCTATGTCTTTCTCTAAAAGTACCTAGTACATATCCTATAGCCAATGCTCCTATAGCTACTTGTACTGAGAATAATAAACTTTCTATTTCTCCACTTGGTGGTTCCCAAAGTGGTTCTGCCCATGGTTCATAATCTGGAGCAAGTTCTGTTATAACTCCTTCAGCCTGATCATCTGATCCACCAAATTCTGCTCCTACTCTAAGTATTAGAGGTGCTATAATTATTGCTAGTGCTAATAAAAATAATATTCTATTTTGTTTTTTTACATTATCCAATATCAAGCACTCCTTCCTCTTTATATTGTACTATTAAGTTATATACAATAACTGTTATTATACCTTCAACTATAGCTAGAGGTATTTGTGTTACTGCAAATACTGTTAAGAATTTTCCTATAGATGCTATCATGCCTCCAGCTGAATCTGGGAAAGCTATTGATAACTGTATAGATGTCATAACATAAGTAGCTAAATCCCCCAATGTAGCTGCCAAGAAAACTGCCATCTTAGGATTTTTCTTATCTCCCTTTAATAATTTAAATATTCCATAGGAAACAAAAGGTCCAACAATTGCCATAGAGAAAACATTTGCACCTAGTGTAGTAAGTCCTCCATGAGCAAGTAATAACGATTGAAATAAAAGTACTATAAGTCCGATAACTGTCATAGATGTTGGTCCAAATAATATTGCTCCTAAACCTACTCCTGTTGGATGTGAACATGAACCTGTTACTGAAGGTATTTTAAGTGCTGATAATACAAATACAAATCCTCCCACAAGTCCTAATAACATTTTTTCATCTGCACCTTTTCCAAGGTTTTTCTTAATTGCCTTAAGTCCCATTACTAAAAATGGAATACATAAAACTCCCCAAATAATAGCCCATTTCATAGGTAGAAAACCTTCCATGATATGCATAGCATGGGTTATTTGTGGAGTTAATGAAAATAAAGCAACTAAAGAAATATTTCTGACTAAATCTTTCTTCTTCATTTTACAACCTCCTTAATTTTAAAAAATAAAAAAACCTGACGGCGGTCAGGACTATCTCTAAATAAATGTAGGCTAATTTAACCTACACCTTCCCACCGAAGAATAATTAAATCTATTAGGTATCCTGACTTATGACCTCGTACTAACACACCTTCCCAGTTTCCCAGTGGCTTTATGCTTTCCCAATCAATCACAGTAGCGGGGGCTGTATGGGATTTCCCATTTCCCTCATAGATTTTTCTATTTACTTGTTTTCTTAATTTTTACAATATATATTTTACTCCCATTTGCAATTTTTATCAATCTTTTTATATTTTTTTGACTTATTTTGTTTTTATAGTTGAATATCTATCTCATAAATATCTTTTATTAGGATATGATTACAGGCATATCTCTTACAATTAGTAAGATATTCCATGTTATCTCTTAATACAGTTTCTTTTGTAGTTTCTGAATCATCAAGTCTATTTTCTATTACACTTGCATATTTTTTTATATCATCGAAATTATTTTCTATATATTCCTTTGATAAAATAAGACAATAGTAGCTTATGTGCTTTAGATATTCTTCATCAAAACTTTCCCTCCAATTAAAGGGTATGTAGCATCCCTCCACTATTAAATTTTGCTTGTTTTCTATGGCAGTTTTTATCATTTCCCTAACAATTGGCCAAAGATACTTTTCCAATTTCTCATCATCATAAACTGTTAAGTCTGTATTTCCACTTTTAATAAGTCCCATTTTTAATAAATCTATGGATAAATAGGGATACTTATATTTTTCTAAAAGCTTTTGAGCAGTATTAGTTTTTCCTGAGTGGGATGCTCCCGTTATTATTACTATCATATCTCTTCTCCTTATAAATAAGGCTCCTAAGTCAAATCTTAGGAGCACTCTTTTAAATTAATTTATAAATTCCGCTACTAATTATTAAAAACAGTATTTCACAACAATACATAATTTTTATTGTAATATCTATATCTGATGGTTCTACAAGTTTTAAATTGTCCCCCAGGGTTGGTTTGTGCACTAATTTTCCATTATACATATTATCTCCACCTAGCTGAATACCTAGTATACCTGCTATGGCTGACTCTGGATATCCAGCATTTGGACTTGAATGTTTTTTTCTATCTCTAAACATTATATTAAAGGCATTTTTACCAAAAAACAGTCCTATTATACAAAATAAAAATCCTGTTATCCTAGCGGGAATAAAATTAAAAATATCATCTATTATGGCAGGATATCTACCAAAATCTATATATTTTTCATTCTTATAGCCCAGCATAGAGTCCATAGTATTTACCATCTTATAAGTAAGAGCTCCAGCTGGTCCTAATATAAGACCAAAAAACAAGGGAGCTATAACTCCATCAGATGTATTTTCTGCAACTGTCTCTATAGTTGCATTCATTATTTCTTTCTCACTTAAATTTTTCGTCTCCCTACCTACTATAAAGGATAGTTGGTATCTTGCATTTTCTAAGCTACTCAACAAGGCATTTTTAACTTTTGTTGCCTCAAAATCCAAGGATTTAGCTGCAACTGAAGTATAGATAAGATAAATATAAACCAAGGCATAAATTACTTTATAGGGCTTAAGTAGACTTAAGAGTCCACTTACAAGGAAAAATACAAGACTTATATTTCCCACTGCCATAAAGAAACCCTTTATTCTAAGCTTACCATTTTTTCTAAGTAGCCTATCTTCTAAACTTATTAAATTTCCCATAAGTTTTACTGGATGGGGAAAACTATAGGGATCACCTAGGATAAAGTCCAATAGTACACCAAGTATCACATAACTTAAATTAATCATTTTTAAGTCCCATAATCTTATAGATAAATTCCATATCTAAGTTTTCCCTGATTATTCTAGATAATTTCTCTAGCTCCACTTCCATCTCTTCTTCTGTTTGTGGTCTTTCATTGCACATTTTTTCATAGTCCATAAGGGTATCTTCATCAACTAACTCAAAATGTGTATGGGGTATAGTTCCAATAACTGGTATATTCATTATTTCTTCAATCATTTTTATACCTGGGTCTAATAATACTTTATTTCCCCTAAACTTATTTATTATCATACCCTTTACCCTAGCTCTTTCTTCTGGCTCAAGTAGCATTACAGTTCCATATAAGGAGGCAAAAACTCCCCCTCTTTCTATATCTGCTATTAAGATAACAGGTGCATCAGCCATTTCAGCCATTCCCATATTAACTATATCATTCTGCTTTAAATTTATCTCTGCTGGACTTCCTGCTCCTTCTATTACCATTATTTCATTATCTGATGCTAATTCATCATATATTTCTTTTATTTTACTCTTTAGGGAGTTCTTAAATTCAAAATATTCAACAGCTCCCATAGTTTGTTTTTCTTCTCCTAGTATTACTACATTTGTACCTTCTGGTGTAGGTGCTAGTAAGATTGGGTTTTGTTTTGGATTTGGTTCTATTTTAGCAGCCTTGGCTTGAAGTGCCTGAGCTGTGCTCATTTTTTTTCCATCTTTTGTTACATAAAATTTAGATGACATATTCTGTGATTTAAATGGACATACCTTGTATCCATCTTCTAGAAATATTCTACAAAGACCTGTAGTTAGTAGGGATTTCCCTGCAGATGATGTCGTTCCTTGTACCATTATACTTGCCATATTATATTCCTCCTAAAAAATTGCTATCTATATTGTATATCTCAAAAAAAACTTTGTAAAATTTATTTAGAATATTTTAGTGATATATGGTTATAATTATAGAGTGATTCTTTGTTATGATAAATATAAAACATAATGGGAGAGTTATCTATGAAAAAATTTGTATTTAGTTTAGTTTTACTTAGTTTTTTTAGTTTTTGTTTTTTTACAATAAAATTTCCAGTTATTTTAACCTATGGTATGATTATCTCAACTGTGGATTTATTGTTTAGTACAAATTTTCTAAGAAGCTCTATATACACTGAAATTTTCATACTAACTTTTATCCTAAGTATATATATAACCTATAGACTTAAAAATTATTTTTACAATAAAATTTGTAAATAACATCCTATATCTTACATGACAAAAGCACTAAAATTTTTGGATGGTGATTAAAATGAAAAATATCAAAATCAATTTAGCAAAAACTTTTTCTATAGCAACAGTAGTAGCTATATCATTTCAATCAACTGTTTTTGCAAACAATGTAAACTCAAATAAGCTTAATAATTCTTATCCTATAAAAAAGGACATCATGGTTTTTAAGCAGTTTAGGCCTAGCAAGGAATTAATGGTCCCACTTAATAAAAATGTAAGTATAATTTACCATAAAAAAGATGGTAGCTCTATTAATTTAGATGATAAGTTATCTTATCCAATTAATAACTTAAATGGGCGAACTTCTATTGCCATAAAAGATATAACAGAATTATTCAATCTTAATATCAATTGGAATGGATCAAATCGTATAGTGGAAGTTTATGGAAAGGGTGTTGTTTTAAGATTTCCCATAGATAAAAATGTGGCTTCTAAAAATAATAAAGTCCATCCCATAGAAGCACCTGCTACAATTTCAAATGAAAATAATAGAACCTATTTACCAATTAGATACCTACTTGAAAATTTAGGTTATAAGGTTAAATTTAATAGCAGTGATAACTCTATTCATATTTATGAATAATAAAAGAGACCTATTTCTTACCCTTGGGTAAAAAATAGGTCCTTTTTTATAAGAAGATATTTATAGTTAAACTGTTAAGTTTTACCTTAGAATTTTCCACTCTCTTATCATACTCTCCATTGAAACTTTCAACCACAAGCTTAATTTTCAAACCATTAATTTCAGTTTCTATCTCTAATTGTTCTTCATCCAATACATTTTTTAAATCTAATTTTTCATTTAATAATACTTCTAAATCTAGAAACTTACTTTCCTCTCTCACAAGTTCTAAATTATAGTTATTGTCCATTTTTACCTTTATATCACCAAATTCAATATAGGTATCTGACCAAGTATCCAAAGTAGCCATATGATTATATCCACCTATATCATACTGCTTATTACGCTTATTATAATATATATACTCAAGTCCATTAAAATCTCCATCATACCAGTTTCCATCTTCTTCTGGTATAGTTGAATTTGGATCAAGTTCTATTATTTTTCTCAGTTTATCGACTTCTTTTGGAGACAAAGACTTAATTTTATTCTTACCAAAATTATCTTCTATATATACTAGGGTACTATTTATATTTCCTAAATTTTTATAATCCAAGTACACCTTATCTTTTTGAGTAAGTTTTCCATTAATTAGAATCTCATTTTCTACAAGCGCTCTTTCTAATTTTTTATTCTGACTTCTAAGACTTGTA
Source organism: uncultured Tissierellia bacterium (assembly GCA_946402705.1). Lineage (GTDB taxonomy): Bacteria > Bacillota > Clostridia > Tissierellales > Tissierellaceae > CAMIXG01. Next base: position 96,820 of record CAMIXG010000002.1, on the reverse strand, counting down.
TTAAAAGCATTAAAAGGTCCAAATATTGTCATTGTAACAAATAAACTCATACTTATTGGAACAATTATATTCTCTTCATCCTTAAATATAAGGTAGAATATATCAACTAATAAAACCCATATTCCTGCTACTAATACTATATATCTATTTACTGTAAAACCGTAATTTTTTATCCTTATATAAATTGCATAAAACATTAAAACTAAGTTTATTATATTTGATATAGGATAGTACTTTCTAAATAAGCCTGCCAGTTTGCTATCCTTTACTACAGACTTAGTAAAGAATAGGACAAATATCCCAACTAGAGAATACCAAAGTACCAAGTGTGATACAATCCCATCTGGCCATATTCTCATAACAAGGACCTTTATAAAAAAGGCATATAGTATCACAGTATAAATTGCAATAAGTGGCATAAGAACATATACATATATTTTCTCTGCTACCTTGCCTAATTTTTTTTCTGAAAAATCATCCTCATTTTTAGGAAAGCCTGATATTGTAAAAGCTGTAAAAACTAGAGTATACATTATTATATAGATATATGAATAAATTTTATAATCAATATATATATTAAATAAAGTATCTAAAGTAAACAAGATAAAATACAAACCTAAAACTAATATTATACAATTAAGAAAAGCCACTAAAACTGCTTTTATAATTTGAACCACATAACTGTCATAGTTTTTTGTATTAAATATCCTACCTATAAAATAAACTAGCAAGCTTGTACTCAATATAATTCCAGCATATTTGGTATAAATAACAGTTTCATATATATCTAGTCCATTAGCTTCTAATAAATATTTATATAAAAAATATACTGCTGCAGCTTCCAAGATATATAATCCATAAGCTATTCTTTTTTTCTTTCCATCCCCAATAGTTTCTATAAAAACACCTATTGCCAGAGACATTATAAGTCCAAATCCTAATGCTTCCATTAGTTTAATCATATCTAAAAATTTAACTTCGTTATCAAATATCATTCCCTCTCTAACTTGATAGATTGAAACAATACACAAAACAAGCGCATATATCATAGTTATTGGAAATCTTTTAACACTTTCTTTTAAACCTTTTGTGTTACTTATAAACTTATCAATAATTTTCATAATTCACTTCCCTTCTCTTTTATAATACCATAAAAAATCCTTATCCTTGTAATTGACTACAAAAAAGAAAAGTCCCAAGATATATTCTTGGGACTTTTTTACACTTCTATTTTTTTTCTATATTTTTTTCAAGTAAATTTCTATCTATTTTTTCAAATTTATCATCTTTTAAATTATCATTTGCTCTAGATAGCATTAGCTTAAGTCTATTAAGTTGATTTACACTACTTGCACCTGGATCAAAATCTATAGGTATTATATTTGCCTTAGGATTTATTTCCCTAATAGGCTTTATCATACCCTTTCCAGTTATATGATTTGGTAGACATCCAAAAGGCTGAACACATACAACATTTTCAACACCCTCATGGACAAATTCCATCATTTCAGCTGTAAGTAACCAGCCTTCACCAGATTGATTACCTAAGGATACAACCTTTTCTCCATACTCTGCCAGCTCCTCTATGTGGGCTGGTGGTGTAAATATATCTGATTTTTCAAGTGCCTCTCTTACATATTTTCTATAAGACTCTATATATTTTATTCCTATATTTCCAAAAATCTTATCCTTCTTGGACTTTCCTAGATGTTCATGTTTAAAATTAGAATTATATAGGGCATAGGACATAAAATCAGCTAAATCACTTATTAATACCTCTGCACCTTCTGCTTCTAATACATCTATTAGATTGTTATTTGCAACTGGATGATATTTAACTAGAATTTCTCCTACTATACCAACCTTAGGTTTTTCTATATCAACAGTTTCTAATTTTTCAAAATCTCTAATTATCTCGTCTACAACTTTTTTAAATTTCTTTTTATTCATATCTGTTAGATAATTTCTAGATTTTTCTATCCAGTTATCTAAAAGGATATTTGTAGAGTTTTTAATTTTTTCATAAGGTCTAACTCTAAGACTTACTCTTTGTAGTAAGTCACCCAAAAGAACTGCCATCAACAAATTGTTTAACATACTTATAGAGTAGGTAAATCCAGGATTTTTTTCTATACTTTGAGTACTTACTGCTATTACTGGTATTTTTTCAAAACCTGTATCCTTTAAAGCCTTTCTTAAAAATCCAATATAATTTGAAGCCCTACACATACCACCCGTTTGACTAAGGAGTATTGATGTATTATCCAAATCATATTTACCTGATTTAAGAGCATTTATAAATTGTCCAATTACTACAAGAGCTGGGAAACATGCATCATTATGAACATACTTAAGTCCTGCATCTATTATGTCCCTATTTTCTCCACCTAAAACTTCTACATTGTAACCAGCTATATTTAATGACCTTTCTATAAGTTTAAACTGTATAGGTGCCATCTCTGGCATTAAAATAGTATGATTTTTCTTATCTTCTTTTGTAAAAGATACCTTTTCATACTCTTTCAAAGCATGATGTTTTATCTCTTTATTCTTTCTTTCTTCAAGAGCTGCTACTAAGGATCTTATCCTTATAGTTGCTGCTCCTAGGTTACTTATTTCATCTATTTTCAATTGAGTATAAAGCTTATCATTCTTTCTCATTATCTCATCTACTTGATCTGTTGTAACAGCATCTAGACCACAACCAAATGATACTAGCTGGATTAGATTTAAATTTTCTTCAGTAGATACAAATTTTGCCGCCCTATAAAGCCTAGAATGATAAGTCCATTGATCAAGGACTCTCAAACCTGCATCTAATTCTCCAAGATGATCTACACTATCTTCAGATAAAACTGCTATACCTAAAGATGTTATAAGTTCAGGTATACCATGATTTATAGCAGGGTCTATATGGTAAGGTCTACCTGCTAAAACTATACCCATCTGGTTATTTTCCCTAAGTTCTCTTACCACCCTAGCGCCTTCATCTCTTATATCTTCTTTATAGCTATCTTGTTCTTCCCAAGCTAAATCAACTGCTTTATTTATCTCTGTCTTACTTATATCCATATCCTTTAGAGATTCATACAAGGATTTTTTAAGTGATTTTTTATCATCTAAACTTATAAAAGGATTTTTAAATACAATGTCGTTTTCCTTTAAATCATGGACATTGTTTTTTATAACCTCTGGATATCCAGCTACAACTGGACAATTTAAGTGGTTGTCTACACCTTCTTTTTCTTCTCTTTCATAAAATACTGAAGGGTAGAAAATAAACTTAACTCCATCATTTATAAGTTTTATTATGTGCCCATGACTCATTTTAGCTGGATAACAAGCTGTTTCACTTGGTATTGAAGCTATACCTAGTTCATAAGTTTCCCTACTAGATTTTGTAGATAACTCTACTCTAAAACCTAAATCTGTGAAAAAAGTATGCCAAAAAGGATAGTTTTCGTACATATTAAGTACTCTAGGTATTCCAACGATTCCTCTTTTAGCCTCTTCTTTTTTCAAAGTTTTATATCCAAAAGTTCTCTTATATTTATAATCAAAAAGATTTGGTAATTTATTGGTTTTAAGCTCTATACCTGCTCCTCTTTCACATCTATTTCCAATTATATATTCTTGACCATTTGAAAAATGATTTATTGTTAATAAACAATTATTTCCACATAAGCCACAATTTTTTTGACTAGAGCTGTAAGTTAATTTTTCAAGTTCTGCTAATTGTAGTATTGAAGACTCTCTTCCGCCACATTCTTCCTTGGCTATCAAGGCTGCTCCAAGTGCTCCCATCAAACCAGATATATTTGGTCTAATAACTTCTCTTTCTGAAATCTTTTCAAAACTTCTCAGTATTGCATCTCCATAGAAAGTTCCACCTTGAACCACAATGTTTTTCCCTAATGCCTTTGGGTCCCTAGCTTTTATAACTTTTTGAATTGCATTTTTTATAACTGAATAAGCAAGTCCTGATGAAATATCTCCTAGGGTTGAACCCTCTTTTTGAGCCTGTTTAACCATGGAATTCATAAATACTGTACATCTTGAACCTAGATCTACAGGTTTTTTTGCAAATAATCCTTGGTTTAGAAAGTCTTTAGCACTCATATTAACTGATTCTGCAAAGGTTTCTATAAAAGAACCACATCCTGAAGAACAAGCCTCATTTAATAGTATTTCATTAATTACTCCATCTTGTATCTTTATAGCCTTCATATCTTGTCCACCAATGTCTATTATAAAATCTACATCTGGTTTAAATAGTCTTGCTCCCTTATAATGTGCCATGGTTTCAACTTCACCATGATCTAATTTTAATCCTGTTTTTATAAGCTTTTCTCCATAACCTGTTACACAAGAATAAGCTATTTTTACATTTGGAAGCTTAGTGTAAATTTCATTTAATATTTTCATAGACTGGTCTATTGGTTTTCCCTTATTATTACCATAAAAAGAATATAGTATCTTGTCATCTTCACTGATAACTATAGCCTTGGTAGTAGTAGATCCTGCATCTATGCCCAGATATCCAACTCCTGTATATTCTTCTGGCCTATCTACATATTCCACCCTATTTTTATCATGTCTTTCCTTAAATTTATAATAATCTTCTTCTGTCTCAAATAAGGGTTCTATATTTTTAATCTCTACAGATTTTTTATATTCATTTTTTTCAACTCTTTTTTTAAGTTCTTCAAAACTTATCTGCATCTCATTTTCAGCAGCTATAGCAGCTCCCATAGCAACATACAGTTGAGAATTCTCTGGATGTATTATTTCATCATCAGTCAATTCTAAAGTTTCTATAAACCTATTTCTAAGCCCTTCCATAAAATGAAGTGGCCCTCCTAAAAATGCTATTTTCCCCTTTATGGGTCTACCACAAGCAAGGTTTGATATTGTTTGGTTTACAACTGCTTGAAATACAGAATCTGCTATGTCTTCCTTTGTAGCGCCTTGGTTTATAAGTGCCTGTATATCAGTTTTGGCAAATACTCCACACCTTGATGCTATTGGATAGATAGATTCACTCTTTAGGGCAAGTTCATTTAAACCACTGGCATCTGTCTCAAGTAAAACTGCCATTTGGTCTATAAAAGCTCCTGTACCTCCAGCACAAATACTATTCATTCTTTGTTCCAATGCATCTCCCAAATATGTTATCTTGGCATCTTCTCCACCAAGTTCTATTGCAACATCTGTTTCTGGTATTATTGTTTCTATACCTTTTGTAGATGCTATAACTTCCTGTATAAATGGTAAGTCTAACCAATTAGTTATTCCAAGTCCACCTGAACCTGTTACCATTAATTTCACATCTTCATTTTTAAATCTTTTATAGGCATCTAAAATAACATCTCCAGCTGTTTTTTTAACATCTGAGAAGTGCCTTTTATATACTGAATAAATTAAATCATTATAACTGTCTAATACAACTAGTTTTACTGTAGTTGATCCTACATCTAGTCCCATTTTAAATATTGACATAATTTCATCTCCTTTTATGAATCTTAAGTTTTATCTAGGAAATAAAATTGCTGTCTTCATCGCTGAAATCTTGGGGTATAATCCTGTCCTTTTCATCCCACTTATGAATATATATAATTGTTTGATTTATGGATTCATAAGTGGCCAACTCTTTTTCTTCTATATTTTTCATCATATTTTCGACTATTTTACCTGTACTTATATAAATTTCTTGAATTTCAACCTTAATTCTCAACATTTCTTTAAATTTTGAGAACAATGATTCAAGGCTACTTTTAGAAGCTGTAAATATTCCTTTTTTCATTATTTGTTCAGCTTGTTTTACAGAAATAATCATTGAATGATGTAAAGAATCTTCACTTTCTATAGTTTCTTCTTTATCATATTTATAAGTTAGAGTTTTATTTAAAGGCTCTGCAAAGGCAATTGTATTAACTAACAATATTATTAGTGTAATTGCAACTGTCATTATTGTCTTTTTCACATTCCCACCTCTATTCTTTTTTACATAAAATACATTCCATTTATGTCTTCATTATACCACAACTTATTTTTTTATTTCTACATTGCTTTTAAATTAAAATAATATTAGTATATTCATAGGTGATAATATGGAAAATATGAATTTACGAGAGTTACTAATTGAGGAAAAAGATAATGATTATCAAATTTTTTCTTCAAATCTCCTTCCTGGTGTTGGTAATATATTAGGTGTTAGAATACCTAAATTAAGAAGTTTTGCAAAAAAACTTGCAAAAAATGAAGACTATTTAGATTTCTTCTATAAGTATGAGGATATATATTTTGAGGAAACTATGATAAAAGGTCTATCTATTGGCTATCTAAAGTACCCAATAGATGAAACAGCTCAGCTTATAAAAGATTTTGTGCCCCAAATCACAAATTGGTCAATTTGCGACTCTTTTTGTAATTCTTTAAAAATTGTAGATAAAAATAAAGATTATTTTTGGGATTTTTTAAAAACCTACTTTAAGTCAAGTTCCACATATGATCTTAGATTTGCAGGGGTTATGTCTTTAAACTATTATATAGAAGAAAAATATATAGATGAGTTTTTCGAAAATGTTGAAGCTATAGAAAACGATGATTATTATGTTGATATGGCTATGGCTTGGGCCATTTCATATTACTATATGGAATTTAAAACACTTGTACTTAAATACTTTAAGAAAAACACCTTGTCTTCCTCCATACAAAATAAGGCCATACAGAAAATTAGAGATTCTAGACAAATTAGCCAGGAAGATAAGGACTTAGTTATTAAATATAGAAGGTAGGTAGAATATGAATTATTTATTTAAATCAAAAAGACTTGGCTTTAGGGATATCTTGGATTCTGATGTTGATAAATTATATGAGATTAATTCTGATCCATATATAATGAGATACTTCTTAAATACACTTAATAAGTTAGAAAACAATGGTTTTGTAAATAAAATAAAAACACACAAGGCTGAATATGGTTACACACTCTTTTCAGTAGATATCCTAGATACCAATGAGTTTATTGGTTTAATTGGACTTGCAAAAATCAGCTTTGATATAGCTGTGAAAGATGAAGTTGAAATTGGTTGGAGATTACATAGTAATTACTGGAACATGGGCTATGCTCAAGAAGGAGCTAGGGCTGTTCTTAACTATGGTTTCAAGACTCTTAATATAAAAGATATATATGCATTTACAGCCCAAATAAATCTCCCATCCCAAAATGTTATGGAGAAAATTGGCATGGAAAAAGCCCTTGATTTTAATCATCCTCTAGTACCAAGAGACAATCCTCTATATCCTCATGTTCTTTACAAGATAGATAAAGCTTCTTTCAACTTATAGACTGACTAATACTCACCAGCTAGTCTATAAGATAAGCAGCTACTATTTCCCCATAATATGCTGTATGAAAATTATCACTCAATCTATTTTCAGTATATTCTGGGTAATGCTTTTTTAAATTTTCATAACTTATCTTCTCAGCTTCCTGCTTTTGTTTATATATTATTCTACATTCCAAAGTCAAGGGTAACTCTCTTACTCCAGGAACAGAGATATTTTCAGACTTTTCTAGATGTAGACCTAATTCTTTAGTTTTATTTACATCCCTTCCTGACCTACTTCCACAGTATCCAAGGATTTTATTAGCTGACCTATCCCTAGGTATGTTGATAGTAAACTCAGGATTTTTATCCAACTGCTCTTTTGTAAATCTGCTTTCCTTAATAAAAATTGTAAATATCTTTTTATTCCACTCAATCCCAAGATTTCCCCAGGCTATAGTCATATGGTTTACTTTATCTTCCACCTTACTAGTTACCAATACACCCTTTTCTAGCTGGGTCAAAATCTCCTTTGCATAGTCAAAAATCTCAATTTTTTTCTTCAACAAAGCACCTCCTGTATTTTATAAGATATAAAAAATACACTCATATGAGTGTATTTATAATTATTCCCAGTTTGTATAAACTTCTTGAACATCATCTAAGTCTTCAAGTAGGTCTATTAATTTTTCAAGTTTTTCTACTTCTTCTTCATCTTCTACTGCTATTGTATTATCAGGTATATAAGTTAATTCACATATAACAAAATTATATCCTTCTTCTTCTAAACCTTTTTTAACAGTATTAAAATCAGCTACAGCTGTAGTTATTTCGAAACCTTCTCCTTCTGCTGAAAAATCTTCTGCTCCTAATTCTATAGCCTGCATCATAAGAGTTTCTTCATCTATACCATCAGCTTTTTCTATACCTATCATACCTTTTCTTTGGAACATATAGGATACAGAACCCTCTTGTCCAAGATTTCCAGTACCTTTTTCAAAGGCATGTCTAACTTCTGGTGCTGTTCTATTTCTATTATCTGTTAAGGCAGATACCATTACTGCTATTCCACCTGGTCCATAACCTTCATATATTAATTCTTCAAAGTCTTTTCCACCTAATTCTCCACTACCTTTTTTTATAGCTCTCTCTATATTATCATTAGGCATATTAGCTGCTTTAGCCTTGTCTATAGCTGATAAAAGTGCTGGATTAAAAGCTGGATCTGGTCCACCCTCTTTTGTAGCAACCATTAATTCACGACCTATTTTAGTAAATACCTTAGCTCTTTTAGCATCTTCTTTACCTTTTTTATGTTTTATATTATTCCACTTTGAATGTCCTGCCATTCTTATCTCTCCTTCTTAAAATTCTATACCTATTTTAGCATAGTATCGCTATTTTTTCATCTATTTTTTATATATTTCAGGATAAGTCCTCTTATGATTAGATATTTTATTCATTCTAGATATCTTATCATCTAATACTGTATCTATCTTTTCTCCCTTTATATAAGCTTCTAATACATCATAGCTAAAGCCCATCTCTTCTTCATCTGACTGGTTCTCCCAAAGACCTGCACTTGGAGTTTTATCTATTATCTCCTGTGGTACACCAAGGGCTTTTGCCAGTTGATAAATTTCAGATTTTACAAAATCTCCTATTGGCATAATATCAACACCACTATCTCCATTTTTAGTAAAGTATCCAGTTACAAATTCAGATTTATTTGTTGGTCCAGCCACTAGATATCCTAGATTCTGTGCATAATAATATAGTGTTGTCATTCTAAGCCTAGGTTTAATATTTGACTTTGCTAGCTTATTATCTAGATTATTATCCACACCTTGTAAAAATACATCATATGTATTTGTTAAATCCACCTTTGTAATCTCTAAATTAAATTTTTCTGCCACAAGTCTTCCATGTTGTTCATCTTCTTCATTACTATGACAAGGCATGATTACTCCTAAAGAAGTATCTGGAAAAGCTGCCTTGGCTAGCCCTGCCATAACAGCAGAATCTATACCTCCACTAAGTCCAAATATTATACCTTTAGCATTTGCCTCTTTAACCTTGTCCTGCATCCATTTAACTAAATTCTCTATAAGTAAATCAATATTTTCCATCTATCTTCCTCCAGCCAATCTATTATATCATAAGAATTCTCATGATTTTAACTCTTCTATTCCATGTTTATAAGAGTTGCATATATACAATCATCTTCTAAATATTTAAGTCCTAATTCTTCTGCTTTTTTTATAACTTCTTCATTATAACTTCCTGGTTGAAAAAATATATACTCTATCCCAAGTTCTTTGGCTTCCTCTAAAACTCCAATAGCTATATTAGGCCCTACAACCATATCAACTACATCAATTTTTTCTGGTAGATCAGTCAAATTTTTATAGATTTTATCTCCATCAAGCTCTTCTAATTTAGGGTGAATTCCATATGTTGTATAGTCATGTTCTTTCAACTTTTTAAATATTTTATATCCATATCTATCTGTCTTGTCTGTAGCACCAACTACTGCCCACACCATTTTATCTAACAGCTCTTGTTTTATACTCATCTCGACTTCCTCCTCTATTCTTTTACTATCTTACCATCTTTTATTGGAATGTACTCTTCTCCAACTTCTTTTATTTCAGCATTATTATTTGTTAAGTCAATAATTTTTCCCGTAAAGTTTTCCATATCTTTGGCTTCCACATATATTTCTATATTCACTGCATCATCAAAAACTGAATCTTTTATAATATATTTATTTGTCATTAAAAAATTTTCAAAGGCTCCATATAAAGTATAATCTAGTCTGACCTTTATTATTTTATTTAAAACCATATCTACTATTATACCAGCATCAAGTCCTATTTTTGCACTCTTAGTATAGGCCCTAATAAGACCTCCTGCCCCAAGCTTTACCCCTCCAAAATACCTAGTCCCAACTACAACTGCATCAACTATTCCCTCTTTTTTTATAACTTCTAACATTGGAATTCCAGCCGTGCCTGATGGTTCTCCATCATCGCTAAATCTTTGGATTCTGCTATCTTTTCCAATTACATAGGCCCAGACATTATGAGTTGCATCATGGTGTTTTTTTCTAATTTCCTCTATAAATGCTACTGCATCTTCTTCGGACTCTACAGGCTTACTATATCCTATAAATTTAGATTTATTTATAATTATTTCATCTTCTCCTGCCCTATATATCGTTTTGTACTCTAAGTCCTTCATACTCCCTCCTTTAAATAAAGAAAAATAAGGCTATACCTTATTTCTCTTTATTTAATAACTCATATTATTTTGTATACTCCAAAACCTCATTTTTAATCTCTATATATTTTTCGTTAGACAGTGTTAATAAGGACCTATCTTGACTGTAAGTTATTAGTTTCATGGCATCTTCTATACAAAAGAAACCTCCATCTCTGAAGCCTTCATCTGTATTTATTATATAATTTGGAGAGTCGGATTCCATAACAAACCAGGTTATCTTATTACAAACTGGTTGTTCTCTTGTAATGGAATAAAACTCGTAGGCTGTATCTCCAGCAACTGATACTATCTCTGCATTTACTCCACCTTCATCTGATACTTTTCTAATTGCAGCCTCACTGGATAATTCGTCTTCCAAAATTTTACCCTTTGGAAATACCCACTCACCCTTATCATTTTTTAAAATAAACACAGACTCACCATTAAAAACTAATCCACCTGCACAATTTCTTATCAACATATCTAACACACTCCTTTTAAATAATATAGTTATTGTACTTACTAAAATCTATATGATTAATATTTAAAGATATCATAGTTCCTTTTTCAGTATATTCTAGGTTGTGTATCTCGTAATGTTTCATAAAATAATTAAGTATATTTTCTTCTCCATACGGTATATTAATATTCACTTTTTTAAATTTTTGTGGTAAATTTTTCTCTATCATTTCCAGTAATAAATCTATATCTTCTCTATTTAGAGCAGATATAAATATTTTTTCATCCACTAATTCACTATCATATATTAAATCTTCTATTTTATACCTATCTTTTTTATTAAAAACTGTTACCATAGGTTTATCTAAGATATCCAAGTCCTCTAAGATTTTAAAGGTTGTATCCATCTGAATATCTAAATCTTGATTTGATCCATCTACTACATGTAAGATTAGGTCAGCATATTTAACCTCTTCTAGTGTACTTTTAAATGCTTCCACTAGCTTAGTTGGTAGTTTAGATACAAAACCAACTGTATCTGTTAATAAAAACCTTTGTCCATTTGGAAGCTTACTTTTCCTAAGCGTAGTATCCAAAGTTGCAAATAACATATCTTTTACAAAAACCTTATTATCTAGACTTCCATCTTCATCATCTATCATTTGATTTAACAGGGTGGATTTTCCTGCATTTGTATATCCAACCAGTGCCACTATTGGAATATCAGCATTTCGTCTTTGCTTTCTCTTTAGTTCCCTATTTTTTCCTATTTCCTTAAGTTCATGTTTTATATTATTTACTTCCCTCAAAATATGTCTTCTATCTGTTTCTAATTTTTGCTCCCCAGGTCCTCTAGTTCCTATACCTCCACCTTCTCTTGAAAGATAATCCCTAAAGCCTATTAATCTTGGAAGTCTATACTGTAGTTGGGCAAGTTTTACTTGAAGTTTTCCCTCTTTTGTACTAGCCCTACTTGCAAAGATATCTAAAATTAAATTGGTTCTATCTACTATTTTTTTATCTATTAACTTCTCTAAATTTCTTATTTGTGCTCCTGATAACTCATCATTGAAAACTATAGTACTCACATCTAATTCTTCTGCATAGGTAACTATCTCCTCTGCCTTTCCCTTACCAATAAAGTAGGAAACATTTATATTATTAGCATTTTGAAGTATCCTACCTATTACTTCACCACCTGCTGCCTTTACTAATTCTTCTAATTCATCTAAAGAATTTTCTATATCTATCTTGTCATTAGGTAAATTCAATCCTACTATTAACACTCTCTCCAAATTCGTTTCTTTTTGAGTCAATTTATCACTCCTAATATTATATAGTTTCATTATATCATTAATTGAAAGTTTTTCTAACTATATATTATCTCTTTCTTCAGTAATTTGTAATGGAAAAGTAATATTATATTAAGATATAGTTCGTTAACAATGATATTTTTCTATGATATAATTATTAAATCAAACCCTTTTATCAATTAAGGAGGTATTTAATGTCTGAAGAAAATAAAAATGATAATAGAATTGATCAAGATGTTAAAAGGGGTAAAAGAAGAAAAAAGAAAAAAAAGAGAGGTTTCTTTAAAAAATTTCTTTTAATTTTCTTAGTTATATGTCTTATCCTAGGAGCCATAGCCGCTGGAATGGTATTTTCTATTCTGCGTGATGTTCCGAAAATAGACCCAACTAATATAAATTCTTCTTTAGACCAAACATCAACTATCTTAAGTCCTGATGGGCAGGTTATAGAAAAAATACAGGCACCTGAAAATAGGACTGTAGTAAAATTAGAAAAAATGCCAAAACATTTGAGAGATGCTTTTATATCAATAGAAGATGAAAGATTCGAGTCTCATATGGGGATTGATCCTAGAGGTATCGCTGCATCAGCCGTTGATAATGTTAAGGCTGGTAGAATAGTTAGGGGAGCCAGCACTATAACTCAGCAGTTGGTTAAAAATGTTTACTTAACTAGAGAAAAATCTTGGGAGAGAAAAATAAAAGAAGCTTATTTATCTTTAAAAGTGGAGCGTGTTTTATCTAAGGATCAAATTTTAGAACTTTACTTAAACCGTATATTTTTAGGACAAAATGCTTATGGTGTACAAGAAGCTGCACAGGCATATTTCTCTAAAAATGTGGAAGATCTTACCATTGCAGAATCTGCACTTATAGCAGGTATTGCACAGAGTAGTGTAAACTTCTCACCTTATAAAACTATACGATCTGAAGATTTTGACCCAGAGAAACATGATACAATTGCAACTTTGGATTTAATGGGAGAAAAATATATAGCTATATTTAATCCAAATTCCATAGAAAGACAAAAAGTTGTCCTACAACAAATGTTAAAGTTAAATAAGATAACAAAGGCAGAATATGATGAAGCATTACAAGAGGATATTAGGGCCAATTTAAAACCAGCAACAAAAGAACTTACTGGTTTATCTTCATATTTTACTGATTATGTTAAAAATCAAGTTGTTGAAGTTCTTATGACTAGACTTGACTATACTGAAGAAGATGCTCGTAATGAACTTAGCTCTGGTGGGCTTAAAATCTATTCAACTATAGATTTAAAACTTCAAAAAGAACTAGAAGATATCTATGATAATTTTACAAATGTATTAATAGGTAATACATCTGGAGTAAAAGGGCCAGTCCTAGTTAATTGGAAGAGAAATGGTTCAGGAGATATCATAGATAACAATGGAAACATAGTGTATTATCAAAGAAATAATATACTAAATGATAATGATGATTTAATGTTATCTAGTTCTGAATTTAGCTTTGACAATGGCGGTTTAAAACTTAAATCTCCTAAACTTAGACCTTATAGAAATAATATAGATATTACAGATTACTATGGTATTGATGATAATAAAAACTTAGTAACTTATAATATTGGTGCTATATCTTTACCAGAAGGGGACTTTTTCGTAAATGAAAACAAGGAAATAATTATAACTAACGATTTCTTAGATAAGACACCAGATTTCTATACGAAACAAGGAAATTCACTGCTGATTAATGGGAAATATTTCTCAGTGGCGACTACTGGAATAGTTCAGCCACAATCAGCTACAGTTATCTTAGACTATAAAAATGGTCATATCAAAGCCTTGGTTGGAGGAAGAAATATAAAGGGTGCAAAAGTTTTAAATAGGGCTACTGCATCTCAAAGACAGCCTGGTTCTGTTATGAAACCTATTGGAACTTATCTTCCAGCACTTGATAATGGATTTACTGCTGCTTCAGCAATAGATGATATACCATTTTATGCTGGTGGGAAAATGTGGCCAAGAAATTGGTATAGAGATCAATTTAGAGGACTTATGCCTCTTAGAACTGCTGTGGAACAATCAGCCAATGTACCAGCTGTTAAGGTATTAGATAAAATGGGAGTTCAAACTTCCCTACCATATTTAGAAAAAATGGGCATTATAAAAAATTCTGATCCTGAACATGATAGTTTTGTTACATCAAAGGAAGATCCTAGTTATAATGATGAAAACCTATCTGCTTTAGCTCTTGGTGGTATGACTCGTGGACTTACTCCACTTGAAATAACAGCTGCCTTTGGTACTATAGCTAATGATGGAACTTATATAGAACCTATGAGTTTTTCTAAAATAGAAGATAAAAATGGAAACATATTAATAGACAATACAAAAATGGAAACTAAGGTAGTTTCTCCTCAAACAGCTTATATTATGAAAGATATTTTAAATACAACTGTTACTAGAGGTATTGCAAGAAGGGCACAAATTCCAAATATGGCTACTGCTGGTAAAACAGGAACTACTACTAATCAAGCAGATATATGGTTTGTAGGTTTCTCTCCCCACTATGCTACTGGAGTTTGGATAGGAAATGACTCACCTGCCATAACTATTTCAAAAGGTAGTGGTAGTGCAGCTCAACTTTGGAAACACATTATGACCAAGGCTCATGAAGGTATGCCTGCTAAGCCTAAGTTTGACAGACCAGATGGGATAGTAAGTGTCAGTGTATGTAGAGATTCCGGTTTACTACCAACATCAGCTTGCTCTGGTGATCCTAGAGGTGGAAGAGTTTATACTGAGATTTTTGCCAAAGGTACTGAACCTAAAAAGTCATGTGATGTTCATGTATCTGCTAGAATAGACAGTGCTACTGGAAAACTTGCAACTGATAGTTGTGCTGAGGCTAACATAGTTAATAAGGTATTTATAAAGAGAACACCTCCTTATGATCCTAGTAAACATGGTGGTATAACACCTCCAGACTATGCTTACACTCTACCAACAGCTCAATGTACAGACCATTCAGGAGTAGCAAAACCTGAAGATGATAATGAGGCAGTAGAAGTAGAACTTGATGGAGAAAATAGTACTGGTGAAGGTGTAATGCCTGATGGAACAGGTGGAACTGAAACCAAACCTACTGATACAAACAAGGTTAAGGAAAAAGTAAAGGATAAGATAAAGGAAACTAAGCCTACTGAAACTAAACCAAATGCTGGTGATGGTGTAGACTTTACCTTTGATTAAACTTAATATAAAAATATAAAGGGATGTATTCCAAAAGAATACATCCCTTTATTTATCTAATTGTTCAAAAAAAGAGTAGAGATAATCTCTACCCTTTGATATTATTTATTAATTGTTTTATAAGTACAGATGTTGTTATCCTTCCCACTCCACCTGGAACAGGAGTTATAGCATTTACCTTATGATAAACCTTGTCATAATCCACATCTCCACTTATTTTATTGTAATCATCCAAACTCATTCCAACATCTATAACTATGGCTTTTTCATTAAAATATCTTTCATCTAATAATTTAGCCTTACCAAGAGCAGTTACTACTATATCAGCCCTTTTTGTTATCTCTTCCAACTTTTCAGTTTTTGAGTGACAGATAGTTACAGTTGCATTTTCATTTAAAAGCATCATAGCTAGAGGTTTTCCCACTACTTCAGAACGATTAAGTACTACAACATTTTTCCCAGTTAATTCAATGTCATAGTAGGCTAATAGTTCCATTACTCCCCTTGCTGTAGATGGTGCATAATTACCATCTTTACTTAAAAATATAGGTAGTAAATTATTTTTATTCATACAGTCTACATCCTTATCAAGACTTATAGAGTTTGCAATAATAGATATATCTAATTGTTTTGGTAATGGTCTAAATAATAATATACCATGTACTAAAACATCTTGATTTAATCTCTCTATAAGCTGAACTAACTCTTTTGTTAGTATTTCCGCACCCTTTAAATGAATATCTACCTCTACTCCTACAGTTTCGCAGTATTTTAAAATGCTTTTTTCATAGGAAATATCATCTGGATTATCACCTAATCTTATAATTGCCAATTTGGGAACTATATTATTTTGTTTAAGTTTTTCAATTTCTAATATAGTTTCTCCTTTTATATAATCGGCAACTGGTTTTCCTTTAAGTTCCATTAGTATCACTCCAATCTAAATTAAAGTATATACTAATTTATAAACTCAATCTATATTAAGCTGCTTTTTTTAACTTAACTTTTGGTTCACTTGGTGTACCAAATCCTGGTATCAATCTATCTAATCCTGTTAATGTTAAGAATAAGATACTACCAACAGCTAACATTGCTAAATAGTTAGCCTTCAT
Source organism: uncultured Tissierellia bacterium (assembly GCA_946402705.1). GTDB lineage: Bacteria > Bacillota > Clostridia > Tissierellales > Tissierellaceae > CAMIXG01. Next base: position 80,108 of record CAMIXG010000002.1, on the reverse strand, counting down.
TAATTCAAATACTTGGAATTGGTGTAGTGGATATATAGATCCTGCTATACCAACGAAGAAAGCTACATAAACATGCCAAGGAATAAATTGTGATCCAAATACTCCAAGCGCTGATGAGAATGATGCATTTCTAAGTCTTAATTGGTATAAATCTTCTTCACTACCAACTAAATTTTCTTCATTTATAGTTTTCATAATTGGTCCAATTGTTACTAATTGAGCCATTTCATCTGCAAGTGCAGCATTACCTATAATAGATAATAAACCATTACAGAACATAAGTTGACGAGTGTTTCTAGAGATTTTAACAACAAAGTTAGAAAGTGGTTTAAATGCGTCCATTTTACTCATTATTCCACCAAATGCTCCTACCCACATCATCATTATTATTACCCAAGAACCTGCTCCTTCAAATCCTGACATCATAAGTCCTAAAAATGCCATTGGAGTTGTTGTTCCTGCTATTGTTCCAAGTATACCTGAAGATATAAGACCTAATCCTAAACAAGCTAGAGTAGGCATTCCTGCTACAGCTGTTCCTATTACTACGATTAAAGGTAATATCATATACATTGGAACCCCTGTTCCTACTTGGTTTAATAAATCAACTGCTGCTGGTCTATCTGCTTTTAATGTATCCCATACTTCTGCTGGTATTTGATTAATAGCTTCAGATGCTGAACCAACTTCACTTGGTAATTTTAAACCTACTACATAATAAATAATTGCTGCTCCAACTAATATAACTATTGCCCAAGCACCTTGACTTGGTAGTCTATCTTCCATTTTTACATCATGTATGTTTGAACTTACAATAGTATTATCTGATATAAGTCCAATAGTGTCTCCAAAACAAGATCCACCTATTACCGCTGCAGTAGTCAATACTACATCACCATTAACCATATGGTTTAGCCATAAGAATATTGGAGCTGCTGCTGCAAATGTACCCCAAGATGAACCTGTTGCTGTTGAAAGTATTGCTGATACTAATAAACCTGTTACCGCTACAGTTCTTCCAGTCATTCCAAATTTAAGAGCTATAGATATTATAGATGCTCCTACTCCTGTTGCCATGAAAGCTTCTGCTAATGCGTAAGCTAACATAAGTATAAAAAATACAAGTTGCATTTCTTTAACATTATCAACTGCTGTATCCACCAATTCATTAAATGAGAATTTATCTGTTATAGTCGCTATTATAGCGCCATAAACTGTAGCTATAGGTGCGATTACTAGAATGTCTAAATCCCAGAATCCAAAACCTGTTAACATCATCATTCCTGCTAATAAAAATACCGGTGAAAGTTTCAAAAACTCTATCACCAAATCCCCTCCCTAAATTATAACCTTTTTTAATAACATTTGCTGTCGTTTAAATTTTCAAATTATTTATTGCATACTTTCAAGCTTCTGTCTTGCCCTCCTATTGACCACCTCTTCCAAATTTCTCTTGTGAGTAAATTCAAACTTTTCAGAATATAAGCATGAAAAAAAGCATTGGATCCCCAATGCAAAATTTATTTATATATAATTTTATCACACTGAAAATCTCAGATTGACACCTATATTCTATGTATATAATTTTTATCACCATTACATTATAAAACAGGTTAATATATTATGCAACCATTAATTAAATTGTTAGTTAATTATAATAGACCCAAGATAAGATTGTTACTAAGGCTAAACTTTTTTTAAATAACAAAAAAAGAGATGCTAGGCATCTCTTTTTTACTATTTATTTTAAATTCATTAAATATTTTTCTTTAATTGGGCTTCTGGTTCAGATGGTATTCGGAAGAATGGTACCAATCTATCTAATCCAGTTAAAGTGAATAATAAAATTGTTACAACAGCTAGCATAGCCATTACATTGTACTTCATTAAGTCAAATGCTCTAAACTGATGTAATGGATATATGGATTGTGCTATCCCCATAAAGAAAGCTATATATACATGCCATGGAATAAACTGTGAACCAAATACTCCAAGGGCATCTGAGAATGTAGCATTTCTAAGTCTTAGTTTGTACATTTCTTCTTCACTTGTTACAACATTATTATCAGTTATAGTTTTGATAATAGGTCCTATTGTAACTATTTGAGTCATCTCATCTGCAAGAGCTGCATTTCCTAATAATGAAAGTATACCATTCCAGAACATTAACTGTCTTACACTTCCTGATATCTTTATTACTAAGTCTGATAAAGGCTTGAAGGCATCCATCTTACCCATGATACCACCAAAGGCTCCTACCCACATCATCATTATTATTACCCAAGAACCTGCTCCTTCAAATCCTGATTGAATAAGTCCTAAAAATTCAAATGGGCTTGTAGTTCCTGCTATCATACCAAATCCAAAAGATGCTATTAACCCCATTCCTAGACAAGCTAGAGTTGGTACTCCTGCTACTGCTGTTCCTATTACTACGATTAAAGGAATTACCATGTAAACAGGTACTCCTGCTGATACTTGATTAAGTAATTCTACTGCAGCTGGTCTTTGCTCTTCTAATGTAGCCCATACTTCATCTGGTATTTGAGCTATGGCATCTGATGCTGAACCAACTGTATCTGGTTGACTTAATCCTAAAAGAAAAAATATAATTGCAGATATTATTAAACATCCTACTGACCAAACCCCTTGATGTCTAACCCTGTCTATAACGTCAACCTCTTGTATACCTGAACTTACTACAGTTGTATCAGATATAAGTCCTATGTTATCTCCGAAGCATGAACCACCAGCTATTGCCCCAACTGTGATTATTATGTCTCCACCTACTATATGATTTAACCATAAGAAGATAGGTGCTGCTGCTGCGAATGTACCCCAAGATGAACCAGTTGCAATTGATAATATACTAGATACTATAAATGCTGTTACTGCTACTGTTCTTGCACTAAGTCCAAAGTTTAAAGATACATTTATAATTGAAGCTCCTACTCCTGTTGCCATGAATGCTTCTGCTAATGCATAAGCTAGCATAAGTATAAAGAATACAAGTTGCATCTCTTTTACGTTTTCAACTGCTGCATCAACTAAATCTTGAAATGAAAACTTATCTACTACTGCTGCTATTATAGCTCCGTATACTGTTACTATAGGTGCTATTACTAATATGTCTAAGTCCCAATATCCAAATCCACTCAGCATCATCATTGCTGTTAATAATATTACTGGTGAAAGTTTAATAAGTGCTATCATTAATTTTACCCCCTCAATTACAATCATGAATAATTACGTTTTTGATTATTGCATTGTATTTTCTCAATTTTTTGATTATTTCGAATATGTTAATAGATATTCAAAGCTTTTCGCACTTCTTTCAGAGACATCACACTCCTATGTATTATTGACAACTATTAAAATATTTAGAATATTTTTAATATGTCCTTGAATTGATTATAGCAGGTTGAGAATAATTTATCAATTGTTTTTTTTCTGAATTTTCCAGTATTTGTTTATTTTAACTAAGTTTTCCTTATATTATCCCATTTTCGTATTTAATATATTTTAAAATAAAAAAGACAAAACCTAAAAAATTTTAGATTTTGTCTTTCGATTTATTAATTTATTACTCTTCTAGCTGTCACATACCTAGATGCAAAATAGTTAGTATGTATACTAGTTGTAGTTATCCTTCTCTGTCCTGTTGATGCATGAATCATATTTCCATTTCCTATATATATACCCACATGTCCTATACCTTTTCCCGTAGTTCTAAAAAATACTAAATCTCCTGCTTGTAGTTTTGACTTGTCTACAAATTGTCCTGCTGATGATTGTCCACCAGAAGTTCTTGGTAATTTCATGTTAAAAGTTTTTAGATACATTGCATAGGTAAATCCTGAACAATCATATCCTCTACTTCCTGTATCTCCAGATACATATGGTTTTCCTATTTCTTTTTTAGCATTAGCTACAAGATTATCAACCTTATTAGATGGTTTCTTAGCTATATCAAGCCCACCTCTTGTAGGTGCTGCTGCTTCATTTTCATTTCCTATTGATATATTTGACTTAGCTGTGTTGTATCTATTTCCTTGCATATCAATAACAACATAGTCATCGCCCTTATATCCTATGACCTTAACTGGATTTCCTCTTTTTATAGTGAAAGTGTTTTCACCACTTTTTAAGACAGTATCTACCTTTGATACACCCTTTGTTTCAGTATAATCACCAACTACTTCTAGCTGATCAAGGCTTACTGTACCAGTTATACCATCTTGTGTTTTAAACACTCCCTGGTTTCCATCTAAATATACTGCTTCTATAACTTCATTTTTTCTAAGTTTTCTTTGTGATTCATTGCTGTTTTCATTTACTATGTCTGTAACATTCTTTACTTTATAAGTGAATTCTGATTTTATCTCTTTTATCATATTGTCTTTTGGTATTTCGACATTTCCTGCTTTACCTTGTACCAAATATACTCTGTCGGTCTCTTGAATGATTTCTATCTTTTCACCTGAATTTAGAGAGTCATTAGAGTTACTGAAATCTTTAATTAACATACCTGTATCTCTAAAACTCATAGCTGCAACTAATGATAATGCCAAGGCTGTAGCTATTTTCTTATTCTTATTATTCACAAAACACGCTCCTAACAATCTGTACCTTGTTATTCATATTTTACACTTACTAGCTTATTATAATCTACTTGGTTTTATATTGCAACTGTGTTACAAAGTGACAACCTAGATTCTTTAGTTTATTACTAGTCTATAGCTATTAAATTATTTTTTACAAGTTTTTCTGTCATTTTCGGAGCAATCTTCCTTACATGGCTCAATATGAATCATACAATGCTTTATTTCTTTTATTTCATCCTCTAATTTGTCATGGACCTTTTCTGCTATATCGTGTCCCTGCTCAACTGTTATATTTGCATCTACCACTATGTCTATATCTACATATATTTTATTTCCAAATACTCTGGTCTTTAAAGTACTAATATTTAATACCCCATCTGTCTCCCTAGTTAGGTGTTCTATCTTTTCTATAGTTTCGCCATCTGCTGATTCATCTACAAGTTCTTTTACAGCCCTTAAATATAGGTCTACTCCAACCTTAACTATAAGTGCTGCTACTATAAGTCCTGCTATAGGATCAAGGGCTGGAAAACCTAATCTAGCACCAAGTATACCTACAAAAGTTCCCACAGAAGATAGGGCATCTGATCTATGATGCCAAGCATCTGCTTCCATTGATGTACTTTTTATTTTCTTTGCTGCCACTAGTGTATATCTATACATAAGCTCTTTTACTACAATTGAGGCAACTGCAGCATAAAGAGCAATTTTTCCTGGTGTTACAAAGGTTTTTGCATGTAGGATTTTAATAGATTCATATCCTATTGCAAGTCCTGTAAATAATAAAAATAAACTAAGTAATTTTGCAAATATAGATTCATATTTTTCATGTCCATAAGGATGATTTTCATCAGCCTTTTTATTTGCTATTTTTATACCTACTAATACTATCACTGTTGTAGCTACATCTGATAAGGTATGAAAACCATCTGCTATCATGGCACTACTTTTTCCAACTACACCAGCTAATATTTTTCCTATAGCCAAGACAATATTTATAACTATTGTGACAAAGGAAACTTTTTTGGCAACTTTAAAACTATCCATAATTACCTCCTATTTGTAAAACTTCTATTCTTAAAATTATCTCCATATAAAAATAAAAACACTTACTTTAGTAAGTGTCTTTATTTAATGAGTAAATCTATAAGCCGTGTTCTGTTTAAATAGTCATCTATCTAAGCCTTATCGTTACCGATAAAGTCATGCGACCTACCATTTTGGAATCATATCAAAGCTACTATGTTTTGTATTCCCTTTTGGTCTTGCTCCAGATGGGGTTTACAGAGCCATTTAGTCACCTAAATGCTGGTGAGCTCTTACCTCACCTTTCCACCCTTACCTAGTAAACTAGGCGGTATATTTCTGTTGCACTAGCCTTAGAGTCACCTCCACTGGACGTTATCCAGCATCTCGCTTTGTGGAGCACGGACTTTCCTCATGTATCAAAGATACACGCGACTACTCAACTTACTCACTACTAAATGATTATAGCATATTTTCCGCATATAGAATAGTATTTTTTAGTATATTTTATATAGAGGGCTTGGATTTTCATATATAAGTACTTCCAGTCCTTTATTAAAAATCTTTAACTTTTGACCTATCTTGTTTAAAATATGTTTTTCTGTATGATAATGACCTACATCTATTACCAAAAGTCCCAGCTTGTTTGCAAGTTGCCCATCATGATACTTAACATCTCCAGTGATTAAAACATCTGCTCCACTATTTTTAGCACTTTCTATATAAGAGGCTCCGCTACCTCCCATGACAGCTACATTTTTTATGTACCTACCTTCTATATCTCCAAAAACAGTTAGGTTCTTTACATCCAAATTATTTTTCACAAGAGTTATAAAATCTATAGCTTTTATATCATTCACTTTTCCAACTATACCATAGCCAAAATTGTTTTCTTCATCTGTTACATCTAAAACAAATTTATCCCTTAATTTAATCTTATTTGCCAATTCTTGACTAACACCATCTTCAACCTGGTCCATATTTGTATGTGTAGGATAAAAAACCATATCATTTTTTATCATATCTATTATAAGCTTACCATCATAAGTTTTATTAGTAATTGATTTTATACCGCTAAAAATAAATGGATGATGACTTATAATCATCTGACAATTATTTGATTTGGCATAGGCTAAAACATCACTATCTAAATCTAAAGCTAAGAGTATTTTATTTACTTCTACAAAGTCCTCTCCTATTTGAAAACCAGAATTATCCCAGTTTTCTGCTAGACTGCTTGGAGCCCATTCTTCCATAAATTCAATTATTTCACTTGCTTTCAACTTGCCTTAATACCTCCTCATAAGCTTCTATCTCTTTATTCAGCTCTTCAACTCTTTCCTTTACCTTTTCTCCATCTTTGTCCCTTATACCATCTAAGACATTTTTTGAAAAATCTATCTTATGATTTATATATTCTATCAATAGGGGATGTTTTTCTTCTATTAAATTTTGAGGTAGTTCTAAGTTTATATCCGTCCATTTCTTTTCCTTGCCTATTTTTGCATTTATAATTTCATAGTACCTGCCATCTTCTTTTAATAATTTTGTTGTTATGATAGTAAATCCATTATCCAATAGATACTCCCTAAGCTCTTTGGCTCCAACCATTGGCTGCAGTATAAAATTGTTTATGCTATTTGTTATATTTCTATCTTTTTCTAATATCTCAGTTATTAAAATACCACCCATTCCAGCTATTATAACAGTGTCTATTTCAAAGGGTTTTATTACCTCAAGACCATTCCCAAGCCTTGTATCTATAAACTCTTCTAACTTTCTAGACTTTACATAGGAAATTATCTTATTTAAAGACCCTTTTGATACATCTGAACCTATAACCTTTTTAGCCACCTTATTTTCTATTAGGTAGACTGGAATATATCCATGGTCTGTACCGATATCTGCCACTATGGCATTTTCTTTAACAAGCTTTGATATTTCTAATAATCTTTCTGATTTCATATTACACCTCTATATTTTTATAAAACTAAAGATTCGCTAAGCGAATCTTTTATTCTAGAAAATCCTTTAATTTTTTACTTCTACTAGGGTGGCGTAGCTTTCTAAGAGCTTTAGCCTCTATTTGTCTAATTCTCTCTCTAGTTACATCAAATTCTTTACCAACTTCTTCTAAAGTTCTTGGTTTTCCATCATCTAAACCAAATCTAAGTCTTAAAACTTTTTGTTCTCTAGGAGTTAAACTATCTAAAACTCCAATAAGTTCTTCTCTAAGCATAGTAAATGTTGCAGCGTCAGAAGGTGCTAGTACTTCGTCATCTGGTATAAAATCTCCTAGATGACTATCTTCTTCTTCTCCTATAGGAGTTTCAAGTGAAACTGGCTCTTGAGCTATTTTCATTATCTCCCTAACTCTCTCTACATCTAGGTCCATTTCCTTACCTATTTCTTCTGGTGTAGCCTCTCTACCTAGTTCTTGAACTAATTGTCTCTGAACTCTAACTAGTTTATTTATAGTTTCAACCATATGCACTGGTATTCTTATAGTTCTAGCCTGGTCTGCTATAGATCTTGTTATCGCTTGTCTAATCCACCATGTAGCATAGGTACTAAACTTATATCCTTTTGTATAGTCAAATTTTTCTACAGCCTTCATAAGTCCTAAATTTCCCTCTTGGATTAAGTCTAAGAACAACATACCACGTCCAACATATCTTTTAGCTATACTTACAACTAATCTCAAATTAGCCTCTGCTAGTTCTCTCTTCGCTAACTCATCTCCATTTTCCATTCTTTTAGCGATTTCAACTTCCTCTGCAGCAGTAAGTAAATCTACCTTACCTATTTCTTTTAAATACATTCTAACAGGGTCATCTACACTTATTCCCTTAGGTACAGATAAGTCTTCTGCTTCTATCTCTATATCTTCATCATCATGGTCATCATCATGACTTTGCTTTTCACCTATTAACTCAATATCTAGTTCTTCAAAACTTTCATATATCTCATCTATCTGATCAGAAGATATATCTAATTTTTCCAAAGTCTCTAATATCTCACTATGAGTTAAAGTACCTTCTTCTTGACCTTTTGTTATTAACTTCTTTATAGCTTCTCGTCCATTTTCTTTTTTGTTTATTTTTTTATCAGACAAGTGCTTTACCCCCTATCTTTATACCTTATCTTGTCTAGCTCAGAATTTAATCTTAAAAGCTCTTCTAAAAGTCTATTAGACTCTTTTAAGTCTACCTTATTCCTATCTAGATTTTCAATCTTATCCCTTACTTCTTTACGCCTATTATCTAGTTTATTTATTCTTAGAGTCCTGACCAAGTCGTTTATTGCTCTATCTACATTATCTGCAGTGTAATTAGTCTCACTCTTTAATATATTATTTAGTATATTTGTATCTAAATCATTTCTACCCTCAATTATACCATATAACTCTTCTTTTTCTAAGTATTCTTTGTCTCTATATTTCTCATCTATCAAAGCCAGTATATCTATACAGCTTTGGTTTTCAAAATACTTAAAACAATCTTTTTCCAAAATATTTATATAATAATTTTTATCCATAAGTCCAATTTTTAATATCTCTATTTCTGCTATTAAATTTGCTTTTTGTACAATTGTTTTTTCAGGATTTATCTTCTCAACATAGTTTTCCTTATAACTTTTCTTATAATCATTTTTCCCATAATTTTTACTAACTTCTTTTTTTATAGCTTCTTTATCTATATTTAGTTTTTCTGATAACTGATTTATATACACATCTTGTTCTATTGAATTTTTTAAGAGTCTTAGTTCCTTGGCCACCTCATTTGTAAATCTTATCTTTCCCTCAATTTCATCTAAATTATATTTCTTTTTAGCTATATTAATTTTAAAATCCATAAAGTTAATGGCAAGTTCCATCTGTTTTAAAAAATCATTTTTTGTATGTGTCTTAAAAAATTCATCTGGATCTTTCTCCTGCCCTAGTGATATTATTTTAGGTTTTATTCCTTCATCTAATAATATTTCTATAGCCTTGTTAGTAGCATTAGTTCCAGCTTCATCACTATCATAGCAAATATATACATTTTTGCCATATCTTTTAATCAATTGAGCCTGCCTATTTGTAAAGGCAGTTCCTAAACTTGCCACAGCAAAATTTATTCCATTATTAAATAAAGATATAACATCCATATATCCTTCTACTAAAATTATATTTTCCTTATTAGAATACCTATCTATCATATTAAGACCATATAGGCTATTGCCCTTGTTAAAGACTGGTGTTTCTTGAGAATTTAAATACTTAGGCATGGAATCGTCCAATACTCTTCCACCAAAACCTATAACCCTTGATTTAACATCTATGATTGGAAAAATCAACCTATTTCGAAACTTATCATAATAGCCGTCTGATTGTTTTTTCTTTCCTATAAGCCCCAAATCTTCTAAATCTTTTTCCTCATAACCTGAAGATTTAAGCATATTATATAAATCATCCCAGCTATCCTTTGCATATCCTAAACCAAACTGCCTAGACATTTTATAGGATATGTTTCTTTTCTCTAAGTATTTTATCACATCATTGTTAATAGCCAAATTATCTAAAAAATATTTTGCTACCAATCTATTGATTTCAAAATATTTATCCTTCCTATTTTTCATCTGTTTTTCTTCAGGTGTACTCTCCCTAAGCTCTACACCATACTTATCAGCTAAAAATTTTACAGCATCTACAAAGCTAAGGTTTTCTTTTTTCATAATAAACTCAAATATATCTCCCCCAGCCCCACATCCAAAACAATGGAAAAACTGATTGGCTTCAGATACTGAAAAAGATGGGGTTTTTTCTGTATGAAATGGGCATAAACCCACATGGTTTGCCCCAGCTTTCTTAAGTGGTAAATACTGGTTTATTAAATCCACTATTTCCACCTTTTCTCTAATTTCTTCAATAACATTATCATCTATATAGTAGGACAATTAAATCACCCTTTAATATTTATTCCATGAAGTTGGTACGAATACCTCATTAAATTTATTCATAACATATCTATCTGTCATACCTGCAATATAATCACAGATTATATCCTCTTTACTAACCAAATCTATATTTTCATATATATGCATATGTGAACTAGGTAATCTATCAACATTTGCAAAATAATACTTATATAATTCTCCAATTATATATTCAGCCTTTACTTCTTCCGCCTTGGCTTTTTTATCCAAATATACTCTTTCAAACATAAGATTTCTAAGTTTATCTGTCCAAAACTTAACATCTTCACTCATTTTGACATAGTTTTTCTCATCACTAGTCCTTATTATATCCAGTATCATAGTATTTATTCTCTCACCATGACTATATCCTAAATTTTCAAGTATATCCTTGGAAATAGACTCTGCGTTTAGGATTCCTGCCCTAACTGCATCATCTATATCATGGTTAATATAGGCAATCCTATCTGCCAAACTGACCACTGTTGCTTCTAATGTATTACCACCTTTGTTTTCTCCTGAATGATTTAGAATACCATCCCTAACCTCATAGGTCAAGTTCAATCTCTTACCATTTGTTCTAAGTTCTAACAAATCCACTACCCTAAGTGATTGTTCATTGTGTTTAAAACCTTTTGGATTTAATTTATTTAGAATTCTCTCTCCAGTATGTCCAAAGGGTGTATGACCTAGGTCATGCCCTAGTGCTATCGCCTCTATTAAGTCTTCATTAAGACCTAAGGCCCTCCCTATTGTTCTTCCGACTTGAGCTACTTCTAGTGTATGTGTAAGTCTAGTTCTGAAATGATCTCCTTCTGGCGATATAAATACTTGAGTTTTATGCTTTAATCTCCTAAAAGACTTAGAATGAAGTATTCTATCCCTATCCCTTTGAAATGCCGTTCTTATCTGACATTTTTCTTCTTCTATTTCTCTACCTTTTGAATTACAGCTTAAAGTTGCATACTTAGATAGAGTTTCTTTTTCTCTCTTTTCTATCTTTGTTCTAATTTCCATATACAACACCTCAAAAATTATATACCCCTATACTCTTAAATAAAAATAGAAGTGTAATACACTTCTATTTTTTATATTCTTCCATTTTACTAATTATAATACCTGCTGTTTCCTCTATGGCTTTATTAGAAACATCTATTACATAACAACCAATCTTCTCCATTATTTCCTTAGAATACTTTAATTCTTCTTCTATTCTAATGGTATCTGCATAACTAGCACTATTATCCAGGCCTAAAGCTTTTAATCTTTCCTGCCTAATAGTATTTATCTTTTCAGTTGTTGAAATTAAACCAATTACCTGATTTTTGTCTTTTTTAAATAACTCAATAGGAGGTTCAACTTCTGGAACTAATGGAACATTTGCCACCTTATAGTTTTTATGTGCCAAATACATACTAAGAGGAGTTTTAGAAGTTCTAGATATACCTATAAGAACTATGTCTGCTTCCTTTATACCTCTAGAGTTTTTACCATCATCATACTTAACTGCAAACTCTACAGCCTCTACTTTTTTAAAGTAGTTTTCATCTAATTTTCTAATTAAACCAGACTCTCTCTTTGGCTCATTTTTCACCACATTTGAAATGGCATTCATAGTGTCTGTCATAAGATCAATTGTTGGTATATTGTGTTTTTTACCTTCTTGTATTATAAAATCTTTAAGCTCTTTTAATACAACAGTAAATAAAATCACACTATTTTCTCTCTCAGCTTCTCTTATGATTTCTACTATTTGTTCTTCACTTATTATATATGGAAATTTTCGTATCTCACTAGATTCTAACTCAAATTGGCTCAAAGTAGCCTTAGCTAACATCTCTCCTGTTTCTCCTATAGAATCTGATATTACATATACAACTATATCTTTCATAGTTCCCTCCTTCCTATTGGTCTTTTCCAAACTCTACAAATAACCTTGTTATTGTAGTTTTAGTAACTCTTCCAACTATTTTAATTTCTTTTTCTTCACCAATTTCTTCTATAACAGGTAAACTATCTACCTCATGTTCTATAAGTTTATTTGCTGCATCTAGTATATTGTCCTCTGGTCTAACAGTTATTAAATTAGGCATCCTAGTCATAGCCATACCAACTGGGATTTTATTTAAATCCATTCCACCTATGGAACTTTTTAATAAATCTTTTCTAGATACAACCCCTGATAATCTTCCCTTATCAGTTACATAGATAGAACTAATGTCTTCTAGAAACATTAGTACTATTGCATCATATAAACTTTTAGTTTCATCTATAACTATTGGAACAGCTTGAACTTCTGCCACTTTTATTTTCTTTATGGCTTCTGCTATATAGCTATATCCTTTTTTACCAGTATATAAATATCCAACCTTAGGTCTGGCATCAAGGATGTCAGCCATGGTAAGAATTGATAAATCTGGTCTTATAGTAGATCTTGTAAGTTTTAGTTTCTCTGCTATCTCTGTAGAAGTTATGGGTTCATTCTCTTTTACAATTTTTATTATTTTTTCTTGTCTTTCACTTAATTGGATAGTACTCACCACCTTATTTGTGAAACTTTATTATAAAACAATCTTAGATAGATCACAGATTTCCATAGACAAATCATCTATGTTTTTAAGTAATGCTAATCTATTTGTTTTTATCTCTTCTTCATCTACCATAACCATAATATTTTCAAAGAAGTTATTGATAGGATTTTCTAAGTTTGATAATTCATCTAGAGCTTCATCATATTTATCATCATTTATTAATTTTTCAACCAAGGATTTTATCACTTCATATCTTGTATAAAGTTCTTTTTCTATATCAGTAAATAGCTCTTCATTTATTTCTCTAATCTCAGCTTTTTCTGCTAGATTAGCAACCCTATTAAAGGCTTCAAGTGTGCTAGTTACATCTTCAGTTTCTAACCATTTAGTTATTTTTTCTGATCTTATTTTCATCTCAGATATATTATCTATCTTATCTCCAACCACAGCATCAATAACATCATATCTAATACCTAAGTCTTTAAATAAGTTTTTAATTCTTGCATTAAAGAATATTTTTAACTCATTAGTTACCTTGTTGGAATCAAAGGCAAGGCCTTTTTTATCCACATATATATATAAACTTGTCTCTATTAACTCTGATAAGCTCAAGTTTAGTCTCTTATCTAATATCATATTTATAATAGCAAGTGACTGTCTTCTAAGAGCAAATGGATCCTGAGAACCTGTTGGCTTTATATCAAGTATGAATAATCCACAAATTGTATCTATTTTATCTGCAATACTAAGAACTAATCCAGCAGTAGTTGTTGGTAGTTTATCTCCAGCATATCTAGGAAGATAATGCTCTTCTATTGCCAAACTAACTATCTCATTTTCTCCTGCTGCTCTAGCATACTCTTTTCCCATTACCCCTTGAAGTTCTGAAAACTCTCCTACCATAGCAGTTACTAAATCTGCCTTGGCAAGTTGGGCTGCCCTTGTTACATTATTTAAAGTTTCTTCACCAAGTTCAAGTGTTGTAGATAGTGAATCTCCAAGCTCTTTTAATCTTTCAACCTTTTCCTCCATGCTTCCAAGTTTTTCATGGAAGGTAACCTTATCTAATTTCTTAGCATAGTCTTCTAAAGGATGTTTCAAATCTTCTTCATAAAAGAATTTAGCATCTTCTAGTCTTGCACCTAATACTCTTTCATTGCCTTTAGCTACAGTTTCTATATGATTTTTATCACCATTTCTAACTGTTATAAAGTAAGGCATCAATCTATGTTTATCATCAAGCACTGGCAAGTATCTTTGATGCTCTTTCATTGGAGTTATTATAACTTCCTTTGGAAGTTCTAAGTATTCCATCTTGATTTGACCTATTAAAGGTGTTGGGTACTCAACAATATTTGTAATTTCATCTATCAAATCTTCATCATTATCTAAGTTACCGCCACGCTCTTTAACTAGTTTTTCAGATTCGATAATTATTATATCTTTTCTTTCTTCTCTATCTATAATTACATAGTTTTCCCTAAGTTTTTCTCCATAGCTGTCTATATCGTCTATGATGATATTACTACTGCCTAAGAATCTATGCCCTCTAGTTACATTAGATACTGATATATCTTCAAACTCAAATTCTACAACCTCATTATCCAAAATAGACATAATCCATCTTATAGGTCTTATGAATTTAAAGTTTCTACCTCCCCACTTCATAGTTTTTGGGAAGTTTATATTTTTTATCATATCTGGTACTATTCTAGGTAAAATATCTTTTATATCTTCACCCTTTTTAAGGATATTTGCATATACATATTCTTCTCCGTTAAATTCTTCTATAACTATGTCTTCTACAGTAACTCCTTGACCTCTCATAAATCCTTCTAGAGCTTTTGATGGAGTATTATCTTCTCCAAAGGCAATTTTCTTTGATGGTCCCTTAACGATTTCTTTTAAATCTTCCTGTCTTTCATCTAGTCCATCTATTATAAGTGTCAACCTTCTAGGTGTTGAATATTTTTCTATAGATTTATACTCAACTCTTTCTTCCTTTAGGTATTTAATAGCATTTGATTCTAATTGGTCAAGTGCATTTGTAAGTAGTCTAGCTGGTACTTCTTCAACTCCTACTTCTAATAAATATCTACTCATGTACTTCACCTTCCTTGTTTAATAGAGGGAATCCCAGTTCTTCTCTATGTTGTAAGTATGCTGCTGCTACTTTTCTAGCTAAATTTCTAACCCTAGCTATATAATGTGTTCTTTCAGACACTGATATAGCTCCTCTTGCATCTAATACATTAAAGGTATGAGAACATTTTAACACATAATCATAACCTGGTAATACAAGTCCGTTATCTATTATATCATTTGCTTCTGCTTCATATATCTCAAATAAATTTTTAAGTCTATCCACATTTGCTAATTCAAAACTATATTTAGAATGTTCATACTCTGCCATTTTAAATATATCTCCATAAGTAAACTCTTCATTCCATCTTATGTCATATATATTTTCAACATCTTGTATATACATTGCAATTCTTTCAAGTCCATATGTTAATTCTGCTGACTCTAAATCACAACTTATACCACCTACCTGTTGGAAATAAGTATATTGAGTTACTTCCATACCATCTAACCAAACTTCCCAACCTAGACCCCATGCGCCTAGTGTTGGAGCTTCCCAGTTGTCTTCTACAAATCTGATGTCATGTTCTAATGGATCTATACCTATAGCCTTTAAACTATTTAAGTATATTTCTTGTATGTTTTCTGGAGATGGCTTTAATATTACCTGCATCTGATGATGTTGGTAAACTCTATTTGGGTTTTCTCCATATCTACCATCTGCTGGTCTCCTAGATGGTTCTATATATACTACCTTCCAAGGTTCTGGTCCAAGCGCCCTTAAAAAAGTTTGCGGATTCATTGTTCCAGCACCTACTTCAGTATCATAAGGTTCAAGTCTAATACAACCTTGCTCTCCCCAATATTCTTGTAGTTTCAGTATCATATCCTGAAAATACATATAATCCCTCCTTAACAAATCTGTCATACAAAAAGCCACCCTTCAGGAATGGCCTATTTTTATATTGATTTCATAAAATTTTACATAGTTATCCTTCTAATTAATTTACCAAACAAATATATTCTTGTCAAACTGTATAGCTATTTGAAAATCAAGGCTAGACTGGATTATACTATGGTTTCTAAAAATAGTAATGAGTTGAATTTTTTCCTGTCTATATTATATAAAATATAATCAACAAGTATATTATGAACTCTAACTATCTTCTCTTTTTCATCATTTATATCTTCTAATTTTTCAAATGGAAGATACATAGCCTTTATCATTATACCACATAATTCATCATTAAAATTGGAAGAATATCTATCTATATTTTTACAATTTTCACAAACTATACCACCATATTCTATGGAAAAATTATTCTTGTGACTAGTCTTGCATCCACAGTTTACACAAGTCTCTAAATTTGGTCTATAACCTAGAAAGGATATATATTTTATTTCAAAAGCTATTATAAATTTAAAAAAATCTCTTTCCCACTGGCTCAAAACATAGAGGCCTTTTTTCAAAAGTTCATATACTTTACCACTGGGCATTTCACCTGCCATAGATTTATCCACAAGTTCTAGGACATAATATCCAAACACTATCTTTTCTATGTCTTCCCTTATCTTATAAAAAGATTCTATTAAATCTGCATCCACTATATAATAAAAATTCTTTCCCTTTTTCAAGGTAAAACTATTTAATGAAAACATCTGCGTATTTGCTATTAATCTAGATTTTGGTTTATATACTCCCTTTACCATGATATTTATTTTACCTAATTCTTTGGTAAATACAGTTAATATCTTACCAGTCTCTCCATATCTAGCTTCCCTTAATATAATCCCTTCTACCTTAATCATACTGTCTCCTATTTATAACCGAAGTACTTAACCTTACCTTCTTTTTCTCTCCAGTTTTTCTCAACCTTAACCCAAAGTTGTAAATTAACCTTAGTATCTAATAAGCTTTCTATATCTTCTCTGGCAGCCACACCTATTTTTTTAAGCATCTTGCCACCTTTTCCAATTATCATGCCCTTGTGAGAATCTTTTTCACAATAGATATTTGCGTCTATATCCACCATGGATTTTTTAGGTCTTTTTTTCATTTTTTCGACAGATACATAAATGCCATGAGGTAATTCTTCATCTAAAAACAAAAGTGCTTTTTCTCTTATAAGCTCTGATACCACAAATCTTTCTGGTTGATCTGTTATCATATCTTCTGGGAAATATTGTGGCCCTTCTGGTAATAAATCCTTCAAAGTATTAATATATTCTGTTATGTTTTCGTCATTTAAAGCAGATATAGGTATTATAGCCTTAAACAAATCCATTTTTTCAAATTTTTCTATTAACCTGTCCAGTTCTTCTTTTTTCAACTGGTCAATCTTATTTATAACTAAAATTATAGGTGTAGATATCTCTTTTAACTCTTCTATTATTTGACTATCCATAGCACCTATAGACAAACTTTCATCTACCATGTATGTTACTACATCAACTTCTTCTAAAGTACTTCTAGACATTTTAAGCATATATTCTCCCAAAACATTCTTTGGATTTTGCATGCCTGGAGTATCTAAAAACACTATTTGAGCATCCTCTTCTGTATGAACAAGTTTTATTTGATTTCTAGTAGTTTGTGGTTTATCTGATATTATGGAAATTTTTTCTCCTATTACCTTATTAAGTAGTGTTGATTTACCTACATTTGGTCTACCAATCACTGTTACAAATCCTGATTTATACATATTATTCACCCTTTCCTAAATCCTTTGGTCCAAAACTATGTGGAAGTATTTCTTCCATAGAGTAAATTTTATAGTCATCTATAGAATTCGCTATTATAATTTCCACATCTTCACTTGCAAATTCTCTAATTACTTGTCTACAAACTCCACATGGATAAGTATCTAGATTATCGCCAACTATTGCTATTTTTTCTATCTTTTTACCACCTTCTGATATTCCCTTAAAAATGGCTGTTCTCTCTGCACATATAGTTGGAGAATATGATGCAATTTCTATATTACATCCACTATATATCTTTCCATCTATAAGCACTGCTGCTCCAACTCTAAAATTTGAATATGGAGAATAAGATTTTTCCTGAGCTTCTCTAGCTTTTTCTATAAGTTCTTTTATCATTTTTCCTCCTAATTTCCAATCTGATATATTAGTATCCCAACAACTATTCCCAGTATTCCTCCTACCACAACTTCAAATACTGAATGTATCTTTCCTTCTATTCTACTTTCTCCTACTAAGGCTGCTATAAAATAGCCTAGAGTTCCAACTAAAGCATTTTCAGATATACAGGCTATTATGGTCGCAACACAAAAAGAAATTGCCGAATGCCCACTAACTGTTCCTCCTTGTAGATGGGTCCCTCTCCCCCTATAAAACAAGGATTTAAGTCCCAGTGTAAGTATGGTTACTACTAATAGGGCTATAAAGGTCAAATGTATTGGTGATGACTTAACCCTGTATAATAAAATATTACTAAGGGAGTTAATCCTATCAAAAAACAAAACATAACCCACAACTAAAGAGTTTATAACTGCTATTAAAACTCCGCCTGCTGCTATATCTTTAGCTAGTTTTGCAAGAGGATGATACTCATCTGTTACCAAGTCAACTACTAACTCTATAGCAGTATTAAACATTTCAGCCACAAAAACTAAAACTATAGTGAATACCAAGGCTAGAAATTCTAATCTTGTAAAGTCAAAGAATAAACTTCCAAAAATTACAAACAAGCCTGCAAAATAATGTACCTTCATATTTTTTTCAGTTTTAATAGCTGAAACTATTCCCGTTACTGCATTATTAAAGCTTTGTATTATATTTCTATTTTTCATAAATCCACCTATTTAAACACTTTAAGTATATTCATTATCTCTTTTTCTTTTCCTCGCATAATTAATTTTTCTTCTTCTTCCATATGATCATAACCTAAAAGATGTAACATACTATGGACTGTTAAATATATAATCTCCCTCTCAAATGAATGCTTATATTCTTTTGCCTGCTCCTTAGCCTTCTCCAGTGATATCACTATATCTCCAAGTAGTTTAGGTCCAAAGTCATAATCTAGTTCAAAATCTTCTATGTTAGGAAAAGATAATACATCTGTTTCCCTATCTATGTTTCTAAAGTTTTTATTTAATTCTCTAATTTCTTCATTATCTACAAATGAAAGACTAACTTCATAATCTA
The DNA here is from genome assembly GCA_946402705.1 of uncultured Tissierellia bacterium. Taxonomy (GTDB): domain Bacteria; phylum Bacillota; class Clostridia; order Tissierellales; family Tissierellaceae; genus CAMIXG01. The sequence continues at coordinate 60,739 of CAMIXG010000002.1, read as the reverse complement.
AATCCATATCTTCATATTCAAGCACTGTTGTTATAGCTAGTAGTATACCAGCTTCTAAGTCTTTATCTATTTCAACGCCTTGTCTATTATCTATAAACACTTCTGATTTAGTCATTTTTATTATCATACCTTTCATATGCTTCTATTATTTTTTGAACAATGTGATGCCTAACAATATCATCCTTTGTTAAATATGAAAATTCTATGCCTTTTATATTTTTCAATATCTTACCAATATTTTTAAGCCCTGAATCCTTTTTATTCAAGTCTATTTGAGTTATATCTCCTGTTACAACTAGCTTTGAATTTTTTCCAATTCTGGTTAAAATCATCTTCATTTGTTCATTAGTTGAGTTTTGTGCCTCATCCAATATTATATAGGCAGAATCTAAAGTTCTTCCTCTCATATATGCAAGAGGAGCTATCTCTATAATTCCCCTTTCAATATATTTTTTACAAATTTCCACACCCAATATGTCATATAAAGCATCATATACAGGTCTTAAATAGGGATCTACCTTATCTTGTAAATCCCCTGGTAAAAAACCTAAGTTCTCTCCTGCTTCAACAGCAGGCCTAGTTAGTATAATTCTGTCTACTTCTTTTTGCCTTAGGGCTTCTGCTGCCATAGCTATAGCTAAATAGGTTTTCCCCGTTCCTGCTGGTCCTATTCCAAAAGTTATAAAATTGTTATTTATAGCCTCAAGATATCTTTTTTGCCCAAGGGTCTTTGGTTTTACAAACTTTCCCCTTGATGTTTTAGCTACTGTATAATCCAATATTTTCTTTGTATCAATATTGTTTTTCTTTATTAGGCTATCTATATTTTTAAGTATAGAATCTTTGTTTACTTCTTCTTTGGATTCTAAGGACATTATTATATACTCAATAGCCTGTATTCCAAGCTCTAATAGTTTTTCTTCTCCAGTTATAATGATATTAGAATCTTCAAGTCCTATACTTAAATCTAGTTCAGTTTCTATAATTTTTACATTTTCATCTAGCTTTCCAAATACATCTCTAGCTTCTACATTTTTTGGTATTTTAACTTTTCCACTAACAACTGTCAATAAAACTTCCTCCTATTTAAAACTTGGGTCTTTTTAATACTTCTGCAAATATAACACCATTGACTATATCATTTCTTGACATAGTCTTTTCTTCTGCTTCTAGGCTATCTAATTCTAATTCTCTTTTTTTTATAGCCCTTTCTCTCTTTATAAGCTGTTCTTGAAACTCTTCAACCTTTCTAAGTTGAAGTCTTAACTCTTCCTGCATTTTTTCATATTCTTTCTCTTTTGCAGTCACAATTTCATCAGAATCCATGTCATCCATTATATCAATAAATTCCGAATATCCATTTTCTGCATGTCGTTTTATCTTTTCTTTCATTCTTCCATATTCACTATCTTTATATTCAATCTCATCAAATTTAATTTCTCCAGCTTTTTTTGATTTCTTCTTAGAAGCCTTATCAAAATAACTGGCTAACAAAAACAAAATAAATGCTATGAGTAATTTAGGCATTTTTACACCTCTTAATTATCTTTTTTATCTTTAGTTGTAGTACCTGCTATTGAATCTCTCATAGTAGTATCTGCAAGTACATTTTTCATATTATAGTAATCCATAACTCCCATATTGCCTTTTTCAAGTGCATCTGCTATTGCAAGTGGTACTCTAGACTCAGCTTCTATAACCTTAGCTCTCATGGCTTGAACATCAGCTATCATCTCTTGTTCCTTAGCAACTGCCATGGCTCTTCTCTCTTCAGCCTTAGCTTCAGCTATTTTTTTATCTGCATCAGCCTGATCCATTTGAAGTTTAGCTCCTATATTTCTTCCTACATCTACATCAGCTATATCTATTGATAGGATTTCAAAAGCAGTACCTGAATCAAGTCCTCTTGCTAGTACAGTTTGTGATATACTATCAGGATTTTCAAGTACATCTTCATGGGATCCAGAACTACCTATTGTAGTTACGATACCTTCTCCGACTCTGGCGATTATTGTCTCTTCTCCTGCTCCCCCAATTAATCTTTCTATATTGGCTCTAACAGTTACCTTAGCCTTAGCTATAACCTCTATACCATTTTTAGCAACTGCGGCTATTTGTGGTGTTTCTATAACTTTTGGGTTGACTGATACTTGAACTGCCTCTAATACATTTCTTCCTGCCAAATCTATAGCTGCTGCCCTTTCAAATGGTAAATTTATATTTGCTCTTTGAGCTGCAATAAGCGCATCCACTAGAGTATTTATATTACCTCCTGCTAGATAATGCGCCTCTAAATCATCTACATTTACTTCTACTCCTGCCTTAGTTCCTTTTATCATAGGTTGTATTATTCTATTTGGCGATACTCTTCTAAGTCTCATTCCTATAAGAGTAGACATACTTATCTTAACACCAGAAAAATATGCTGTAATCCATAATCCTACTGGTATAAAACTAAAAAACACAACTAATGCTAATACTATAAATGGAAACAAAATTAATATTCTCATCTAAACCCTCCTAACAATTATACTACTGCCATCTACTTCTACTACTTCCACTAGAGAATCTTCAGGTATGTATTCTCCCTTTGTCACCACATCTACTCTTTCACCATCGATGTCCATAAATCCTGAGGGTCTTAAAATAGTTTTTGTCTTTCCTTGTTTTCCTAAATATTTGCTATTTTCATTTTCTAAAGTTTTTACTTCTTTTTTATCAAGTACTATGTTGTCTAATCTTCCTGTAACCTTTAATATATTTCCTATTATAAAGCCTAGTATACAAGCTATTATAATTGCAGAAACCAAATACATCAGGCTAACCATCATACTTTCCTTGTATAAAAACACCCCTACTATTAAAAATATTGTACCTGTTATTCCTGGTATCCCAAAGCCTGGTATGATTATTTCTAACATGATAAGTAGTATTCCCATTACTAAAAATATTATCTGTAAAATATCTATATAATTCTCCATGAAGCAACCTCCTTTTTTAGAAAATAAGTCTCTTATAGCTATATTTATACCCTGATACTTATATATTACTATAAATATCCTAGTTTATACATAAAGAATGTATAAATTTTTTTGCTTAAAAAACAATAAGTAACCTGAAAACAGGTTACTTAATCTATTAATCAAAATATTTTTTAATTATTGTATTTACCATATTACCATCAGCTTTGCCTTTTATCTTAGGCATAACTGCGCCCATGATTTTACCCATGTCCTTCATTGACTCTGCATTTACTTCTTTTATAGTATCTACAACTATTTGTTGTAGTTCCTCTTCTGAAAGTTGTTTTGGTAAGTATTTAAGTAATACTTCTATTTCTAGTTCGCATTTATCAATAAGGTCTTGTCTATCGCCTTTTTGAAATTCTTCAATTGAGTGGCGTCTCTCTTTTAATTGCTTGTTGATTATGGTAATTATTTCTTCTTCAGATAATTCCTTTTTATCGTCTACTTCCTCTTGTTTAATTGCGGCTCTTACCATAGTTATAGTATTCTTTCTAATAGTATCTTTGTTTTTCATGGAATCCTTTAAGTCTTCCATTAGGATTTCTTTAAGGGACATAAATTCACCTTCTTATAAAATTACAATCATCAATTAGAATGATTTTCTAGTTTTGTGAGCACGTCTTTGTGCTTCCTCAGATTTTCTTTTTTTCTTTACGCTTGGTTTTTCATAATGCTTTCTTTTTCTTGCTTCGCCTATGATTCCAGCTCTCGAACATTGTCTTCTGAATCTTTTTAACGCATTTTCTAGAGATTCGCTATCTCCTACTTTAATTTCTGACATTTAATTTCCCCCCTCTCCACCACAAGAGTACTAAATACTATTATCAATAAAAATACATATTACCATCCAATTATACTACAAGTAATAGCATAATTCAACTAGTTTTTAACCTGGTGGCCACTGCAATTCCCTTCCACCTAATAAATGATAGTGAACATGTCCTACAGTTTGTCCTCCATCTACTCCACAATTATTTACAACTCTATAGCCCTTAGTTAAACCTTTTTCCTTAGCTATAAAAGCAGCTTTATGCATTATGTGTCCAAACAATTCTATATCTTCTTCTGTCATATCATTTAAAGATTCTATATGTTTTTTAGGAACTATTAGTAAATGTACTGGTGCTTGTGGTTCTAAATCCTCAAATATTAAGATTTTTTCATCCTCATAGACAACTGTACTTGGTATCTCCTTATTTGCTATTTTACAAAAAATACAATCCATGAAATCACCTCCTTCAAATATATAGTTAAAATTTAGATAAGAGGTCTGGCAAACAATAACTCTCCTTCAAAATCTAAAATTTCCACTTCAACTATTTTTCCTATTAAATTCCCATTGTATGGAATTTTCACCTTTAAATAATTACTTGTATAACCTTCAAGAGTCTTTCCATCTGAATTTTCCTCTACCAAGATAGATGCTTTTTTACCTATAAAGCTTTTTGCAAACTCTTCCATAGTTTTATCGCCCAAGGCTATGAGTTTACTAGACCTATCATTTTGAATATTTCCATCTATTTGATTATCCATAGTGGCAGCAGGTGTTCCTTCTCTCTTAGAATACTTAAATACATGCAATCTTGAAAAACCTACTTTTTTGACAAAATTTAAGGTTTCTTCAAATTCATCATCAGTTTCTCCCGGAAAACCAACTATTATATCTGTAGTAATTCCAGCATTTGGCATATATTTTCTAATTAGTTCTACCTTTTCAAAGTATTCATCTGTAGTATACTTTCTATTCATTCTTTCAAGAACTGTATCTGAACCTGATTGAAGGGATAAATGAAAATGGTCACAAGCCTTTTTACTATCTACCAAGGTCTGCATAAACTCATCATCTATAAGTCTTGGCTCAACAGAACTAAATCTTATTCTATCTATAGTGTCTATATTCGCTATATATTTTATTAAATCTATTAGATTTCTCTTGTCTTCAAAATCCTTTCCAAATGATGCTACATGGATTCCCGTTAAAATAACTTCCTTAAAGCCTTTTTCTCCAAGTTCTTTGATTTCTTCTACTATATCCTCTATGTTTCTACTTCTTATTGGTCCTCTAGCATAGGGGATAATACAATAAGAACAAAACATATTACAGCCATCTTGTATTTTTATATAGGCACGAGTCATATTGGATAAATCTTCTATTCTTATTTTTTCAAATTCCTTATTATACTTTACATCTTTAACTATATTTATTTGCTTATCTTCAAGTTTTGCTTTTTCACAAAGTTCCACCACTTTATCTCTATTTGTTGTCCCAATTATTACATCTACATCTTCTATCTGTTCTATCTCTTCAGGAGATGTTTGTGAATAGCACCCAACAACTGCAACTACTCCCTTGTTATTTAATTTTTTTGCCCTTCTTATAAACTGCCTAGATTTCCTATCTGACATATTTGTAACCGTGCATGTATTTATGACATACACATCTGCAAAATCTTCATCTTCAACTACCTTGTAACCGTTTTTCTTAAACATTTCTTCCATTGCTTCTGTTTCATATTGATTTACTTTACATCCTAAAGTATGAAAAGCTACTTTTTTCAAATCCTCACCTCTATATGTCATCTCTTTCATAAAGTACTATACTGGATGCTACTATACCAGCCGTCTCTGTTCTTAATATTCTAGGGCCTAGTGTTATACTATGTCCTCCATTTTCTATAACCTTATCAACCTCTGACTGTTCAAATCCGCCTTCTGGTCCAATTATAATTGATACTTCATCAGAATTTATGGCTTTTATAAGCTCTTTAAATTTATTTCCAGAATCATTTTCATAAGGTATAAATACGTTTTCCTTCCCTTTTATCTCTTCTAGCAAGTCCTTAAATAAAATTATATCCCTAACTTTTGGTAAAATATCTCGTTTGGATTGCTTAGCTGCTTCATCTGCTATCTTTTGCCATCTATCAATTTTAGATGATTTTTTCTTATCATCTGATATCTTAACTACTGACCTTCCAGTCTCAACTATGACAAATTCTGTAATACCAATCTCTGTGCCTTTTTGCACTATATAGTCAATCTTACTACCCTTGGCTATACCTTGATATAAAGTTATCTTTGTCCTTGCCTCATTTTTCCCAGCTCTTTCCTCCAGTATATCCAGCTCTATATTTTTTTTACTGATATCCCTTATTTTACAAAGATATACCTTGTTGTCACAGACAATTTCCACCTCATCATCTATTTCCAATCTCAAGGCTCCCGACATATGTTTTACATCATCACCAAGGATGTTGATTTTTTTATCTACAATTTGTTCTTGTTCTACAAAAAATCTATTCACTAGTTCCTCCCATTTTTAGCAACTATACAAGCCCATTCATTTTTTCTATTTATTTCTAATACTTCAAACCCTGCATCTAGTAGTGCATTTTCAACTAGACCTATTCTTTCAAGTATTATACCAGATGATATAAAAATACCTTTATCCTTTAAATATTTCTTAACATCATAACACATTCCTGCTATAATTTCTGCCATTATATTAGCTACGATTATATCTGATTTTCCCTCTATCATTTTAAATAAATCTCCTTCTCGTATTTCTACTATATCCTCTACAGAGTTTTTCTCTACATTTTCTTTAGCTACCCTAACAGCATCATCATCTAAGTCTACTCCAAGTACAGTTTTTGCACCAAACTTTGCAGCTATTATACTAAGTATTCCGCTACCTGTACCTATATCTAAAAGCTTATCTTCACTTGTTATATATTTTTCTATAGCTTCAGCACACATGGATGTTGTTTCGTGAGTTCCAGTACCAAATGCCATACCCGGGTCAAGTTCTACTACTATATCCCCATCGAGCTCTTCATACTCTTCCCAACTGGGCTTTATAATAAGTTTTTCTCCAACTCTAGTAGTCTTATAGTATTTTTTCCAATTCTCTGACCAGTCTTTTGATTCAACATTATTTGTAGTTACTTCTATAGGTTTTTCTTCTACAACTACATCTCTTAATAATTCTTTTATTTCCGCTATCTTATCCTCTACTATCTCATCTTCTGAAAAATAAACCTTGATTGTAATCCTGTCATCCTTTATACTTTCCAGTTTTTTTTGTATTAACTCTTCATCTATATAATCCCAGTCTTCTGGTCTTTGTTCTAAAGACTCTATGTGTCTTGGGTCTTCAACAGCAAGTCCTTCTATTTCCATTGTATATAATTTATTTGTTATAAGTTCTTCTAAACCTTGTTCAAACTTAACAGCTACTTCAGTCCACTTCATATAATCATCCTTTCGCATACTAGAATAATTATATATCAGCTCTGATTTAAAGACTAGTTATTTTACTAATATAAATTTTGCAGTATAATTATTTAGAGGTGTTTTTATGAAAAATAATAAATTTTCGTTTGCTTTGATTTTTTTATTAATAGTTTTAATAATTTTCCTATCTTTTTCTGTATTCTCATTAAAAAAATCTAATGATTCCTATCAAAAACAGATTTTAGAATACTCTTTAATAAATGAGAAAAAGAAAGAAAAAAAAATAAGTAAAGATGATACCAGCTATGAAAATAAAAATCCCAATATATTGACTAGGCAAATCTTATTTTTTTCTAAGGAAAATTTTAAAACCGAATTTAAAAATGAAAACTCTAGTTTGATTTTTGATGAACTTACAGATCCTATGACCTGGGAAAGTTTGAACTTTAGTATCTCAAATAGTGAAGATATAAGTAAAACTTTAAAATCATCACCTGAAAAAACAAGTAATATAATCAATCAGATGATTAAGTATGATAAGGAACTTAAACTAATCCTAGTGCCTAAAGAAGATAAACTAATAGTTAATTATGGCAGTAATCATGATGAAAAAGAAAGCACAAAAGAGATTTTAGGTACTAAACAGGCAAACAATCATAGAGTTAAAAATATGGAAATAGAAATTGACTACAATAATAAGAATGTAGAGCTTCAATATTTCTTAACCAAAGATAAGTTGGCAAAATCCTCTCTTGAAGATGATATCAATGAAAGATATCTTTATGGAGATGATATACAAGCTTTTATAGAAGATAACATACTGGTTCTAAACTTTCCAATGACAAGAGATTTAGCCATAGATGAAACTATAACTGCCCTAGCCTTAAACAAAAACTATAGTAGATTTAAAGTCTATGTAGAATATACTGATGGTGAAAAATTTGACTATGAATTGAAAAACAAGTAATGGTATCATTACTTGTTTTTTGTTTGATTTATTTTTTTATCAATTTTATTGACCAATCTGCACCTGAATAAACCTTGTTTTTCTCAGAAAAATTATCCATATTTAAAGCTACTGATACATTGAGTAAACTATTAAGATATATCAAAGGTTCCCCTTCTTTTACTTCTCCAAAGCTCTCAACATATGGCATATCTTTTTTGTAGATTAATTTATCCTTATTATAGATTTCAACAGTAAAAATATCTCCATATTTTGCCCCTAATTTTTCAAATTTTTCATCCTCTATATTTGACCAAACATTTCCATATTGTATATCCAGAATAGGAATATTTCCAGATACAGTTTTATTTTCTAATTTAGATTTTTGATAAGGTATAAGCTTAACCTTATTATCTAATTTTGGACCTATATCTTCCATTTTTATTTGACCTGAAGCAAGTCTTGCTCCAACATAGGCAAAGATATCTCTTCCATGAAAAGTATAGGATTTTTCTGAGCCTTTTAACCTATTTTTACTCTCATCTATTTTTCTAACTTCCTTAACGCCTAAATCTTCTGCTACTAGTCCAAATAAACCATTATCTGGTCCTACAAAGTAATAACCATCCTGAGTTTCCATAACAATAGAGCCTCTATCTGTTCCAACACCTGGGTCTACTACACCTACAAACACTGTTCCCTTAGGCCAATAACTAGCTGTCTGTTTAAATCTGTAGGCACCTTCCCAAATGTCATAGTTTGGAATTTCATGAGTTAAATCAAATATCTTCATATCTCTATCTACTCCAAATGCCACACCCTTCATGGCTGAAACTGCTCCATCTTTTAAACCAAAATCCGTCATTATAACTAGAGCATTTTTCTCATTTGCTGCCAATACATCATTCATTGGTGTAAATACTGATAAAATAATAGCCAGTATTAAAATGAAACTAATCTTTCTCATTGACTTATACATAATATCCCTCCTTATCTTCTTATATTTCCAATTTTCTGAAAAATATCACTTAAAGCTATATTTTGGGCAAAATAAAAGAGACATAAATTTATGTCTCCCTACAAACTACTTATTTAAAGGCATCTTTTATTTGTTTAAAGAAAGATTTATGCTCTTTTTTTGCACTCTCTCCCATAGCCTTATCATATTCTATTAATAATTCCTCTTGTTCCTTTGTGAGTTTCTTAGGTATATTTATATTTATCTTAAAGTATAAATCTCCTCGACCTCTACCCCTAACATCTTTTACACCCTTATCACTAAGTTTAAAAGTTTCTCCAACCTGTGTACCCTTTGGTATATCATACTTTGTTATTCCTTCTAAAGTAGGCACATCTATTTCACCACCAAGTACTGCCTGTGGATAGGTTATAGGTAGTTCTAAGAAAATATCATTTCCTTCTCTTTTAAAGATTTTATCCTCTTTAACATGAATATACACATATAAGTCACCCTTAGGTCCTCCATTTATGCCCTCTTCTCCTTCTTCTCTAATAGGCATAACTGAATTGTTGTCTACTCCTGCTGGGATATTTACTTTTATTTTTCTGCTTCTCATCTCCCTACCACTACCATGACAAGCATCACATTTTTCTTCTATTTTTTCTCCAGTTCCATCACAAACATCACAAGTTTCTGTATTTACAAACTTTCCAAATGGAGTTTGTTGATAGTACTTAACTTCTCCAGTTCCATTACATTTGCTACACTCAGATTTTTTACTACCTGGTTTTGATTTTTCTCCATTACAAGCATGGCAGGCTTCTTCTCTTCTAATTTGTATTTCCTTAGTCACTCCAAATACAGCCTCTTCAAAATCAAGTTCTATATCATATCTTATGTCAGAACCTTGTCTAGGCATATTTTTCTTTCTTCCCCTAGACGAACCACCACCAAAAATATCAAAGATATCTCCAAATATATCTGAGAAACCACCAAAGTTTCCAAAATCTCCACCATTTGAGTCCACTCCTGCATGACCAAATCTATCATATCTATCTCTTTTTTCATTATTTGATAAGACTTCATATGCCTCTGTAGCTTCTTTAAATTTCCCCTCTGCCTCTTTACTATCTGGATTTAAATCCGGATGGTATTTTTTAGCCTTTTGTCTATATGCAGATTTTATCTCATTTACAGACGCAGTTCTTTCTATTTCTAGTATTTCATAATAATCTCTCTTTGCCAAACAAGTCACCACCTATGATTAATCAAAATTATGAGCTAAATCTAAGATTTAGCTCATAATCTTTTTATCTATTTTTTAATTTAATAATTAAATTATTTTCCTTCTTCTTCATCTATTACTTCATAGTCAGCATCAACTACATCATCTTGTGGTTGTCCACCTGCATCTGCTCCTGCTGCAGCTGATGCTTGTTGATATAATTTTTCAGATACTTTTTGTAATTCGTCCATTTGTTTTTTCATCTCATCTATATTACCATCTTCTTTAGCTTTTTTCAAACTTTCTAAAACACCTTCGATTTCTTTTTTCTCTGCTTCTGGTAATTTATCTCCATTTTCAGAAATCATTTGTTCTGTTTGATATAAAACTGTATCTGCTTGGTTTGTTATTTCAATTTCTTCTTTTTTCTTTTTATCTTCTTCTGCAAATTGTTCTGCTTCCTTAACTTTTTGATCTATTTCATCATCTGAAAGTCTTGTAGAACCTGTTATTGTTATTTTATGTTCTTTTCCAGTTCCTAAATCTTTAGCACTAACATTTACTATACCATTAGCATCTATATCAAAAGTTACTTCTATTTGAGGTACTCCTCTTCTAGCTGCTGGTATTCCTGTTAGTTGGAATCTATCTAATGTTGTATTATCATTAGCCATTGGTCTTTCACCTTGTAATACATGAATATCAACTGCTGTTTGATTATCAGCATAAGTTGTAAATACTTGTGATTTTTTAGTTGGTATAGTTGTATTTCTTTCAATTAAAACTGTATTTACTCCACCTGCTGTTTCTATACCTAAAGATAAAGGTGTTACATCTAATAATAATAAGTCTTTTACATCCCCTGATAAAACTCCACCTTGAATAGCTGCTCCTAGAGCTACACATTCATCTGGATTAATATCTTTTTGTGGGTCTTTTCCTATTAAACCTTTAACTGCATCTTGTACAGCTGGAATTCTTGTAGAACCCCCTACTAAAATTACCTTATCTATATCACTTGTAGATACACCAGCATCTTTTATTGCATCTCTAACTGGTTCTAATGTTTTATCTACTAAAGTTTTTGTTAATTCATTAAATTTAGCTCTTGTTAAATCCATATTTAAGTGTAACGGACCAGAAGCAGTTGCAGTTATAAATGGTAAATTTATATTTGTTGAAACAGTTGAAGATAATTCTTTTTTAGCATTTTCAGCAGATTCTTTAAGTCTTTGTAATGACATTTTGTCAGCTCTTAAATCCACTCCATTTTCTTTTTTAAACTCTTCTGCTATATAATCAACTATAGCATTATCAAAGTCATCTCCACCTAATTCATTATTACCTCTTGTAGCCAATACTTCAAATACACCATCCCCAAGTTCTAGGATAGAAACATCGAAAGTACCTCCTCCAAGGTCAAATACCATTATTTTATGTTGTCCTTCTTCCTTATCCATACCATAAGCAAGTGCTGCTGCTGTTGGTTCATTTATAATTCTTTCAACTTCTAAACCTGCTATTTGTCCAGCATCTTTAGTTGCTTGTCTTTGAGCATCTGTAAAGTAAGCTGGAACTGTTATAACAGCTTTTGTTACTTTTTCTCCCAAGTAAGCTTCAACATCTGATTTTAATTTTTGCAAAATCATAGCTGAAATTTCTTCTGGTGAATATGCCTTTCCATCTATGTCTACTTTATAATCACTACCCATGTGTCTTTTTATAGATGAAATAGTTTTATCTGGATTTGTTATAGCTTGTCTTTTTGCTGTTTCTCCTACTAATCTTTCTCCATCTTTTGTAAATGCTACAACTGAAGGAGTTGTTCTATTACCTTCTAAGTTTGCTATTATAGTTGGTTCTCCACCTTCCATAACTGCTACTGCTGAATTTGTTGTACCTAAATCTATACCTATTACTTTACTCATAATTATTCCTCCTAGTTTTTAAGTATTTTATTTTGAAACCTTTACCATTGCTGGTCTTATAACTTTTTCTTTTATCTTATAGCCCTTTTGAAGTATTTCTATTACTGTTTCAGGGTCGTGATTATCACTTTCTTCTGCAAATACTGCGTGATGCATATTTGGATCAAAAGCTTCTCCAAGAGCATCTATTTCTTCAATGTTGTTTTTCTTTAATACCTTTATAAGTTCTTCATATATCATTGACACTCCATCATAAAAAGAACCCTTATCCTCTTCTCCTGATTCAAGTGCCCTTTCAAAGTTATCTATACAAGGTAATATATCCAGTGCAAATTTTTCCTTTGCATAGTCCATTGATGAACTTCTTTGTTCTTCACTTCTTCTTTTAAAGTTCATAAAGTCTGCTTGCAGTCTTAGTAGTTGATCTTTTAAACTATTAACTAGTTCACCACTCTCTTCTGCTTCTTCTATGTCTTCTAAAATTTCTTCCTCTATTGTTTCTTCTTGTTTTTCAATTTCTTCTTCTAAATTTTCTTCTATGTTGTCTTCTACATTATTAGACATTTAATCACATCCTTTCCTCATTACCCCATTAGTATCTTAAATATCTCGTTAATATTATCAGACATGGTATCCATAATATTGATTAGTTTCAAATAGTCCATTCTAGTTGGTCCTATAATACCTATTTTCCCAATTGATTTATCTGTAAACTGGTAATTTGTAGTTATTATGCTACAGTGTTTCATTTCTATAGGCTCATTTTCTTCCCCAATACTTATAGTTAAGCCATCTTCATTCTCCATATTGCTAATTAAATTTATTAAAGTTTTTTCATCTTCTATAAATTCCATAAAGTCTCTGGCCTTATCTATATCTCTATATTCTGGGAAGTTTAATATCTTTGTTAGACCATCTATATATATTTTTGTTTCAGATATTTCCTGTAAAGATTTACTTATAAATGGAAGTATATAATCTAATATAGTTGATAATTCTTCTATCTTAAAAATATCCTTATTTTTAATCTTATCTACTATTTCATCTATGGTTAAATTATTAAATTCATCATTTAATATTTTTGATATTAAAAACAGGTTGTCATTATATATCTTCTCATCTATATAAAATAGATTGTTTTGAACTGAGCCTGATGAGTTTAGCAATACTAATATAATATTGTTACCATCCATACTCATAAGTTGTATATGTTTTAATCTAAGTTTGTTTATCTGTGGCGAAATTGCTATTGCAGTATAACTTGTAAGTTGTGATAACAGCCTTGTAGAATTTTTTATAATATCTTCTGTTTGTTTTGTTTCCTGCTGAATTTCTTCCTTTATTTCTTGATTTCTTTCAAGCTCTTTTTTCTCATTATTTGTTAAAAGTTGATCCACATATAATCGATATGCCTTATCAGAAGGTATTCTCCCTGCTGAAGAATGTGGTTTTATTAAATATCCCCTATCTTCCAGATCCGACATTTCATTTCTAATTGTTGCAGCACTAACACCTAGGTCATAGTCCTTTGATATAGTTCTTGAACCTATAGGTTCTGCTGTATTTAAATGAGAGTCGATTATGGCATAAAGAACTTTTAATTTTCTTTCATCTAACATTTTATTCACCTCTTGGTACTATATCAGATGTTTATTAGCACTCTATTCTTTCGAGTGCTAACTCTTACATAAATGAATATATCATCTTTTTTTTGCCTTGTCAATGATTTTTCTACATTTATTTTTATGCTTTTCTATACATTTTTTTATTTTTTTAAATATAGCACTTTCATATTTTTATATACAATGTATAAATCTTTTCAATCTATTTGTTCGTTGCTTTAAAACCCTCTATCTTGTATAATTTTAGATACAGACTTTTCTGATTATTTAATGTAAGAGGGGGATATTTATGAAAGATAAAATATTAGGGGTGTTAGATAGTTTAGAAGATGAATTAATTGATTTAAGCAATTATATATATGAAAATCCTGAACTAGGTCTTGAAGAATTCAAGTCTTCAAAGGCTCATATTGATATACTTAGAAAACATGGTTTTGAAGTTGAAGAAAATTACCTAGGTTTTGAAACTGCCTTTAAAGGAGTTTATGATAGTAAAAAACCTGGTCCTACTATTGCATTTTTGGTTGAATATGATGCACTTCCAGGCATAGGCCATGGATGTGGTCATAATATTTTAGGTACAACTAGTACAGGCTCTGGTATTGTACTTAAAAATCTCATAGATGATTTAGGTGGAAAAATATATGTACTTGGTTCTCCTGCTGAAGAAACTAATGGGGTTAAAGTAGATATGGCAAGGGCTGGAACTTTTGATGATGTTGATATAGCTATGATGGCTCATCCAGATGGGCACAATCAAATAAGTGGAAGCTCTTTGGATTTATATCCAGTACAATTTACCTTTAGAGGTAAAACTTCACATGCCTCTTCTGCACCTGATAAGGGAATAAATGCTTTAGATGCTTGCATAGCTACATTTAATAATATAAATGCTCTTAGGGAACACTTAAAAGAGAGCACTAGGATACATGGTATCATTGTAAATGGTGGAGAAGCTGCCAATATAGTTCCTGATCTAGCAGTAGCTCAATTCTATGTTAGGACACCTGTATTTGGATATATAGAAGAACTTTATGAAAAGGTAATAAACTGTGCTAAGGCTGGAGCATTGGCAACTGGTGCAAGTTTAGAAATAGAAGAATTTGAAAAACCATATCAAGCTATGGTTACAAACAAAGCCTTATCTGATGCCTTTACTCAAAACTTTGTAGATATTGGCGCTACTGATTTAAAAGATAAGGTTTTAGGTGGATCTATAGATATGGGAAATGTAAGCCAAGTTTGTCCTTCTATTCACCCTTATTTTTCAATTTCTAGTGCTGACATAACACCACATACTATAAGCTTCGCTGAAAAAACTTTACTTCCAGAGGCTTTTGAAGGTATGAGAAAAACAATCTATGCACTAGTTAAAACTTCAACTGATATAATAGAAAATAAGGAATTACTTGCCAGTATTAAACATGAGTTTAATGAAACTTTTAACAAATAAAGATAGGAGAAGCTTAGGCTTCTCCTTTTTTATAAAAATCTAACTCTACCTGATTTGATAGGTTAAGACCCTTATCTGTTAATTTAATATTATCTCCATCAAAGCTTATTAAATCACTATCTAAATTCTTTTTTATCTCGCTAGTAAAATAATCCTCAAAATCTAAATTAAATCTATTTTTAAATTCTTTTAAATTTAATCCTTCTATTTTCCTAAAACCCATAATTACATATTCAGCAATTTCCTCATAATAAGAAATATCTTCTGTTTCCACAGTGGCCTTTTCCCCCTTGGCTATTAGTTCTATATACTGACTTATATTACTAGTATTGTAAAATCTCTTGTGGTCATAATTAGAATGAGCGCTAATACCAAGTCCTAAATAATTCTCTATATTCCAATATACAAGATTATGTTTACATTCATATCCATCTTTAGCAAAGTTTGATATCTCATAATGTTTATATCCATTATCCCTTAAAATTTTATTTGAACTTTCGTACATTTCCCTATCCAAATCCTCATCTATTATTTTATACTTTCCCTTCTTATATTCTTCATATAAAATAGTTCCCTCTTCTAAAATCAAACTATAATTTGATATATGAGGTAGCTTTAATTCTATGGCTTTTTTTAAAGAAAGTTTCATATCCTCTAAACTTTGATTTGGAAGAGAAAACATTAAATCTAAATTTATGTTATAAAATCCATTTTTTCTTAAAAGTTCTACAGTTTTGTAGATATCCTTTTCCTTATGAATTCGCCCAATTGATTTTAATATATCGTCATTAAAACTTTGAGCTCCCATACTAATCCTATTTATCTTAGCTTCCTTGTAGATTTTAAGTTTTTCCTCATCTATTGTTCCTGGATTTAACTCTAGACTTACTTCGATATCTTTATCAATATTATAATTATCAAAAAGATATTTCATAATATTATATATATATTGCCCATCTACAGCAGATGGAGTTCCTCCACCAAAAAATATAGTTTTTATATTAGATTTCCTTAAAATATCATCATAGAGTCTTATCTCTTCTATAAGGGAAGTCATATATAGGTCTATCATTTCTCTATTTCCCTTAAAAGATGTAAAATCGCAGTACTTACACTTTCTTTTACAAAAGGGAATATGAATGTATATTGATATATTTTCCATTTTTCCTCCTATATAAAATAAATACACACTTTCGTGTGTATTTTTTTATTTATCATCATCATATTTTAAAACAGCCAAAAATGCAGTTTGTGGAACTTCTACATTTCCTATTTGTCTCATACGTTTTTTACCTTCTTTTTGTTTTTCTAATAATTTTTTCTTTCTTGATATATCCCCACCATAACATTTAGAAAGAACATCTTTTCTAAGAGCTCTTATAGTTTCTCTTGCTATTATTTTAGAACCTATAGAAGCTTGTATAGGAACTGCAAATTGATGTCTAGGTATAACATCTTTAAGTCTATCCGTTATGACTCTTCCTCTCTCATAAGCCTTATCCCTATGAACAATCATAGAAAAAGCATCTACAACTTCTTCATTTATTCTAACATCTAATTTAACTAAGTCTGACTTTACATAACCCTTTAAATCATAATCAAAGGAAGCATATCCTCTAGTTTTAGACTTTAAGGCATCAAAGAAATCATAGACAACTTCATTAAGTGGTAGGTCATAATGCATTACAACTCTTTTTTCTTCTATATATTCCATACCTAAGAAAGTACCTCTCTTATCTTGGCAAAGCTCCATTATAACCCCTACATAGTCTGATGGTGTCATAATATCTGCTGTTACTATTGGTTCTTCCATAAAGTCTATCTCAGTTGTAGGTGGTAGATTTGAAGGGTTTTGTATCTCCTCCATAACTCCATCTGTAGTTGTAACCTTATAGATAACTGATGGAGAAGTTGCAATTATATCTAAATTGAATTCTCTCTCCAATCTTTCCTGAATTATCTCCATATGAAGTAAACCTAGGAAACCACATCTAAATCCAAAACCTAAAGCTGCTGATGTTTCTGGTTCAAAATCAAGGGCTGCATCGTTTACCTTTAATTTTTCTAAAGCTTCTCTTATGGTATTAAAGTCTTCCCCTTCTGCTGGATAAATTCCTGCATATACCATTGGTACTACATCTTTATAGCCTGGTAGTGGCTCATCTGCAGGATTTTCTGCATCTGTTATAGTGTCCCCTACTGTGGCATCTGTTACATCTTTCATACTAGCTGTAATATATCCAACATCTCCTGGATATAATTTATCTAAAGATAAGTGTCTGTTTGTATTTATTCCAACTTCTACAACCTCATATTTTTTCCCAGTTGACATAACTTGTATTTCCATCCCTGGTTCAACTACACCATCTATTATTCTAACATAGCAAATTACACCCTTGTACATGTCATAGTATGAATCAAATATCAAGGCTTTAAGAGGTTTCTTTTCATCTCCTGTTGGTGCTGGTACTTTTGTTACTATGGCTTCTAAGACATCTTCTATATTTATTCCTTCTTTTGCTGAAATAAGTGGTGCGTCTTCTGCATAAATACCAATTACATCTTCTATTTCTGTCTTTATCTCTTCTGGTCTTGCACCTGGCAAGTCTATTTTATTTATAACTGGAACAAGCTCCAAATCTTCTTCCAAGGCTAAATATACATTTGCAAGTGTTTGTGCCTCTATTCCCTGACTTGCATCTACTACTAAAATAGCTCCTTCACAAGCTGCAAGAGACCTAGATACTTCGTATGTAAAATCCACATGTCCCGGAGTATCTATTAAATTTATTACATATTCTTGTCCATCATTTGCCTTATATAGCAGTCTTACAGATTTTAGTTTTATAGTTATACCTCTTTCTCTCTCAAGGTCCATACTATCTAAAACCTGACTAGACATCTCTCTTTTTGTAAGCATACCTGTTTTTTCTATAAGCCTATCTGCAAGTGTAGACTTACCATGATCTATATGTGCAATTATAGATATATTTCTTATATTTTCCTGTTTTATATTACGCATAACTTCCCCCTACTGAAGAATTTTATTTATCTAATCTTCCAAAATTTTTATCAAATGGATAATATCTAAAATCACTAATGCCACCTATGGTGTTTTCTTTTATTGGTCCAAAAAATCTACTGTCATTACTGGCTCCTGGTAGTCTATTATCTCCAAGAACAAATATTTCTCCCTCTCCCACAGTCCATTCTGATTCCATATAAATATCTGTATAGGAGTCTGGTGCTATATATCTTTCAACTAATTCTTGACCATTTCTATACACCTTACCATCCTTTATTTCTATAGTATCTCCTGCAAGTCCTATAACTCTTTTTATATAATTTTTGTCTATTGCATCTGGTGCCTTAAATGATATTACATCTCCATGCTGTAGACCATTATAATATAAGGGTATTTTATTTGTAAATAGTCTATCTCCATTATGAAGTGAAGGTTCCATAGAAGCTCCATCCACAAGTACACTATAAAATAAAAATCTCTTTATTAAAAAAGCTATTAATACAGCTATAACTATACTCTTAATCCATTCCAGCATTTCTTTTCCTATGCTTTCTTTTTCCATAATATTCCCCCATAACTTTTTTATTTTTAAAGTCTTCCAAATCCTTTATTAAATGGATAATATCTAAAATTAGTAATTCCATCTACTGTTTTTATATCTATTGTACCAAAAGACCTACTATCATCACTAGCATAAGGTAATCTATTATCACCAAGTACAAAAACCCTATCCTTTTCAACTGTCCAGCTACTATCATTATAGATATCTGTATAAGAATCTTCTGCTATATAATCTTCATTTAACTCTTGACCATTTCTATATACTCTACCATCTCTTATTTCTATAGTATCTCCTTCAAGTCCTATCACTCTCTTTACATAGTGCTTACTTTCTCCATTTGGAGCCTTGAAAGATATTACATCACCATAGTCAAGTCCACTAAAATATAGGGGTATCTTATTTGAAAATAATCTATCCTCATTTTTTAATGTTGGTTCCATAGATTCTCCCCTTACCAAGGTGCTGTAAAATAGAAAATTCTTTATTATAAGTGCTAATACTATAGCAACTGCTATACTTTTAATCCAATCTAATAATTCTTCATTCATCTTTTCATCTCCAAACTAAATCTTTCCAAACCTATCATCTACTGGAAAAAATCGAAATCTAGTTATACCCTCTATATAATTAGTTGGTATAGTTCCAAAAAACCTGCTGTCCTTGCTAGCTCCATCTTGCCTATTATCTCCCAGTAAAAATATCTCTCCCTCTGGTACTACCCATTTATCTATTCCATAAGAATATGTATAGGCATTTCTATCTATATATTCTTCATTTAACTTTTCTTCATTTAAATATACCAGACCTTGTTTTATCTCAACGATATCCCCTTCCAAACCTATAACCCTCTTTATATATTTCTTACTTTCATTGGTTTTTGGTTTATCTGGCGCTTTTATCAAAACTATATCGCCCCTATCAATATCTCTAAAGTATAATGGCAGTACATTTGATATGAGTCTATCTTTTTCTATAAGTGTTGGATTCATTGAATCACCTACAATATAAACTGTATTGAATAAAAATGTTTTCATCAGTATGGCTATTAAAATGGCTATAATTATACTTTCTATCCAAGCTTTTATAGTCAAACTACTTGTTTTTTCTCTTTTACTCACTTTATCACCCACTTATATCTTATTGTAACACTGTATATTATATCATTTATGAGAGTTTTAGCAATATTTTCTGGATTTAGATTGAAAGACTCTCTCACTTGGTTTTTTTCCTTTAATTATTTAAAAACCGATTTTAATCTTGCAATCTCCATCTATAGATGATAAAATATCTTTGTTATAGTGATTTAGGAGGTGACAATATGGCAAATATAAAATCTGCGGAAAAAAGAATAAAAGTAACTGAAAGAAAACGTAAAGAAAATAAATCTAGACTTTCTTCACTTAAAACGACTATAAAAAAATTCAATTTAGCGATTGAAAATAACGATATAGAACAAGCTAAAGAACTTATTAAACTTGTTGATAAAGGTCTTAAAAAAGCAGCTCATAAAAATCTTATACATGCAAACAAAGCTTCTAGAGAGCTTAGTCAATTAACTAAGAAACTAAATGCTGCAATGTAATAAAACTTCGGCTAACCGAAGTTTTATTTTTTTACATATTTTTAATTATATCTGCTATTAGTAATTCCATTGATAATTTTCCATCTAGGGCTACTGATTTTTGCCTTATATCAAATTCTAATAATTTAGACAAAATATAATTAACCTTCTCTCCCTCTACAACTCTTGAAAATTTATCAATTTTCTTTAATTCATAGGGACTTATCTTGAGTTTTTGATTTATATCATTCATTCCATATCCTTGACCACTATATACTATATACTTATTAAGTAATCTAAAATGCCTTATTAACATAAATAATAATTTAGATATAGGCTCTCCACTCTCATAAATGTTATTAAATATAATTAGACTGGTCCTTAAATCTTTTCCCATTAAACTATCTATTAGATTAAATATATTAGCATTTACATCCACTATCATATTTTTATCTATGTCTTCCTTGCTAATCTTAATCTCCTTACTGCTATCAATTATTTTTGCAATCTCATTTTCCATTTCAAAAAGTGTTTTCTCACTCTTATATGTTAAATATCCAGATTTTTGAACTATATAGTTTAATTCTGTATCGTCAATTGTCTTATCCTTATCCCTTATCAATTTACCTATAAAAGAATTTAATTGCTTTACATTTAATCTATTGAATTCCACAACCCTATCTTTTTTATTAAAACTTTTGTATAACTTAGTAGTTTTTTTTAAATTATCATTTTTATCCCTTACTACTAGAATATTATCATTTGACACTTCACTCAAGTAATCATTGAGTTTATCCATTATAGACTTATCGCCCTGAGATAGTTCATTTATATCCTTTATAACTATTAATTTTTTCTCACTCATAAAGGGTAAGGTTTCACATGCATTTAAAATTTGCTCAAAGTTACCACTACTATCTATCTCAATATAATTTATCATACTAAAATTTTCATCTATATAAACTTTTTTTATATTCTCTATATATTTTTCCATTAAATAATTTTCTGTTCCCTTAAATAAATAAGCATTTTCAACTTCTTTATTTTTCAGTATCTTATTAAACTCTGTAAAATCCAAAATATCACTCCTATCACCCTATTATAATAACATATATTTTTCCTTTTCCTTACTCAATATATAAATTATTAAAAGAGTGTATATATTAAGATAAATCAAATCATCCAAAGATATTATTATCTTATCTTCATAGGTCTTTGTATATATCTTATCCTTACAGATTATAATTTTTATATGACCATCTAAATCAGTCCTAAATATTTGATTTTTATGCCTCTGAACTACCTCACTATCAGGATGCTTATACCTATTATTTTTCCCCACAGTAAAGACTGATATTTTAGGATTTACCCAGTCTAAAAATTCTTGTGTAGATGAAGTCTTACTCCCATGGTGGGCTACCTTTAAAAGGTCTATATTCTCTATTTTATCCAAGGATAATAACTTTTCTTCAATCTTACTCTCTATGTCTCCAGTAAAAATAAGTTTTTTATCCTTATAAGTCATTAAAATTACCATGGATAAATTATTTTCATTAGAATCCTTATAAGCTCTCTCAGGATTTAATATATGAAAAGTTAAATCCTTTGATAATTTCATCCTATCTCCTGATTTTAATATATTTATCTTTTTATACTTAGCTAAATTTTTATACAAATAATTATCTTCAGCCTTATATGTGGCATAAACATTAGATACTCTATAGTTTTCAAGGATATTTTTCCCAGCTTTTGCATGGTCTTCATGAAAATGGGATATAAATAAACCCCTTAACTTTTTTATATCATGTTTTAACAAATAGGGAACAACTATATTCTCCCCTATGCTATATTGGTCAAATACCTCTCCACCAGTATCTAATACATAGTTCTTTCCATTTTCCCTTACAACTATAAAGTCTCCCTGACCCACATCAACAAAGTTTATTTCAAGTTTTTTAGCAAAAATAGAATCCATGCTAGTAAGTATTATACATATACAGATATTACTTATAATTACCTTATCAAACTTATTAAATACAGTTTTAAACTTATGCTTATATAAAATTAAAAATAAAACCATATAATAAAATATTATGGTTTCAAAATTTGGTGATTTCACACCCATATTAAAGAATGATAGCTTATTTAAGCCTACCAATATTATATTTTCCAAATCTAAAATTGTATTTATTAGCAAGTTAAGAACTTTAAGTCTGCCATTTATTATTAAGGAAACTGCACTTAAGTTTAAACTTACTGCTATGATTGGAACTACTATAAGATTTGATACTAGAGATAGGGTCTGTAGCTGATTAAAATAATAGCCAAGCACTGGTAGTAATCCTATATTAACTGATATTATTGGAGCCATGACTTTATGGTATCTTATACCATATTTTTTTAAATATATACTAAGGATAGGATTAATATAGGCAAGGGATAAAACAGCCATAAAACTTAGGATGAAACTAATATTGATTATATTTAAAGGATTTAATATTAAACAAATAAACATAGCTAGAAATATTGAGTTTTTATAATCATAGGGTAAGAATAAAATTCTACTCAAAAAATAGACTGTAACCATGATATTAGCCCTTAATATAGATACAGGTAAGTATATTAACAATCCATATATCCAAATGGTTACGATTGTCATTATTGTTGCCACTTTCTTGCCCATCTTTAAAAATCTTAGTCCAGTATAGATAAAGGATGAAATAATTCCTATATGTAATCCTGACACTGCAAGTATGTGTGCCAGACCTAAATTATTATAAATATCTCTATCCTCTTTAAGTAAAAAATCTTCTCCAAGTATTATACTCTTAATCAATTGAGCATTTCCCATACTCATATTTTTGGAAAATGTAAGCTCTACCCTGTCTCTAAATAATTCTCTAGTTGTTGATAAAATACTTTGTTTTTTAGAAATAACTTCTATCTTATCAGCTTTTACAAATCCTACTGCATAAATTCTTTTAGATAATAAATACTTTTTATAATTAAACATCTTAGGATTTTTATTATGTAATGGTTCTTTTAAAGTTAACCTAGATTTTATAATATAATCAGTTTTTATTTTATTATCCTTATCCTCTAAACTTAGTAAAATCTTATTATTTCTTTTTATTTTTTCCCCATCTAAGCTTATTATCTCAACTAGCAGTCTTGCCTTGTCATCTTTTGTCTCTAATTTTACCACCTTGCCAACCATGTCCACCTTTTTATCTAGGATATTATAAACCTTGGAGTCTATACTAAATGATACTAATAATATCCCTAACAATAAAAATAATGTCGCTTTTACAAGTGTTTCGTTTTTAACTGCTAAACCTAAAAATCCCGATACAAGTACTAGATTAAATATAAAAATATAAGTCCTAAAATCCTTAAAATCAAAAAAATATCCGATTAAAATTCCAATTACTAAATATAAGCTTATATAAGAAAAGTATCTTTTCATATCTTCACCCTT
Organism: uncultured Tissierellia bacterium; assembly: GCA_946402705.1. Taxonomy (GTDB): domain Bacteria; phylum Bacillota; class Clostridia; order Tissierellales; family Tissierellaceae; genus CAMIXG01. The sequence goes on along the minus strand of CAMIXG010000002.1, from coordinate 36,716 downwards.
TAGATTCTAAAATAGTAGCCTTCTCCCCATTTAGTCTCTATATATATGTCTTCATCAACAACCTTTAATAATTTTCTTCTAATTCTTCTAATATGGACATCTATTGTTCTTCCATCTCCAAAATAATCATCTCCCCAAACTCTTTTTAGAAGGTCTTCCCTACTAAATATCTGGCCTGGATTAGTTATTAAAATATAAAATAAATCAAATTCCTTTGCTGTAAGACTTATTTCATATCCATGAAGTTCTACTGTTCTACCTATGGTATTTAATTTGAAATCTCCTATCTCAAGGTTTTCATCCTTCTTTGTTCCATCAGCATATTCCATTCTTCTAAAGATTACCTTCATCTTAGTCTTTAATTCTTCTGATTTAAATGGTTTAACAATATAATAATCTGCACCTGCTTCCAAAGCTATAATTTCACTCATTATATTACTATCTTCACTTATTATTATTATTGGCATCTTATATTCTTTTCTAATCTCTTTACACAAACTTATACCACTACCATCTGGTAGACTAGAGTCTATTACAACAAGATCATAATGTTGATTTCCAAGTTCTCTAACAGTATTCTTTCCTTCATATAGTGCAAATATAGAATAATCTTCCTTGTTTAATTCATATGCTACACTCTTAACGAAATTTCTATCTCCGTCAACTATTAATAATCTTTTAGTCACTTAACTCACCCCTATCATACATTTAGAATATAGTATACCCATATAATGTATATTTGTTGCATTTTATTCCACAAATATATAATCCTTGAAATTTTCAAAAGTTTTTTCTCCAATTCCAGATACTTCCATTATATCTTCTATTTTTTCAAACTTGTTTCTTTCTCTATATTCTATGATTTGTTCTGCTTTCTTTTCTCCTATTCCTGGTAGAGATAAAAGTTCTGCTTTTGTACATCTATTAATTTCTACTCTATCATCCTGGTCTTCTTTAAATGTTGTTGTCACTTCACCTATTTTTGGTATATGTATCTTATCCTCATCTTTTAACTTTAGAGCCAGATTAATGTTTTCCATATCTGTACCTTCCAAAAAGCCTCCACATAAATCAACTGCATCATTTAATCTACTTCCATTTTCCAATATGAGCATGCCTGGATTTTCAACATTTCCAGTTATATGAACATAGATTTCAGCTGTTTCTAAATTTTCATTTTGCTCAATATCTTGACTTTCATTATTCTCTACTTTTATACTATCGACATTGTTATTAGAATAATATAGTATTCTCAAGATAATTATTGTAAAAATAATTATAAATGATGTGACAATTATCTTTTTATTATTTTTATTAAACATAAAAATTCTCCTTTTCAATAATATTAATTCTTAAAAATTCCTATCAAATCTGATATAATAACTAATTATAGGAAGGTGGTGAACTTATTGAAGAAAATCTTTTTGATATTTATTTGTTTTGCTCTAGTTTTAAATCCAGTACTTAGCCTAGCAGAAGAACCTGTAACACCTACAGAAGAAGTTACACCTGGTTCTGATAACCCTTTAGGTATAGTTGCAGAAGGTGCTATACTAATGGATTTAAGTACTTCTCAAATACTTTTTGAAAAAAATTCTGACAAGAAACTATATCCAGCAAGTACTACTAAAATTATGACTGGGATACTTGCAATTGAATTGGGAAAGCTTAATGATATTGTAACTGTTGACCAAGAAGTAACTAGTTTAACTTCTGGTAGCCACATTGCTTTAGATGTAGGTGAAAAAATGACCTTGGATCAAATGCTACATGCTCTATTGATAGAATCTGCTAATGATTCAGCTCTAGCTATTGCCAAACACATATCTGGTAATATTGATGTCTTTGTTGATTTAATGAATAAAAAAGCTCAAGAATTAGGGGCTAAAAATACTAATTTTGTAAACCCGAATGGTTTGCATGATGACAATCATTATACAACTGCAAAAGACTTAGCTCTAATTGCTCAATATGCCATGAAAAATGAAGTTTTTAGAAATATAGTTAAGGATTATACTTATGAAATTCCACCCACTAATAAAAAGACTGAAGGTAGACACTTAAAATCGGCCAACAAACTTTTATATAGTAATCAGAAAATAGATGTAAATGGAAACTCAGTTCCTATTAAATATGAAGGTGCCATTGGTATAAAAACTGGTTTTACAAAAGTTTCACAATCTTGTTTAGTTTCAGCTGTAAAAAAAGGTGATAGGACTTTGGTTGCTGTAGTTTTAAAAGTAGATGGTGGTAATCTTTACACAGATACCCATAAACTTTTTGATTATGGTTTTACACAGTTCACTAATGAAAACCTTGGATTTAAGAATCAATATGTAGGTGATTTTACCATTAAAGATGGTGTTTCTCCATTTGTTGCAGGTATTCTTAAAAACAATGTTGCTTCAAATATCATTTCAGGATCTGAAAAAGATATAAAATCAACTATAACTCCTATAAATGATTTAAAGGCCCCTATAGCTAAAGGGACTAAGGTAGGAAGTATAGATTATTCTATAAATGGAAAATCAATAACAAAGGCTGATATAATAGCCTCTACTGATATTGATAAAGACCCTAATACTATCTGGTATAAAAAAATACTTAATAAATGGTACATACTTGTATTCATATTATTATTTTTATTTAGGCTAAACTATGTTAGAAAGAAAAATAAAAAGAAAAAAAGACGAAAGAAGAATAACGCACCGTCTAGAAATAAAATGTAAGCTGTCTGAAAAGACAGCTTTTTTATTGGAATTAATTAGCTTCCCATAGTCTTTCTAAGTCGTAAAATTCTCTTTCATCTTTATGGAATATATGCACTAGTATATTATCATAATCCAATAATATCCATTTCGCATCTGAATAACCTTCTCTTATAAAATTAGGTCTATTGTCTTTATCCATCGCTTCTTCTACTGCATCTGATATAGCCTTTACCTGCGGAGCAGAATTACCACTTACTATGATAAATTTATCTGCCACTGATGATCTACCAGATACATCTATAACTTTTACATCTATACCTTTTTTATCTTCACAAGCTTTAACTATAAGTTCTACTTGATTATCTATATCTTGCATTAATACCTCCTGTTAAGCCTTATAAGCCACTACTTCGATTTCAACTTTTGCACCTTTCGGTAATTTTGATACTTCTACACAAGATCTAGCTGGTTTATGACCATTGAAGCACTTTTCATATTCTTCATTTATTTGGCTAAAATCATCCATATCTGTTATAAATATTAAAGTTTTAACCACATCATTTAAGCTTAGTCCTGCTTCTTTTAATATGCTTTCTGCATTTTCAATACATGCCTTAGTAGCTTTTTTTATATCATCAACTACTAGTTCTCCACTAGCCATATCTATTGGTAACTGACCTGATGTGTATACAAAATTCCCAACCTGTATACCTTGTGAATAAGGTCCTATAGCTGCTGGTGCTTTTTCAGTTTCTACAATTTTTAAAGACATAATAACCCTCCAAATTTAATTATTTAGTATTATACTATTTCTTGCATTTATTGTATCTATAGAAATAAGTAATCCTCTTTCTATTAAAAAGTTTATAGTTTGATTCATAGCCTGTAATACAGCCTTATCTAGGTTTTCATAAGCTAATTCTCTAACTATTTCCACCCCTGGGAAATTTCTCACAGGTTCAATATAATCTGCTAAAAATATAATTTTTTCAAAACTGGTCATACCAACTCGCCCAGTAGTATGATATCTTATGGAATTTAATATGTCTTCATCTTCAATTCCAAAGTCTCTCCTGGCAAATTCTGCTCCTAAATAAGCATGTATAAGTTCAGTATTTTCTAACATTATATTGTCTTTAATTATATCAAATGACCTTGCACTTTTCAATAAAAGCTCCTTATCCTTAATCTTTGCACAATCATGTAAGAGTGCAGCGGTTTCAAGTTTTTTTAAATCTACATTATATTTTTCCCCTAAAGTTTTTGCAACTTCAACCACCCTAAGAGAATGTTCATATCTTTTTTCACCTATTTTATCTATTAAATATTCTTTTATATCTATATCCATCTAATCATCTCCATACAAATTGTTGTCGTAAATATATTTCTCTACTGATTCAGGTATATCATTAGCTACTTTATTACCCAATTTTACCTGACTTCTAATCTTTGTTGAAGATATATTTATAACTGGAGATTTTATATAATGTATATCTGCCCCATACATTTCATTTAGTCTTTTTATTTCTCTTATTATCCTAGCTTCGCTTTCTTCTCTTCTTTTAAAGACCAAAAAACTACATAGCTTAAAAAGCTCCCTATAGTTTTTCCAATCCTCTAAATTAAAAAGAGAGTCTTCTCCAACTATAAAATATAAGTCTGCATCTTTATAAAACTTTTTTAGTTCTTTTATTGTATCAATAGTATAAGTTATTCCATCTCTCTTTATTTCTAAATCTGATACTGTAAAACCATCCATATTTTCTATGGCTAGTTTTACCATATCATACCTATTTTCAGGACTTATGTCTATATCTATACTCTTATATGCTGGTTTACCATTGGGGATATACACAACTTCATATAATCCAAATTGTTTTTTTGCATAATCTCCTATTAGCAAATGTCCATTATGAATAGGATTAAATGTTCCACCCATTATTCCTATTTTCATCATAATCTCCTTGTTATTTAGGTAGCTCTATTTTTTTATATTCATTAGATTCTCTATATATAACAAATCTACTACCGATACTTTGAACAAATTCTGCATTTAACTTTTCTGTTAAATATCTTGCAGTTTCTGTTGCATCTAAATCACAATTTTGCAGTATACTTATCTTTATTAATTCTCTTTTTTCTAAAGCTTCATCTACCTGTATCTCAAAATTTTCAGTCATACCATTTTTTCCAAGTTGAAATAATGGCTCCAAATTATGAGCTAAGCTTTTTAAATAAGATCTTTGCTTTCCTCTTAACATATTAACCTCCTTTTTAATGGAAGAATTCAAATTCATATCCACCTATTATAACGATTTCTTCTTCCTCTACACCAAGTTCTTCTAATCTCTCGATTACACCTTGGTCACGAAGAACTTTTTGGAAATGTCTTAAAGAATCCATACTATCAAAGTAAGTTCTTTCAACTAATCTATCAATAAATTCACCTTCTACAATATATTCGCCTTCTTCTTTCTTAACGATTATTGTATCATCATATTTAGGTTCTTCTTCTACATATTCCATTTCCTCGTCGTATGTTTCATACTCTTCTTCAACATTTTCAAGCACTTCCCATACCTTATACTTCACTTCTTCCAAACCTTTTTTAGTAGCTGCTGATGTTGGAAGTATAGCAAGTACTTCTTCTCCAAGCTCTTCTTTAAATCTTTCTAAATTTTCTTCTGAACCTGGTAAGTCCATTTTATTGGCAACTATTATTTGTGGTTTTTCTTCTAGTTTTATATTATATCTAGACATCTCTTCATTTATAGTCTTATAATCTTCTATTGGATCTCTACCCTCATAACCTGACATATCTATTACATGAACCAAAACTCTAGTTCTCTCTACATGTCTTAGAAAATCGTGTCCTAGTCCTACACCTTCGTGAGCACCTTCTATAAGACCTGGTATATCTGCTATTACAAAACTCTTTCCTTCAGCTACTTTTACAACACCTAGATTTGGTTTTAAAGTAGTAAAGTGATAATTAGCTATCTTTGGTTTAGCTTCAGATATTGTAGATAATAGTGTGGATTTCCCAACATTTGGATAACCTACTAGTCCAACATCTGCTATTAATTTTAATTCTAATACTACAACTTTTTCTTCACCTTTTTTACCAGGTTCTGCAAAGTTAGGTGCCTGTCTTGTGGCTGTGGCAAATTTTGCATTTCCTCTACCACCTCTACCACCTCTTGCAACTACAAACTCTTGACCTCCGTCTTTTAAGTCTGCAACAACTCTTTTACTTTCGGCATCTTTTACAAGTGTACCAACTGGTACTTTTAATATAATGTCTTCTCCAGCCTTACCAAATTGTTTCTTACTTCTTCCATCTTCTCCATTTTCACCCTTATATGATCTTTTATATCTAAAATCCATTAGGGTTCTAAGTCCCTCATCAGCTTTAATGATTATATTTCCGCCATGACCACCATCTCCACCATAAGGTCCTCCTGCTGGTTCATACTTTTCTTTTCTCCAAGCTACTACTCCATTTCCACCTTTTCCAGCTTTAACACTTATTTCGGCTATATCTATAAACATACGGTATCCCTCCTTTAACTATTTATTCCCTTTAAATAAAATAAGCTTACCATAAATGGCAAGCTTATTTTTCTATGCTAATTCTTCAGCAGTATAAATACTTACTTGTTTTTTATTTTTACCTTTTCTTTCGAATTTAACAAATCCGTCAGCTTTAGCAAATAATGTATCATCTTTTCCTAAACCTACATTATGGCCTGGATGTATTTTAGTTCCTCTTTGTCTAACTATTATACTTCCTGCTGAAACTTCTTGTCCATCTCCAGTCTTAACACCTAATCTTTTAGATTGACTGTCTCTACCGTTTTTTGTACTACCTGCTCCTTTTTTAGAAGCAAATAATTGTAAATTCATCATTAACATTACTACACCCCCTCGTAGTTGAGTGTCACATGCTTAGGATATGAGTTAGCTATACTAACCACTCCAACTTCTAACGATTTAAGTAAAATTTGCGCTTGCATAAATTTTTCAGAATCAATATTTTCTTTTAATTTGAAATCTAGAAATCCAGTTTTATCATCTATCTTATATTCAACAGACTCCTTATCTATATCAATCACTTGAAACATAGACATTATGGTATTCTGTGCCAAGACAGAAACAGCTGCACAAACTATATCTTTTCCATAATCGTCATAATCAGCATGTCCTTTTATTTTATATCTTACAATTTTATCATCTAAGTCTTTATAAAAAATAACCTTAACCATGATACTAAGCCATGATATTTGTTATTCTTAATTTTGTATATGGTTGACGATGACCTTGTTTTTTTCTAAAGTTATTTTTAGGTTTAAATTTAAATACAACGATTTTTTTATTTTTACCTTGAGCTACAACTTCAGCTTCAACTTTAACGCCATCAACATATGGTTTTCCAACTTTAACATCTCCATCATTAGATGTCATTAGTACTTTATCAAGAGTTACTGTTTCTCCTGCTTCAGCTTCTAATTTTTCTACAAAAAGTATATCATCTTTTTGAACTTTATATTGTTTTCCACCTGTTTCAATTATTGCGAACATCTACTACACCTCCTCAAACCAGTCTCGCCAATTTAGGTGCTACGCTTAAAACCTAAACTGAGCGGCTACATTCTTAATAATTCTAACAGAAATACTAGTTCTTGTCAATTATTTTTTATCTTTATTTCTGTCTATTTTAAGGGCTTCCATGTATTTTTAAGACTATTTCTTTTTTTAGTTCTGTTCATCTCAAGCAGACCCAATTTTGTATAGTCATAGACAAAAGATTTTATTCTATCCTTGCCAAGTTCTGCTATAAGAGTATTTTTTACTCTTTCTCTATCTTCCTGCCTATCCATATTTATAAAATCAATTAAAATAATTCCTGATATATTTCTAAGCCTTATTTCCCAGGCAATTTTTTTTGCAGAATCTAAATTTGCCTTTAGTATGTTCTTTCTAAAAGATTTATCTTTCTTAATGGCTTGTGTATTAACATCTATAGCAGTTAGTGCCTCTAACTCATCAAATACAAGAGATGCCCCAGAATTTAAACTAAGCTTTCTCTTTAATGCCTTATTTATCATTGGATATACATTTTCATCATATTCAAGCTGATAATCCTCAAATATCAATTTACTTGTATCTCCTATTTTTTCTAAAAGCACTTGTTTCATTTCTTCAAATATATTTCTTTCATTAACTAGGATTTTATCTATATTTTCATATTCATCTAAAATCATAAGCTCCCAGTCCCTAAGTTCCTTATAGATAAGTTTTGGGCAGGGTAAAAAGTTTTTTTCTCTTTGAATCGTATCAAATTCTTTAACCAGTCCTACATATTCATTTTCCAAAGTTTCCAAGTTCATTTCTTGAGCGCTTGTTCTAAAAATAAGTCCAAAGTTCCTAAAGTTTATTTTTTCAGCTATCTTTTTTAAATTATCTATAAGCTCCCTATCCTTTATTTTCCTAGAAATTCTTATAGTCTTATTATAGGGTGTTACAACCATGTTCACTCCTGATATTTCTATTTTATTTGTAACCTTTGGCCCCTTATCAAGTATTCCCTCTTTTTCCACTTGAACTATAATTTCCTTATTCTCTACTAGTACTTCCCCTATGTCCTGATTTTCTTGTAGATAAACATCTTTAAAACTAAGATAGGCATTTTTATCAGTCCCTAAATCAACAAAGGCAGAGTTCAATCCCTTTATAACTGATTGAACTCTACCCCTATATATTTCACCTATATTAACCTTATTATCTTCATCTACATAGATTTCCAAAAGCTTATTTTCTTTCACTAAACCAATTCTTTGAATCTCCTGTTTTAAATCTATAAAGATGTAATTCATAACTCTCTCCTAATCCAACTCTTTTAACTGTAGTTTTTCATTTTTTAATACAAAGTTATCTTTAAGTCCTTTAGACACATACACTATATCATCTGTAGTTAAAAATATTACATCAACATCTTTTATACTTGATATTAGTTCTTTTCCCTTTTCAAGTCCTAGGATGTATATAGATGTACTAAGTGCATCTGCCAGCATGGAGTTATCTCCTACTATTGTTACACTTTTAAATTCACTCTTTGCTGGATAACCTGTTTCTGGCTCTATAATATGATGATAGATTTCATCACCTATTTTAAAGTATCTTTCATAGCCTCCTGATGTAACTACAGTTTTATCTTCTACACCTACTATTCCTATGTAGTCGCTTTCACTACTATCTGGATTTTTTATACCAATATTCCATGGTTCGTCATTGTATTTAGAACCCATGGCAAAAATATTTCCACCTAGGTCAATGATTGCAGACTCAACCTTATTTGCTTCTAAAACTTTTCTAACCTCATCTGCTCCATAACCCTTAGCTATACCTCCAAGATCCAGCTTCATACCTTTTTTAAGAAGCTTAACTTCTCCATTGGATAGCTCTACATCTTTATAATTTACCAAGGTTTTTGCAGCTTCTATTTCTTCTTCTGTAGGTATCCAGTTCCTATCTTCAGTTTCTTTTATATTCCAAAGTTCTACCAAGGGTCCTATGCTTGGATCAAAGGCACCATCAGTTTTTTCTGCTATCTCCAAAGCTTTTTTTATGATGTTATAAGTTTCCTCTGATACCTTAACACCTTTTTCCCCTGCATTTTTATTGATATTACTTATGTCACTTTTAGCAATGGTTTTACTCATTAAATCTTCTACTTCCGTAGTTCTCTTAAAAGCTTGATTAATTATGTCCTTATCTTTTTTATCATATATACTTATTGTAGCCACAGTGTCCATCAAAAAACTAGTTTCAGATTGTACTGGTGTTTTTGATTTTCCACATCCTGCAAGTACTACAGACATTATTAAACAAAGCACTATTAATTTATGTCTTTTTATCATTCTCTTCTCCTAATTAAAATTTCTAGGGTTAGTAAATGGTATATTTGCAACTAAAGCTGATATTGTAGTGCTATCGTCTCTTTTCATTCTAGTTAGTTTTATATCGATTTCGTCGGTTTCTACATCTGCATATTTAGATATAACTTCTAATATTTCTCCCTGTATCATTTCTAAAAACTTTGGAGCAATATCAGTTCTATCTTGTACTAATACAAGTTTTAGTCTTTCTTTAGCTACATCTTTACTACTTTCTTTTTTCTTGAATAAACTAAAAAAGTCCAATGTATACTCCTCCTATTTATTAAATAATAATTTCAATATTTTACTCATTTTTCCTTCACGATTAGCATCTAAGTCTATTAGTTCGATTTCTTCTCCCATTATCCTTCTAGTTATGTTATCAAATGCCTTACTGGCAATATTATCACCACTAGAAACTACTGGCTCTCCCTTGTTTGTTGATATAACAATAGCTTCATCATCTGGTACTATTCCTATTAGATCAATGCCAAGAATATCCATTATATCTTCTTTATCTAGCATGTCTCCTCTATTTACCATATCTTGTCTTATTCTATTTATAATAAGTCTTGGATTTTGTATCTCATTTGATTCTAAAAGTCCAATTACTCTATCTGCATCTCTAACAGCAGATACTTCTGGTGTAGTAACTACTAAAGCCATATCTGCTCCTGCTATAGAATTTTGAAATCCTTGTTCTATTCCTGCAGGTGAGTCCATGATTACATAATCAAACTTTTCTTTTAATTGATTAACCAAGTCTAACATCTGTTCTGGTGTTACAGCAGTCTTATCTTTAGTTTGTGCTGCTGGTAATAAGTAAAGCTCACTTTGTCTTTTGTCCCTTATAAGTGCTTGAGTCAACTTACAATTTCCGTCTACAACATCTACCAAGTCATATACTATTCTATTTTCCAATCCCATAACAACATCTAGGTTTCTAAGACCTATATCTGCATCTACTATTGCTACAGATTTTCCTTTCAATGCAAGTCCTGTACCTATGTTTGCAGATGTAGTAGTCTTACCTACTCCACCTTTCCCAGAAGTAACAACTATTGCTATTCCCTTTTGTTTTTCGCCCATTAAATATCCTCCTTAATTATTTGTTTGGTAAATAAGGTTCTATAACTATTTTCCCATTTATTATTCTAGCTATTTCTGGCAAAGAACTTCTATTATGGTCCGTATCTTTCTCGTCTGGTGCTCTTGCTATTTTATCTGCTATTTTTAACTGTGTAGGATTTAACCTGTAAGCAGCTATTATTGAGTTTTCGTCATTCTCTCCTGCACTTCCACTACCTCTAAAGTTTCCTAGAACTATTATATTAAGTTTAGCTTCTATTATAGCACCTGGATTAACATCACCTATTATAACTATACTTCCCTCGTGAGTTATCACTTGTCCTGATCTAACTGTTCTATGGATAAACAAGGTGTCACATCTAGTATATATGTCTTGGGGCATTTCTACAATTTTTTTTTCTTCTTTTTTATCTTCCTGCATCATTTTAGTAAGTTCTTCATCATCTAAAACAAATTTAAACTTATACTTTAATCTATAGGCTATTTCAATCTTTTCTAAGATAGAAAGTTCTTCCGAATAGATTGAAAGGAGTTTGGCTCCATCATAGAAGCCTTTTCCCTTTTTTAGTTTCTTATCCAACTCTATTAATATATTTCTAAAGTTTCCACCCTCTACTATAAGATGAACACCATCATTTTCACCACGAAAATTGACCCTCTCTTCAATCATATTGTTTCTCCCTTTCATATTTATTGAGTTAATTTATTTTTGAAAGGTAACTGCTCTTCTTCTTGAATCTTTGCTTCCGAATTTAAGCCTAAATACTCAGCTATTAAATCTCTTGTCATTGGCCCAGCATTACCTCCACTACCACCTTGAAATATTATACTAGCTACTGCTATTTCTGGTTTTTCGTATGGTCCAAACGCTACAAACCAACCAAAGTTATCATATTTTTCATTTGTTCCTGGTATCTTTCCATCTTTTTCAGCAGTACCAGTCTTACTACCTATATTTACTGGAACTCCTGCAAAAGTTCTTCTACCAGTACCTGTTTTAGAAACTCTAAGCATACCTCTTTTTAGACTCTCTAAGTTTTCAGGATTATTCAAATCTAGTTTTACAGATTCTCTTTTTGGTTCATATACTATTTTAGAATTGTTATAATCCTTAATATTATTTATCAAAGTCAATTTATTGTTATAACCACCATTTGTTATTGATGCTATATAATTTGCCATCTGAATTGGTGTATAGGCATTATGTCCTTGTCCTATGGTTACATTTATTGTATCTGCCATAGTCCATCTTGCTTGGTTTAAGTAGTTATATTTTATACTATCTGCAAGGTCTTCCTTATTACCTGGGAGTATTCTCTCAGAATTTATTCCATATTCCCTAAGTCTAAGAACAACATCCCTCTTAGTTAAAACTGGCTGGATATCTGTCCAACTAACTACTTCTTCAATTATATTTTCCAACTCTTGGTCACTAATTTTAGCATCTTCTGCAACATAACTTCTCATATTTTTTCTAAGGAAATTCCTAAGCATATTTTTCATTCCATCTTCTTTTACCTTAGGATTTGGTGCTCCTCCTGAAACTTCAGATGGTATCTTTATTTCTATACCAGTCTTATCATTCATACCAAGTTGCTCTACCATATTTATTATATCATCAATTGTAACCTTTATACCTAGGTTTTCTCCAGTTTTTTGATTCATACCTAGGGCCAAAGAATAAAAATAGTAGTTACATGAAACTTCTAAAGCTTTTTCAACATCTACAGCTCCATGACTTCCACCTTTTTTTCTAAGGTAACAACTAAACTCATCATTACCTACACTTACATAGCCCATATCTCTAATGGTTCTCTTAGGACTAAGACCTTGCTCAAGCCCTGCAAGTGCTGTTACCATCTTAAATACTGATCCTGGCTGAACTGCTGTTTGTGTAGCTATATTATAAAGTGGCCTTGGTGCCAACTGATCTTCCTCATTTTCAGGAAATAAACTTTCCCAATCTCCTGAAGATATACCCGTTGAGAAAAGATTTGGGTCATAGGCTGGATAACTGGCCATTGCTATTACATCTCCATTGTTTACATTTACTGCTACAGTAGAGCCCGATGTTGCATTTCTATAAGCTCTACCACCATTTGTTGCAAATGCATAGTTACCCCACTTACTCTTATAGGATCCTCCTGATCTTATTCCTACTAAACTTTGTTCTAAGGCTCTTTCAGCTTCTTTTTGAACATCTAAGTCTATGGATAAATAGATATTATCGCCAGGTATAGGTTTTTTCTCTTCTATAACCTTGGTAGTATTTCCAAAAACATCTACTTCTACCCTCTTAAATCCATTTTTACCTCTTAGATTATCCTCAAAACTTTGTTCTATACCAGTTTTACCAATTATATCATTTGGAGAATATCCCTTTTCGTCAACATACTCTTCAATTTCAGATTTTTGACTTATCCTTCCAAGATATCCTAATATATGTGCAGCAGTTTCTCCATTTGGATAATATCTAACAGGTTCTATTGATATATCAACTCCACTTACATCAGCAAGTCCCTCTTCTATCTTAGCAACTGTCATATCCTTTAATCCATAGGCTATATTAATTGGTGCATAGGCCTTATGACTTTGATGAGATAGGGCGCTATTAATCACCAAGATAGACCTAGCTTCATATTTTGATAAAGTTGGGCTTATTTCTTGTTTTTCCCTAAGTTTATCAAAGGCTTCTTTTGCACTGGCATCTTTTTCAATTTTATTAGACTTGTTATAAATAGACTCCTTATCCCTTAAGAAAGTGTATTCATAACCATCACTTACAGATATTTTAGTATTAATTCCATCCTTTAATAATTGTGATTGAGCTAGTCCTCTTATTTCATCTGCTTTTAAGAAATCATCTAAAACATCTAATTCCTCTGATTTTTTTATAATAAATTCCACTACAGAATTTTTCCCCATCTTATCTTTTCCAAGATATTCTATCTCTGCAGTCTCAGTAGCTTCATTTATTTTAACCTTAAATCTTAAATCCCGATCTTCCTCTTTAAGCATTTTAAGTAAATCTTCAACTGGTGCATATAGCCCTTCACTTCCACTAAAGTTTTTTTTCTTGGCAGTTGATACAATAAAATTATTTAGAGAAATTTGTTTAAAGATCCTTAAAAAATCTTCTTCTCCACTTGTATCAAAAGTTACATAATCAAATTTTTTCATCAATTCTCGTTTTTGATTTTCATATTCTTCATCATAAGTTAAAGAATATTCTTCAAGTTTTACATTTGGTATAAGTCCTTTAGCTGTTAATCTGTCATAAACTATCTTTCTAGACATGGAGTGATTAACAACCTCTCTCATAATCCCACTGTTACCATTTATAAGTTGTAGTAAAGCTTCCTTGGCTCCTACACTTTCATTTATGCCATACTCTTTTTTCCAAGTGCTGATATCTTTGTCATCCCTATAGTATAAAATCACATTTTCTCCACTTCGATCAACTTCTATAGGTATTTCTATTCCCTTGGTTCTAAGAGCCTGCATCATATATTCTGCAACTACAAAGTCCACATGTTCTGGATACTCTTTTTCATTGTATTTTAAGTCTAAAAGTTCACCTATTAAATTATTATCTTTTATGATTTGTAGTACCTTTTCTTTTGGCTTTAACTCTTCTGATAGGTAATCTTCATTTGTTTTATATTTAAAGACATTTAATTCTATTGGGAATTCATCAAGATAAGTTACACCGTCATTACCTAAAACTCTAGATAGGTTTAAAACACTTTTATTCCTATTTTCCTTATCCAAGTTATCCAGTTCATCCTTGAATAATTGAACTGTAAAACTAGGCTTATTTCCAGCTATTAATTTACCATTTCTATCTCTAATTTCTCCTCTTGGAGCAGTTATTGGTATCTCTTTTAGTCTTTTATTGTCTGCCATATCTCTATAGTAATCTCCTTCTGCTATAGTTAATATAGCAAGTTTGACTACCAAGACTAGCATTAAAACACTCAATACCATTATCAAAATATTATATCTATCTCCAAACCTTCCTTTAAAGTTCAATTTCTCACCTCTTATTCTCTATAAAATCTTATGTCTGGTGCTACAAATATACTAGATATCACCTTATAAGATAATATTATCAATAGTGTATTATATATCAGTTCTATTATAAGTTTATATTTAATGAAAAATAATAGGGATATATCATAGGCAGAAAAAAACATTAAAATAAAGTACAATAAGTTATATCCTAAAGTACTTAAGGCCATTATAAACACTGGCATATATATATCATCTCTGCTATAATGCATCTCTATATTTTCCAATACATATCCAATCACAAAATATATAAGGGCATTTATTCCTATTATTGGACTAAATAAAACATCTTGAATAAGTCCCATAATAAGTCCCATAACACTTCCATAAGGCTTTCTATTTACTAAAGCAATTGAAACAACTACTGCTAAAATCAAATTGCACTTTACTCCCATTATGCTTATGTAGGGTGCAACTGTTCCCTGTAGTATGGTACTTACTAGAGCCACTAAAAATAAAATTAAAAACTTCATAATCTACCTCTTCTATTCTGATAATACATAAACTGTATAGATTTTTTTGAAATCGATAGCTGGTTTAACCTTGATGCTCTTAACCATATCTTCATTATCATTTACAACTTCTTCTATATCACCTATGTATAAACCTTTTTTAAATTTTCCACCCAGTCCTGATGTGTATAATCTGTCTCCCTTTACCACATCTGCCTTATCATCGAAAACATATCCTACTAGTTCCTTTTCTAAATCTCCAGAAACTATACCACTATCCTGAGTTCTTATAACATTAAAAGAAATATTACTAAGTTCATCTATTATAGTTACAACCTTAGCCCAGTTATCTCCAACATCTATTATTCTTCCAACTAGTCCTTCTATAACTACTCCCTGCTCTATCTCCACTGCCCTAACTACTATATCTCCAGTTTTAACACCATCCTTAGTTCCCTTATCTATCATAAACCTACTAAACCAGTTTCCATCTTCCCTTCCGATTACATCAGACTTTATAAGGTTATACTGAGTCGATTTTGATAGTTCATATTCATTTCTAAGATATTCTGTTTGACTAATAGTAGTTTCATATTTTCTATTTTCATCTTCTAATTTTGCAACTTTTTTCTCTAGTTCTTCATTTCTTTGTTTTAAAGTAAAGATATTTTTAATATCCTTAAAACCTCCAGATACTTTTTGACTGCCTTTATTGGCAACACCAAATACTGGAGACAATACATTTCCTGTAATCTTCTCTATTTTACTAATGCTACTTCTGGCAACATTAGTTCTTGATATTATAGAAATTAGGATAATAACTACCGAAATAATTATTATCCTTTCTTTATTTTTCTTTAAAAAATACATACTATCACCACTTTATCTTGCATTTCTAGTATAAGTTTTTTTCAGTATCTCTATATTGTCTAAAGCCTTACCAGTTCCTATGGCTACACAATCTAATGGTTCTTCTGCTATATTTGTAGCTATACCAGTTTCTTTTTTGATTAAACTGTCTATACCATTTAATAAAGCACCACCACCTGTTAACATTATTCCATGTTCCATAATGTCAGATGCAAGCTCTGGTGGAGTTTTTTCAAGTGTAGATTTTATAGCATTAACTATTCCACTTACTGGCTCTTTTAAGGCTTCAAAAATTTCATCTGATGTTATAATCATAGTTTTAGGAAGTCCAGTTACTAAATCTCTACCCCTTATTTCCATTTGATTTTTTTCACTTGATTCAAATACATTTCCTACTTCCATTTTTACTTCTTCCGCTGTTCTTTCACCAATTAGTAGGCTATATTTTTGTTTTATAAATCTAACTATTGATTCATCTAATTCATCTCCACCTATTCTTATTGATAGAGATGTTACAATTCCACCTAAAGACACTACTGCAACTTCTGTAGTACCTCCTCCTATATCAACTATCATACTTCCTGTTGCCTCTTGGACTGGAAGCCCTGCGCCTATAGCTGCCGCCATTGGTTCTTCTATTAAAAAGGCTTCTCTAGCCCCTCCATGTATAGCTGCTTCTTCTACAGCTCTTTTTTCAACTTCTGTAACTCCTGATGGCACACACACAACAACTCTTGGTTGAAAAAATGTCTTACCTTTAACTGCTTTTCCTATAAAGTACTTAAGCATGTCTTTAGTTACTATAAAGTCTGCTATTACTCCATCCTTTAATGGTCTTATAGCTATTATGTTTCCTGGTGTTCTACCAATCATTTTTTTTGCTTCTTCTCCTACAGCAAGTATATTTCCTGTTCTTGTATCCTTAGCCACTACAGAAGGTTCTCTAGCTATTATGCCTTGACCATCTATATACACTAGTGTATTTGCTGTACCTAAATCTATTCCCATGTTTTTTACAAATCCATTGAAAAATGACATTAAGTAATCCTCCCCTTCGAGTCAAATTATTTTCTCTTCTTTAAAACTAATATATCTATTGTCCCCTATTATTATATGATCTAATACTTTTATCCCCATTATTTTACCAACTTCATCTAGTCTCTTTGTTACATTTATGTCTTCCCTACTAGGAGTTGGGTCTCCACTGGGATGATTATGCATTAGGACTATTGAGTTAGCATTTTTCTTTATTGCAATTTTATAAACATCCCTTGGATGAACTATGGATGCATTTAAAGTTCCAATAGAAATTTCTTCAACTGATATTATTTGATTTTTAGTATCTAATAACATCACTCTAAAATGTTCTTTCTGTAAAAATTTCATCTCTGTCATAAAAGTATTTGCAATACTACTTGGACTATTTATTCTAATCTTACTAAGATTTTCGCTATAATTAAGCCTGCGTCCCAGTTCTATAGCTGCCAAGATTTGTGATGCCTTGGTATCGCCAACACCTTTTACCTTTTTTAGTTCTTCCACAGTTACATCTGTTAAAAACCTAATCCCCTCAGAATCCAAAGATAAAATTTTTCTTCCTAACTCTACTGCTGTATCTTGTCTATTACCAGTTCTTATTATAAGTCCTACTAATTCTTCATTTGATAAATATTCAGTTCCATATTTTAAAAGCTTTTCTCTAGGTCTTTCTGTCTCTGGAAGGTCTTTTATAGTGTAGTTATTCTCCAACACTTTAATCTCCAAAGCAAACACTCCTTTACATTAACTCTATGTTAAAAAATGCCCTTAATAAATCTGATATTTTCTCTATTGGTAATCCCACAATATTTAAATATGAGCCATCGATTTTCTCAACTAATAGTTGACCCCATCCCTGTATACCGTAAGCTCCTGCTTTATCCATTGGTTCGTTCGTTTCTATATATCTGTCTATAATCTCATCTGTCAATTTTTTGAATTTTACTTTTGTTTCAACATAATCTATAATTTTTAAATTTGTATTACCTTGTATTATACTAATTCCAGTTATTGCACTATGATAGCTATCACTTAAAGATTTTAGCATCTTATGTGCCTGTTCTTTTGTAGATGGCTTACCTAATTTTTCTCCATTATGATATACAATCGTGTCTGCTGCTATAACTATTTCATTCTCAGTTAAATTACTTGCTATAGAATTTGCTTTTTCAAAAGCTAAAGCCATTACTGTTTCATAAGGTTTCTCTATACTTCTAGTTTTTTCTTCAATTTTAGGTATTACTATTTCTGGATTTAATCCATACCTCTCACAAATCTCTCTTCTCCTTGGAGAATTTGAGGCTAATATAATTTTGTATTTCATTTTATTTCACCATTTATCTCTATATTTTGTTCTAAGTTTTTAGTTACATAGTGGGTAACAAGTCCTACAAAGTATCCTGTTACTAATGATACCATACTCATAAGCGGTAAATATGTATAAATATTTACATTTCCAAGTATAATCACAGCCATTGTTATCTGTGCTAAATTATGGCTTATAGAACCAATTATACTTACTCCTATCAAACTAAAAACTGGAATTTTTTTTGAGAAATTATTATAGAATATATTCATCATTATTGCACTAAATATACCTGCTGGTAATCCATACATTATGGATGTTACATTACCTGTTGCTACTACTAAAAGTAAGCTTTTCAATATAGCTATTAGTATAGATTCTTTAAATCCTAAAAGTACTATGGCAGTTAGAATCACTATATTTGAAAATCCTAGTTTCATACCAGGTATAAAAACTACTAAAGATGGTAAACTACTCTCTACTATGGAAAGTACAAGACCAATTGCAACTAAAAGAGATAAATAGATATTTTTTTTTGTATTTTTCATAATTTCACCTATCTACTTATCCTATCTACTTCAGTGTCTGTGCTATTTCCTACTATTTCTACTGTAAGTCTATTGGGCAAACAAACTAAAATTTCCCCCATAGATTTTATCTTACCTTGCTTTACATCTAATTTATCTTTACAAGATGCTTCAACAACTCTAACTCCTTCAGAATCTACCTCTACTAAATTATATCCGAAATCTGTCTTTACTGCAATTTCTTTTGGCTCCATATCTTCTATAATCTGTATTTTTTTATATTCTTCTCCATCAACTTTTATCACTACATATTTTTCACCTATATTATTTATCATATTTTTTATAAAAAACATGGCTAAAATACTAATTACTATTACTAAACCTATTAAAATTTTGTCGCCTTTTGTTATCATATCATCTTCTCCAAATGCCTATTTTAAACACAAATATAGTTTATCATTGATGTTTTTTAAATACAAGCCTAGTAGTAGCAAATAAATTACTGGATTTGAATATTTATTACAAAAAATATAAAACAAATTTACACTATACTTTATAATACATATCCTAATAATACTTTAAAACTTTCTTAATTTTTCCTTAAAAATACAAACAAAAACTTATTTGTATAGAATTTTAAAATATAAAATTTATATATGAAAAAATATTATAAGGCAAATAAAAAACATCCTGAAATTTCAGGATGTTTTTTATTAAAGTTTTCATCTTATAATTAATCTTCTTTTGTTTCTTCAACTGCTTCTGCCTTAGCAGGTTCAGTTTTTACTTCTTCTTTTACTTCTTCTGTAACTATACCAGCTTTTTTAGCTTCTAATTCTTTTTGTTCTTTTTTAGTCATTCCTGGAAAAATCGCTTTTGTTGGACATTTTCCAGCACATATACTACAGTTTATACATTTACTATAATCAATTTTCGCTAGATTATTTTCAAATGTAATAGCTTCTTTAGGACATGCTTTAACACACATTTGACATCCTATACAACCTATTGTACAAGTTGATCTAACGTCTTTACCTGCATCCTTGCTACTACATTTTACAATGTATTCGTTTTTATATGGTACTAATTCTATAATCTTTTTAGGACAAGCTGTTATACATTTTCCACAAGCAACACATTTGTCCTTGTCTATAACTGCTATTCCATCAACTATTTCGATAGCTCCGAATGCACAAACATCTTTACATGTTCCACATCCTAGACATCCATAATTACAAGCTTTACTTCCCCCTTGTACAACGTTTTGCGCTCTACAATCATTTAAACCTTGATATTTATATTTATCTTTTGCTTTTTCACAATCACCTTGACAAAGTACAACTGCTACTTGTTTATCAGTTGAACCTGCTGTAGTCCCCATTATTTCTGCTATTTTTTCAGCTGATGCTGCTCCACCAACACTACATGCATTAACTGGTGCTTTTCCGTCTGCTATAGCTTTTGCTAATCCTCCACATCCTGGATATCCACATCCACCACAGTTTGCGCCAGGTAGAGCCGCTAATATCGCTTCTTCTTTAGGGTCTACCTCAACAGCAAAGACTTCTGTTGCTATTGATAAAAGTACTGCGAATAAAAATCCTAATCCTCCTAGTACTATTATGGGATACATCATCTCCATTATAAACCCCTCCTATATAAGTCCACTGAATCCTAAGAAGGCTATAGACATTAACCCTGCTGATACTAAAGCTATTGGGAATCCTTCTAAAGCTTCTGGAACATCTGCGATAACTAACTTTTCTCTTATTCCTGCCATTAATACTAATGCTAAAGTGAATCCAAGTGAAGCACCTATTGCATTAACTGTTGTTTGTATTAAAGTATATTTTTCTTGTATATTTAATATAGCTACTCCTAGTACAACACAGTTTGTAGTTATAAGTGGTAAATAAACTCCAAGTGCATTATATAGAGTTGGACTTATTTTCTTCATTGCAACTTCAACGAATTGAACAAGTGCTGCTATTACTAATATAAACACTATTGTTTGTAAGTACCCTATGCTAAATTTATCTAAAAGCATTTGTATAAAATATGTTATTATTGATGATATTGTAACAACGAATGTTACTGCTGCACCCATTCCTATAGATGTTTCCATTTTGCTTGAAACTCCAAAGAATGGACATATACCTAAGAATCTTGCAAATATATAGTTATTTACAAGTATTGTACTAAGTAGAATTTTTCCTAATTCCATTATTTTTGCCCCCTTTAGTTTGCTTCTTGCCTAGCCATTATTATTTTAAATAAGGCCACTAGTATACCTAAAACTATAAAAGCACCTGCTGGCATTACTAAAATACCTATTGGATTACTTATTACTTGAATTCCTAAAAACGTTCCTGCTCCAAAAACTTCTCTTATAGTTCCTAAAATTAAAACTGCTACTGTATATCCAAGTCCTGTTCCTATACCATCTACTATTGAAGGTACTAAACCATTTGTAAATGCAAAAGCCTCTGCTCTTGCAAGGATTATACAGTTAACTACTATTAAAGGTAAGAAAATACCTAAAGATTGATATATTGGCTGAGCATAAGCCTTCATAAACATTTCTATTACTGTTACAAATGTTGCTATTACAACAACGAATGCTGGTATTCTTATATCATCTGGAATTACATTTTTTAATAATGAAATTACAAAGTTAGAACCTACTAAAACTGCTGTTACTGCTAGCCCCATAGCTAAACTGTTTTGAACACTTGTTGTTACTGCTAGTACTGAACACATACCTATTAACTGAACAAATATAGGGTTATTCTTTATTATACCATTTTTCAAAATTTCGCTTAATTTCATAATCTACACCCCCAAATCTAGTTTGCTGCAACTTCTTGATAAACTAATCTTGCATTATTTACACCTTTGATAACAGCTGTACTTGTTATAGTAGCACCTGATATAGTTTCCACTTGCAGTTCTTCACTTGCAGATTGACCTGTAAATAAATCTGTAAATGTTGGATCTGCTGCTTTTGAACCTATACCTGCTGTTTCTGAATGTTTAAGTACTCTTGCTCCTAATACTTCACCATCAGAATTTATACCTACCATGATTTCAATAGCTCCACCGAAACCATTAGAAGTTGTCGTTACAGAATAACCTGCTGTTTCTCCGCCATCAATTATTTTATAAACTGCAACTAAATTTTCATCTGTACTTCTTAATTTTTCTAATTCTGCTGCATCTGTTTCTTCATATGTTTCAAATTCTCCAAATATACCCGCTAAGGCATCTTGTGTATTTTTAAGCTCTATTTCTGCTATCTTTCCACTAGTAGCCTTATTTGAAAATCCTAAGATTCCTGCTGCTACTGAAGATATTATTAAAAGAGTTATACCTAATTTTAATGTTTTATTCATCTTAATCTACCCTCCCAAATACTTTTGGCGTTGTAAATTTTTCTATTATTGGTGTTAAAACGTTCATAAGAAGTATTGAATATGAAACTCCTTCTGGATATCCACCCTTAACCCTTATAATAGCTGTTAATAAACCTGCTCCTATAGCAAATATTACTCTACCTTTAGAATTAACAGGGATTGATACATAGTCTGTCGCCATAAAACATGCTCCTAGTATTAATCCACCACTTAAGATATGGTACATTAATAAACTTGGATTAACTCCTAACACTACTAAAACTACTGCTGTACTTAGGATATATACAACTGGAACCTTCCAATCGATTACACCTCTATATATTAAATAAGCTGCACCTATTAATAATAATAAAGCTGAAGTTTCTCCTATAGTACCACCTATATTACCTAAAAACATATCTTTAAGACTTGGTAATTGGCTTATTATATCTGCTGCTGGTGCTTCTAATCCTAATTTTACAAGTGGTGTTGCATATGTTGCTGCATCTACAGATGCTCCACTTGCCCCAGCTATAAATGCTACTGGTTGTGAGAAAGTAGTCATAGCTGATGGCCAAGAAGCCATAAGTGCCGCTCTACCTGCTAAAGCTGGATTTATAAAGTTTTGTCCCAATCCACCAAATAATTGTTTTGCAACTACTATGGCAAATACAGAACCAAATACTGGCACATACCAAGGTGCTCCTGCTGGTATATTAAAAGCTAATAAAATACCTGTTACAACTGCACTTAAATCTTTGATTGTTACTGGTTTTTTAAATAATTTTTGCATTGCTACTTCCGCTATAACTGCTGCTACAACAGAAAGTAATATGGTTTGTACTGCTGCTCCTCTATATAAGTAAATACTACCTAATATAGCTGGAACTAAAGCAATAATCACATCTAGCATGATACGATTTACAGATTCATTCGTTCTTATATGTGGAGAAGATGAACCTATTAACATATCAGGGATGATTATATCTTTTTCATTTGTTTCAACTGTGTTTTCTTTCACTATAATCTCCTCCTTATTTCTTTTTGTTAGCTAGTATTTCTCTTTTAGCTAATCTAATAGATTCTGTTAATGGTCTACCTGCTGGACATATAAATGAACAAGCTCCACACTCTACACAATCTATAGCATTATATTTTTCAGCTAGTTCAAAATTATTTTTTATAGCACAAGCTGATATATATACTGGTTGTAAATGTACTGGACAAACAGTTAAGCATCTACCACATTTAATACATGCAGATACTTCTTTTTTCTCTGCTTCTTCCTTAGTAAATGTTAAAATTCCACTTGTTCCCTTAACCATAGGAACTTCTATAGAATATTGTGCTAGTCCCATCATTGGTCCACCCATTACTATTTTTCCAGGTTCACTTTTAAAGCCACCTGCTTGAGCGATTAACTCTTTAAATGGTGTTCCAACCTTTGCAACTAAGTTTTTAGGTTCTCCAATTGCATGACCTGTTATAGTTATTACTCTTTCATATAGAGGTTTTCCTCTTAATATTGCATCAGCTATAGCTTTTGCAGTTCCTATATTATTTACAACACAGCCTACTTCCATAGGTAATGCTCCTGAAGGAACTTCCCTGCCAGTTACTGCTGATATTATTCTCTTTTCATCACCTTGAGGGTATTTAGCTTTTAATACTTTTACTTCAACATTATCATATTTGCTAGCTTCTGCTTGTATAGCTTCAACTGCATCCATTTTATTGTCTTCTATAGCTATTACTCCCCTGTTTACTCCTAATGCTTTCATTATTGCCCTTATACCAAAAACTACATCAGATGTATTTTCTAACATAAGTCTATGATCTGCTGTTAAGTACGGTTCACATTCAGCACCATTTAAAATAATATAATCTATTACCTTATCTTTTGGTGGTGATAATTTTACTTTAGTTGGAAAGCTCGCTCCCCCAAGACCTGTTATTCCAGCTAAGTCTATAGCTTCTAATATTTGTTCTGGTTTTATATCTTCAAGACTACTATATACTGTCATAGAATCATCTACTTCATTTAACCCATCAGATTCTATTACAACACAATTTACTCCCAATGAACCAGGAACATCCATTTTCTTTATTTCTTTAACTTCTCCTGATACACTTGAATGTACTCTTGCAGATACAAAAGCATCTGATTTTCCAATCACTTGACCCATTTTTACTTTGTCCCCAACACTTACAACTGCTTCACAAGGCGCACCTATATGTTGTTGTAAAGGTATATATACCTTTGCTGGTTCTGCCGCTTTCTCTAAGGCTTTATTCTCTGTTAAACTCTTATAATGAGGTACATTAACTCCACCCTTGAAAGTTAGCTTTTCTTGTCCCATGTATTCCACCTCTTTTTTAATATTTAGTCTATTTCATACTACTAGGTAGTATCAACTATTTTGGTTTAGACACAAACAAAAGTATACCTAATTTTAATAGGTATACTCCCTTTCTTTATGCTGAAGAAAGGACGTATTAAATTTGATTTTCACTCTTAGATTTCCTAGTATTACCCTATTATTCTAACATAATGTTATTTTTTTTACAATCTTTTAAAGCAATCTATTTGCCTATTTTAATTGTATTATTTAATAAATAATTTATCTAATTTTTTATATGGATTATAAAAAGTTGGTTTGTTCTCTCCTGCAAATTTATTATCTATAATAAGAGCTTTGTTTTTAAAGCAAATACTAGCGTAAGGTAAATTTTCTATTAAATTATTATTTAATTTTTTATAATTATTTAATTTGACCTCTCTACTCCCCCCTGAATAAAAAACATTTTCTAATAACTTATCAGTATTATTGTTTGAATAGTTAATAAAATTACTACTTCCTATTTTACTACTACTGAACATAAAAGACAAATCAGGAATATAAGATAAATCCCAGCCAGATAATACTAAATCATAGTTTCCCTTGGCTATTTCACTCTGGACTAAATCCCACTGTTTATCCTTTTCTTCCTTAGTAGTTAAATTGGTAGATTGTTCTTGTGACCAAAGTTCTACTTCTATACCTATGGCCTTTAAATTTTTTCTTATATTATCTGCTGCATTAAACCTTGTCGGATTTAATGTATCAGTTAATAGCTTAAATTTTAACCTGTTATTATCTTCATCTAAATAATAACCATCCGCATCCTTATTTTTATAGCCTGCAAATTTCAGCTCTTCTATAGCAGCTTTTTTATCAAAATCATATCTGCTCCCCATATTTAACCAAGAATTGGGTTGTAGGGGTAAATCAGTTTTTTTAGCATGACCTAGGTAGGCCTTATCTATGATTTCATCATTATCTATTGCATAGGCTATTGCCTTTCTAAGATGCTTGCCCCTGTTTCCTTCAAATATTTCATTTTTAAAATTAAAACCTAAAAATTCATAACTAGATGATGGGTACTCCATTATTTTCATCCTACTATTTTTTCCGTATTTTTCCCAACCATTACCCATGTCTATAATGGCATTTAACTGTCCTGTTTCAAAAGACATCATTATATCTTCTTTATCATCTAAAATTACACCATTAACATAGTCTAAGTATGGTTTTCCATCTCTATAACTTTCATTTGCAGCAAGTCTAAGCTCCTTAAACTCACCATAAGTATCTAACTTAAATGGTCCAGTTCCCATAATTGTATAGTCTTTAGGATTTAGAGCCTCATTTACATTTTTAAATAGGTGAGATGGTATTATTGGAAAAGTTAAAACTTCCAAATTGTTCCCATAAGGCTGAGAATATTCAACAATAAGTTCAAGTCCACTACCTTCCATTTTAATATCTCTATTTAAATTAAAATTTCCATAGGTATTTAATCCTTGTGCTATTAAATTTCCATATATACTCTCTTCACCAAGTTTTTTTATGCAATCTAAGGTAAATATAACATCGTCAGCCTTTAACTGCTCCCCATCATGCCAAAAAACATCATTTCTAAGATTTATCCTAACTGTTTTACCTTCATCTTCTATATAGTAACTATCTACTAATTTTTTAGCTACATCAAAGGATTCATCTATTTCAAACAAAGATTCATATACTAATTTATTAAAATAATAATATAATTCATTCTTATTTAATAAAGGATTTAAAGTTTTCAAATTTGTAAGAGGTAGATTTATTTCTCCTCCATATTTAGGCTCAAATACTTCTTCTTTTTTGTTTTCTTCTTTTATATCTTCCTTCATTGGATCCTTACAACTAGTTAGCACAAATAATAAACACATTGTCATTATTAGCACCTTAAATTTCTTAGCCAAAATATACCTCCTAAAATCAATCATTTGCAATTATATCTTTTATATTTTTTCTAACTCCATGTAGTAAAACTAAATATCTATCATTATTAGTTCCCTCTTTTACAAATACATCCTTATGTTTATCACTATATAGTTCATAATCCCTCTTTACTCTTTCTAGATAATTTCTAGTTTCTTCAAAGGGAATATGATTTAAATTTATCCCGTCATCAGAATAGTCTGGATTTTGGAGCCATTTTCTAACATTTCCACTACCTCCATTATAGGCAGCCAAAACTAGATCTAAATTTCCATCAAACTCTTTCATCAATCTATTTATATACCAGGTTCCAATCTTTATATTTATTTCTGGCTGATATAAACTATCCTGAGTATAATCTTCTATCCCTATCATTTCACTTCCCCATTGACCAGTTTGAGCAGTTATCTGCATAAGTCCCCTTGCATCTTTTCCAGACCTAGCATTTGCATCAAACTTACTCTCAACATTTATAATTGCCATTACCAAAAATGGGTCCACTCCATACTCTTCAGAGTTTTCTTTAATTATATCTGTATATGACACAGGGTGTCTTGAGTATTTATATAATAATGATACTAATATTATAATTATTATTAAAATACCGATTATTTTATGTACTCTCTTACTCAAATAAAATAACCTCCTTATAGTGCTTTAAGTAACTGTCTAACTTTTACTTCCAATTCTTCTATAGTTCCAGTGTTTTCTATTATATAATCTGCCTTTTCCCTCTTATCTTCTATGTCCATTTGTGAGTTTAGTATTTTATAAGCTTCCTCTTTTTCTATACCATCTCTTTTAATAAGTCTCTTTATTTGAGTTTCTCTATTTACATAGACTAGTATTAGCTTATCAAAATTCAAATCATATTTTTTCATAGTATCTATAGTTTCAAACAACAAAGGACTATCTACAAATACTATGTCTTCGTCCTTTAATATGTTTTCTATTTTATTTTTAGATTCCCTCATTATTTCTGGGTGTGTTATATCATTTAGGATTTTCAACTTTTCAGCTTGAGAAAAAACTATGCTTCCTAGTTTCTTTCTATCTATCTCCTCATCTTTATCAAGTATTTCTTCTCCAAAATTATTCACTACTTTTATATAGGCTGGTTTTCCTCTTTCAAATATCTCCCTAGATATCTTATCCATATCTACAACAGAATATCCCATCTTGGTAAGAATACCACTAACTGTTGATTTTCCACTTGCTATACCACCAGTTAGCCCATATATCCCTTTACAATGTATCATACCAACTATCTCCCACTTTTAAGTCTACAGTCAAGGGTACCTTTAGCTCTATAATACTTTCCATTATCTCTTTTAGCATAACTGTAACTTCTTCAATCTCATCTTCTACAGCTTCTATTATAAGCTCATCATGGACCTGTAAAATAAGCTTAGACTTTAAATTTCTATTTTCTATTTCATTATATACCTTTACCATACTCATCTTTATAATATCTGCAGCTGAACCCTGTATAGGTGCATTCATAGCTACTCTTTCTCCAAAAGATCTTATGTTGAAATTTTTATTTTTAAGTTCTGGTATATATCTTCTTCTCTTAAATATAGTTTCTACAAAACCATTTTCTTTACCAAAGTCTACTATATCATCCATATATGCCTTAACTTTTTCATAATTAGCCAGATAGCTTTCTATATATTCTTTTGCTTCATTTCTAGTAATATTTAAGTTTTGTGATAAGCCATAATCTGAAATACCATATATTATACCAAAGTTTACAGCCTTCGCCTTACCTCTTAGGTCTTTGGTTACATCTTCGAGTTTTACGCCAAAAACCTGTGATGCTGTTTTTGTATGAATATCTATATCATGCTTAAAGGCATCTATCATATGCTCATCTTCTGATATATGAGCCAGCACCCTAAGTTCTATTTGTGAATAATCCCCATCTATAAGTTTAGATTTATCTGCTGATACAAAGGCTCTTCTTATTTGTCTACCATCATGGGTTCTAATAGGTATGTTTTGAAGGTTTGGCTCTGTACTACTTATCCTACCTGTTGTTGTTATGGTTTGATTAAATGTAGAATGTATCCTACCAGTATTATTATTTATAAGTTCTGATAAACCATCTATATAGGTAGATTTAAGTTTTGCTATTTCTCTATATCTTATTACAAGGTCTATTATCTCATTTTGACCCCTTAACTTATCAAGTACATCTGCATTTGTAGAATATCCTGTCTTTGTCTTTTTTATAACTGGAAGTCCTAAATCTTCAAATAAAATCTCACCCAATTGTTTAGGCGAATTTACATTAAAAGGCCTGCCTGCTAATTCATGGATATTAAATACCAAGCTATCTATCTCTTTTGCAAATTCTACTTCAAGTTTTGATAACTCATTTTTATCAACTTCAAATCCTATATACTGCATACTTGCAAGTACTTCTATTAAAGGAAGTTCTATATCATGATATAATTCCACCATTTTTTGTTCTAAAATTATTTCGTCTATCTTTTCCTTGGCTTTTATAGAAGTATCTAAATAAAATGATAGGTACTCAGCAGAATCTTCAAAAGTTAAGTCGCCAAAAGCTTTTTTAGACTTTCCTTTACCTAATAAAACTTCCTCATCTTGACCATAATAATTAAAAAACTCCAAGCTAATATCATTTATGGAATATGTGCTTTGAGATGGATCTATCAAGTATTTTCCAATCATTGTATCTGAGACTATATTTTTTATGTTAATATCATGTCTAAATAATAAAACAATATCATCCTTAAGATTATGTCCTAATTTTTCTATACTGTCATCTTCAAATAGAACTTTTAACCTATCAAATAGTTCTATTCCTTCATTCATTTCAAACATATTTATTTCCGAACTACCTACTATGTTAAGTATGTGTGTATTCATATTTTTAGTCTTTATAGCTAGATATAAAACCTCATCATTGATTAAGTCTTCTCCATTAATCAATAGTTTAAATCCAAACTGTTTATCTTCTTTTATACTAGTTATTAAACCATCTATATTTTCCTCAGTTATCAGAGTATATTCATATTTTTCACGCTTTTCTTCATCTTCTTTATAGTTTGAAGCATACTTATTTAAAAAATTATTAAAATCATACTTAGCTAGAAGTGGTACTAATTGGTCAACATTTACTTCCTTGTATTCTAGGTCCTCTATTTTTACACCTAGGTCTGCATCACATATTATCGTACCTAATTCTTTACTTAGATAAGCTAAATCCTTATTATTTTCTAGATTTTCTATTCTCTTTTTCCCTGTTATCTTGTCCATATTTTCATAGACACCATCTATAGAATGAAAATCTTGTATAAGTTTTAGTCCAGTTTTTTCTCCTATACCTGGTACTCCTGGTATATTGTCTGAACTATCTCCCATCAAGCCCTTTAAATCTATTAGCTGATTTGGTGTTAGCTTATAAACTTCATCTATCTTATCTAAATCATACTTTTCTGTTTCAGTGATACCCTTTCTAGTTATGACAACCTTAGTTTTTTCAGATACTAATTGTAAATAATCCTTGTCTCCAGTAACTAAAACAACCTCCATACCCTTTGTTTCGCCATCTCTTGCTAGAGTTCCAGCTATATCATCTGCCTCATACTTATCAGACTCTAAATAATGAATATTCATAGCATCTAAAATCTCTTTTATTCTAGTAAATTGTCCCCTTATTTCATCTGGTGCAGAACTTCTAGTCCCCTTATAATCTTCATATAATTCATGTCTAAAAGTTGGTCCTGATTTATCAAAAGCCACTGATATGTAATCTGGCTTGTATTCATCTATAACATTATAAAGCATACCTAAAAAACCATACATGGCATTGGTATATATACCTTCTTTTGTAGTCAAAAGAGGTAGGGCATAAAATGCTCTAAACAGTAGTGAACTTCCATCTATTATCATTAATTTTTTATTATCCATCTTGATTTCACTCCCAATTCTATATCTATTGATAAGTATACATCATCTGATAATTACAGTAAACACAATTTAAAATCTCTTGTATTTTTCCATTTTTTATGTTATTATTCTATTGTTGTTAAAAATATGCCGGAGTGGCGGAATTGGCAGACGCGTTGGACTCAAAATCCAATGGTAGCAATACCGTGTGGGTTCGAGACCCACCTTCGGTACCAAATAAAAAAGATTAAAGCAAATGCTTTAATCTTTTTTTGTGTGTATTTTTACTTTTAGTGCTGCTATTTATTAATCTCTTACATAGATAAAATATCATCTGTAAAAGTATCTCATTTGTATGTCTTAAATCGTGAAACTTAATTTCTGGAATACCATTATCCCAACAAAACATATATCTACTATCATCATAGTAAGCTCCACAAAGTAATTTCATTTAACTTTATTTGATTTTTAGTTTTTAGATACTAATATAAATAGTTTGGTAATGACAATTTTTCATTACTTCCTTAATACTCAATATATTTTTATTTGGTACTTTAATATCTTTTTTTCAAAATATTAAAAACAAATTGTACTAGCCTAATAACTATAAAAATAGATACAGCTACAATTGACCAATATATTAATAAATTTTTGAAACCTATATCTATAGAGATTTTTATTTCTTCCATTTCTTTACCTATCTTTCTATTAAAGTAACTTATTTTTAATCCAAATTCGATTTTTAGCTTTATAGAATTTTCCTTAGATTTAACATTGTTAATTTATATATTATGGTATCACACTTTAAGTTGATATCAAATATTTTTATCATCCTTGTACTATGTATACAACTAAGTTATATGAAATGTTGCAAGTATATAAAAATTATTTTACATAAAAATAAGTCCTTTAGATTTTATTTTATCTAAAGGGCTTGTTTCCTAGTTTTTTATCAAATTATAAGACACGCACGCTGGCTTTCCAGTTTTATCATTTATACTAATTTCTGCGTCAATATTAAAAGTATCTTTCAAGACTTCCCAAGTCATAAGTTCATTTGGAGTTCCCCTGCTTATAATTTTCCCACCTTTAATAGCAACCATATAGTCTGCAAATCTTGTTGCTAGGTTTAAATCATGTAACACCATAACTATGGTACATTTTTCACTTCTATTTAAATCATATAAGAGCTCTAAAACCTCTAGTTGATAGGATAAATCTAAGTAGGTTGTAGGTTCATCCAGTAGTATTATTTCTGTTTGCTGGGCAAGTGCCATAGCTATCCAAACCCTTTGTCTTTGGCCTCCAGATAGATTATCTACTTCCTGATTTTGTATTTCTTCAAGTTTTGTAGCCTCCAAAGCCCAAGATATAATATTTCTATCTTCATCATTTAACTTCCCAATCCCTTTTTGATGTGGAAATCTTCCATAAGATATAAGCTCTCTTACTGTTAGTCCATTTGGTGCTTGAGGTGTTTGGGGTAATATTGCCATTTTTTTTGCAACTTCCCTTGTAGTTAAGCTATGAATACTCTTACCATCTAGGTTTACTACTCCGCACCTGGGTTTTAAAATTCTTCCCATAGTTTTTAATAGGGTTGATTTTCCGCATCCATTTGGTCCTACTATTGTTGTTATCTTGCCTTTGGGTATTTCCAAATTTAAATTATCTACAATTATTTTATCTTCATATGATATAGATAGTTTCTCTGCAACTATACTTTTCATCTTTCTCCTCCTAATATTTACTCTTAGCAAATAGATATAAAAAATATGGCGCTCCAATTATAGCAACAACTATCCCAGTTGGTATTTCTGATGTAGGAAGTATAACTCTGGCTATAGTGTCTGCTACTGAGACTAATACTCCTCCAACAAGGGCGCTAGTTGGTATTAATATCATATTTTTTGGTCCAACAAGTTTTTTTGCTACATGGGGTGCTATTAAACCAACAAAACTTATATTCTCTCCTACAGCTACACAAATAGCTGATATTGCCACTGCTCCACCTATCAAATATCGTCTTTCCTTCTCAACATCTATTCCTAAGCCATGAGATATTTCATCTCCCAAGTTTAAAACATCCAAAACCTTAGACTTATATAAAATATAAGGTATCAAGACAATTAACCAAAGACATATGATTATTACATCTTGATAATTGCTTCCCCATATGCTCCCTGCCTGCCAAGTAGCTATCATATTAAACTGAGTATCATCAAGCTTTACAACTAATAGAGTTGTAAGGGCTGTAAGTCCTGCTTGCACACCTATACCTGTCAAAATAAGCCTCATGGGACTTAGTCCATCTTCTTTTTTATAGGCTACCTTATAGATTATAAAGGCAGTTAGACTTGCTCCAAGCAGGGCTAAAAATGGCATTATAAGTATGGAATTAAAAGATTTCTCCTTATTTAATAAGGTATATATTATCACCATAAGACCTGCCCCAGCATTTATGCCCAGTAAACCTGGTTCTGCCAAATCATTTTTAGTCACATTTTGTATTACACAGCCAGATACAGCTAATCCCATACCTATTAATATAGAAATGAGTATCCTTGGTAATCTTATATCAAAAAGTACCAAATTCTCCCTAGCTGTACCATTGCCTAACATAGTCCTAAGGGTATCAAGGGGAGCTAATTTTAGATGCCCTGAATTTATACTAATTATGCTTGATAAAATCAATAACACTAAACAACATAGAAATATATTCATTCTTTTAATGAATACTTTTTCATCATATTCTCTAGCATCTATATTTTTATTTTTCATTATAATTCACTTCCTTTGCTACGAGCTAAATATAGGAAAAAAGGTACTCCTATAAGGGCAGTTAAAACACCCACTGGCATCTCAAATGGTGGACTTATAGTTCTAGCTCCTAAGTCTGCTAAAACCATAAGTATAGCACCCAATAAGGAACATGTTGGTAAAACTCTTCTATAGTCAACACCTACTAGATACCTTGCTATGTGTGGTATTACAAGTCCTATAAAACCTACTGCTCCAACCACTGCTACTGATCCACCTGCAAGTATCAAAACTATTAGAGAGCATAAAATATTTACCATTCGTGTATTAAGACCAAGTCCCATTGCCACATCTTCACCTAAACTAAGTATGGAAACTGATTTAGCCATTATAAAAGAACCTACTAAGGCTCCTATTATCCATGGACTTATCAATCTGATTTGCTCCCAAGTAGAGCCTGCCACTCCTCCTGCTGTCCAAAACATTATATTTCTTTGTATATCAAAGTATAGAGCTATCCCCTGCCCTAATGCAGATAAAAACGCACTTACTGCTGCTCCAACCAAAACCATTTTCATAGCTGAATTTTTGCCACTTTTAAATGACGCAATAAAATTTACTAAGAAGGTTCCCAGTCCTGCCCCTAAAAATGAAAACATTATTATTTGCATATAACTAGCTTCTGGAAAAAATGCCAGACATATAGCTAAAGCGAATCCAGCTCCTGCATTAAGCCCTAAAAGACCCGAATCTGCCATGGGATTCCTTGTCATGCCTTGCATCATGCCTCCCGCTACTGCAAAAGCAGCTCCAACCAAAGCACCTGCTATAACTCTTGGTATTCTCAAATCCCTAACTATTAAATGATTTGTATTAGTTTTATCAAAATTATATATAGACTCCTTAACTTCTATAAAGGGTATCCTTATTCCTCCATTTGTTATAGACACTATTATGCTTAGTACCAGCACCACTAAGCTAAGGCAAATAACCCATTTATATGGAATTTTGCCCTTTTTATAAAAGTTCAAAGACTGATTATCTTCTGATATATCCTTATTATTCTTATTCACTAAAGCGCTCCTTTCTATAAAAAAATCAGGTGAGTTTTCCCACACCTGATTCCTAATCCTATCTATTTACTTAAGGCATTTATAATTGACTCTATTCCATATTCTGTTGCAAGTGGCCCACCTGTTATAGCTGATATATCAAGAAAATATACATTGCCATTTTTTACTGCTTCTAGTGAGTTCCATACACTGTTTTTTTCTAAATCTTTAAGTATACTTTCATTTAAGCTAATGTCTGCCTCTAAAAATATATGATCTGCCTTAATCTTAGATAAGCCTTCCATAGAAATATTTTCTCCTCCCATTTTTACAAACTCTTCATCAGGAGTTAAACCCAATCCCTTTTTTTCATCAAATGTGTATATATAGGAAGGGTCTTTTGAGCTTTCTACATAATAACTTTTTCCATCCCAAGTTTTTATAAGTGCTATAGTTTCTCCATCTATATGCTTTAATTTTTCTCTTCCATTTTCTATTTTTTCCATAATGCTAGCTATTACAAGTTCAGCCTCTTCTTCCTTGCCTAAAATTTCACCAAAAGTTCTGACTCCTAAGGTCCAATCGTTATAAAATGCTTCTCTATCTAATATTATAACTGGAGCAATCTTAGTTAAGGTGCTATAAATAGCTTCATGATTACTAGTGGCTAAGATTAAATCTGGTTCTAATTCCACTATTTTTTCTATATTTGGAGCTAACTTATCTCCAAGCTCAACAAGGCTGTCCATACCTTTTATATCTTTTAAATAATTTAATGATGTTAAAAATTCACACTCTGTAGTTCCAATTGGCATTTCATCTAAGGCTACCAATATCTCTGGATATGAATACCAAAGAGAAACTATTTTTTCTGGTTTTTTCTCTATAACTACCTTATTGCCCTTAGCATCCAAGAAAGTTCTAGGCCATTTTTCGCTATTTTCAGCAGCTTCCTCTACTATTGTTTTGTTATCTAACACATCATCTTTCTTACCACAAGCTGTTGTTAGTCCTACTATAACCAATAATGAAAGAAATACTCCAATTATTCTTCTCATCTATACTCCTCCAATCTAATCAGTTCGCACCTGCGAACTCAATAGTAGTATATCAAGGTCATAATAGTTTTTGAATGCACTGGTTCTTAAAAAAACTGGACTATTTATGATTTTTTCCTATAATCTCTAGGCGCTTTTCCATATTTTTTCTTAAATACACGGCTAAAATAAAAGGGATCATTAAATCCCACACTTTCTGATATTTCCTGTATTCCAAGATTTTCTACAAATATAATTTCCCTAGCCCTACTAAGTCTATAGTTTAGTAGATACTGCCCTGGTCCCATACCAGAATATTTTTTAAAAACATAATAGAGCCTATTTCTATTTACTTCAAATATTTCTGCCAATCTAGGTACATCTATTTGCTCCTTATAGTGTTTGTGAATATATTCAGCCACTTTTTTATATAGGTCTTGAGCCTTAGTATCATCCCCTATTTTTATGCAAGAAAATACTTCTTCCATAAGCCTATAAAATAAAACCTTGGTTTTAAATTTTGATATGCTATCATCTTGAAAAGAGTATTCCCATAGTTCTTCTAAGATTTTATGAAGTCTTGGTGTATTCTCAATGTCTAAATCAAAATGGGTAAGTTTAAAATCGTCTAAATCTTCATCTAAAACCTCATAGTGTAATAAAATATATTCCCAGCTTTCTGTATCTTCACCTAGTTCAACTAAATCCATTTTTGCACCACCATGTATAACCTTTCCGGGTGTAAAGGTATACTCTTCTCCATCTATGCTAAATCTTAACTTTCCACTTATGGGAAAGACAAAGCCTGGAAAATCTTCTGTATAAGGAGGCCAATTCTTCCCTGGTTTGTAAGTAAAACGGTAAATCCCCTCAACCCTGATAGCTCTTTTTGTAAAGTATTCTGCCAGTTTATTTATATCTACTTTCATACAATCACTCCATACTCATAAAGTATAATTTTATATTCTCCCTATAGAATATGTATTATTTCATAAAATCATTATTTGTATATTATTATATTTTTGATTATTTATATAGTATATATTTCATTCTCTATTTTTGCTAAAACAGTTTCAGCCATTTCCATAGCTACTATTAAACCTTCCTTGTCATCAAAGTCAATTATTTCAGCAAATGACATTGATTTTCCTTTTCTGTACCTTGTTTCAAGTACATTTGAATTTTTTCCCACACTACGGAATTTGTCAAGATAGTTGTCACAATTCCTTTAAATTCTTTAAAACTATG
>CAMIXG010000001.1 GCA_946402705.1 uncultured Tissierellia bacterium | reverse complement strand
TTCGCGGGTGTAGCTCAGTGGTAGAGCCCCAGCCTTCCAAGCTGGTTGCGAGGGTTCGATTCCCTTCACCCGCTCCATTTTTTTATTTAAAAGTATATTTGCACCTGTAGCTCAGCTGGATAGAGTGTCTGGCTACGAACCAGAAGGTCGGGGGTTCGACTCCCTCCAGGTGTACCAGATAAAACGGCTAGTAAGCCGTTATTTTTTTGGAATATTTTATAATTATATAGAGAAAAAAGAGATAAACTTAAAAGTTTATCTCTTTTTTTAATTAAAATCTATATTTTTGTTATATTTCTGCTACTTTTGTATTCTTTAGTTATAGCTACTAAAATTAAAACAATAAAGAAAATTGTAATTGCTAATTCTTCTAAGACTATAAATACAGATGTAAAATCATGAATAATAATATCAAAAGTATTTAAAAATACTTCAAAGAAACTTATTTGTTCAATGTAATCAAGATTTATATAATAGTAGATTTCAAGGGAAAATAACAAATATTGTATTAATAAAAGACAGAAGATAATTATACTAATTACAAGGATCATGCCTTTTTTATCCCATTTATCATTGAATTTTTTAAAAGTAAAGGCAACTACTGATACAAGAATTAAATTAAATAATATGCTATCCAGTTGGAAAAAATTAGATGCAAGTACCCAGGCAAGAGAGGCTAATATACCTGCCAGTAATGAGAAGAAAAAGGCTTTCCCTGTAATTGAAGGTCTAGCATCATCTAATTCTCTCTCCTTTGCCAAAGATTGATCTGTTTTTTCAATACAGTCTTCGCAGTATAAGAGTGGTCTAAAATTTAGGGTTACTGGGTTTAAAACTTTATCCTCACCACATAGGCCACATGAGCTTTTAAAACCATTACTATGTAGGTGCTCAGTTACATCATCTAATACATCTTTCACAGAAGTCATAAACTTTTTAAATGAAAAAATACTAGAACATTCTATTTTAATGCTAGAATCTTCATAAATGATTTTACGGATATGTTTGTTACTATGCTGGATTGAATCTAAGAATAAACTTAGCCTATCTTTTTTGAAAAGATCACTAGTATTTACTGGTATGGAAATAAAGTAAAGCTGACCAATGGCGTTTTCAATTATTGCAATTTCATAGGAATTATATTCTCCTAGGGCAACTTCGTTTTGAGCCAAATTTTTATTGATATCAAATCCCAATGATTGGCATAGTTTTGTATATTTATTTTTAAACAAAAATCTTCCTCCTCTTTGTAATTTCTATTCTTAAGTTATATACTATTTTAGTGTATCAGTCAAATTTAGAATTTTTACTGCAATTATTTGACAAAGTTTGATTTATAGTATAAAGTGTTTAGATATTAATAACTTATAGATGAGGAAGAAAAGAGTAACTATATAAGAAGTTTGAGCGAGTCAGGTATGGTGTGAGCTGATAATGTATTATATGGTGAAAAACATTTCGGAATTTTCATATTGAACTAGAGTAGATATGGACATGTGGCTATGTTATAGGCTTTGAGAGATAAATTAAGGTGGTACCGCGAAACTTTTCGCCCTTTTAGGGATGAAAAGTTTTTTGATTTTTTAAATAGATAAATTATATTAAAATAAATGGAGGTTATTGTTATGAAAAAAGAGCTTAGAGAAACTCAAATGGCTATAAAAGAAATTAAAGATTTTTTTGAGAAAAGGTTATCAGAAGAATTAAATTTAATAAGAGTATCAGCACCACTATTTGTAAAGCCAGAAAGTGGATTGAATGATAATTTAAGTGGAAATGAAAAAGCAGTAGCTTTCAAGTTAAGAGAGTATGATCAAAACCTAGAGATAGTACAATCTTTAGCTAAGTGGAAAAGACTGGCACTTAAATGGTATAAATTTGATATGTATGAGGGAATCTATACAGATATGGATGCAATAAGACCAAATGAAATATTGGATGAAACTCATTCTATATATGTGGATCAGTGGGATTGGGAGAAGATAATAAAAAAAGAGGATAGAAACTTTAATTATTTGAAAAAAATAGTAGAATCTATTTTTAAGGCCTTTAAAGAGACAGAAAACTATTTGGATGAATTATATCCTGGAAAGTGGATGAAAAAATTACCTGAAAAAATAACCTTTATATCTACACAAGAATTAGAGGATAAGTATCCAGATAAGGAACCAGAAGAAAGGGAAAATTTAGCTGCTAAGGAATATAAGGCTATATTTGTTCATAAGATAGGTAAGGTTTTAAACTCAGGAGAAAAGCATGATTTTAGAGCTCCAGATTATGACGATTGGGAATTAAATGGAGATATTATATTTTGGGATCCAATACTTGGAAAGGGCCTTGAATTATCTAGTATGGGTATAAGGGTTGACGAGAGTACTTTAGATAAACAACTAAAGCTTACAGAAAATGATGAAAGAAGAGAGTTATTTTACCATCAAGAACTATTAAGTGGGTCTCTGCCTTATACTGTAGGTGGAGGAATAGGTCAATCAAGGATGTGTATGTTTTTCTTAGATAAAAAGCATATAGGAGAAGTACAAGCATCTGTATGGTCTAAGGATATAATAGAATATAGTGAAAAAGAAAATATATTTTTATTATAGGAGTGATAAATTGTATAATTATAAAAATGTAGATATTAATTTACTACAGGGAGATATAACCAAACTAGAAGTAGATGCAATAGTAAATGCTGCTAACAATACACTACTTGGTGGAGGCGGTGTAGATGGGGCTATCCATAGGGCTGGTGGAAGAGAAATCCTTGAGCAGTGTAAAAAACTTGGAGGATGCCCAACAGGGGAGGCAAGAATTACAGTTGCTGGAGATTTACCAGCTAGATATGTAATTCATACTGTAGGACCTAAATATAAAATAGATAAGAATAAAGAAGTTTTTTTAAAATCAGCCTACACTAATTCTTTAAATTTAGCAGATGATTACAAATTGGATAGTATTGCATTTCCATCAATATCAACAGGAGTTTATGGGTATCCTATTATGGAGGCAGTAGATATAGCTTTACAAGCCTTGGGTGAGAAAATTGATAGTGGAACAAATCTAAAAAAAATCAATTTTATCTTGTTTTCAGAAGAAGATTTCAATGTATATAAAGAAGCCTTTGATAAAAAAT
Source organism: uncultured Tissierellia bacterium (assembly GCA_946402705.1). Classification (GTDB taxonomy): domain Bacteria; phylum Bacillota; class Clostridia; order Tissierellales; family Tissierellaceae; genus CAMIXG01. The sequence continues at coordinate 265,096 of CAMIXG010000001.1, read as the reverse complement.
TATTGTAATTGACATAAATAATATATTGGAATATACTGAATTCATGAGTAAATAAAGATTAAACATAAGAAAACTTAACAAAGGGAGTGTTTATAATATTTGCAGAAGCACATAAAATCATTGGAATGGAAATGAAAAACAATATTTCTGATATATATGGAGTTAATTTAGATGAGAAAAACTTACTATGGGGGTCAGTTTTACCAGATGTAATGCCTAAGTATAAACTTATAAGACATTATGAAGAAGAAAGCATAGATTTTATAACTGGAGAGATAAGTAATATTATCTACCACTATAGAAAGCTAGATGTAGATAATTTATCTAAGACAGACATGAAGATTTTATCTAGGAAACTTGGTATAGTATCTCATTATATATCTGATTATACTTGTATACCACATGCAAAACGATGGACTTTTTTCGATAGTATGATGAAGCATATAAAATATGAAGCCAAACTAAATGATGTAGCAATAAGTCACGATTTTAAAAGAAATAGAATATACTCAAATGATTTAGATATATACGAAACAAATATAAAAGAAATTAGAAAAAATGTAAAATTATATATAAAAGATGTAGTTAAGGAAGAATATTCAATTAAAGAAGATTATAGTAATGATTTGGATTTTGCTCTATCATTAAACCTTAAGCTACTATATTATGTATTAGATTCAATAAAAGTGTATGAGACAAGTACAGAAAAGAAATTTGTATTTCAAATTTAACAAAAGACAAGATATCATTGGATATCTTGTTTTATTTTGTATATAAGAATAAAAATCTACAAATTTTTTTATAATATATTTTACTATGGGGTAGATAACCATTGAAAATAGCCGATTAATTTGTTATAATTATATTTCACGAAATATAGGAGGATGCATATGGGTGATAAAAATAAAAAAGCATATTTGTTTTTAGGACTAGGCATTGGAATAGTAATTGTAAACATTATTTTCTATATGAATCCCAGAATAAAATATAGAGAGATGACAGATAGTGAAGTTACAGAAAAAGCTAAAGAATTAGGTATGGTAAGTATAAAAGAGAATATAAAAATAAACAATAAACCTGAAATCAAGGTAGAAAAAACTAAAAAAGAAATAAAGCTTGATAAAGAAGAAACTAAGCCTATAGATGAGGAAAAGAAAGTTTTTGTAATTAATCAAGGAGAAAATCTTTATGATGTTAGTGAAAATCTAATGAAGTTTGGATACATTGAAGATGATAAAAAGTTTAATGAGAGAGTAAAAGAAAGAGAGCTTAGTAAGAAAATAAGATATGGAGAGTATGAAATATCTAAAGGTGCCTCTTTTGATGAAATTATAAATATAATCACTTGGAGAGATAAAAAATAGTTGGAAAGGTGGGGAATAAATTTGGCAATAGCAAAAGATATAAATTGTAATTTATATGGCGAATTAGAACAAAGATTTTTATATAATAATGACTTTAATTCAATACATATCTTGCTGAATTTATACGATTTAGACAAGAATATAAAAAATATACATCCCAAATATATCTCTTTAGGAAGAATGAAAAAAAATATAGAAAAAGTATTTATTTTAAGAGATGATAGAAGGGAAATAAGTAGCAAATTAAGCAAAATATTTCATGAAGATATAAATAGACTGGAATTATTCATTTGTATAGAGGGATATAAAGAGGGATTTTTCAATAAGAGACTAGCTAATAGTTTAGAGAATCTAACTATTAATAATATATCCATAGATAAGTTATATAATAAGAAATATTTATACCATTTTGATTCAACTAATAGAGAAATTGAAAACGGAAAAAATTTAATCTTTACTGAGATACAGGCAGGGTTTGAAAAAGAGAGTATATCTGAACTAATTTCCCATTATATAAACATGATAATAGAAGAAAAGCTTGAAAAAATAGATAAAATTTTAAACTTAAAAGAAAAGCTTAATATAAAAGAAGTAGATAAGATACGAAATATAGTTGTGGATAGTATGATGGAGAGTATATCAGAGATATATAAAGAGTCCTACTGGTATGGCTTAAACGATAGAGTATTAAAAAGATATAGATAAAATGACTAAGTTAGGAAACTAACTTAGTTTTCTTTTGTGTAGAGATATATGGTACAATTAATCTATTAGAATGGAGGAAGTATGATAATTTTAGGAATAGACCCAGGAATAGCAACAGTAGGTTATAGTGTAATAGAATGTATAGGAAATAAGTATAATCCTTTGGATTACGGAGTTATAACTACTCCGCCAGATATGATATTTCCAGAGAGATTGGCCAAGATAAATAGGGAGATAGTAAAGCTTATAAGAGAATATAAGCCAGAAGATTTAGCCATAGAAGAATTATTTTTCAATAAGAATGTTAAGACTGCCATAATGGTAGCTCAGGCTAGAGGTGTTGAAGTTTTGTCATGTGTAAATGAAGGGCTTAATATATATGAATACACACCACTTCAAATAAAACAAGCTGTAACAGGCTATGGTAGGGCTGATAAAAATCAAATACAACAAATGGTTAAAATATTACTTAATTTAAAGGAAATACCAAAACCAGATGATGCTGCTGATGCAGTGGCGGTAGCCTTGTGCCATGGGGCATCATTAAAGTTTAAAGAATCTTTTTTAATGAGATAAGGAGATATAATGATAGAATTTATAATAGGGAAAATCATAAATAAGAGAGAAGATTATTTAGTCATACAAAATAATAATATGGGCTATAAAGTATTTACATCAGAAAGGTCATTATCACATTTAGAGGTAGGACAAGAAGAAGCTTTAATCTATACTAGAATGATTGTTAGAGAAGATGATATATCATTATATGGTTTTACAAAAGAAGAGGAAATGGATATGTTTAATCTCTTAATAATGGTATCTAGGATAGGACCTAGAGTAGCCATAGGCATATTATCTACTTTAGACCCAAGAACTATAAAGACATCTATAATAAAAAAGGATTATGTAAGTTTATGTAGCGCTCCTGGCATAGGAAAGAAAACAGCAGAGAGAATAGTCCTTGAATTAAAAGATAGAATAGATGAAAATGAACTTTTATTAGATAAGACGGTAGATATGAATGAAGTACAAGACTTTGTAAATGCAAAAGAAGCTATAGAAGCCATAATGACCTTAGGCTATAGCAAGTATGAAGCAGAAAAAGTTGTTAAAACTATGGATATAGATGAAATGAGAATAGAAGATATAATAAGAGAAGCACTTAAAAGACTATCAATGTAAGAAGGTGAAGTAAATGAATGAAGAAGAAAGAATAATAGCTAGAGATTTAAAAGAAGAAGATATGGAAAGTGAACTTACCCTAAGACCAAAATGGATGGATGACTATATAGGACAGGATAAGGTTAAACATCAACTGGATATATTTATTAAGGCTGCAAAGGCTAGAAGAGAATCACTGGATCATGCCTTGTTATTTGGGCCTCCTGGTCTTGGAAAAACTACCTTGGCAAATATAATTGCCAATGAAATGGGAGTTAATATAAGGGTTACTTCAGGACCTGCCATAGAAAAACCTGGAGATTTAGCCAGCATACTTACCAACCTAGGAGAAGATGATGTCTTGTTTATAGATGAAATACATGCTATAAACAGAACTGTAGAAGAGATATTATATCCTGCTATGGAAGACTTTGCCTTAGATATAATAATAGGTAAGGGGCCATCTGCTAGATCAGTTAGGCTGGATTTGTCAAACTTCACCTTGATAGGAGCGACAACTAGGGCTGGACTTTTAACATCTCCTCTTAGGGATAGATTTGGAGTTATGCTTAATTTAGAACTATATGATATAGATAGCCTTTGTGAAATAATCATAAGGTCAGCTTCTATATTAAAGATAGAAATAGATGAAGAAGGAGCTTATGAAATAGCTAGAAGATCAAGAGGAACACCAAGAATAGCCAATAGACTTTTAAAGAGGGTTAGAGATTATGCTCAGGTTATGGAAAATGGAACCATAGATATGGAGATAGCCAAAAAAGGTCTTGAAATGTTGGAGGTTGACGAACTCGGGCTAGATAAGGTGGATACAAAACTTATCATGACCCTAATAGAAAATTTTGGCGGTGGACCAGCAGGATTAGATACACTTGCTGCAGCAACTGGAGAAGAAAGCAATACAATAGAAGATGTATATGAACCCTACTTACTCCAAATAGGTTTTTTAAATAGGACACCTAGGGGAAGAGTAGTTACTAAAAAAGCTTATGAACATTTTAATATAGAATTAGAGGATGAGGAATAAAGTATGAAAAAAAGCATATTTAGTATAGTATTATTTATTTTAATCTTAACATCTAAGGTATATGCCAGAGAAAATACCATGATAGATGTTAGAATTGGAACATCAAATGGAGTGGAAACTCTTAAGGCTAGGGATAATATAGTTATAAAAGATAGAAACAATTATGTTATTGAAAGGCTTAGAACTAATGAGGTTGAGGTTAGGGTTAGTGGACTTGATTTGATTATAAAAGGTTATGAAACTCTAGAATTTGATTCTGAGCAGGTTATGATATCATCTGAAAGTGATGAAATTATCTATAAAAATAGCACTTATAGAGGCAGTATAAGATTTGGAATAGATGGAAGTAAAATAAATATAATAAACAATTTGGATATGGATGATTATTTAAAGGGCGTTTTACCCAAAGAGATGGGGGCCAGTTTTCCAAGAGAGGCATTAAAAGCTCAAGCTGTAGCTTCAAGAAGTTTTGCCATGACAAATATTAATAAACACAAGTCTGAAGGTTTTAATTTGTGTAATACAACTCATTGCCAAGTATATGGGGGAAAATCAGCAGAAAATAACTTAATCAATGAAATAGTGGAAGAAACAAGGGGCGAATATGTTTATTATAATGGAAGAGTAGCCGAAACTGTATTTCATTCAAATAATGGGGGATATATGGAAAGTGCAAAAAATGCTTGGGGCAGTGAAATTCCATATTTGATATCTAAAAAAGATAATTATTCTACAAATACAGTAAATAGTAACTGGAAATTAGAATATAGTTTAAATGACATGGGAAATAAACTAAAGGCAGCTGGAGTAAATGTTGGAAACCTAAAAGATATAAGAGTAGTATCTACAAATAATAGTGGTAGGGTGGACAAACTAGAAGTAAGTGGAAGTAATAAAACAGAAGTAATAAATGCAGTTAAATTTAGGTCAGCCCTTGGAAATAATAATTTTAAAAGCACATACTTTACTGTAAATGGTGAGTCAGTAAGTGGTGGAAGTAGCTATGATTTGTATGTGGAAGATGGTTATGGCAATGAAAAAATAAAATCATCTAGTATATATGTACAGGGATACTCTAGTTTGGAGAAAATAAATTTAGATGATATTTATTTAGAGGGACAAGTTAAAAATAGTAATTCAAATAAGCCTACAGCTAATACAAGTGGAAAAATTGTCATAGATGGTAAAGGTTTTGGACATGGAGTTGGAATGAGCCAATATGGTGCCAAGAAAATGGCAGAAGAAGGGTTTAATTACAAGGAAATATTGAGACATTATTATGATGGAACAGAAATTTATTAAAAGAGGTTGAATATGAGTACTAGAAAACAAGATTATGATTATGATTTACCAGAAGAGTTAATAGCACAGTTTCCAATAGAAAATAGGTCGGAATCTAGGCTTTTAATTTTTGATAGAGATACAAATAAAATAGAACACAAGAGATTTAAAAATATAATAGAATATTTAGAGGCAGGAGATTGTTTAGTATTAAATAATACTAGGGTTATGCCAGCAAGACTTTTTGGTAGTAGGGAAGGAAAAAATGAAAGCATAGAAATCCTTTTACTTAAAAGAGTGGATGGAGATCTTTGGGAAGTTATGGTTAAGCCGGGCAAGAAAGCAAGACCAGGACATTTAATATTTTTTGGAGATGGGCTACTTCAGGGAGAAATTAAGGAAATAACAGAAACAGGAACTAGACTAATAGAGTTTAAGTACGATGGAATATTTCAAGAAATCCTTGCTAAACTGGGTGAAATGCCTCTACCGCCCTATATAAAACTGAAACTGGAAGATCAAGAGAGATACCAAACAGTTTATTCTAAACATGTAGGCTCAGCGGCAGCTCCAACAGCAGGATTACACTTTACACCAGAGCTATTAGAAGAGATAGAAGAAAAGGGTGTGAAGATAGCCTATGTAACTTTACATGTAGGGCTGGGAACATTTTTGCCAGTTAAGGAAGATGATATATTAAATCATCATATGCACTCTGAATACTGCTATATAGATAAGGAGACTGCAGATAGGATAAATGAGACAAAGGATAGTGGTAATAAGGTTATTGCAGTTGGAACAACCAGTACAAGAACCTTAGAAAGTTTGGCAGATGAAAAAGGTAGACTCAAGGAAGAATCTAGATGGACTGATATATTTATATATCCAGGTTATGATTTTAAAGTTGTAGATAATCAGATAACTAATTTTCACTTACCAGAGTCAACACTTTTAATGCTGGTAAGCGCATTATCAAACAGGGAAGATATAATGAAGGTATATAAAGAAGCAATTGAAGAAAAGTATAGATTTTTCTCTTTTGGAGATGCTATGTATATAAAATAACAGGAGGATTTATGGCTATAAAATTTGAATTATTAAAAGAATCAACAGAATGTAAGGCAAGACTTGGTATACTGGAAACTCCTCATGGAAAGATAGAAACACCAATATTTATGCCGGTTGGAACTCGTGCTACAGTTAAGACAATGACTCCAGATGAGGTAAAGGATTTAGGAGCACAAATAATACTTGGAAATACTTATCATTTACACTTAAGACCAGGAGAAGACTTAGTTGAAAAAGCAGGAGGGCTACACAAGTTTATGAATTGGGATGGACCAATTTTAACTGATAGTGGTGGTTTTCAGGTATTTAGTCTGGGAGACAGAAGAAAGATAACAGAAGAGGGAGTAGAGTTTAGATCACATATAGATGGAGCTAAGAAATTTATAAGCCCAGAAAAATCTATGGAAATACAAAATAAACTAGGTTCAGATATAATGATGTGCTTTGATGAGTGCGCTCCATATCCTGCTTCACATGACTATGTTAGAAAATCAATGGAAATGACAACTAGATGGGCGAAAAGATGTATAGATGCCCATAAAAATACAGATAATCAAGCCTTATTTGGTATAGTACAAGGCGGAATGTATAAAGATTTAAGAGAAATCAGTGCTAGAGATTTGGTTGAAATGGATTTTCCTGGATATGCAGTAGGTGGTTTAAGTGTAGGAGAGCCAAGGGAATTAATGTGCGAAATGTTAGATTTTACAGTACCTTTACTACCAAAGGATAAACCAAGATATTTAATGGGTGTTGGCTCACCTGATTATTTATTTGATGCAGTAATTAGAGGCATAGACATGGCGGATTGTGTACTACCTACTAGGATAGCTAGAAATGGTACAGCTATGACTTCAAGTGGAAAACTTGTCATAAAAAATGCAAAATTTAAGGAAGACTTTACACCATTTGATGAAGAATGTGATTGTTATGTATGTAGAAATTATACTAAGGCCTATATAAGACACTTATTTAATGTAAATGAAATACTAGGACCTAGACTTATAACTATACACAATCTACACTTTTTAATAAAACTAATGGAAAATATTAGAGAGGCAATTAAAAATGATAACTTACTAGAATACAGGGACGAATTCTATAAAAAATATGGTTATGAATAAAATAATGATTTTTAATATTAAATAATGTATAATTATATATTGTAATGATAAATGAAAAAGGAGTTGATACAGTGCCAGATTTAGCTAAGAGCTTGATTTTTCCAGTTATAATGTTTGCAGTTTTATATTTTCTAATGATAAGACCACAGAAAAAACAAGAAGCGGAAAAGAAAGAAATGATTAAAAATGTAAAGGTTGGAGACAATATAGTTACTATTGGAGGAATCCAAGGTAAAGTAATTGTAGCCAAAGAAGATTTTGTAACAATAGAAACTTCATCTAGTAATACAAAGATAGAAATTTCTAGATGGGCTATCGGTTCAGTAAAATAGTTAATGAAAGCTTCCATACTATGGAAGCTTTTTTAAGGAATTATTAAATTTTATTATGTTTGGAGGAGTAATATGAAAACTAAGAATACTACTATATTTGTTTTAATACTAGCAATAGTAGCAAGTTTAGTATTTGTAGCTTTTAATGGATTGAAAATAGGAAAATTTGAAATTAGAAAAGCTAAAGATTCTATAAACTTAGGATTAGAACTTGCAGGTGGTGTATATGTTGTATTAGAAGCAGATACAGATGCCAAAGGCGAAGAATTACAACAAATAATGGAGCAAACAAAGTCAATTATCAGTGAGAGAATTGACGGACTAGGAGTAACACAACCTAATATAGCAATAGAAAATGGGAATAGAATAAGAATAGAACTTGCAGGTGTTCAAGACCCACAAGAAGCTATTAATCTAATAGGTAAAACTGCCCAATTACAATTTGTTGATCCTAAGGGAAATGTTATTTTAACAGGAAAAAATGTTAAAAAATCTCAAGTTAGACAACAAGATAGAGAAATGGGAAAAAGAGAAGTTGTAGTTACTTTAGAGTTTGATGAACAAGGTAAAAAAGCTTTCGCAGATGCTACTGGAGCTTTAATACATGAACAACAAGTTGAGGATAGAATTATTTACATAATCTTAGATGACAAAATAATATCTAATCCAGCAGTTGCAAACATTGCAGAAGGTGGACAGGCCATAACAGATGGTCAAGCTGTTATACAGGGTGGATTTACAGTTGAGTCAGCTACACAACTTTCCAACCTAATAAATGCAGGTTCTCTACCAGTAGATATGATAGAGAGAACAACATCTGTAATAGGACCAACACTTGGATTAGAAGCGTTTGAAAAAAGTATACTAGCAGGTGGAATAAGTTTATTATTCATATTTGTGCTTATGATGGCAGTATATAAAATACCAGGATTTATCGCATCAATAGGACTTATAATCTATACTTTATTAGTAGTGGGAACTATGAGTGCTTTAGGAGTAGTCTTAACGCTTCCAGGTATAGCAGGACTTATACTATCCATTGGTATGGCAGTAGATGCCAATGTTCTTATCTTTGAAAGAATAAGGGAAGAATTAAGAGATGGAAAAACTGTAAGAGCAGCAATAGATGCAGGATTTAAAAGAGCACTTACATCTGTCGCGGATTCAAATATTACAACTTTAATAGCCGGTGCTGTACTTTACTACTTTGGTTCTGGACCAATAAAAGGTTTTGGTGTAACACTTATGTTAGGTATCGTTGCATCTGTGTTAACTGCAGTAGTAATAACTAAGTATCTATTAAAATTAGCATCTTCAATCTTTGGAGATAGTAATATAAAAATTTACGGAGCATAGGAGGTTAAAGTATGGATGTTATAAAAAGTAAAAAGATATTCAGAATTTTTTCTTGTTTAATAATTCTTGCGGGAATAATAATGTTTTTTGTAAGAGGCTTTAATCTAGGAATAGATTTTGTAGGTGGAACAATAATAGAGATAAATACAGGTCAATATATAGAAGAAGAAAATGTTAGAAAAATATTAGATAACTATGATAAAAAAGTTACTATATTATATTCTGGTAAGGCAAAAGATCATATAATAATAAAATCAGCAAATGATATATCAAATGCTGATGTTACTGAAATAGTTGATGAAATGAAAGCAAACTACCCAAGTGACAAATTTGATTATCAAAGTGAAAAATTTGAACCTTTAATGGGTAAGGAAATAAAAAGAAAAGCTATAGTATCAACAACAATAGCAGTTATAGCCATGTTAATCTATATAACAGTAAGATTTAAATTTAGTTTTGGGCTTTCAGCTATAGTTGCCTTAATACATGATATATTAATAATGTTATCATTCTATTTAATCTTAAATATACCAGTAGATGGATCATTTATAGCAGCTATTCTAACAATACTAGGGTATTCAATAAATGATACAATAGTTATATTTGATAGAATTAGGGAAAATCAAAGTCTATATCCTAAGTGGAATAAAACAGAACTTGTAAACAATAGTATAAAACAATCTTTTAGAAGAACTGTCTATACTTCACTTACAACATTTATATCTGTAGGAGTAGTTTATGCAATAGGGGTAGAAGATATGAAGATATTGGCATTACCTCTTATGATAGGTATTATAGCTGGTACTTATTCTTCATTATTCATAGCTTCACCACTTTGGTTAGAACTATCAGATATAGAAGAGCTAAGAGCTTCAAGAGCATAATTTGGGAGGTTAATTATGGAAAAGGGTTTTATTGTAACACTTGTTTTTGCAATAATAGTGGGTGTATTTTGCCTGGCTAATAATGATATTGTAACAGTAGATTTTATTTTTAAAACAGTTCATATGTCGCAAGCAATAGTTATATTAATATCTGTTTTATTAGGAGCCATAATAGTATTTACATTTACTATCTATAAGAACTTTAGATTTAAACAGAGTATAAGAAACCTAAACAAAGAAATTAGCCAACTTAAGTCAGAAATAGACCTTATGAAAAATTTAGATAGGGTCAAGGAAGAAAAACGAAAAGAAATGGAAACTTCCAATGAAATAGAAAACCTTCATCCAGATCATGAAAACCTAGATGAAGAAATAGAAGAATTAGAAGAGAATAATACAGAAGATAAAATTTAGATACCTAGTATCTAAATTTTATTTTATACATATAAAGAAGTTATAGGGGTGTTTAAAATGGAAAAATGGTTTGTTAAGAATAAAAAAGCAGATTTTGAAAATATAATTAAGATTTTTAATATATCAGAACTTAAGGCTAAGTTATTGATTAATAGAGATATAAATACTCCTAGACTTATAGATAGCTATTTAAATGGAAGTTTGGAAAAACTGCATAAACCAGAATTATTAATGGATATGGATAAGGCAGTTGATATAATTATAGATAAAAAAAATAAGGGTCAGAAAATAAGAATAGTTGGAGATTATGATGTAGATGGTGTAATGTCCACGGTTATTTTAAAAAAAGCTTTTGATTTTTTAAATATAGATTCAGATTATCAAATACCAAATAGGGTGGATGATGGATATGGAATCAATAAGGATATAATTTCAAAGGCTAAGGAGGATGAAGTAAGCTGTATAATAACTTGTGATAATGGTATATCAGCCATAGAAGAAGTAAAGTATTCTAGAGAAATAGGACTAGATATAATAGTTACAGACCACCATGAGCTTCCTAAAATTGAGAATGAAAATGGACTTATGGAGAATTTTTATGTTGATGCAAATGCCATAATAAATCCAAAGAGGGGAGATTGTAAGTATCCTTTTGATAGGTTGTGCGGGGCAGGAGTTTGCTACAAGTTCGTAACTAGACTTTATGAAAAGCTAGGTTATGACAAAGAAGATACTGAAGAATTTATAGAGTATGCTGCAATAGCAACAGTATGTGATGTGGTAGACCTAGTAGATGAAAATAGGATTATAGTAAAAGAAGGTTTGAAACTTATAAATGATACAAATAATATGGGACTTAGGGAATTAATAGAGGTAAGTGATTTAAAAGACAAGGACATATCAGTTTATCACCTAGGTTTTATAATAGGGCCAAGTATAAATGCCTCTGGTAGATTAGATACTGCCATGAATGCTATAGAGTTATTCTTAACAAAAGATTCGGATAGGGCAAAAATAGTAGCAAAGGATTTAAAGCGCCTGAATGATGAAAGAAAAGAGATGACTGAAAAGGGTGTAGAGAGGGTAATAGACCATATTGAAGTAACAAGCATAAAGGATGATACAGTTATAGTAGTTTATGAGCCGGATATACATGAGAGTATAGCAGGTATTATAGCTGGTAGAATAAAGGATAGATATAATAAGCCAACTATAGTATTAACCAATGCCAAGGATGGTATCAAAGGTTCAGGAAGGTCTATTGAAGATTATAATATATTTGAAGAGTTAAATATGAGAAAAGAATATCTAAATAGATTTGGAGGACATCCAATGGCAGCCGGTTTGTCTTTAGATAAGGATAAGATTGATACTTTTAGGGAAAGTTTGAATAAAAACAATCTGACTGCAGAAGATCTAGCAGCTAGAAAGTATATAGACTTAATACTTCCAATAGACAGGGTGAGTTTTTCCCTAATCGAAGAGCTAAAAACTTTAGAACCTTATGGAAAGGGAAATCCTAAACCTTTATTTGGGGCGACAGGTTTAAGTTTAACAAATGGAAGAATTCTTGGAAAAAATGAAAATGTAATAAAGTTAACAGCCATGGGAGAAGATAATCTACCAATGGAAGTTATGATGTTTAATGGAGTGGAAGATTTTGAGGCTATCATTGAAGACTGTTATGGAAGAGTAGAGCTGGATAAACTGTACAATGGTATAAATAATGATATAAGATTGGATATCCTATATTATCCATCTATAAATGAGTATATGGGTAGAACTACTTTACAACTTATATTAGAATCATATAGAATAGGGAGATAGGTATAATTCTAGAGAGAGGGTGAATTTATGTTAGAAAAACTAATACAGTCAATAAAAGAATATAATCCTAATGCAAATTTTGAGTTAATAGAAAAGGCATATTATTTTGCAGAAAAGGCTCATTCAGAGCAAGTTAGAAATTCGGGAGAACCTTATTTTATCCATCCATTTAATGTAGCCTTAATTCTTGCAGAGTTAAATATGGATGAGGCAACGATAATAGCAGGATTATTACATGACACCATAGAAGACACGGAAATAACTTTTGAAGATATAGAAAATGAATTTGGTAAAGATGTGGCAGTTATAGTAGATGGAGTTACTAAACTTAAAAATTTACCCTATAAAACTAAACAGGAAAACCAGGCTGAAAATCTTAGAAAAATGGTGTTAGCCATGGCAAAAGACATAAGGGTTATAATAGTAAAACTTGCTGATAGATTGCATAATATGAGAACTCTAGAATATATGAGCCCAGCTAAGAAAAAGGAAAAGGCACTTGAAACTTTGGAAATTTATGCTCCACTTGCCCATAGAATGGGGATTTCTAAAATTAAATGGGAACTTGAAGACTTATCTTTAAGATACTTAAATCCAGAAGAGTACTATGAACTTGTGGAGAGGGTGTCTAAAAAAAGAGCAGAAAGAGAAGATTATATCAAAAACATCTCAAATATGCTTGAAAAGAGTTTGTCAGAACAAAAGATATCCTATGAGATAAGTGGTAGACCAAAAAGTTTTTACAGTATATATAAAAAGATGAAGGATAAACATAAAACATTTGAGGAGATTTTTGATTTAACTGCTATTAGGATAATAGTGGATAATGTTAGAGAATGTTATGAAACTTTAGGTATAGTGCATAATCTTTGGAAGCCAATACCAGGTAGGTTTAAGGACTATATAGCTATGCCAAAACCTAATATGTATCAATCTATTCATACTACAGTTTTGGGAGAAAAAGGGGAAACCTTTGAAGTCCAAATAAGAACTTGGGACATGCATAGGATTGCTGAATATGGTATAGCAGCCCACTGGAGATACAAGGAAGGCACTACTGATACTAAAGAAGAACAAATGGATGGAAAACTTGCTTGGCTAAGACAGTTAATGGAATGGCAAGGAGAACTTCAAGATCCAAAAGATTTTATGGAAACCCTAAAAGTGGATTTCTTTACAGATGAAGTATATGTATTTACACCAGGTGGAGAAGTTATAAATCTACCAGATGGTTCGACACCTATAGATTTTGCCTATAGAGTTCATACTCAAGTAGGGGATAGATGTGTCGGAGCAAAGGTTGATGGTAGAATTGTTCCGCTTGATTATAAATTAAAAACTGGAAATATTGTTCAAATTTTAACTTCTCCAAATAGTGGTCCAAGTAGGGACTGGATAAATATAGTTAAGAGTCCTCAGGCTAGAAGTAAAATAAAACAATGGTTCAAGGTTCGTGATAAAGATGTAAACATGGAAAAAGGTAGGGAAATATTAGAGAGGGAAGTTAGAAAACTTAACTATGATTTAAATGAGTTCTTAAATGAAGAAAAATTAATTTCCATAGCTAAGAGAATGGGCTTAAGTACCCTAGATGATATGTATGCGTCAATAGGATTTGGAAGTACAAGTCTAAGTCAAATAATTCCAAAACTTAGGGATGATTATGAAAGAAAGCATCCTAAAAAAGAAATAATGAATTTTGAGAAGAAAGAAGTAGATAAGCCTAGAAAAGGTAAGGGTCAAGGCATAAATATAGAAGGCGTAGATAATATTAAGGTTAGATTTTCTAAGTGTTGTAACCCAGTACCAGGAGATGATATAGTTGGTTATATTACAAGGGGGAGAGGTGTTTCTATCCATAGGAGAGACTGTCCTAATATGAATGATGGTGGAAATGCAAGACTTATAGATGTCTATTGGGATGGATATGAACAGGCATCTTATCCAGCAGAAATTCAGATACAATCAGTTGATAGGGCAGGTTTATTGGCAGAAATAACTGGGAAAATGACAGAGACAGATATATCCTTGTTATCACTTAATGCTAGGACTAATAAAGATGATATAGTTATAATAAATATGACCCTAGAAATAAAAGATATAAAAGAGTTGGAAAAATTTATTAAATCTATGAAAAATCTAGAAAGTATAATAGATGTTTATAGGGTTACTAATTAATAGGAGGAAGTATGAGAGCTATAGTACAAAGAGTTGAACATGCCAGTGTAAAAGTAGATGGAGATATGGTAGGAAATATAGGTAAGGGACTTTTAGTACTTCTTGGAGTGGGAAAAGAAGATAGGGAAGAAGATTTAGATTATATGCTGGATAAGGTCCTAGGTCTTAGAATATTTCAAGATGAAAATGATAAGATGAATCTTTCCCTAAGAGATATAGAGGGAGAACTATTGGTGGTATCTCAATTTACCCTATATGGAGATGTTAGAAAGGGTAAAAGACCTAGTTTCTCAGATTCTGCAAATCCAGACTATGCTAAGGAATTATATGAAAAGTTTGTAGATAAATGCAGGGAAGATGGAATTAAAACTGAAACTGGAATATTTGGAGCAGATATGAATGTTGACTTGCTTAATCAAGGGCCAGTTACTATAATGTTAGATAGTAAGAAGACTTTTTAAGGAGGAAAACAATGGCTATAAAAATATTAACAATACCAGAAATGGGATTTGCATCAAATTGCTATATAGTGTATTCAGAAGAAAGTAGAAAAGGATTAATAGTTGATCCTGGCTGCCCAATTGATGAAATTGTATCAGAGTTAGAAAGTAATAATATAGATTTGGAAAAAATAGTCTTAACACATGGTCATTCAGATCATATAACTTCAGCTGAAGAATTAAGAGAAAAATACAGTATACCAATATTAATTCATGAAGATGATGAAGATATGATAAATACTAAGGAGTTAAATTTCTCCACACAAATGTCAACAAAACCAATAGAGTTTTCATCAGATATAAAACTTAAGGATGGATATGAAATTGAGGTAAATGGAGAATTTAAGTGTGATGTTATGCATACACCAGGACATACACCAGGTGGTATATGCTTGAACTTTGGAAATATTGTTATAACAGGAGATACAATATTTCAAAGGTCTATAGGTAGAACAGATTTTCCAGGTGGAAATTATGATGATATAATAAATTCTATTAAAAGTAAAATTTTAGTTTTAAAACCAGAAACTATACTTTTAACTGGACATGGATATCCTACTACCGTAGAAGAAGAAACTAATTTTAATCCATTTTTAAGATAGGTGTTTTAAGTGAAGGTATATTTAGAAAATATAAAAGCTAATCAAGGTTTACTTGAATTATATAGAATATTATCAAAAGATAATTATGAAATGTTAGATGATATTGAGAATTTAGAAGAGGGCTTACTATTAACTAGTAAGCTTTTTTTCAGTGGAAATAAAACTTTAGTGGAAACGACTTTTTTAAGGGACAAGATAGTCTTAAAAAAAATAGTAAAAGATGTGGGAAAAATTGATGTTAAGATAGACAACATAAAGAAAAAGATAGATGTAGCATTAAAACAATCCCTACTTGAAATTATGGGAGTAGAGCTTCCATGGGGTATCTTAACGGGAATAAGGCCAACTAAGATAGTTCATAAGTTGATGGATGAACAGTTGGAAGAAAAGGAAATCTATAGAATACTGAAAGAGGAGTATCTTATTAGGTTAGATAAGCTGGAGCTACTCATAAAAGTTTGCAAAGGTCAGAGAAGCTACTTAGAAGAGTCAAAGGGAAAGTATAGTATATATATAGGAATACCATTTTGTCCTAGTAGGTGCTTATACTGCTCATTTACATCCCTAAATATAAATAGGGAAAAACATCTAGTGGATAATTATATTAAAACCCTTGTATATGAACTTGAAAAAACAGAAGAAATGATGCAAGGTAAGACTCTTAATACTATTTATATAGGTGGGGGAACACCAACTTCTTTAGAGCGAAAGGATTTAGAATTTTTACTAGAAAATATAAGGAGAATATTTCCTAGTATGAGAGAGCTAACAGTAGAGGCCGGTAGACCAGACACTTTAGATGAGGAATATTTGAAAATGTTTGTAAGACAAAAAGTGGATAGAATCAGTATAAATCCTCAAACTATGAATGATGAAACCCTTAAAGTCATAGGAAGAAATCATACTAGGGCCGATATTGTAGATATATATAGACAGGCTAAAGAGCTAGGACTTAAAAGTATAAATATGGATTTGATAGTTGGACTACCAGGGGAAAAATATGAAGATATGAAAAAAACTCTGAAGGAGATAAATATTTTAAATCCAGACAACTTGACTATTCATAGCTTATCTTTAAAAACTAATTCCTTATTTGCAAAGGTAGTGGATGAATATGAAACAATAACAGACCATGAAGCAGAAGAAATATCAGACTTGATAGATGCTTATACAAAAAAGATGGAACTTAAGCCCTACTATTTGTACAGACAGAAACATATAGCTGGAAACTTAGAAAATATAGGCTATGGAAGACAGGACAGCCTATGTTTATATAATATATCCATGATGGAGGAAAGGGAAACTGTAATTGGTATAGGGGTTGGCTCTGTTTCCAAAATAGTAAATAAGGATAGGATAAAGAGAGTTCCAAGTTTTAAAAGTATAGACGATTATATTTCTAGGATTGATGAATTGATAGAGAGGAAAAAAACTTATTTATAGATTAGAAAACTTGTAAAATATAGGGATTGATATTATAATATATAAGTAAATTAAATATAAATACATTGAAGAGGAAGAGTAATAAAGATAATCTTTAGATAGAGAGTTGATGATGGTGGAAATTCGACGAAAGAGCTTTGTGAAGACACCTTGGAGTAGATAAATCAAAGATTTATTCGCGTAAGCGTTAATAATTAAAGTGAGGAAAACCTAATTAGGGTGGTACCGCGAGAGGCTTCTCGTCCCTGAAATATCAGAGATGAGTGGTCTATTTTTTATTTTTATAGGAGGCTGTTATGGTAGAAAATATGGGTAGTTTAAGAAGAACTAATATGTGTGGTAATTTAAGAAGTGAAAATATAGGGGAAGAAGTAACTCTTATGGGCTGGGTTCAAAGAGAAAGAAATCTAGGATCTATAATATTTATAGACTTAAGGGATACAACTGGTATATCACAAGTAGTTATAGATGATACAGTAGCTAGTGATATATTTGAAAAAGCAAGCAAGATAAGATCAGAATTTGTTATAGCTGTTAGAGGTAAAATAAGAGAAAGACAATCTAAAAACGAAGAAATACCAACGGGAGATGTAGAAGTTTTAGTTGAAGAGTTAAAAATACTTAATGTATCAGAAACTCCACCAATCTATGTAAAAGATGATGATAATGTTTCTGATAATATGAGATTAAAATATAGATATTTAGATCTTAGAAAACCTAGTATGCAAAATAAACTTAAATTAAGGGCAAAAACAGGTAGGGTTATAAGAGAATTTTTAGATAATAATAGCTTTGTTGAAATAGAAACTCCAATGCTTACTAAACCTACACCTGAGGGAGCTAGAGATTATCTAGTACCAAGTAGGGTTAATCCTGGTAAATTCTATGCACTACCACAATCACCACAACAGATGAAACAACTTTTGATGGTATCTGGTATGGATAGATATTATCAAATAACAAAATGCTTTAGAGATGAAGATTTAAGATCTAATCGTCAACCTGAATTTACTCAAGTAGATATTGAAATGTCATTTGTGGATGTTGAAGATATACTTAATATAAATGAAAAGTTAATAGCCCATATTTTTAAAGAAATGAAAGGTGTGGACATAAGTCTTCCAATAAGAAGAATGACTTATAAAGAAGCTATGGATAAGTATGGTGTTGATAAACCAGATTTAAGATTTGGCTATGAAATAGTAGACTTAACAGAAGTTTTAAACAAAAGTGACTTTAAAGTATTTAGCGAAAATATAGGAAATGGCGGGGTAGTTAAGGCCATAAAAATAGATGGAGCAGTGGAAAACTTTAGCAGCAAGGGTATTAAAAAGCTAGAATCTTTTGTTAAGGACTATGGCGCAAAAGGTCTAGTAACTATAAAAATGGTAGATGGAGAATTTACATCTGGTATATCTAAATTCTTAACAGAAGAAGAAATAGCAGGAATAGTTAAGACTATGGAAGCTAAAGATGGAGATATCATATTCTTAGTATCAGATAAGTATTCAGTTGTATGTAATTCTCTAGGTAATCTAAGAAATAAAATTGCTAGAGATTTAGAAATTATAGATTTAGATGAACTTAACTTATTATGGATAACAGAGTTCCCATTATTTGAATTTGATGAAGATGAGAATAGATATGTAGCAGTGCATCATCCATTTACTTCTCCAATGGACGAAGATATAGAATTTTTAGAGTCAGATCCAGCTAGAGTTAGAGCAAAAGCTTATGACATTGTAATGAATGGTGATGAGCTAGGTGGGGGAAGTATTAGAATAAACAATTCACAACTTCAAAATCAAATGTTTAAACTATTAGGATTTAATGAAGAACAAACAATGGAACAATTTGGACATTTAATAGAAGCCTTTAAATATGGAACACCTCCTCATGGTGGTATAGCAT
Organism: uncultured Tissierellia bacterium; assembly: GCA_946402705.1. Taxonomy (GTDB): domain Bacteria; phylum Bacillota; class Clostridia; order Tissierellales; family Tissierellaceae; genus CAMIXG01. The sequence goes on along the minus strand of CAMIXG010000001.1, from coordinate 245,901 downwards.
ATGGATTCGATAGACTTACAATGTTATTGTGTGGAACTGAAAATATTAGAGATGTAATAGCCTTCCCTAAAACACAAGCAGCAACAGACCTTATGATGGAAGCACCAACTATGGTTTCTAAGGAACAATTAAAAGAACTATCAATAGATGTAGATTTAGATTAGTGGGTATCAATTTATGGATGAAAGATTTTTAAGGACAGAAGCAGTTTTAGGAAGTAGGGCAATGGAAAGATTGAAAACTACTAAAGTGGCTGTATTTGGCGTAGGTGGAGTAGGATCCTACGCCGCAGAAACTTTGGCCAGATCTGGAGTTGGAAATATAGTTTTAATTGACTATGATACTGTAGATATCACCAATATAAATAGACAAATTTTAGCCTTAACTAGTACAGTTGGAAAATCTAAGGTTGAAATTATGAAAAATAGAATATTGGATATAAACCCAGAGGCTAAAGTGGAAGCCTTAAACTTAAAATATTTAGAAGAAAATAAAAATCAGTTTAAATTTGAAGAGTATAATTATATAATAGATGCTATAGACAATATAACTGCAAAACTATCCTTAATAGAATATAGTATTAATAGTGAAATTCCTATAATTAGTGCTATGGGTGCAGGTAATAAATTAGATCCAACAAAGGTTAGGATATCTGATATTAATAAAACTGAAATTTGCCCATTAGCAAGAGTTATAAGACGGGAACTAAAAAAAAGAAATATTAAAAAGCTAAATGTGGTCTGGTCAAATGAAACACCTAAAAATGTAAATCTAGGTGAAGAAGGCATAAGAAAGGCTACACCAGCTAGTATTGCTTTTGTACCATCAGTATTTGGAATAACTATGGCTTCTAAGGTCATTATGGATATAGTGCAAAAGGAGGATTGATTTCATGGAATTAGAACAAATTGGTATTGTAAAAGAAGTTGGCAACAATAAGGCTACAATTGAAGTTAAAAGAATATCTGGTTGTGGAGGAAGTTGTAAAACTTGTAGTGGATGTGATACTCCAGGTCATACATTAATACTTAAAAACAACTTAAATGTTCAAGTTGGAGATATGGTTAAGATAAAAGGTCAGACAAATAACTTTTTGAAATATACATTTATCGTCTATTTAATACCACTAACTACCTTATTGATAGGCTTATTTGGCGGGATAAAACTGTTTCAACTTATGGGCTTAAAATCATATGAAGTAGCAGGTTTTGTCACTGGTTTAGCATTTTTAGGAATAGGGTACTTAATAGTGAAACTATTAGATAAGAAGATAGCAAAAAAAGATGAAGAATTTATAAAAATAATAGAAATACTATAGATAAGGGTGATATGATGGCAAATCCTGTTGTAACTAGATTGAATAGGATCGAAGGTCAAATAAAGGGAATAAGAAAAATGGTTGAAGAGGAAAAATTTTGTGGAGATATATTAGTACAAGTATCAGCTGCAAAATCAGCTTTAAATAATCTTGGAGGAGTAATTCTTGAAAATTATATGGAAGACTGTCTAAAGGGTTATTTAGATGGTGAAACCAATGAAGAGGACCTTGAAGCACTAATAAAGATAATGCTTCAATATACTAAAACAAATTAGTAGGTTTTTCTCTTTATAGAGTTTGAAAAGACTGATGACACCATTATTCCAAAGGCTATGGCACCTGCAATTGAAAAAGTTTCCATAAATTTTGCAAAAGCTGTAGCCTCACCATTTACAAATGCTGACATAGTATAATAAACTCCTGCTCCAGGTACCAATGGTAATAGACATGGTATCACAAAAATGGTAGCAGGTTTTTTAAATTTTTTAGCTGAAATTTCTGCTAAGATGCTAGCCACTAAAGTAGCTATAAAGGCTGCAAGAACTTTACTATAGCCAAAATAATCACTTATTAACAAGTAAAGCGTCCAGCTTAGTCCCCCCAAGAGTCCTGCTAGTGGTAAACTTTTCTTGGGTGCAGAGAAAAAAGCAGAAAACATAAGAGTGGATATAAAGGCTAGTATAAATTGTTTAATAATCAACATAAAATCCCCTCCTAAATAATTCTAAGTACAGTAGCTACACCAATAGCTAGCGACAAACCACATAATATAGCATCAAGTCCCCTTGACAAACTAGATATATATTCTCCCGTTATGGCATCTCTTATAGCGTTAGTAAGAGCATATCCTGGAAGTAGTGGCATCATACCACCGATTATAATTAAATCCATATTTGTAGCAAATCCAAGCTTTATAAGTATATAGGCAAGGGCTGCTGTAGTGAAACCTGCTGCATAATTATTTATAAAAGCAGAAAACTTAAACTGATATAAATAGTAGATAAATTTCATAGTAATGCCACCTACAAAGGCACTAAGTATCATATCGGTAAAATTTGAACCAAACATTCCAGTAAAGGTTCCTGCCACTATACCTGCAAATAAAATCATTTGATTTTTTGAAAAAGATTTATTTTGATCTATTTCTTCTATAATTCTAAGACCCTCTTCAGTAGAAATATCTGAAGATACAAAATCCCTAGAAAATTTATTTGTTAAATGTATTTTATTTAAATTCATTTGATATGAATTAACTCTCTTTAAATAAGATATAAGTTCACCTTCATAATCTATAGACACAAAAATAGCAGATGGTATTGCAAAACAATGAACAAACTTTATACCAAGTCTTGATTTACATATTCTCTTTATAGTATCTTCTACTCTATAGGTTTCTGCTCCACTTTGTAGCATGACACTTCCAGTTAAAACTGCCAGTGTTAAAAGCTTACGAAGCTTCACATTATCTGTAACAGATATTCCTTCAGATATACTTAATTCTTCCAAAATATCACCTTCCTAAATATTTTCAATAATTGTTTTTTATCAGACTATATTATATCATAGTTATAAGTATTAAGTCTAAATAAAATGGAGGGTGTAACAATGAAGGATTTAGAGATATTTAATTTAATCGAAGAAGAAAAAGGCAGACAAAGAAATAATATAGAACTAATAGCATCTGAAAACTTTGTTAGCGAAGAAGTAATGAAGGCAGCAGGTAGCATACTTACAAATAAATATGCTGAAGGATACCCGAATAAAAGATATTATGGTGGTTGTGAAATAGTGGACAAGGTGGAGCAAATTGCCATAGATAGACTGAAAGAATTATTTGGAGCAGAACATGCTAATGTTCAGCCACATTCAGGCTCTAATGCAAATTTAGCTGTATATTTTGCTATGTTAAACCCTGGAGATAAGGTGCTAGGTATGAATTTATCAGAAGGTGGACATTTAACACATGGTAGTCCAGTAAATATATCTGGAACTTATTATAATTTTATAGACTATGGAGTAGACAAGGAAACAGAAACTATAGATTATGATGTTGTAAGAGAGATAGCTTTAAGAGAAAAACCAAAGATGATAGTGGCAGGAGCTAGTGCTTATTCAAGAAAAATAGATTTCAAAAAATTTAAGGAAATCGCTGAAGAAGTAGGGGCATATTTAATGGTGGATATGGCTCATATAGCAGGTCTTGTAGCAGTAGGTTTACACGAAAATCCAGTAGCTTATGCAGACTTTGTAACTACTACAACTCATAAAACTTTAAGAGGACCAAGGGGCGGAGCTATCCTTTGTAAGGAAGAATATGCTAAAAAAATAGATAAGGCAATATTCCCAGGAATACAAGGAGGCCCTTTAGAACACATAATAGCTGCTAAGGCTGTTTCATTTGGAGAAGCTCTTAGAGATGATTTTAAAGATTATCAAAATCAGGTAGTGAAAAATGCAGATAGACTGGCTAAAGAACTTACTAAAAGAGGTTTTAGAATAGTATCAGGTGGAACAGATAATCATTTGATGTTAATAGATTTAAGAGATAAGAAAATAACTGGAAAAGATGCAGAAAAACTTCTTGAGGAAATAGGAGTTGCAACTAATAAAAATACTATACCTAATGATCCAGAGACACCTTTTGTAACAAGTGGGCTTAGAATAGGAACACCAGCAGTTACAACTAGAGGATTTAAAGAAGAGGATATGGCTGTGATAGCTGAAATTATAGATTTGGCACTTGATATAAATAATGATAGAAAAGAAGTTAAAAATAAGGTGGAAAATTTAACTAAAAAATATCCCCTATACTAAAAAATTTGAGTCTAAGTATCTTAGGCTCATTTTTTATGTGAATTTATGTTATAATGTAAGCTATATAAATTTAATTATGTAATATAAAGAGGTGTTATTATGAACAGAGCAACAGTGTGTGTGGTAGGTAGACCTAATGTTGGGAAATCTACATTATTTAATAAATTGGTAGGAGAGAGAATATCAATAACAGAAGATACACCAGGAGTAACAAGAGATAGAATATATGCTGAAGGAGAATGGCTTGGAAAATATTATACATTAATAGATACAGGTGGACTTGATTTAGAAGATGAAGATATCATAATGGATAATATAAAAAGACAGGCAAATTTAGCAATTGAAATGGCAGATGTTATTTTATTTGTAGTAGATGGTAGAATAGGTCTTACAGCAGCTGATGAAGAAATAGGAAATATGCTTAGAAGATCACATAAGAAGGTAATCTTAGTTGCAAATAAGATTGATAATATGAATGTTCCAGATGAGATATATGAATTATATGAGTTAGGCTTTGGAAGTCCTCACATAATTTCAGCAGAATCAAGTTTAGGACTTGGAGATTTATTAGATGATGTTATAGAAAATTTCCCATCAGATACAGATACAGAAGAAGATGAAGACCTTATAAGAGTTACCCTAATAGGTAAACCAAATGCTGGAAAATCTTCTCTTATAAACAACATTCTAGGTGAGGAAAGAGTAATAGTTACTGATATACCAGGCACTACAAGGGATGCTATTAACACTTATTTTGAATTTAATGACCATAGATATATGTTTGTTGATACAGCTGGTCTTAGAAGAAAAAGAAGTATAGAGGAAAATGTTGAGAGATATTCTGTTGTTAGAACCCTAGCAGCAGTTGATAAGTCAGATATATGTGTTCTTGTAATTGATGCAACAGAAGGAGTTACAGAACAGGATACAAAAATAGCAGGTTATGCCCATGAAGCAGGTAAGGGTATAATAATAGCAGTTAACAAATGGGACCTAATAGAAAAAGATGGAAAGACTATGGGAGACTTTGAAAAACAAGTAAGGTCAGACTTGATATTTATGACTTACGCTCCAATAATCTTTGTATCTGCAAAAACAGGTCAAAGGGTTAATAATTTATTGGAATTAATCAATGTTGTAAATAATAATTATAACCTGAGAATAAAAACTGGTACTTTAAATGATATTATAAATGAAGCCATAATGAATAATCAACCACCTTCTGATAAGGGAAGACAGGCTAAAATTTACTATGCTACACAGGCATCTGTTAGACCGCCTAAATTTGTAATATTTATGAAAAATAAAGATTTAATGCACTTCTCTTATAAGAGATTTTTGGAAAATAGGATAAGATATTACTTTGGCTTTGAAGGAGTTACTATTTGGTTAGATTTTAAAGAACGTCAAAGAGGGGAATAAATATGAGGTATTTACTAATAGCCATATTTTCCTATCTAGTAGGTTCTTTTTCATCTTCATATTTTATAGGTAAGAGAAAAAATTTAGATATAAGAGAACATGGAAGTGGAAATGCAGGCTCTACTAATGCGCTTAGAGTTTTAGGTAAAAAATCTGCCATACTTACCTTTGTAATAGATATATCAAAGGGAGTAATAGCAGTTAATGTGGGAAGGTATTTTGGTGGTTTATATGGAAGTTTAATAGCTAGTTTTTTCGTAGTTATGGGACATAATTTTCCATTTTATTTAAAGTTTAAGGGTGGAAAGGGTGTTGCAACATCTATAGGTGTTATATATTCAATAGACTATAGGGTTGGAATTCTTTGTACCATAGTAGGTATATTAACTGTTGTTATAAGCAAATATGTATCTTTAGGATCTATGTTCGCAGCTATTACAGCTATAATAGCTATTAACATTATTTCCACACCAGAACCTGCTACAAATTTTTTAATACTGGTTTTAATAATATTTATCATAATTAGGCACAAGGATAACATAAAGAGGCTTATGGCTGGTAATGAGAACAAGTTTAAGTTTTAGGAGTGATACTTTGAAAACGGAGATAGGTATATTAGGTGGAGGTAGCTGGGGAACAGCCCTGGCTACAGTACTTGGTAATAAAGGATATGCTGTAGATATTTGGATGAGAAATAAAGAACAGTGCATGGATATGCAAGAGAGTAGAGAAAATAAAAAATATTTGCCGAAGGTAAAGTTAAGCGAAAACATTAATATAACAACAGATATAGAAAAAACTATTAAGGGGAAGGTTGCAGTAATTTTGGCAGTTCCAACCCATACTGTAAGAATGGTCTTAGAGGCAAATAAAGACTATTTTTCAGATAATCAGGTTATAGTAAATGTGGCTAAAGGTATAGAAAATGATACTCTAGAGAGAATATCAGAAATAGTTAAAGATATACTTCCAGCCAATAAATTTGTTGCCCTATCTGGTCCTTCTCATGCAGAAGAAGTTGGGGTAAATGATCCAACTACTGTTATAGCTGCATCAACTGATGAAGAAGCAGGAAAGTTAATTCAAGATATATTTATGACTGAAAACTTTAGAGTTTATACAAACAATGATGTTATTGGAGTGGAACTAGGCGGAGCGCTTAAAAATGTTATAGCACTTGGAGCTGGAATTTCAGATGGATTAGAATTTGGTGATAATGCAAAGGCTGCCCTTATGAATAGGGGAATATTTGAAATGGCAAGACTAGGTGTTGCTATGGGAGCAAACTTTAATACATTTTTAGGCCTATCAGGTATAGGAGATTTAATCGTAACTTGTACTAGTATGCACAGTAGAAATAGAAGGGCTGGTATCTTAATAGGTGAAGGCTTAACTGTAGATGAAGCCATTGAAAAAACAGGTATGGTAGTAGAGGGAATAAAAACTACTAAGTCTGCCTATGAACTTTCAAAAAAATATAAGGTAAATATGCCAATAACAGAAGAGATTTATAGGCTATTGTATGTAGGTGGAGATGTTAAGGAGTCTGTAAAATCACTTATGAATAGGGATAAAAAATCTGAGATGGATGATTTTTTAGAAAATGAATTATACAAATAAGAGAAAATTTTATAGTTATACCAATAATGCACTGGAAAGTGCATTATTTTTTATTTAGTTTTAATATTTAGGGTAATAAATGATAGATATTTAATAAGTTATAAATACTTAAGAGTAGATTAATTATGGGGTGAGAAATTTGAATTTAGCAAATAAGTTGACGATTTTTAGGATATTTTTAGTACCTGTATTTTTGGTAGCCTTACCATATAATACATATTTGGCAGCAGGGATTTTTATACTTGCATCTATAACAGATAGTTTAGATGGACATATAGCCAGAAGTAGAAATATGATAACGGATTTTGGAAAATTTATGGATCCTTTAGCAGATAAGATATTGACTTCAGCAGCCTATATATCCTTGGTAGGACTTGGAAAGGTCCCAGCCTGGGTTGTAGTAATTATAATAGCAAGAGAGTTTGCCATAACAGGATTTAGAACCCTTGCTGTATCAGCAGGAGTAACAATAGCAGCAAGTCCTCTTGGAAAAATAAAAACTATAACACAGTTAGTGGCACTTATACTTTTACTATTAAATAATTTTCCCTTCATCTATACTGGTATACCAGTAGATATAATAATGCTATATGTATCATTATTCTTTACTGTTTTATCTGGAGTGGATTATTTATATAAAAATAGAAAAATACTTACAGCAAATATGGACTAGGGTGATTATATGAAAACGGAAATCATATCAATAGGCACAGAAATTACAACTGGAGCTATATTAAATACAAATGCACATTTTTTAGCCAAGGAACTTCTTTCAATGGGAATAGAAGTAAGCTTTCAAACTAGTGTTGCAGATTCTGTAGAAAACATAAAAGAAGTTTTAAAAAATGCTATAGACAGAGCAGATTTAATAATTACATCTGGTGGTCTAGGACCAACAGAAGATGATATGACAAAGGAAGTTATAGCAGATTATCTAGGACTTAAGCTTATAAGAGATGAGGCGGAAGTAAGAAAAATAGATAAAATATTTGAAGGTAGGGAAAATATACCACAAAATAATTACAAACAGGCAATTAGGATGGAAAATAGTGTGTTTTTAAATAATGAAATGGGAACAGCGTCAGGGATATTTTTAGAAGAAGGTGAAAAGAAAATAATTCTTTTACCAGGACCACCAAGAGAACTTATCCCAATGTTTCAGAAGGAAGTTAGACCAATACTGACAAATGATGATTTAAAGATAATTACAAAATCCATAAATATAACAGATGTTGGTGAGTCTCAGGTAGAGCTTGATATTATGGACTTGATTCATAAGTATGAAGATGTAGAAGTTGCCACATTTGGAAAACTAAATAATGTAGAAATAAAAATAATAGCAAGAGGGACTTGCCTAAAAGACCTTGAAGATAAAATAGCAGGTATGGAACTTGAAATAAAGAATAGATATGGCTTAAATCTTTATGCATATGACAATGAACCAATAGAAAATGTATTGGTAAAACTACTAGAGAATAAGTCCTTAAAAATAGGCTTTGCAGAATCTTGCACTGGGGGCTTAATATCTTCTAAAATAACTAGAGTTGCAGGTTCTTCAAAGGTTTTTGATAGGGGAAAGATAACCTATAGTAATCTAGCTAAAGAGGAAGAGTTAAAAGTGAGTAGAGCACTACTTGAAGAACATGGAGCTGTGAGTAAAGAAGTGGCAGAAGCTATGCTTAGAGGATTACTTGAAACTTCAGCCATAGATTTAGGGGCAGCCGTAACAGGAATAGCCGGTCCAAATTCTGATTCTACTGATAAACCAGTTGGACTTGTCTATATAGCAATAGGGAATAAGGACAAGATTATATGTAGAAAATATAATCTAAAGGGAGATAGGAGAACCATCCAAAATAAGGTAGCAGAAAATACTTTATTTGGCATGAGAGAATTTATAATAAAAAACTATTAATAAGATTGACTAAAAGAAAATATTAGTATATATTATATATATCGAACGTAAGTTCTATATGAAGGGAGGGTCCAGTTTACTGGATAATAAATATGAGTGAATTAGAAGAAAAACAAAAAGCCGTTGACTTGGCTTTAAGTCAAATAGAAAAACAATTTGGTAAAGGCTCAATAATGAGACTTGGAGAAGGTGCAAAACTAAATTTAGAAGTTATTCCTACGGGAGCTTTAGATTTAGATATAGCACTAGGATTAGGTGGTCTGCCAAGAGGAAGAATAATAGAGATTTATGGACCAGAATCCTCTGGTAAAACTACAGTTACACTACATGTTATAGCAGAAGCCCAAAAAGAAGGTATAGCAGCATTTATAGATGCAGAGCATGCCCTTGACCCAACATATGCGAAAAAACTAGGTGTGGATATAGAAAACCTAATAGTATCCCAACCAGATACAGGAGAACAAGCCCTTGAGATAGCAGAGGCATTAGTTAGAAGTGGTGCAGTTGATTTACTAGTAATAGACTCTGTAGCAGCCCTAGTACCTAAGGCTGAGATAGAAGGAGAAATGGGAGATAGCCATGTTGGTCTTCAAGCTAGATTGATGTCACAGGCTCTTAGAAAACTTGCTGGAGCAGTTAACAAATCAAATGCAACTATAATATTTATAAACCAACTTAGGGAAAAAGTTGGAGTTATGTTTGGAAGCCCTGAAACAACAACTGGTGGTAGAGCCTTAAAATTCTATGCCAGTGTTAGAATGGATATAAGAAGAATAGAAACTCTTAAACAAGGGGACCAAATGATAGGAAATAGAACTAGAATAAGAGTTGTAAAAAATAAGGTTGCTCCTCCTTTTAAAACTGCTGAGTTTGACATAATGTATGGAGAAGGAATATCTAGAGAGGGAAATATTTTAGATGTTGGAGTTAATAGTGGAATAGTAGATAAGGCTGGTTCTTGGTATAGTTATGGAGAACATAGACTAGGACAAGGAAGGGAAAATTCTAAAGATTTCCTAGTTGAAAATCCAGAGATAGCAAATGAAATTGAATATAAAATAAGAGTGGCTAATAATTTAATACCAGATGATGGACAAACAGTTGTACCAGAAACTGGAGAAATAATTGAAAAAGAGAAAAAAGAAGATAAAAAAGACGAAAAATAAAAATAAATAAATATAAAAATATGCCTAAATGTAGATTTAGGCATATTTTTATGAGATTATATAGGAGTAGGTATTCTAAGTTAAGAAAGAGGAAGTATTTATGAAAATTTTATTTTTTACAGATACACATATAAGGGGAAATAATCCTGCAAATAGAAAGGATATATTTGTAGATTCTATAGAGGAGAAGTTTAAGGAAATAAGAGATATTGCAATAAGGGAAAATGTAGACTTTGTCTTTCATGGAGGAGACTTATTAGATAGACCAGATGTATCTGTTTCCATAGTAAATAGATTTGTAAAAATTTTAATGGAAATTGATAAACCTATTTATATGATAAGTGGTAATCATGATATATATGGACATAATCCAAAAACTATAAATAGAACTGTCATAAGTCTTTTAAATACAATTGGAACTATAAAACTTATAAATGCAAATGATTTGATAGTTTTAGAAAAAGATGGAATAAAAGCCCAATTAACTGGTCAACCCTATATATTTGGTATAGATGGGGAGCGAAGGGCAGAATATTATAAGCCTAAAGAAATCTTAGAAGAAGTAGATTATTCTATTCATATGGTTCATGGCTTGCTTTTAGAAAAACATTTTATAAAAACTGTGAATCATACAGTTATAGATGAAATAAAAGATACACCAGCAGATATAACCCTATGTGGACATTATCATAGTGGATTTGGAATCATAAATATAGATGGAAAATACTTTATAAATCCAGGATCCTTGGCTAGGGTAAGTAATTCTTTAGCAGAACTTAAGAGAAGGCCTGAAATTATAATGATGGACTTGAATGAAAAAGGCATAGATATTAAAAGTATCCAGCTTAAATGCGCTAAACCAGGAGAAGAAGTTTTAGATAGGGAAAAAATGGAGAATGCAGTATTTAAGGGAGAAAGATTATTTGAGTTTAAGCAAACTATAGATGAGTCTTTGGATTTTGAAAAAATGGATATAAATGATATATTGCTGGAAGTTTCCAATCTAGATAATTTTGAAGAAGAGGTTAGAAAGGAAGCCCTGAGAAGGATAGCTGAAATACAAATGAGGGAGATGGAAATAAAGTGAAATATATAACGGAGGTTGCCCTTAAAAATTTCCAGTCTCATAAAAATACAGTTTTAAAATTTGATAACAAGTTAAATATAATAGTTGGACCTTCAGATAGTGGTAAGACATCAGTTCTTAGAGGGATAAAATGGGTTTTATATAATGAGCCACTTGGAGATTATTTTATGAGAGATGGAGAAGATAGTTGTAGTGTTACTATCTCACTTAATAATGGAGTAAGGGTTGAAAGATATAGAGATAAGAGTAAAAATCAATACAACATCTATAATGGAGAAGAAAAAGAAACCTATGAAGGTTTTGGAAGCGGAGTTCCACTTGAGGTAAGTCAGGCTATAGGGATAGATAAGTTAGAGCTTGATCAAAAAGAATCAAGGAGTATAAATCTTGCAGAGCAATTGGAAGGTCCATTTTTAATATCGGAAAAACCTTCTGTAAAAGCTAGTTCTATAGGCAGGTTAGTAGGTGCTAATATTATAGATGATGCTCTTAAGGAAAGTTTAAAGGATAATCGAAATCTAAATATTAAACTAAATGCTTTGAGTGCAGATAATCAGACTTTGGAAGAAGAGTTAAAGTCATATGACTATTTGGAAAAGCTTAGTAGATCTATAGAGAAATTGGACTTGATTTACATCAAGATAGAAGAAAAACAAAAACTAAGGGCAAGACTGGAAGACTTGGAAAAAGCTAATAGGGAAAATGTAGACTTAAAAAATAAAAACTTGGAAACGTTAGATAAATTAAAGTCTATAGAAAAACTAGAAAGTGAAATGAAGGATCTAGAACTTAAAATCTATAGAACTAGTAATCTACAAAACTTACAAGTAAAAACCTTAGAAAATATAGAGGGTAAAAAACTTCAGGAGGATATATTATCCAAATGTAAAAACTTAGATACTTCACTAGAAAAAACTGGAGCAGTGGAAAATTTAATAGATAGGGTAAAATTTTTAAGTTTAAAAGATGTCCAACTTAAAAATTTGGCTAGTGAGAAAAAGAAATCAGTAGAGATAGTTTCTAAGTTTAAAAATATAGAAAAAATAAATTCTGAGCTTTTAAATAAACAAATTGATAAATATAGGCAGCTATGTATGCTGGAAAAATTATATAAGGACAATAAGACCAGTCTATCCAATGGTGAGGTCTATATAGAAAAATTTGTAAAGCTAGATGGTGTTTCTAAAGGTTTAGACAAGTTAGAGAGTAAGAAAATGCTTACGGAGAAACTCATAAATCTAAGGCAAGCCTATCTATCAAATACAGAGAGTAGGAAACTTGGAAGCAAATATTTAAAAGAAAGAGAACTAGAGATAGATAAAATACTTAAAGAGTATGGAGCTTTGCTTGAAAAGGCAGAAACTTGTCCTTTATGTTTAAGTAAAATCAGCCATGAACATGTGCAAGGTGTCATGAGTAAATTTTTGGAGGAAAATTATGAACTATGAAGATAGATTAAATGAATTAAAAAAAGATTTGGACAAGGCTAAAAGTTTAAAATATCAAGCTGAAGCTAGACTTGAGCAGTTAGAAAAACAAGAGAAAGAAATAGTTGCAGAACTAGATAAATTAAATATAAGGCCAGAAGATTTAGAAAATGAAATAGAAAAACTATCCACTGAGATAGAAGACTTATTTAATGAGGCGAATAATAATTTACCTAAAGATTTAATAGGGTGATAGTATGATAAGTAATTTAGAAGAATTAAAGAAAGTAATAGATGATTCTAAACTATACTTGGCTAGAGAAAATGGCAAAAAGGAAAAGGTGGAAGAAAGAATTGAGTCTAATGAAAAACAGATTACAGAGCTAAAGTTAAATGTAGAACTTATAGAAAAGGTCAATATACTCTTTCAGAAAACTTCCGAATATGCTAGGAATCAAGCCAAGGTTCAAATTGAAACCATAGTCAGTAAGTGTCTTCAGTTTGTATTTGAAGAAGAAATGGATTTTAAGATAGAAATAGAAGAACTTAGGGGCAGACCCAGTGCTAAATTTTATATAGTAACTCAGATGGAGGGCAAGGAAGTAAAATTAGAACCAGAGCACTCTAAGGGTGGAGGGGTTATAGATGTTGTCTCTCTTGCCCTTAGGATAGCATTTTTAGAAACCCATAGGCCAAAAATCTTAGGGCCTCTAATACTAGATGAGCCTGCAAAACATGTTAGTGGAGAGTATATTTATAATGTTTCAGACTTTTTGAAACAGAATTCAGATTTATTTGATAGACAAATTATAATGGTTACACATGACAATTTTTTGGCATCTATTGGAAACACCTCATATACTGTAAAAATGGAGAATGGTACAAGTATTATTAGTGAGAATGACGAGTGATTCAAGCTTGACATCATCATAAATTAGTAATAAAATGAAATAAATACTAGAATTGTATTTTTGTGCTAGTATTTAATAATTTTTTTAATATGTTATGAATTTTAAAATGAAATTTGAAAACTAAATAAAAATGGAGGTGTTAGAAATCGAAATACTATTTGTAGTTATTGGCGCGTTAGTTGGAATAATTATAGGATTTATTATAAGAAAGAATATAGCTGAAGGAAAACTAAACAGCGCTGAAGAAATAGCTAAGAGAACAATAGAAAATGCAGCTAGAGAAGGAGAATCTCAGAAAAAAGAACTACTATTAGAAGCTAAAGAAGAAGTTCATATGAGAAGAACCGAAGCAGAAAATGAAATCAAAAAGAGCAAGCTAGAATTGCAAAATTTTGAAAAAAGAATTATAACTAAAGAGGAAACTGTAGATCGTAGATCTGAGATGATAGATAAGAAGGAAGAAAATCTAAGTTCTAAAGAAGAAGAACTAAATCTTAGAGAAACTAAGCTAGATGATATATATAAAGAACAGCTTGAACAGTTGGAAAAATTATCTGGTCTTACTAGTGAAGAGGCTAAAAATTTATTACTAAGTAATATTGAAAAAGAAATAGTACAAGAATCAGCAATAATGATAAAAGAGATGGAAAGCAAAGCTAGAGAAGAAGCAGATAAGAAAGCTAGGGAAATTATATCTACAGCAATTCAAAGATATGCATCCGACCATGTTGCAGAAACAACTGTTACAGTTGTAAATTTACCAAACGATGAGATGAAAGGTAGAATTATAGGTAGAGAGGGTAGAAATATAAGGGCTCTTGAAACTTTAACAGGAATTGACTTAATAATAGATGACACTCCAGAAGCAGTAGTTTTATCAGGATTTAATCCTATTCGTCGCGAGGTTGCTAGAATATCTCTAGAAAAACTAATCGTAGATGGTAGAATTCATCCTGCTAGAATAGAAGAAATGGTTAAAAAGGCTGAAGATGAAGTTAATCTTATGATAAAAGAAGAAGGAGAACAAGCAGCATTTGATACAAATGTTCATGGTCTTCATCCAGAACTTATCAAGTATCTAGGTAGATTAAAATATAGAACATCTTATGGTCAGAATGTATTAAAACATTCTATAGAGGTTGCACATTTAGCAGGTATGATGGCAGCTGAAATTGGAGCTAATGAAAAAATAGCAAAAAGAGCAGGACTACTTCATGATATAGGTAAATCAATAGACCATGAAGTGGAAGGACCGCATGTTGAGATAGGTGTAGACTTAGCCAGAAAATATGGTGAGTCGGAAGAGGTTATCCATGGTATAGAAGCACATCATGGTGATGTTGAACCATCTACAATAGAAGCTATATTAGTTCAGGCAGCAGATGCTATATCGGCAGCTAGACCAGGAGCTAGAAGAGAAACTTTAGAGCTATATATCAAACGTTTAGAAACTTTAGAAAGAATTGCAAACTCATTTGAAGGAGTAGAGCAATCTTTTGCAATACAGGCAGGTAGAGAAGTTAGAATACTTGTAAAACCTGAAGATGTATCTGAAAGTGAAATCGTAAATATGGCAAGAAACATAGGTAATAGAATAGAACAAGAATTAGATTACCCAGGACAAATCAAAGTAAATGTCATTCGAGAAACTAGGGCTATTGAATACGCTAAGTAAATTTATAAAATATAAAATTTATAGTTAAGAGGAGGCATTACAATGGATGTATTAAAAGTATCAGCTAAATCAGTACCAAATTCTGTTGCAGGAGCTCTTGCAGGTGTTTTAAGAGAAAAAGGAAGTGCAGAAATTCAAGCAATAGGGGCTGGGGCTTTGAATCAATCTATCAAAGCTATAGCAATAGCTAGAGGCTTTGTTGCTCCAAGTGGAATTGACCTAATATGTATTCCAGCATTTACAGACATTACGATAGACGGTGAAGAAAGAACAGCTATTAAACTAATAGTTGAACCAAGATAGAAAAAAATCTACCATATAGGTAGATTTTTTTTATTTTTTATTATAATAAGATAAAATTTTAATCAAAAAATTTGTAGTAAATTTTTATTAGGGTTATAATAGAAGCTAAGAAAAAAATAAATAGACTCAAGAATAAGAGAAGGTAGCGGTGATAAGTATTATAACTGACATGCATATGCATACAACATTTTCAGATGGACTAAATACACCTTCTGAAATAGTGAGTATGGCAATAGAGAAAAAAATAGATGTAATAGCGATAACAGACCATGATACAATAGATGGAATAAGCGAAGCAATGGAGTTTGCTAAAGGTAAAAATATAAAGATAATACCAGGTATAGAGATAAGTTGTGTACATGGAGGGGAAGAAGTTCATATTTTAGGTTATTTTATAGACTATGAAGATAAGAAGATAATAAATATGACTAGAGATTTAAAGGTGCACAGGTATAACAGAGCTATAGAAATAGTTGAAAAGTTAAATGCTCTAGGTGTAGATTTAGATTTTGAAGAGGTAAGAGCTAGAGGAGAAAATAAAAGCATAGGTAGGCCACTTATAGGGCATATACTTATAGAAAAGGGCTATGTAAAGGATATGGAAGAAGCCTTTAGTAGTTATTTAGGTAATGATGCACCAGCCTTTGTAGAAAAATTCAAGCTAAAGGTTCCAGATGCTATTGATTATATTCATAATGCTGGAGGCATAACAGTAGTAGCCCATCCAGGGGATTTATCCAGAGAAAACTTTTTAGAGGTTATAAAATTTGATTTACAAGGTGTAGAGTGTATACATCCTAAGCATGATGAAGAATTAAGCGAGTACTTTATGAAAATTGCCAGAGAAAATAAACTTAAAATAACAGCAGGCTCAGACTTTCATGGAGAGGGATTAAAAGGAAGAGATGGTATGGGTGATTATACACTAGAGGTGGAAAGTATAGACTATTTTACTAAAAGGGGTGAATAAAATCGAAAAAACAAGTACAAGACAAAGGCAGTTTCCAACAAAAATAAGTACAACAGCCTTTGTTAGAATGTATATTTTAAATTTACTAATAGATAAGTCCTACTATGGAAATAAAATAATAGAGGAAATAAAAATAAGATTAAACAACAGATGGGAGCCAAGTCCAGGAATGGTTTATCCACTCCTAACAGAACTTGAATCAGATGGCTATATCGTTGGTACATGGGATGAACCTAATAAAAGATCAATAAAGAGATATAGGATAACAGATAAGGGCATAGAGCAGTATAAGGTTTTAAAGAGAAAAAACAAACCAGCCTTTGAGGATTCAAAAGTGATAATAGATAGTATCTTAAAGGATATTTATAATGAATAGGCTAGTATAATATAAGACTTAGAATGATAATTGTTTTATCTATATTAGGTCTTATATCTTATTAGTATCATTTTAAATTTTAAATAAGAAAAGATTTATATAAGATTAAGGTGATAATCACCTTGTTTTTTTTATGCTTACAAAGTCATAAATAATCTTATCATAATTGATATTGATTTAATTATAAAAAATTATGTGATATAATCTATCTATTGGAGGTTTAAAATTGATTTATATTAAAATAATACTAATAATATCTTTAATAGTAAGTATTTTAGGATATGTCTTTTCTGTACTTAGGGAAAAATATTATCTTAAAAAAAATATTATAATAATTGATAATAAAAATATAAGAAAGTCAGATCTAAATGGTCTTGATATGAACTCTTTTATATATAATCAAGTATATTTAAAAACAGGAGATGAACTTAAAATCATCACTGAGAATAGAATATATAAAGGGATATTACTAGGTGGTAAATTTAATGAAGGTATAATTAGGATAGTTACAAAACCTAATAATATAAAGGAAATTAAATTAAATGAAATTTTAAAACTAAAGGTAACAAAAAAATATGGAAAATTTTTTGCTTCCTAAAAAGCAGATATAGGTGGTAGTTTATGAAGAATGATAAAAAAAATAAGTTGAATATGAGTAAGGTTTTAAAATTTCTATTTATTTTTGTAATAATATATTTACTTCTTAGGGTTGTTCCTCTGCCTTTCTTTAAAAATAGTGGAACCATGAGACCTACAGTGTCTACATATATGGAAACTTTGGAGACAACAGGAGTTATTATAAAGGATGAGAAGGTATATTATGCTACAAATAAAGGAAATGTTGAGACCTTAATAGGTGAAGGAGAAAGAGCTGCATCTGGAAGTAAGGTAAGTGTACTTACTGCAACAGAAGGAAGTTCTAAGTTTGAAAATGAGTTAGAGCAAATCAACAAATCTATTAATGAGATAAAAAATGTTAGAGTCAACTTAAGTGAAAATAGTGATGTGTCAAAAGAGGACTTAATAAAAGAGTTGAAAAATAACATACAAATAGCTGTAAAAAATAATAAGGTTGATAATATATATATATTAAGGGAACAACTACAATCTTTGACAGGTGGCGAGACCACAATTCAAGAGGGAAACGATACCTTGGCGCAACTTGAAAAAAGAAGAGAAGAGTTATTTGGTTTATTACATGAAAATGTAAAGGATTATTATATAGATGAAGCAGCTATGATAAGTTATAATATTGACGGATACGAAAACGCATATGTTGATAAGGATTTTGAAAAGTATACATATGATAAAATCAATAAGGACATAGAAGAAAATACTGAAAAACCAGGGAAAAAATCTAAGATAACTAAGGAGCAAAAATCTTTTGCAGTAGAAACAGATAGTCCGATATTTAAAACCATTGATAATTTTAAGTGGCATTTAGCCATAAAAATAGATGATATAAAATTGGTCAATAAACTTGGAGATAAAAAAACTCTAACAGTTCAAATAGATAATGGTGAAGAATTAGAAGGGAAAATTGTAACAATAAATAAATTTAAAAATAAAGCTGTAATAATTTTAGAATTTAGAAGTAAGTTACAAGACTTTTATACAAAGAGATTTCCTAAGATAAGAGTTATAGAATCAAATACAATGGGCTTTAAAATACCTAAGACAAGTGTCATAGAAGAAGAAAAAGTTAAGGGTGTTATGGTTAAGGATATAAGCGGGATTGCAAGATTTAGACCGATTATAATACTGGCAGAAGATGAAGAGAATGTATATGTAAAAATGGGTGATGATAATGGCTATGTTAGCAATGAAAAACAGGGCACAATCAGAACTATAAATATATTTGATGAAGTGTTTTTAAAACCAAAAGGAATAAAAGACGGGAAAATAATAGACTAAATCAGAATGATACCATTTACCAAATGGCAAAAAGAGTGTATAATGTATTTAAGTAATTGTTTTTTTATTAAGGAGGTTTTAAGTATGAGTGAAGGTTTAGTAGAAAAGTTTAAAGATTTTATGGGAATGAATGATGATGACTATGAAGATGAAATCTACGAAGATAGCCATTATGAGGAAGCATTAGAACAACAAGAACAACAAAAGTTAAGAAAAGTAAACAACAATGTTGTTAGTTTACATACAAATATTAACATGAAAATAGTTGTTCACGAACCTTTAAGTTATGACGAAGCACCAATGATAGTGAATGATTTAAAAATGAGAAAAACTGTAGTTGTTAATTTAGAGCAATTAGATGTTAACACTAAAAGACAAATTTTTGATTTCATTAATGGTGGCTTATATTCACTTGAAGGAAGCATTCAAAAAGTTACAAAGGACATTTTTGTACTAGCACCTAACAGTGTTGAAATTGACGGACTAAAAGATGAATTAAAAAGCAAGGGAATCTTTTCTTGGTAAGATAGAACCTTGTAGATGTAGAATTATTTAGGAGATAGTAGCATGGACAACTTTAATAAAATAGACAAAGAAAAATATTTATCTCATATAAATGATTTAGAACAAATTAAGAATATGAATAGGATCTTAGATATCGTAGAAATAGTTATTAAAAATTATACTATTCAAACTACTGACTTCTTGGATCCTTTTAGCATTAAAGTAGCAAAATCTATATTAAATAGATTACCTCAAATTGGATATAGTATATTTGGAGGATATGAAAATGCTGAAAGACAAATAGTGATAATCTATCCTGATTATCACTATTTTACAAGTAAGGACTCTAATCTATTAGTTTTTAGATTAGAAGGTAATATGGATGGTCTAAGTCATAAAGATTTTCTAGGTGGAATAATGGGAACTGGTATAAATAGGAGCAAGGTTGGAGACATTATACTTCATGAAAATTATGCAGATATAATAGTTAAGTCAGAACTTGGTAACTATATTTATACAAATCTAGAAAAGATAGGAAGAAATAATTTTGAGATAAGAGAAGTTAGCTTTGATGATATTGTTTATATAGAAGATGATTTTCAGCTTAAAGATACTACAATTGCTTCTTTAAGACTGGATTCTTATATTAGTACAACCTATAATCTATCAAGGAGTACTAGTCAAAATATAATAACTGCCAATAATGTAAAGGTAAATTTTGAGCCGATAAATAAAATATCTTATGAGATAAAAGAAGGCGATTTAATTTCTGTTAGAAGGTATGGTAGGTCTATATTATATAAACTAAAGGGAATTAGTAAAAAAGATAAATTTAAAATACAAATAAAATTATATTTATAGGGGTGAAAATTTGATAACACCATTGGAAATAGAAAATAAGAAATTGAGTAAATCTTTTAGAGGGTATTCAGTAGATGAAGTTAATACTTTTTTAGATGAAATTATTAAGGATTATGGAAAATTATATATCCAAAATCAAGAATTTAGAAGTAGGATGGAAGATCTTGAAAATGAGGTTTTTAAATATAATAATCTGGAAAACACTTTGAAAGAAACACTATTAATAGCTAAGACAACTGGTGAAGATATCATAAAAACTGCTAGAGATAAGGCTGAAATAATCATAGCAGATGCAGAACTTAAATCTATAAATGACACTACAAAAAATGAGCGAAATTTAGAAAAATTAAATTCAGAAATAAATATATTAAGAATGGAATTTAATGCTATGAAAAGTAAATATAAATCGTTTTTAGAATCGCAAATAAAAACAATAGATGAGATTAAGCTTGAAGATTAATCATTTTTACTTTGAGTAGAGAAAAATTAAAAGGCTTAGGCCTTTTTTTTATCAGACTGGAGGTACTTATGTTTATAGCAGCATTCATTATTATAATAATAGATCAGTTAACAAAAAAATGGGCAATACAGGCACTTAAAAATCAGGGTTCAAAGGTTATAATTAAAAACTTTTTTGAACTAACTTATGTTGAAAATAGAGGGGCAGCTTTTGGGGTTTTATCAGATAGAAGAATATTCTTTATAATAATAACCACAGTAGTTGTAGTAGTACTAGTGGGATATATTTTTAAAAATCATAAGATTATGAGCTCCCTAGAGAAAATTTCTATGTCTTTGATTTTAGCAGGAGCACTTGGAAATTTTATAGATAGACTTTTAAATGGATATGTTGTGGACTTGTTTAGTTTAAGATTTGGAAATTATTATTTCCCAGTATTTAATGTTGCTGATATAGCCATTGTACTAGGTACTCTTTTATTAGTATACATTATAGTTATAGCGAAAGATTTACACTAGGAGGATATATGGCAATAGAATTAAAATTACTTATAGAAGACAATACAGACGAAAGAATAGATGCTTATCTATCAAAGGAAATAAAAGAAATTTCTAGAAATGAAATCAAGGAAGCAATAAAAAATGGAAGTATAAGGGTTAATGATAAAAAGGTAAAACCTAGTTATAGCTTAAAGCAAGGTGATTTAGTAGATATAAATGTAGAAGATGAGAAAAAAATAGAATTGGTTCCAGAAAATTTAAATCTAGAAATAGTATATGAAGATGAATATTTGGCTGTTATAAATAAACCTAGTGGTATGGTAGTACATCCTGGTGCTGGAAATAAAAATGGTACACTAGTAAATGCAATCTTATATGAATTTGGTAGGGTTGGAAACAATGAAGATGAAATAAGACCAGGGATAGTTCATAGATTAGATAAAGACACTTCAGGGCTTATGCTAGTAGCAAAAGAAGATGAAGCCTACTATAAGCTAGTAGAGATGTTTAGAAACAAAGAAGTAAAGAGAAGCTATAAGGCTTTAGTAAATGGAGTTGTTTCAGAAGATGAGGGAACAATTGATGAACCAATTGGAAGACATCCAACTAATAGACAGGTAATGACAGTTATAAATAAAAACAGTAAAAATGCTATAACTCATTATAATGTACTTGATAGGTTTCCAAATCATACTTATATAAGAGCAGACTTAGAAACTGGAAGAACACATCAAATAAGGGTGCATATGAAGTATATAAATCATCCAATAGTTGGGGATCAAGTATATGCAAGTGGAAAAAATGAATTTGGCTTAAAAAAACAATTTTTACATTCTGCTGAAATAAAGTTTATACATCCAATTACAAATCAGCTAATAGAATTGAAATCTGATTTACCAAGTGACTTAAGTAAAATATTAAATAATTTGATAAAAAGGAGAGACGGTTAATGCAAGAAAAGGCAATTATATTAGATGAACAAGCTATGCAAAGAGCTATAACAAGAATAGCCCATGAAATAATTGAAAAAAATAAGGGGATAGAAAATGTAGTTTTAGTTGGGGTTAAAACCCGTGGTTTCCCAATAGCTCAAAGATTGGCAAGTAAAATAAAAGAAATAGAAGGTATATCACCAGTAGTATATGATTTGGACATAAGTTTATATAGGGACGACCTATCAGAGATAAGTGACAAAACTATATTAAATCACTCTTTTCAGGGAGAAACTCATGGCAAAATAGTAGTTTTAGTAGATGATGTAATATATACAGGGAGAACTACTAGAGCAGCAATGGATGCTATACTTGAAAAAGATAGGCCAGAGAGAATACAACTTGCAGTATTAGTTGATAGAGGACATAGGGAGTTACCAATAAGAGCAGACTTTATAGGAAAAAATGTTCCCACTTCTAAAGATGAAAATGTTAAGGTGAAAGTTAAGGAAATAGATGGGGAAGACAAGATTAATATTATTATATAGGAAATAGACAAGATCAATTTGATCTTGTCTATTTTTATTATTAGATAAAGTTTATATATATGTTAATAAAAGTAGAAAAAAGGATATATATATTAAATGATGATGATTATCAAAATTTAGCCTAGGAGGATTTTTATGAAAACACTTATTATTAACGCACACCCAAGATTTGATTCAAAGGTATCTTATTCTTTAAAGCTACAAAAACATTTTATGGATAAATTTGAGGGGAAATTTGATTTAAAAGATTTAGAAATTATAGATTTATATGATGAGTATATACCAAATTTAAATGAAGAAGTCTTAACTATCTTTGATAAGCAAAAAGAAGGTCAGACTTTAAATGATGAGGAACAAATAGTTGCAAATAGGATGAGGGAACTTTTAGATCAGTTTAAGAATCATAAGAGAGTTGTAGTTGTTATGCCAATGCACAATTTTAATATACCATCTAAATTAAAAGACTATGTAGATAATGTACTAATTGCAAGAGAAACTTTTAAATATACTGAAACTGGATATGCAGGACTTATGAATGATGGGAGAAAATTACTCCTTTTACAAGGTAGTGGCTCCATATATTCAAATAATGATAAGTATTCAGAACTAGAGTTTAGTAGGAAATATTTAAATGTGGTATTTAAAGAAGTTATGGAATTTGATAGCTTTGATATAGTGAGAGCTGAAGGTACTGCAACAGGATTATTTACAGAAGATGAAATTTTAAATAAGGCCTATAAAGATATGGAAAGTGTATTTGATAATTTCTATGAAATCTAATTAGAGCTGGATAGATAAAAAACAGATTGGGAAATCCCAATCTGTTTTTTGTTTAAATTTCAAAATTTGATGCTACATCATTTAAGGTTTCTGCAAGTTTTTTAACCTTGGCATTAGCTTGTTCTAATTCAGCTGTATTATTTGTTATATTTTG
The DNA here is from genome assembly GCA_946402705.1 of uncultured Tissierellia bacterium. Classification (GTDB taxonomy): domain Bacteria; phylum Bacillota; class Clostridia; order Tissierellales; family Tissierellaceae; genus CAMIXG01. The sequence continues at coordinate 222,244 of CAMIXG010000001.1, read as the reverse complement.
AGTTTCAGTTGTAACATTCATACTTAATTTAGCAGATTCTTCTATTACATGGTTTACCTCTGTTATAGAATCTAAAATAGTGTTGATAGAAGCTAAGATATCCTTACTAGTTTCTGACATATTACTCATAGTACTAAAGTAATCTTTTCCATCTGTATTATACTTACCTAGAAGTACCATAACTTCATCATGATTTTGAGTTGTACTATTCTTTATTCCAGTCATAGATTTTGATATTGCCTCTAGTAGATTATTTACTGCAAGTATAATATTTTCTGTATCATCATTTATTTGAGTTACCACATCTTTGGTTTCATGTGAAAGTTTCTTTATTTCATCTGCAACAACAGAGAAACCTCTGCCATGTTCACCAGCTCTAGCAGCTTCAATACTAGCATTTAAAGCAAGTAAATTTGTCTGTTCTGCTATATCCTTTATAAGAGATGCTAAGCTTTTGATATTTTCTATTTTACGAGCTTCTTTTATAGATACTTCTAGCTCTTCAGAGATAACATTTAAGTTAACATCAAAACTATGGGCTCTTTCTAGAAATAGCTGTTCCTGACTACTAGCATTTTTAGAAATAGCAAGAGCTTTTTCTCTACCTGAATTAACATCTGCGATAAAGTTTTTCACATTACCATCTATAGACTTAGAATTATCTTCTAAAAGAGCTGTAGTAGCAGTTAATTCTTCAAGTCCAGCAGATAAGTTTTCTACTGAAGAAAAAGTATTATTTGCACCAGCATCTAAATTAGTTGTTTTTACTAAGACATCATTAAAGTTTGAATCTAATTCGTTAGATGTTTCTTGTATAACGCTGGTCATCTTGGTCATATTATCTACCAATAGTTCTATACTACTAAACAAGGTTCCGATTTCATCATTTTTATTTTTATATTTATTTATTTTTTTCTTATCTACTCTTAGTCTAGTATTTGCTATGTCCTTAATTATATTAGAAGCAACTATAGATGGTGTAAGAGCATAGCTGGCAATCATGGATACAAAAACTAGAGATAAGGCTAGTATTATGATTGAAGCAACTATATTTTTTATTAAAAGTTCATTTGGTACATCAGTTAAGATTGAGGCTGGTCTGGCTAAAATCAATTTCCAACCAAGAGATTTTATATCACTTGATAAAAAGAATCTTTCTACTCCGTCATAGTCTGTAACCTTTGCATTTATATCCTGATTATTATCTCCTGTTATATTAATATTTAAATCTGCCAGATTTGTAGATCCAGTTTTTTGTGGTCTATATTTTTTATCTGGATGAAGAAGTACATTGTTATTTTTATCTGCTATTATGATATAAGCATTTTCTCCTATATTTACCTTAGATAGTAAACTATCTAGGTTGGAAATTTTAAAGTCTAAGGCTACTACACCCTCTATGGCTTCTTTATCACCAATTATCTTAGAAATTGAAACTACTACATCATTAGTCTTTTCATCAATGTAGGGGCTAGACATAACCATAGTAGAACTAGAAACAGCATCTACATACCAATCTCTTTTTTCAGGTTTAAATCCTGCTGGTGGTGTCCAATCTCCACCATCTAAATAGGTTCCGTCCTTAAGACCTGCATAGTACTCGTAAGTTTCATTTAGAGAATTATAACCTTTTACTATATTTAACTTGTCATTTACAATAGGTGTTATGTCATCTTGTAGTAGGGTAGACATAGCATTGATTTCCTGTCTTTTATTTTCTATCCAAGATTCTACATAGTCAGAAACATTACCCATTAGTTGGGATTCTCCATTTTTTATTTGATTAACAAGTCCCTTCTTTGCTCCAGTATAAGTCAGTGAAAACACTGCTATTATGGAAAAGGCTATTAGGGCTATTAATAAAAATGTTAGCTTAAATTTGGCACTTTTTTGTTTGGTTTTCTCTTGTTTTTTAAATATTCTTTTGTCACTCTTGCTGCTCATTATAAATCCTCCTTGAGATATGTATTATTTTAAATCCAAGTAGTAATTAAAATTACTCATTATGATAGCTTCTATTTTGGAGATAGAAGTATGAATTGTGATAAAGTAATATAATTAAAAAATTAAATAGTTTTGAAAATCCTTAATAAAATAAAGCGAAGTAATCCTATACAAATCATATAATTTATTTGGCTAAAATTTATTTAAAAATCTATTTTTATTTTAATATAAATAACCTGACTACAATATTATACCAAGACTAGAAAATTATTCAAATGTATTAACAATTGTACTTGTTTATATACTGGAGTATAAGTGTTTAACATTTAGGATACACTTAGAATTTAAAAATCTATTTTAGTCTGTTTACTTAAGTTTAAAAAACAATCATTTGTGCGAAAATTTAAACAATTTAGACAGCTAAAAATAGAGCTTTGATTTATTTAATTGGCAATAAATTGGAAAATGAATATTGACAAGAAATAATAAGTGCTATAGGGTGTAGTCATAGATGTAGCCTTATAAAGTAGTGAATTAGTAAAGATATAAGATTAGGTTTAAGTATAGTTTTTGAAAAAAATTATGCTGGCTGATATACTTTCTTTTAAAATCAACTTGTAAAGTTAGAGGAGATTTATTAGATACTACTAAGTTGATAAATAATCATAAAAAATATCATCATTTTAAGAGTAAAATCTAAGAGGGTAAAGAAAAGACAGAATACTTAAAGTAATAGTAACTTATATGGATGTGATATCAATTTACTAATTATCTATATTAAATAATGAAAGGTTTGATACCATGAATAAGCTTAAGGGTGGCGAAAAAAATACACCATTACCACTAATCTTAGTATTAATCTCTGCTATTATATTTTATATAGCAAAAAAAGATAAAAGGGTAATTAATTTTTTGAATTCTCATGAAGTATTAGCTATTATTTTATTAGTAGTCATAGCTTTAAGATTAATATGTATAACTATACCTAGCCTTATTTCAAGAATAGAGAAAATAAAATTTAATAGTAAGAATAGAAATAATACTAAGTATGATTATTTTTATCTTATTATTGATATCATACAAACTATAGCTTCTATAGTGATAGCTGTAGTAGCGGTTTTAGTAACAAAACAATATTTTGGTATATAGATAGATTTTATATGTACTATAAAAACTTATAATAAATAAAGGATAAAGTTCTAAAATTAATAGAACTTTATCCTTTTATTTTTGCTGTTGTATCAGTTCATCATTAGGATTTACTGATATAGTATTAAAATCTTCATAAAACACTAGGCCAGGTTTTGCTCCTTTTTGTTTTCTAACATGTTTTCTCTCTGTGTAATCTATGGAAACGGAGTTTGAATTTTTACCACTGCTATAATAGGCAGCTAGTCTTGCAGCTTCTATTAAATCAGATTCTTTTAGCTTATCTAAGCTAGTTTTTAAAATGACATGAGAACCTGGAATATTTTGAGCATGTAACCATATATCATCACGATTAGATTTTTTGAAAGTTAATTCATCATTTTGCCTATTATTTCTTCCAACTAAAACAGTTATGCCATTTGAAGTAAGGAAATTATAAGCTTCTGTTTTTTCAAGCTTAGCTTTCTTAGACTTTTTAGATTTTTTAATATAGCCTTCAGATATAAGTTCATCTTTTATATCTTCAAGATCAAGAGTATCACTAGAATGAGTTATAGAATATAAAACATTTTCAAGATATTCAATCTCATTTTCTGTATTAGGTATCTCTTCTTTTAAAAGATTAGATGCATTTTTAAGTCTTGAATATTTTTTATAGTATTTTTGCGCATTTAAGTGTGCTGGTATTTTTTCATCAAGGGGAATTTCTAAATCCTTAAGTTCTGGATCATAGAAATTTTGTACTGTAATATTTTTAGCACCCTTTTCTATTGAATAAATATTTGCCGAAATTAAATCTGCATAAACCTTATACTTTTCCCTATCATGAGCATCTTCTAATTCTCTATTTTGTTTTTTTAGTTTATTTTTTGCCCTATCTAAATGATTGCTTATAATTTTTCTCATGGATGAAGATTTTTGATTTATCCTATCAGATAAATCTTTCTCAAAATAATAATTATCTAAAAGAGTTGATATAAAATCAAAATTTCTAAAGCTAGCACTTTCAAACTGACTTAGTTTGATTATATGAAAGCCAAGTATAGACTTATCTTTATCATAGGCTATATTTGGAGTATATTTATTATTTTTTATAGAATCCATAAGACTCTTAAAAGTATTAAAGAGTTTTACTATATCTTCATCAGATAAAGTATCTACACTTTGATTACTATCTACTTGAGCCCTAAAACAAATCTCCTTGCTAAAAATTGGACTTAGTCCTAGATAATTTGTATATATAAACTTAAATACTGGCAAATCCTCAGCTAGTTTTAGGGCTGAATTAAAGCTAGTTTCTTCAAGTTCTAGTGGTGATAGTTTATCTTGAAGAGGGGGAAGGACATATAAAGAACCTGGATATATCTGTCTAACACTACTCATATCTACAGATACTCTGCTAATGGAGTCTATGACTTTTTCACTTTCTTTATCTATAAGAATAATGTTACTGTGTCTTCCCATAATTTCTACTATCAATCTTTTTTCTCTATTTATACCAAGTTCGTCCTTGGATAACATATCAATAAATACAATTCTATCTGTTTTATACTGCTCTATACTTAAAATAGTTGAGCCTATTAAGTGTTTTCTTAAAATCATACAAAATTGCGGTGCTTCTGTAGGATTTTTTTTAGTTTTATCAGTTAGATATAATCTAGGATTATTGCTACTAGCTGATATTAGTAGTGATTGATTAAGGCCCTTGGCCCTTATATGGATAAAAATCTCATCTTTTTCAGGCTGATATACCTTATCAACTCTACCATCTATTAGTTTTTCTTTTAATTCATCTATAACTGAATGCATGACTATACCATCAAATGCCATTGCTCTACCTCCTATATAATTCTTAAAATAGTATATCATATATTATTTTGTCTTGTATATTACTTAAGTTGAGAAAAAATGGCTAAATTTAAGAATTATATTATAAATATTAAAAAAAATTAACAATTCCTAGCAATTTTAAAACTTTCTATTATATAATGGCAAAAGAAGAGGTGATGGAATGCTAATTAGTATGACGGGCTTTGGTAGAGGTGAGTTTTTATCTGAAAAGTATAGTTTGAAAACTGAAATAAAAACTGTTAATCATAGATATAACGATATATCTATAAGACTACCAAGACACTTAAATTTTTTAGAGGATAAGATAAAGAGAGAAGTTAAAAGATATATAAATAGGGGTAAAGTGGATATCTATATTAATTTAGAATATTTAGATGAAAAATCCCTAAAGATAAATTTAGATCTGCCACTGGCAAAAGAGATACATAGAAACCTTGATATATTAAAGGCTGAATTAAATTTAAATGAGGATATTCATCTATCTTCAATCCTTAAACTTGGGGATGTATTTAGTGTTGAGAGAGAAGAACTTAGTGAGGATTTGCTATGGAAGGACCTGAAGGAAAGTTTGACAACTGCCTTAGATGACATATACGAAATGAGAAGGGCAGAGGGAGAAAACTTAAGACTAGATATGGTTGAAAAAATAAATAAGATAGAGAGTTTAGTCAAAGAGATAGAAAAATCAGCTCCCAAGGTAGTAGCAGAATACAAGGAAAAATTAGAGACAAGAATAAATGAATTACTTCCAGATGGTAGTTTAATCAGTGAAGAAAAACTTGCTGAAGAAGTAGCTTTCTTCTCAGATAAATCCAATATAGATGAAGAGATAACAAGGTTTGGTTCTCATATAAAACAATATTTAAAAATAATGGGAGAAAAAGAGCCTGTTGGAAGAAAGTTGGACTTTTTGATTCAAGAGATGAATAGGGAAGTAAATACGATTGGTTCAAAAACTGGAGATGTTATAATTACAAACCATGTAGTTGAGATAAAGTCAGAAATAGAAAAACTTAGGGAACAAGTTCAAAATATAGAGTAGTTATTGGAGTGATTATTTGGATAAACTTATTAATATAGGATTTGGAAATGTAGTAGCATCAAATCGTGTAATATCCATTATAAGCCCAGAGTCAGCACCTATTAAAAGACTAATACAAGAAACTCGTGAAAAAGGGTATTTAATAGATGCAACCTATGGGAGAAAAACTAGAAGTGTAATAGTTATGGATAGCAAACATATTATACTTTCAGCTATTCAACCAGAGACAATAGCTTTAAGGACAAATGAGAAATAGGAGTGATAGTATGGATTTAGGATTTTTGTTAATTGTATCAGGACCATCAGGAGTAGGTAAAGGTACTGTATGTAAAGATCTTATTGAATCAGATAAAGATATAGTGTTTTCAGTATCATCAACTAGTAGAAAGCCTAGAGAAGGTGAAGTTGATGGAATAAATTATAATTTTATAAGCAAGGAAGACTTTGAAACAAAGATAGAAAAAGGTGAGTTTTTAGAACATGCCTTTGTCCATACAAATTATTATGGAACATCTAAAGAATTTGTTGAAAAAGGTATAAATAGTGGTAAAATAGTACTACTAGAAATAGATGTACAAGGAGCACTACAGGTAAAGGACAAACATCCAGAAGTTATAACTGTATTTATACTTCCACCATCTATGGAGGAACTAGAAAGAAGAATTGTGGATAGAGATACTGAAACTCAAGCTGAGATAGATAAGAGAATGTCTAATGCTTATAAGGAAATTGACCTAGTGGACAAGTATGATTACTTTGTTGTAAATGATAACCTTGAAGCTGCAATAGATAATATTAAGTCTATAATAAATGCAGAAAAACATAGAGTTGTTAGAAAAAATAATATTAAAGAAGAATATTTAGGGGGAAGAAAATAATGTTAAATCCATCATTTGGTGAATTAGGAGAAAAAGGCGATAGCAGATACACACTAGCAATACTTATTGCAAAAAGAGCAAGAAAAATAGTTGATGGTTCAAAACCATTAGTAGATACAGATAGTTCTAAGGCTGTGTCTATAGCATTGGAAGAAATATTAGATGATAAAATATCTTACGAAAGAATAGAAGACTAATCTAAGGAGTGGTTAAATGCTTAAGGATAAGACAGTAGTTTTAGGAGTTACTGGAGGTATTGCAGTATATAAGTCTGTTGATTTAGTTAGTAGATTAAAAAAAGAACAGGCAAATGTAGAAGTAATAATGACAGATGGTGCTAAAGAATTTGTTACACCCTTAACTTTTCAAACAATGTCTAATAATGTTGTACATCACAAGATGTTTAGTGAGATAACACATTATGATGTGGAGCATATATCATTGGCGAAAAAGGCGGATATATTAGTAATAGCACCAGCCACAGCAAATATAATTGGGAAAATAGCAAATGGTATTTCAGATGATCTTTTAAGTACTGTTGTAATGGCAACAAAGGCTCAAGTTGTTTTAGTTCCAGCTATGAATACTGTCATGTATGAAAACCCAATAGTGCAGGAAAATATGTCTAAGCTAAAAAAACTTGGATATGAGTTTGTAAATCCAACTTCTGGGTTACTAGCTTGTGGAGATGTGGGTTCAGGTAAAATGTCTGAACCAGCAGAAATTTTAGAATATATTAAATCGTATTTTGTAGAGAAGGATTTAAAGGGCGTAAACATAACCATAACTGCGGGACCAACTATAGAACCACTTGATCCAGTTAGATACCTATCAAACAAATCTAGCGGAAAAATGGGATATAGCATAGCTAAGAATGCAGTTGATAGAGGGGCAGTTGTAAACCTTATAACAGGACCAACTAAGCTTACTCCACCAGAAGGAGTTAATCTAATTAGGGTTGATACAACACTAGAGATGAAAGATGCTGTTGAAAAATACTTTGAAGCTACAGATGTTTTAATAAAATCTGCAGCACCTTCTGATTATAGACCTAAAAATGTAGCTGATAAAAAAATCAAGAAAAAAATAGATGATAATGAATTAACCATTGATTTTATAGAAAATCCTGATATTGCAGCATATTTTGGCAAGAAAAAAGCAGATAAGATAATGGTTGGTTTTGCTGCTGAAACAAATGACTTAATAGAAAATGCCAGTAAAAAAATAGATAAAAAAAATCTGGATTTTATAGTGGCAAATGATGTAACTATAAAGGGCGCAGGTTTTGATGGAGAAACTAATCTAGTTACTATAATAGATAGGGAAAAAAATAGAACTGACTATCCTTTAATGGATAAAAAAGATGTTGCAGTGATTATATTAGATAAAGTAAAAGATATATTAAAAACAAAAGCTAGATAATATCTAGCTTTTGTTTTATAAAGGATGGTTTAATGAATTTTAATTTTGCAGAAGTAATAGTTGAAAATAATTCTATAAATACAGATAAGCCTTTTACTTATAAGATAGACGAGAATCTTAAGGGCGTAGTAAAACCTGGCATGAGGGTTATAGTTCCATTTGGTAAGGGAAATAAAAATATACAGGGCATAGTCATAAACCTACTTGAAGACTTCCAGTCCAAATATAAACTAAAGTCCATAATTGATATATTGGATGATAAGCCTATTATATCTGATAATTTACTTAAGCTTAGTAAGTGGATAAGTGAGTTTTATCTAGCTTCTTATTTAGATGGATTAAATCTAGTATTACCACCTGGTAATTATAAGCGAATTAATACCTTTATAAGGCTAGGTGAAAGTATAGATTATAGTTTGTTACTAAACTTAGAAGCAGAAGAAGTAAAGATAATCAGTTACTTAGAAAATAAAGATTATGTACTTTTATCAAAGCTTAAAGAGGAACTAAAGATAAATAAAATAAATGATTTTCTAACAAGTTTAGATAATCGAAAGTTTATTGAGATTTATATAGACATAAATACTGAGATAAATAAAAAGTATGAAAAACTAGTAAGGCTAAAGTCCAGAGATAATCAAGACCATGAAAAAATCAGTAAAAAGCAACTAGAAGTTATAGATTACCTACTTGAGCAAGATGGTTTAGAAGCTAGGTTAAAGGATATAATGACAGACTTGGAAATAAGTAATTCTCCAATAAAAACTTTGGAAAAGAAAAACATTCTATTGGTAGAAGACAGGGAAGTAGTCAGAAATCCTGTAAGTAAAAAAATAGAAAAATATAATAAATTTATATTAAATAAAGAGCAAGAAAATGTCTATAATAAGATAATAAATGGGGGACAAGATACCTATTTAATCCACGGAGTAACTGGTAGTGGTAAAACGGAAATATATCTTCAGTTAGTTGAAAAAATGATAGAAGAGGGAAAAGACTCTATTATTTTAGTTCCAGAGATAGCTCTTACACCACAGACTATAGACAGATTTATAGGCAGGTTTAAAGGTCAAGTAGCAGTTCTTCATAGCAAACTATCAAGTGGAGAAAGATTTGACCAATGGAGAATGATAAGAGATGGTAAGGTTAAAATTGTAGTTGGGGCAAGATCAGCGGTTTTTGCTCCAGTCAAAGATTTAGGATTAATTATAATAGATGAGGAGCATGAAGATAGTTACAAATCGTCAAATAATCCTAAGTATGATACAATTGAAGTGGCTAGAAAAAGGATAGAACTTGAAAATGCCAGCCTTGTATTAGGTACAGCGACTCCAAGCATAGAAACTTATTATAAGGCAAAGGACATGATGAAGTATAAATTACTTACCTTGGAAGAAAGGGTAAATAAAAATATGCCAGAAGTCAATATCATAGACATGAGGGAAGAGCTAGAATTAGGTAATAAAACTATATTTAGTAAGGCTCTTTATGATGGTATAAAATATAATTTGGAAAACAAAAAGCAGACCATACTATTTTTAAATAAAAGAGGTTTTACATCTTTCATATCATGTAGGGCCTGTGGTTATGTTTTAAAATGTAAGTCCTGTGATGTATCTATGACCTATCATAAGAATATTGGAAGGGTTAAATGTCACTATTGTGGGGACACACAAATAGTCCCAAAATTATGTCCAGAATGTGGAAGTGAATATATAAAACATTTTGGTATAGGAACAGAACAGGTTGAATATATAACTAGAGAGATGTTTAAAGACGCCACTGTAGCAAGAATGGATACAGATACAATGGGGCAAAAAAATAGTTATGAGGAAACACTAGGTAGGATGAAGGCTAAGGAGATAGATATTCTAATAGGAACACAAATGATATCTAAGGGATTAGATTTTGAAAATGTTACTTTAGTGGGTATAATAGCTGCAGATACTACTTTAAACCTACCAGATTTTAGATCCAGTGAGAGATCTTTTCAGCTAACTACTCAGGTAGCAGGTAGGGCTGGTAGGAGTAAAGACTTGGGAAGGGTAATACTTCAAAGCTATAATCCAGAACATTATAGTCTGCAATATGCTAAAGAACATAACTATGAGGGTTTTTATGAGGAAGAATTAAGGATTAGAAAGGCTTTTGCCTACCCACCTTTTAAGAATATTGTAAACATTTTAGTTTATGGAGAAGGGTATAATAGAGTTAGGCAAAGTATAGGTGATATCAAAATTGCTCTTTATAAAGAAATAGAAGCTAATGAGTACCTAAGTGGAAAGGTTCAAATTTTAGGACCCTATCCAGCAGGACTTGAGAAAATAAAAAACAATTTTAGATGGCATATTATGATAAAAGCAGATGATAGTGAGATGTTTTTAGTCAAAAAAATAGTTAAAAATATAGGTATAGAAAATATTAATAAAATAAATTTGAAAGATATAAAGCTGAGTGTAGATATTAATCCTACATCAATAATTTAAAATGGAGGTTATAAAATGGCAATAAGACAAATAAGATTAGATGGAGATCCAATTCTTAGAAAAAAATCTAGAGAAGTAGATGAAGTAACAGATAGAATAGTAGAGCTTTTAGAAGATATGGATGAAACTATGCATCATGCAGATGGAGTAGGCCTTGCAGCACCACAAATAGGCATCCTTAAAAGAGTAATAGTTGTAAATGATGGTAGTGGAAGAGGAACCATAAAGATGGTTAACCCTGTTATATTAGAATCAGAAGGTTGTCTATCAGATATGGAAGGTTGTTTATCTGTACCTAATAGAAATGGACTAGTTGATAGACCTAGTGATGTAAAGGTTAAGTATTTGAATGAAAATGGAGAAGAGTTAGTCTTGGAGGCAAAAGGTTTTTTAGCTAGAATAATTTGCCATGAGACAGACCATTTAGATGGAATATTGTATATAGATAAGATGACAGAGGAAATATTTTTAGAAGAAGATGGTGAATAAAATGAAAATAGTATTTATGGGAACTCCTGAGTTTGCAGTGCCAAGTTTAGTTTCACTCCATGAGTCAGGATATACTGTAGATTTAGTTATAACACAGGAAGATAAACCAAAAGGTAGAGGAAAGAAGCTACAAGCCACACCTGTTAAGGAAAAAGCCTTAGAGCTGGGATTTGAAGTTTATCAGCCTAAGAATGTAAACTCTAAAGAGTCAGTTGAAAAAATAAAGGCACTTGATCCAGACTTTATAGTAGTGGTAGCCTATGGACAAATAATAAGAAAATCTATTTTAGAAATACCTAAATATGATATTATAAATGTTCATGCCTCCTTGCTTCCAAAATACAGAGGGGCGGCTCCTATTAATTGGTCTATAATAGATGGTGAAAAGGAAACTGGTGTAACTATAATGGAAATCCAAGAAGGTCTGGATACTGGAGACATGATATTAAAAGAAAGTATAGCTATAGAAGATGAAGATGATGCTATAACTATAACAGAAAAGTTATCAAAACTTGGTGGAAAAATGTTACCAGAAGCCATATTAGGACTAGTAGATGGAAGCTTAAGTAAAAAGAAACAAGATGATAGTTTATCTTCTTATGCATCAATGATGAACAAGGAACTGGGACATATAGATTGGAACAAGTCAGCTTTTGAAATTAGGAATCTAATTAGAGGACTTAAACCTTGGCCATCAGCTTTTACCTATCTTAATGATGAAATAGTTAAGATACATGGGGCAGAAGTAAGTGATGAAGATATAGAAGTTCCATTAGGACAGATAGTAAGAGTGGATAAAGAGTATATATATATAAAATGTGGACAGGGTTTACTAAAAGTTTTTGAAATACAGTTTCCAAATAAGAAGAAAATGTTGGTAGCTGATTATTTAAAGGGAAACTCAATAGAAAGTGGTATAGTTTTTAAATAATGGAGATGATTGTATGATGAATGGATTTTTATTTGGACCTGGTTACTATACATCTTGGATAATGTTTGTTTTACCAGCTGTGATAGTTTCTATTTGGGCTCAAAGTCTTATAAAAAGCAGATTTGCAAAATATAGTCAGGTAGCTAGTGGAACAGATTATAATGGTTGTGATGTGGCTAGAACTATACTTGATAGAAATGGGCTTACTAATGTTAGGATTGAAAGAGTAGCAGGTCAGTTATCAGACCACTATGACCCAAGGACAAAAGTTTTAAGGTTATCAAGTGCAGTTTATGATGGAAATGATATAGCAGCTTTTGGGGTTGCAGCACATGAAGTTGGACATGCAATCCAAGATGCAGAAGGATATGTACCACTTAAACTTAGAAATTCTATAGTACCAGTAGTGAACATAGGTAATAAGTTTGTTTGGATTTTAATCTTCATAGGATTTGCTTTTAGTGGGGCAGGTTCATTAGTGAGTGAAGCTTTTATACAAATTGCTATAGCTTTATTTTTAGCAGTTGTATTTTTTCAAGTTATAACATTACCAGTTGAGATTGATGCAAGTAAAAGAGCCTTGGTACAACTTGAAAATGGAATTCTATCTTATGAAAAAGTAGATGGAGCAAAAAAGGTATTACAAGCAGCTGCAATGACTTATATAGCAGCTATATTAGTATCTATAGGAGAGTTATTAAGAATACTTAGTTATGTGAATAGAAGGAGAGACTAATAGGGGGACTACCCCTATTTTCTATTTTATGAGGAGTGTAAAATGAAAGACGCAAGAGAAGTAGCAGTACTTATAATAGAAGATGTTTTATATAATAAGGCATATTCAAATATAACTTTAAATAGCAATATAAAAAAATATGAAGTATATTCAGATGAAGCCTTTATAAGAGAGCTTGTATATGGAGTTATTGAAAACAAGATATACTTAGAATATATCTTGAAAAAAGTATCAAAAGTTAGGATGAAAAAAATACATAGTAAAATATATTCAACTTTATTAATGGGAATATATCAGATGTATTTCTTAGATAAGGTACCAGATAATGCAGCAGTTAATGAGTCTGTAAAGTTGGCTAAAAAATTTGGAAACAAGGGAAGTATAGGTTTTGTAAATGGAGTGCTTAGAAATATATCAAGAGATAAAGAAAATCTAGGTAAAATAAGTGCTAAGGATAAAAAAGAGTATATTTCTATAAAATATTCTCATCCTATGTGGCTAGTAGAATATTGGGAAAAACAGTTTGGCTTGGATTTTACAGAGGACTTATGCAAGGCTAATAATCAAGTACCACATTTTGCTATAAGATTCAATAGATTAACCACATCTAAAGAAAATCTTAAAGAAGAATTAATAAATTTGGGATATAGTATAAGGGATAGTAAAATTTCAAAAGATACAATAATAATAGATAATCCTAAGAATATATTTAAGACAGACCTATTTAAAAATGGTTTATTTACTGTTCAGGGAGAGGGAAGTACTCTAGTTGGAGAAGTCATAAATCCTAAAGAAGATTCATTGGTTTTAGATGTTTGTTCAGCTCCTGGTGGTAAGTCAATCCATTTGGGTGAAATAATGAATAATACTGGTAGGGTTATAGCCAGAGATATATATGAACATAGACTAAAGCTTGTAAGGGAGAATACTAAGAGGCTAAAGCTTAAAAATATTGAAACAGAAGAGTTTGATGCTATAAGCTTAGATAAAACTTTAGTAAATATGGTAGATTATTGCTTAGTAGATGCTCCTTGTTCAGGACTTGGAACTATAATGGGAAGTCCAGAAATAAAGTATAATAGAAGTTATGATGATATAATTGAGCTATCAAAGCTACAATATGAAATACTTAGTGTTTCAAAAAACTATGTTAAATCAGGTGGAACATTAGTATATAGTACTTGTACTATAAATAGAGAAGAAAATGAATCTATAATAGATAAATTTCTAAAAGAAAATGAAGACTTTAAAAAAGAAGGAGATATGATAAGAATATTTCCAAATATAGATGAAACAGATGGATTTTTCATTTGTAAACTAGTTAAAAAATAATAATGGAGTGGGATTATTGAAGATAGAATTAAATGGTCTAAGTCTAAAAGAGTTGGAAGACTTAGTTGTAGAATTGGGAGATAAGAAGTTTAGAGCGCAGCAGATATTTAATTATATTCATAAAAATAAGGGGACTTCCATAGAAGATATTCAAACAATATCTAAGGAACTTAGAAGTAAATTAAATGAAGTTAGTTTTATAAATAATGTAAAAATATATGAAAAATATCAATCTGAAATAGATGATACTAAAAAATATTTGTATCTCTTAAATGATGGTAATATAATAGAGGCTGTAGCAATGGAATATAAACATGGTACTTCTATTTGTATATCAACTCAGGTGGGATGTAGGATGAACTGTTCTTTCTGCGCATCTACAAAGGATGGTTTAATAAGAAACTTAACTCCAGCAGAGATGATAAGTGAAATATATACTATAGAAAGAGATTTAGACAAAAATATTAGCAATATAGTATTGATGGGAAGTGGAGAGCCACTTGATAATTATGATAATGTTGTGAAGTTTCTAAAACTGATAAATGATGAAAAGGGTAGAAATATAAGTGCTAGAAGTATAACCCTATCAACATGTGGCGTGGTTCCAAAGATATATGATTTGGCAGATGAAGATATACCTGTAACCTTAGCCATATCTCTTCATTCAGCCTATGATGAGAAAAGAAAAGAAATAATGCCCATATCTAAGAAATATAGTATAGATGAAATTTTAGAGGCTTGTAGATATTATAATGGAAAAGCTAATAGAAGAATAACCTTTGAATATACTTTGATTGAAGGTATAAATGATAGTATGGAAGATGCTAAGAAACTGGCAAGTTTATTTGGAGATTTAGAATCACATTTAAATTTAATACCACTTAATCCAATAAAAGAATATAAACAAATAAACCCTTCAGATAGTCATATAGCAAAGTTTAAAAAGCAGTTGGAAAAATTGGGAGTAAAAACTACAGTTAGACGAGAAATGGGAAGAGATATAAGTGCTTCTTGTGGTCAGCTAAGACGTTCTATCATAGAAAATAATAATATATGAGGTGATTATATGGTTGTTGGAGCTAAATCAGATGTAGGTAAAGTTCGTAAAATAAATCAAGATACATATTATGTATCAGATGATAAAAATATTCCTATCTATATCATAGCAGATGGTATGGGAGGACATAAGGCTGGAGA
Organism: uncultured Tissierellia bacterium; assembly: GCA_946402705.1. Taxonomy (GTDB): domain Bacteria; phylum Bacillota; class Clostridia; order Tissierellales; family Tissierellaceae; genus CAMIXG01. The sequence goes on along the minus strand of CAMIXG010000001.1, from coordinate 206,787 downwards.
AGTAGCCAGCAGTATGGCAAAAGAGATTATAGCAAATAATTTTGAAGAAAATAAAGATGATTTATTTGGAGAAGATGAAATACTTAAGGCTATTAAAACTTCAATGGAAGAAGCAAATACAAAAATTTATTTAAAATCTTTAGAGGATGAATGTTATACTGGTATGGGCACAACAATTATACTTTGTTATATAGGTGAAAAATATTTTTATCTAGGACATGTGGGAGATAGTCGTGCATATTTGATAAGAAACAATGAAATGGAACAACTTACAGAAGATCATTCTTTTGTAAATCAACTAGTAAAATATGGTGGAATTACTAAGGAAGAAGCTAGAAATCATCCTAAGAAAAATATGATAACTAGAGCTATAGGTAGTAGCAGTATAATAGAGATAGACTTAATCAAAGAAAAGTTTAAAAAAGAAGATATATTACTTATAATGACAGATGGAATCACTAATATGCTAAAAGATGAAGAAATCTTAGAAGAATTTAATAATTCACAAAATCTACAAACTTCTTGTGAAGATATAATAACAGCAGCAAATAATCGTGGCGGATTAGATAACAGCACTATAATAGCCATCAAATTCAGTAATGAGGTGAAGAAATGATAGGTAATCTATTAGGTGGAAGGTATGAACTATTAGAAGTAATAGGAACAGGTGGAATGGCAACAGTATATAAGGCAAAATGTAGGCTTTTAAACAGATATGTTGCTATAAAAATATTAAAAGATGAGTTTGCAAGAGATGAAGAGTTTGTAACAAAGTTTAGAATGGAATCTCAGGCAGCAGCTTCTCTTTCACATTCAAATATAGTAAATATATATGATGTGGGAACAGACGAAATAGATGGAAAGGCAGTATATTATATTGTCATGGAGTATGTAAAGGGAGAAACTCTTAAGGATAAGCTTAGAAGAGAGGGTAAATTTGGACCTGCAAGAACTATTGAATATACAAGAGAAATAGGACTTGCTCTAAAGGAAGCCCATAGAAATGATATAATCCATAGGGATATAAAACCACAAAATATTATGGTGGATGAAGACAATCAAATAAAGGTCATGGATTTTGGTATAGCAAGAGCTGCTACAAGTTCTACAATATCATCAACATCAGAGGCCCTAGGCTCAGTGCATTATTTCTCTCCAGAACAAGCTAGGGGAGGCTATACAGATGAAAGGTCTGATATATATTCATTAGGTATAGTTATGTATGAGATGGCAACAGGTGAACTACCATATAAGGGTGAAAGTCCTATAACTGTAGCCTTAAAACATGTACAAGAAGATATAGTTCCACCAAGAGAACTAAATAGTAATATACCACAAGCTTTAGAGGATATCATATTAAAGTGTGTTGAGAAAAAACAAGTAGACAGGTTTAAAAACCTAGATGAAGTTATAGCAGCACTTGATAGAGTAGATGTTAGACCAGTGCAAAAAAATAGCATGGAAGATACTTCTTCATTCACACAAGTATTACCGACAGAAGAGATAAAAAAGGAAGCTAAAAAAATGAAGAAAAATAAGAAGGCAAAATCAAAGAGCAAGGGTAGTGTAAAGGGATCGATACTAGGTATAGTATCAGCATTTGTCATAGTTTTAGGAGTGTTTTTTGGAAAAAACTATGTTATGACCCTATTTAAATCTGAAGAGATAACTATGCCAGACTTAACACTGCAAACAGAAGCAGAAGCTAAAAAAATGGCAGATGATTTAGGTATAACCTACACTATAAATAGAAAACCAGTAGAAAATGAAAAGGCTGGAATCGTTATAGAACAAGATCCAGTAGCAGGAACTAAGTTTAAAAAAGACTATCCAGTTGTTATAGTCATAAGTGAAAATGGTGGACCAGTAGAGGTGCCAGATTTCTTAAATCAAAATATATACCAAGCTGAAACTATAGCTAGAAGAATGAAACTTAAACTAAGCCCAAGCTATGTAAAATCTGAAACAGGAGAAGCTGGAAAAATTATAGAACAAGATATACCAGCAGGTAGAGAAGTTGAAGCAGGTACTGTAATAACTGTAAAGGTAACCCAAGGTAAAGAAGAAACTAAAATTGTAATGCCAAAATTATTGGCATTAACACTAGATGAGGCTAAAGCAGAACTTGCAAAAAATAATTTAAAATTAGGTAGTGCTCATGAAGAAGCAAGTTCAGAACCAAAAGGCACTATAGTATGGCAAAGTTACCCAACAGGAGAAGAATTAAATAAAAATACTGTGGTAAGTGTTAAAATCAGTGATGGTAACGGTAAAAAAGAAACTGATAAGGAAAAAGAAAAAGAAGAAAAAGATAAAGATAAAGAAAAAGAAGATAAAAAAGATGATAAGCAAAAAATGAATCCTGTACAGTTAACAATCAATGTAGCTAAAGAAGGTACTGTTATAAGAGTTGAAAGAAGTCAAAATGGCGAAACAACAACAGTATATAATCAAAGTGTTTCAGCAGGAGATGTAAGGATTGGAACAGAGGGATTAGCAGGAGCTAGATTTGATATCTATGCAGATGGAGCCCTTATAGATAGTGTAACTAAATAATGGGAGGACTTAGATGATTAATGGAATTATCACAAAGGGTATAGGTGGATTTTACTATGTAATGACAGATGATGGCTTGATAGAATGTAGAGCCAGAGGCCTATTTAGAGAAGAAAACTTAAAACCACTTATAGGAGATAAGGTCGATATTAGAATAAGTAGTGAAGATAATACAGGATATATTGAAAAAATATATCCTAGAACATCTGAACTTATAAGGCCAACAGTGGCAAATATAACTCAAATAATAATAGTTATGAGTATAGAAGATCCTAAAATAAATCCTTGGCTGCTTGATAGGTTTATAATGATGGCTGAGAAAGAAAAACTGAAGATAGTTATTTGTATCAATAAATTTGAACTTAACGAAGAAAAGGCAAGTGAAATAGAAAGAGCTTATAAGCTAGCAGGTTTTGATGTCTTTAAAACTAGTACATTTGAAAATGTTGGAGTAGATGATTTAAAAACCTATCTAAAGGGAGAAATGACCGCTTTTGCAGGACCATCAGGAGTTGGGAAATCTTCTCTTTTAAATCTAATAGGAGAAGAGGTAGATTTAGAAGTTGGAGATATTAGTAAAAAAACTGGTAGGGGAAAACATACTACCCGTCATGTGGAACTTATGGCTTTAGATAAGGACACCTATGTACTTGATACTCCAGGATTTAGCTCCTTGGATTTGAGATTTATAGAAGATAAGACAGATATAAAAAAATATTTTAGAGAGATAGATAAGTATGGAAAAACTTGTAAGTTTCAATCTTGTCTCCATGAAAATGAACCAAATTGTAATATAAAAAAAATGGTTGAAGCAGGAGAAATTAGTCAGCTTAGATATGATAATTATCTATACTTTTTAAATGAATATAAAAATATAAAAAAATATTAAAATAAATACCTAAAAGTTTACTTTTAGGTATTTATTATGTAGGGGAGAAGAGAAAATGGAAACTATAGAAATATTAAAAGTAGTAAATGAAGAAGAATATTCTAGAAAAAAATTATTAGAAGAAGTAAAAACATTTGTATTAGATAACGAAACAATCAAAAACTTTGTAGCCAGCGAAGAAGATGGTTTTTGCTATGATGTTATGGTTGGACATTCTAAAGAACATAAGGCATTGGCATTTGTGGTTACTCTACTAGGTAAGGATATGGAAGAACTTTCTACTGAAAAATTAGTTGTAATAACTGATGAAGCTTTAGTACTTAGAGAAAATATTGAGATAGATGATATAAAAGACCTAGAGCCAATAATTACAACAACATATATGGTGGCTAAATAGAAGTTATTAAAGTAGAGGATAGATTTAAACTGTGATATAATCTAAGCAATAAATAATTTAGGAGGGATAATTTGTTATTATCACCATCAGTTTTATCGGCAAATTTTGCCAATTTAGAAAAAGATATAAAAAATATAGAAGAAGGTGGAGCAGATTATATACATCTTGATGTAATGGATGGTAATTATGTTCCAAATATTAGCTTTGGCGCACCTATAATCAAGGCTATAAGACCAGTTACTAAACTTCCATTTGATGTACATCTAATGGTTCAAGCACCTGAAAGATACATAGAAGATTTTGCGAAAGCAGGAGCAGATATAATAACTATACATGCAGAAGCAAGTGTTCATTTACATAGAACTGTGCAAATAATAAAATCTTATGGGAAAAAAGTTGGTATAGCCCTTAATCCGGCAACTCCAATAGAAGTTTTGGACTATATTATAGAAGATATAGACTTGATTTTGGTTATGAGCGTTAATCCAGGATTTGGAGGACAGTCATTTATAGATTCAGCCCTTGAAAAAATTAAAAATCTAAGGGCAATAATAGATGAGAGAAAACTTGATATCTTACTTGAAGTAGATGGTGGAGTTAAACTAGATAATGCTAAGACGGTTCTTGAAGCTGGAGCAGATATGCTAGTAGTTGGATCAGATATTTTTAATCATGAAGATTTAGTAGCTAGAACTAGGGAATTTAAAAATCTATAAAACTAAGGAGTGGCCTAGCTACTCCTAGTATTTTTTTGGAGAGGATTGTATGAAAAAAGTAATCATAATAGGTAGTGGGCAGTATGTACCTATGGATGAACTGGCTAGGGATCTTTTATGGGCAGATAAGATTATAGCAGTTGATGGAGGTATGAATTTTTTAAGAGAATTAAACATAGAGCCTGATGTTTTTTTAGGAGATCAGGATTCAACAAGAGAGAATATATTAGATACTATAGATGAGACTAGTATGGAAGTTATAAAGTTTAAGGCAGAAAAAGATAAGACTGATATGGAACTTGCTATAGATTATGTAGTGGAAAACAATTTTGATGAAGTTATTATCTATGGAAGTACTGGAACAAGACTTGATCATAGCTTTGCAAATATACTTTTACTTAGAAAGCTTATGGTAAATAAAATAAAAGCTAAGATTTTGGATTTAAATAATGAAATATATTTAGTAGATGATGTTTTACTATTAGATAAAAATGAGAAAAAATATATATCAGTTGTGCCAATTACAAATGATGGAGTTGTGGTTAGCTTATTTGGATTTAAATATCCTTTGGATGAGTATTTGATAGGATTTTCAGAAACTATTGGAGTTAGTAATGAAATCTTAGATGAAAGAGCTAAGGTTAAGATTCACTCAGGAGAAGCCCTAGTATTTGTATCTAAGGACTAAAAAAGGATAATAAAAAACAAGACTAGATAGTCTTGTTAAATTTATATAATTATAATGCTCTCTCTACATATCCCGATCTTAAGCATCTAGTACAAACGTTTACTCTTTTAGGTGAACCATCAACTATAGCTTTAACTCTTCTAAGGTTAGGAGACCAACTTTTTGGACTTTTCTTGTTTGAGAAAGAAACCTTATTTCCATAGTAGTTTCCTTTTCCACATACTTCACATCCTTTAGCCATTCAAAACACCTCCTCAAAATATAGTCATAAGAAATTTTCTATTAATAAGACACACTATATATTATCACACATATTGTGGCAAAAGCAAGTTTTTTATATATAATATGGAATAAAAACTTGCTTTTGTGGTATAATATCTTAGAGTAACTATTTAGCGATATTAGATATGGAAAGTCAATGAGTTTGACTATTATTAGACTTATTGTAAAATGATAATAAGATGTAATAAAAAACAAGGAGGCGATTTCATGCCAACAAATATGATTACAGAATATGGAGAAATATCAATAGATCCAAGTGTGATAGCAAAAATAGCAGGTATATCAGCTATGGAATCTTATGGGATAGTGGGCATGGCATCTAAAGATGCAACAGATGAGTTGTTTAAACTTTTAAAGTGGGATAATTTGTCTCAAGGTATAAAGGTTACAATGAATGATGGAAAAGTAGCTATAGATTTACATGTTATACTAGAGTTTGGTATAAAAATATCTGTAGTAGCAGAAAATATAATAGATAGAGTGAAGTTTAATGTAGAAAACATGACTGGCGTAGAAATAGATAATGTAAAAGTGCATGTTGAAGGAATTAGAGTAGGAAGCAATTAGGGGGTTCTAAAATTTGGAAAAAATAAATATAACAGGAATTGAACTTAAGCAAGGGCTTAAAGTTGCAGGTCAATTTTTGGAAGATAATAAAGAAAAAATAAATGCCTTAAATGTTTTCCCCGTTCCAGATGGAGATACAGGCACAAATATGTCATTAACTATGAAATCAGCAGTTAATAAAAGTTCAAATACAGATAGTGAAAGTATATCAGAGATAATGCTTGCAGCATCTCAAGGTTCTCTAATGGGAGCTAGAGGTAACTCAGGAGTTATCTTATCTCAACTATTTAGAGGATTTGCAATTGGATTTAAGGATAAGGATGTAGCTGATGTAGATACACTTGCAGCAGCTTTTAAAGAAGCAGCAAATACTGCCTATAAAGCAGTTATGAAACCTACAGAAGGTACTATTTTAACAGTAGCTAGAGAAATGGGAGAAAAGGCTGAAGAACTTAAGAAAAGAGAAACAGATGTTTTGGTTTTCTTAGAAAAAGTTATAGAACATGGTAATGAAGCCTTGGCAAAAACTCAAGATATGTTACCAGTTTTAAAAGAAGCAGGAGTAGTAGATGCTGGTGGTAAGGGTCTTATGACTATTGTAACGGGTATTTATAACTCCCTAAGTGGAATTGAAATAGTTATTATAGAAAATAATGAAGAAGAACAGTACAAAGATGTAGTAGAACATAAATTCTTAGATACAGAAGATATAAAATTCTCTTATTGTACTGAGTTTATGGTTAACTGTGATATGTCTGATTTAGAGTTAGAACAGTTTAGAAACTACTTAGCAAACTTAGGAGATTCTCTGATGGCTGTTAAGGGTGAAGGGCTTACAAAAGTTCATGTTCACACTAACAACCCAGGAAAGGCTATAGAAAAAGCCTTAACTTATGGATACTTAAGTGATTTAAAAATAGATAATATGAAACTTCAGTATGAAAAAGTAAAAGAAGAAAAGAAAAAAGTAGATAAAAAATATTCTTTTGTAGCTGTATCAACTGGAGAAGGAATAGATAAAATATTTGAAGACATGAATGTGGATCAAATAGTAACTGGTGGTCAAACTATGAATCCTAGTACGGAAGATATAGTTAAGGCCATAGAAAAAACAAGTGGCGAAAATGTGTTTATATTACCAAATAATAGTAATATAATCCTAGCAGCAGAACAAAGTAAAAACTTGTGTGATAGAAATATAATTGTACTGCCAACAAAAACTATACCTCAAGGTATCACTGCTATATTTAGCTTTGATGAAGGAGCTAGCCCAGAAGAAAATGAAAGTCAAATGCTAGAAGCTATAGGCGATGTTAAGTCTGGTCAGTTAACTTATGCAGTTAGGGATAGTGAAGTGAATGGTACTAAGATAGAAAAAGATGATTTTATAGGACTACTAGAGAATAAAATAGTTGTAAGTGGTAGTACTAAAGAAATAGCAATAGATGAGCTAATAGAAAAAATGGTAGATGAAGATTCATCTTTGATAACTATTATATATGGAGAGGAAATCAGTGAAGATGAAGTTTCACAACTTGAAGATAAACTAGTTGAGAGATATCCAGATCTAGATATAGAAGTTTTACATGGTGGACAACCTATTTATTACTATATAATTTCAGTAGAATAATAAAAACCTACCTTTTGGTAGGTTTTTATTTTATGGAGGTATATGATGAATGATTTAGATATAGAAGTTCAATATATAAAAGGCGTTGGTCCAAAGAGGGCAAGACTACTTAAAAAACTTGGAATTAATAACCTACAAGAACTTTTATACTATATACCAAAATCCTATGATGATAGGACTATTTTCAAAAAAATAGATGAGTGCCATATAGGAGAAAAATCCAGTTTTAGATTAAGGGTGATAGGATCAGCTACAACACTTAGACCAAAGCGAAATATGTCCATACTAAAAATACCAGTAACAGATGGAATGACAAATGCTTATTTGATATGGTTTAATCAAGAATATATAAAGTTTCAGTTTGAATCAAATAAAACCTATTTGGTAAATGGTATAAAAAAAGTAGCAGGTGGAGAAATTCAAATCACAAATGTCAAATTTGAAGAAGAAAATGAAAATAATAAAAATGGAGAAATAATTCCAGTATATGGCCTTACAGATGGAATAAGCAATAAGGTCTTGGGAAATATAGTTTTAAACGCCCTTAGTGTGTATTATAATTCAATACCAGAATTTATACCTAAAAGCATAATGGATAAGTATAAAATGATGGATAGGAAAGAAGCTATAAAAAACATTCATTTTCCTCCAAATAGAGATACTCTTATTAGGGCTAAAAACAGGCTTATTTTGGAAGAATTTTTAACTTTACAGTTAGGTCTATCTATGATTAAAAAACAAAATACAGATAAAAATACTGGCTTAAATATGGGCGAGGAAAAGATAGCCTTGGCATTTAAAGAAAGTTTACCATTTAAACTAACAAATGCCCAAGAAAATGTTTTAGGTGAAATATTTAAGGACATGAAATCAGATAAACAGATGAATAGATTGGTTCAGGGTGATGTAGGTTCTGGTAAGACTTTAGTAGCCTTAATAGCTATGATTAAGGCTGTAGAATCGGGTTATCAGGGAGCTATGATGGCACCTACTGAAATACTTGCTAGTCAGCATTATGCCTCGATTTCTAACTTTTTAAAGGATTTTGATATAAATATAGGACTACTTATTGGAAGTTTGAAAAAGAGAGAAAAAGATGAGGTTCTTACAAAACTTAAAGATGGAGATATAGATATATTAATAGGAACTCATGCCCTTATACAAGAAGGTGTGGATTTTAAAAAATTGGGGTTAGTAGTAACTGATGAGCAACATAGATTTGGTGTAAAACAAAGAGCAGACCTTTCAAATAAAGGAAACAATCCAGATATACTAGTTATGACTGCTACACCCATACCTAGAACTTTAGCACTAATCTTGTATGGAGATTTAGATATATCTATAATAGATGAGCTTCCACCAGGGAGAAAAGAGATAGAAACCTATGCGGTGGGACTTGAGGCTAAAGACAGGATAAATAGTTTTATTAATAAGCAAATCCAAAGTGGTAGACAGTGTTATATAGTTTGCCCTTTAATAGAAGAAAGTGAAAAACTTGATATAAAATCTGCAGAAGAACTATATGAGGATTTGAAAAATAATGATTTTAAAGACATAGCTATGGAACTGTTACATGGAAAAATGAAATCAGTAGATAAGGATGAAATAATGTCTAGATTTAAAAATGGAGAGACAAGTATTTTGATATCTACAACTGTTATAGAGGTAGGAGTAGATGTTCCAAATGCCAATATAATACTAATCTACAATGCTGAAAGATTTGGATTAGCCCAGCTCCATCAGTTAAGAGGTAGAGTGGGTAGAGGTGAGCATCAATCCTATTGTATACTTTTAAATGCTAGTAATAATAAAATTTCTAGAGAGAGAATGAGAGTTATGCAAAGCTCGTCAGATGGATTTGTAATATCTGAAAAAGATTTAGAGCTTAGAGGACCAGGAGAATTTTTTGGAACTAGGCAGCATGGAATACCAGAGCTAAAAATAGCAAATCTATTTACAGATATGAAAATTTTGAAACTAGCCCAGGGTGAAATTGAAGAACTTTTAGATAGGGATCCTCAGCTTAGGGAAAATGAAAATCAGGCCATAAAAATGGAAGTTATAAATAAGTTTAATAATTTGGGAAATATCAGTTTTAATTGATAAAATTTATGATAATATAACAATAGGAGGTTATTGTGAGAGTAATATCAGGACTTAGAAGAGGACATAGATTAAAAGCACCATCAGGTATGGAGACTAGACCAACAGAAGATAAGGTAAAGGAGTCTTTATTTAATATACTTGGCAAAATTTCAAGTGATGCTAGAGTCTTAGATTTGTTCGCTGGCTCAGGAGCTATTGGTTTAGAATTTTTAAGCAGAGGGGCTAAAGAAGCTGTATTTATCGACAAATCAAACCCCAGTATTAGCTGTATTAAAGATAATATAGCCCATACAAAATTTGAAGAAAATTCTATAGTTATGAAGATGGATTCTCTGAGATATTTAGACAAGGCAGATATGTTAGGAGAAAAGTTTGACTACATTTATGTAGACCCACCTTTTAAAGAAGTAGAATTATTTATAAAAATATTGGAAAAAATCGATAAAAAAGATATACTTAGTAAAGATGGAATTATTTTAGTCGAACATGTTGAGGAATTAATATTAGAAAATACAGAATTAAAATTAATTGATGAGAGAAGTTATGGCGGAAAATATATTTCCTTCTATAGAAAATAATATATAAAGGAGGACTATTACTATGAAAGCAATATATCCAGGAAGTTTTGATCCAGTAACCTTTGGACATTTGGATATAATCAGTAGAGCTGCAAAGCAAGTAGATCATCTAGTAGTAGCTGTTTTACATAATCCAGACAAAAAAGGATTATTTACTTTAGAAGAGAAAGTTGAATTACTTAAAGAAGTTACTAAAAATATAGAAAATGTAGAAATAGATAGTTTTAGTGGATTACTTAGTGATTATGCTACCCAGAAAAATTGTAGTACTATGATAAGAGGTCTTAGAGCTACAACTGATTTAGAATATGAAATGCAAATGGCATTGACTAATAGAAAGTTAAATAAAGAAATAGACACACTATTTATGGTATCATCAAGCGAGTATTCTTATTTAAGTTCAAGTACAGTTAGACAAATTGCAATGTTTGGAGGCAAGGTGTCTTGTTTTGTACCTAAAGTTGTAGAAGATGCCCTTAAAGATAAATTTGAGGAGGCTTATGATAATGGAAGACGTGCTTAGTATAATAGAAGAATTAGAAAATGTAATAGAAAGTGCATCAGGACTACCTTTGACAGATAAAGTATTGGTAGATAAAGATGAATTATTAGAATATATAAAACAAATTAGAATTGAACTACCAGAAGAGCTTAAAAAAGCAGCTTATATAAATGATAACAGAGAAAGAATTTTAGTAGAGGCCCAAGAAGAGGCTGATATTATAGTAAAGGAAGCCGAAGATAGAATACTTAGTCTAGTAGATGAAGATGACATAACTAGAAAGGCAAACTATAGGGCCGAAGAGATAATAGTAAAGGCAAAGGAAGACTCTGTAGAGATAAGACTAGGCTCTTTAGAATATGCAGATGAAGTTTTAGAGGGTATAGAAGAAAACTTAAATAGGATAATAGGCTTGGTACAAGAAAATAGAGAAGAATTAAAATCTAAGTAGTTAAGACACCAGATATGGTGTCTTTTTTTATAGAAAAGTTTTGGGAAAGTCTATTTAATATTAGAGATGAAAGGGGTAATGAGATGAAAACATTTATAAAAAAGAATTTTTTTATATTACTTTTAATAATATTTTTAGGGGCTGTATCATTTATACTTGCTGGTAGACTGCAAAAATATGAAAATCCAATAAGGGGAACTTATGAAATGAAGGGACAAACTTTAGGAGATTCTGAATATCTTGTTTTAGGTAGGGATGATAATTTTTACATATATAAACAATTTGAGGGAATAGATAAGGGAAAGTATAGAGAAGTCTATAAAAATGCCTATCTATTAGATGGAGATAAGTTTAAAGATATGTATGTTATTAAGGGAGTCATAGATAATAAGGAAGTAGTATATTTAACTTATGGCAAGGAAAAACTAAAGGTCTATGAAAAAATAGCAGATGTTGAAAGTTTTATAAATTATGACCCTAAAAAAGATTATGAGGCTAAGTAGCTATATTATACTAAGTTGTCTAAGAAGGTACATTGTCAAAGTAAAGGAAAGTAGGAAACAGAAAACACTAAGGACTTTTTTATCTGAGTAGGATTTAATACCCTTATAAAAGACTCCTAAGATACCCCATAAAATTAGAACATTAGAAATAAATGTTGGTATATAAAAAGTCAGGATAAATAAAATTATTAGAAAAGTATAGAGAAATATTTTTCTATTATCCATAAATATAACCTCCTATAAAACATTAAATAACTTGTTTTAAGCTATATACCCAAGTTGAGCCAGATAAAATATGTATTCTATAGGGGAATCTACCATTTGATGATTTTATCAGGCATAAAAAAACTAGGTATAATACTATACCTAGTTTTTTATTTATTTTAACATAGATTTTAAGAACCAAATGTTTTTACTGTAGTGAGCTACATAGCCCTCAAAGATAGCAACAGTTTCAAAGTCGCCTTCTTCATCAGCTAAATGTCTAATTTCAACTGCTAAAGTTTTCATGTCTTCTAAATCTTTTAATACGATTTTCAAAGCTTCTTCTATACCAAAGTCTTTGGCATCTATTTCAGATATACTAGTATTTTCTAGATAACCTTTAACTGTTGAAATAGGCATTATTTCTTTCATTTTTAAAAGCTCTGCCACCTCATCTAAATTTTCAAATAAGGCATTATATATGTCTTCTGTAAAATTGTGAACTTGAACAAATTGTTTACCAACTACATTCCAGTGGATATTGTGAAGTTTAATATTTAACACTGCTAAGTTTGATAGATATTTTTGTACTAAATTAATATGTTTCATAAAATCCTCCTTTTAATTAACAACTACTAACATCTTTTCTATGTACTTAGTATATGATAGTATATAAGAAACAAAAAGGCACAAATTTGTTCCTAGGAGGTAATGATGAAAAATACAGTTTTTAACGGATTTGAAATAGTACAAGATTTGATTAAGCTAAGGTGGATTCCAGAAATTTTAAAGTCCATAGATATGGAAAATCATAGATATACAGATATATTAAATAGTATCCCATATATGAGCCATACAGAGCTAAATAGAAAATTAGCCCTTTTATTGGACAAAAAAGTTATAATAAAAAAGGATATAGAGGAAAATAATTATTATGAGTTAGAAGATTTTGGAAAAGACTTAATTCATATATTTTACCATTTAGAAGATTTAGAGGAAAAATATTTCAAGATTTCATAAAATAGCTATATCTGGGTAAATATCAGTTAGTAAAAAGAAAGGGTGGTATGAGATGTCCGAATTTTATACAACAATATCAAAGTATTATAAATATATATTTCCAACTGGAAAGGCGCAAATCCAGTTTTTATCTGATGTTATAGGTAAAACACCTAAGAGGGTATTAGATGTAGCTTGTGGCACTGGAGAGTATTCTAAGGCCTTAGATAAGCTAGGCTATGATGTAAAAGCCATAGACCTAAATGAGTCTATGATAGAAGAGTTAAAAGCTACAAATCAAAACATAGATTCTAGAGTTTTAAATATGTTGGATATAGATAGTTTAGAACAAACATTTAATACGATTTATTGCATAGGAAATTCCATAGTTCATTTAGATAATGATGAAAAAATACTAGAATTTTTGAGTAAGGCATATGAAAAACTGGAACTAGGAGGAAATATAGTCCTACAAACTATAAACTACAATAGGATTTTAGATAAAAATATAGAAGCCTTACCACTTATAGAAGATGAAGAAGTTAAACTTAAATTTTATAGAAATTATGAAAGAGTGCCTGGTGATGAGAAAATATACTTTAATACCTTACTAGAAGTTGAGGGTAGAGAGCTTGAAAATCAAGAAGTCTTATATCCTATAAGAGAAGAGAAACTTTTAAGCCTTTTAGAAAAAGTAGGTTTTAAAAATATAAAAAAATATGGTAGCTTTAAAAAAGATGATTATAAAGCTGAGGAATCATATGTCCTAGTTGTCATGGGCGAAAAATAGTAGGAGGTGTGGGGGAAAACTTAGGTTTTCACCATAAAATTATGAAAAAATCATTTAAATTTATAGATATATTAAGTGGAATAATATTATTAGCATTTGTAGTAACAAGAGATTTTAAACACTTGAGAACTAGTGATTATATAATTTTTTTACTTATAATTCTAATAGTAGTTTTAAAGTTTAAGCAATATAAAGATTATAAAGAAAAATCAGAAGAAGACAGTAAAAAATAAGTTATGAATTTACAACTTATTCTAAGCTTGAAATTTAGCTATTTCTATGGTAATCTTTAATAGTAAAAAATAAAATTAACAGGGTAAGTAATACGCGTAAAGTGCTTAAAAATGGGACGTTGTTTTAAGACGAAGGCGAAAGCTGCGATGTATTATTGCGTTCACTGTGTAAATAGAAGCTTCTTTCTTATTACGCAGACTGTTAGAAAGGAGTTATTATGAATAAGAGTAAATTTTCAGCAAGGCAAATAACTTACATTGGGTTATTTGTATCATTAGGAGTAGTTGTAAACAGCCTTAGGGTTGGCAGTTTTAGCTTTGGAGGACTCCCAATTATTATGGCAGGATATGCCTTGGGACCAGTGCTAGGTTTTTTAACAGGAGCCATAACAGACATAGTGGCATTTATAGTTAGACCATCTGCCATGGGAGGATTAAACCCAATTTTTACACTAACATCAGCCCTTACAGGTTTGATACCAGTGTTAGTAACTAAGCTACTTGGAGAAGAATATCCTAAGTTTAGTTATTTGAAAATACTAATAGGTGTTATAGTTGGTCAATTCTTAACTTCAGTTGTACTTGTTAATATATTTATAGATATATTATATGCACCGGGAACGTTTTGGATAAAATTTGGCCATTCTCTGACAAAACAGTTAATACAAGCACCAATATATGCGTTTTTAATAAAATCAATACTAGAAGTTACAACAAAGCAAATAAACTTCAGAGATTTAAGGTGATTTTAGGTGGTAGACCAAGTCTACCACCTTTTTAATTTCCAAATATAGTATTATATAAATAAGGAAAATAAGTAAAAAAATAGATATGGAGGTAAATTATGAAAATTATCAGTGGAGAAAAAGTTGTTTATGGATTTAATAACAAGATGGAAGCAGTAGATAAAATCAGTATTAACGAAGAATTTATAGTTAAAACTAATGATTGTTTTTTTGGACAAGTTATATCTGAAGATGATGTAATAGAAGAAATAGATGCAGAAAAATTGAATCCTGCAACAGGACCAATATACATAGAAGAGGCGAAAGCCGGTGATATATTAAAAATAGATATATTAGATATAAAGGTAAACAATCAAGGAGTTACACTAACAACTAAAAAAGGTGGAGCTTTGGGAGATTTAGTTAAAGAGCCCTTGACTAAGATAATACAAATAGAAAATAATCTGGCTCATTTTAAAAACTTCGAGATACCCATAAGACCAATGATAGGTGTAATAGGTGTGGCTACAGATGATGGAGATGGTTTTTTACCAACAAATATCCCCTATAGTCATGGTGGTAATATGGATACTAAGGAGATAGTAAGTGGCACAAGTTTATATCTTCCCATAAAACAAGATGGAGCATATTTAGCCTTGGGAGACTTACATGCAGTTATGGGTGATGGAGAAATTTGTTCTACAGGTCTTGAGGTGGCAGGTGAGGTAAGATTGAAAGTAGATATTATAAAAAATAAGACTATAGATTGGCCCATACTTGAAACAAAAGATGATATAGTGATGATTGCATCTCAAAAAACTATGGATAAAGCCTTACATAGTGCAGCTAGTTCACTGGTAAACTACATAAGTCATGCTAAGAGAATGCCTTTTGAAGAAGCTTATTTATTATCAAGTTTAGTTATGGATGCAAGAATATCTCAGGTGGTTAATCCTTTTGTAACAGTAAGATGTGCTGTACCTAAATATATACTATCTATGACAGAATTAATAAGAAGTTTGTAAAAATAGCCCTAACGACGAGTTAGGGCTATTTTTAATTATTAACATATTCTTAAGATTTTATAAATATATGTATAATTTATAGAATGGTATCTTGCATTAAAAGGTAGCGTGTAGTATATTATATTCAAGAGGTGATTAAATGATAGTTCAGCTTAAAAAAGGAATGCTAGAACTCCTAGTATTATCTTTGTTAAAAGATGAAGATAGGTACGGATATGAACTAGTAGAAGAGATTTCAAAGTATATTGATATATCAGAAGGAACTATTTATCCCCTACTAAGAAGAATTAGAACAGAGGGATATGTAGAAGCATATTTGAAAGAATCCAATAATGGACCATCTAGAAAGTATTATAAGATAACAGATCTTGGGTCAAGGGCATATGAGGACCAATTAGAACAATGGACTAGCTTTAAAGAAGATATAGATAGTTTGTTAAGGAGGAATAATAATGAGTAGACAAGAATATTTGGACTTATTAAAATATTATTTAAAAGATTTTCCAAGTGTAGTAGTAAAGGACATAGTAGCGGATTATGAAGAACATTTTAATATAGGACTAGAAAATGGAAAGGCAGAAGATCAGATTTCACAAGAATTAGGTTCACCAGAAACTATAGCAAAACAATTTTTAGAAAATGAAGGTAGGGCACTTGCAAAAACAAATACAGGAAAAGAAGGTATGAGTTTATCGAAGATAATTATAGGATCTATTTTAGTAGTTTTACTGATTCCCGTGATTTTACCGATTTTAGGTGTATTAGTTGGCGTTGTAGGAACATTTGTAGGTTTAATATTTGCCATAATAGCCATGGCAATAGCTATATTTGCTTTAGGAGTTGCACTACTACTTTCATTAATCCCAGGATTTTTAAGTTTAAATATTGTGGCTATGCCAGCAGTATTTGCTCAAATACATCCTATTACAATAATTTTTACAAGTGTAGCCTTAATTAGTGGTAGTATCTTAACAGCTGGTATAGGTATTAACTTTTTCAAATGGCTGTTTAAAAGTTTAAAAAATCTTTTTATAACTATAAAATGGAAGATAGAAAAAAGAGGTGTAAGAGATGAAAAATAATTTTATATTTAAAGTATTTTTAATAACAGTTATTTCATCAATTATAGCAATAATATCATTCTTGAAGTTTGACCTAATCACAGTAAAAAAAGTAATTGATGATAATAAGTATAACTATAATAGTATAGAGATGGCAGATGAGCTAGTTTCAGAACAAGGTATAGATGGCATGATAGAAAAGTTAGATTTTAGTATAGTAAATTCTGTTGTAAAAATCACAGAAGGAAATGAATTCAAATATAAGGTATATAAAAATAGTAGAGGAAGTCTAGAGGACTTAGAAGTATATACAGATGAAGAAACCTTGAAATTTAGGGAAAGAGGAAACAGAAAAATTACAAAAAATAGTTATAAAATAGAAATAACAATACCTAAAGATAAACTAGTAGAAGTTGAATATGAAGGTGTAAATGGTATGTTAAGCTCATCAACAGCTCTTAGAAATATAGAAGTAGACTTAACAAATGGAGAAATAAACCTTAGTGGAGAAGAAGCATATGATACTGATATAAATATGGTAAATGGAACTGTAGATATGAAGTTTGATAGATATAAGGGATATGCCAATGTTGAAATTATAACAGGTAGTGTTGAGATTATGGGACAGGAAAAATCAAATGCAATAATACCTAAAAATATAAAACAAAACTTGGGAATAGAGAATAACTATGAACAAGTAGATATAGGGATAGTAAATGGAACAGTAACTATAAACTAAAAAACTGCTTAAAACCATCAATTGGTTTTAAGCAGTTTTTATTTTAGTAAGAAATATTATTTCATTTTTGCATATGCTACATATGAAAGTATAGTTTGTATAATTACAAACATAAAATAAAATGGAAAAAGCACCATAGCAATAGTGTATAAAATTGCAGCAACTAACATAAATCCTCTTTTATTCATAAAAAATCCAAGAGCATTAAACAGCACTGCTATACCTGTTGCAATCATGTGTGGTGTTACTAACATAGCTGCTATACCAGCACCAACAGCAGCTGTACTATCAGCATCTGACATGCCTGATATAAAATAAGATACTATATAAATAAAGTATATAATTCCAAGGACAAATGATATAAGTGATAGTTTACTTTTTTTAACCTTAACTGTATCTTCAATTATAACTTGAGTTTCATCATGATTATCCAATAAGTTCACCCCCTCATATATTAAAATCCTACATTTAGAATTGTATCACAAATTTCAAACAAAACAAAATATTCAAATTAACATGAAAATGAGAAAATATAGAGGAATTCTTAAAAGAATTTTAATAAGTTTGTTATTGAATATTTTCAATGTTATAATAGTTTTAAAATTACAAAATGAAAACAATATATTGATTTATATTACTTTATACAAAATAATATAAAATATTAAATTAATAAAATCATAATTGGGTTTATGAATATTTAGATAAATTCAAACTTATAATTATTATATTGAAAAAATCTATTTAAAATAAATTTAATAATTTGTTATATAGATAGGAGTGATGTTATGGATTCAAATTTTAGAAAAAATAGTTTTTTAGTTTGTTCAGGTATTATTATTTTAATTTCATTTTTTATAGTTTTTTCTACTTTTATTATTGTGACTGGGAATATACAGTTTATAGTTTTATTAATTTCAATTGCTATATGCAACTTATATGGAATATTTTCTTTTATTAAAAGGATATATAAAAGCAAATGCTCTAAGATTAATCATATATATATGTATATTTGTACTATAATATCATTTGTATCAATAATATTTATAATACACAATACTAATATCCTATCATTAGCAAGTAGTACATACCTATATAATATTGAATCTATAAAATGGATTGTTGGATTAATTCTACCAATTGGTATTCCAATTTATATTGACAAATCAAGCAGTCCAAAAAATACTAATTATACATATAATGAATATAATAATAATATTGAAAAAAACTTATTCCAATAAAGATTTCACCTAAATTTGAAGAATTATTTAAGGATTTATTATATTTTAAATATATCGAAGCAGATTGGCTGATTAATGAATTAGAGTACATTAAATATACAAATTTATTTTTAAACTATGATAAAAACTCATCAATAAATGTACAACATATGTTTAATAATACTTTAAATATTAATGATTCAAAAATTCTTTTCAAAAATATTTTTTTAAAACATTATGAAAAATTAGAATGTAGTTCTAATTTTAGTCCTGATTCTGTTGATGAATTAATTAAATCAGTATTCTTGAATAAGATTAATACATATTATATTTGTACATATGGCAAGGGTATAAATTTATATAGTCTAACACACAAGGTATTAATATTCATATATATAGCTATAGTTTTGATATTATATTTTATAATGACCAATAATTATATGAATATACTTGATACACATATTTGTGCAATAATCACTATTTATATGGTTTCGGTAATAGATTATTTTATTTACTGTTTGTATATTGCTATAAGGAGAGATAAATTTAATAATAAAGTATATTATTTTGTGGTCAATAGATTTATAGAAAAAAAATAATTTTCTTTTACAACAATAAGAAAGCCTACAGAGCCTACAGCAGATACATATATTGCTGACTTGGAGTTTCTTAATAAGGTTATTAAAGAGCATCATCCTTTTTTAGAAGTTGCTACTACTACCTATAAGTTCGATTGGGATAAAGAGTATAGCTTTGCTAAAGAAAAAGTACTACAGTAATTACTATAGTATTTTTTGAAAAGATTGCAGAATACTAATCATCAAAATTACAAAATGGTCATACTCTGCTCATGTTAGAATACTACTATTCGAAAGTTACAAATACTATTATATAAAAGTTGTTACCTTTCCTAATAACTCATATGTAATAGCATTATGATATGTAAAATTAAACTTAAAAAAATGAAGAGCAAAAAGGAGATGATATTATGACAGTATCATCTCCTTTAATATGTATTAGATATTTTATTTATAAATCATAGTAATGTTTATTATATGGATCAGTTATCATTTCTAAATGCACTATATAATTTATAAATAGTATTAGTAATAACCCAGAAAAATTTATACTAAGATTAGTACTTAAATTAATATTTAGTAGGGGCAATAAAGCTCGAGTTACTTCAGTAAATGGTATAAAGTATATATCTGAAAAATCCGCTAACTGTTTTAAATTTAAGATATAACCTAGTATACCAGTTATAAAGATTAAGCATGGTGTTATAAATACTGCTGAAGTAAATTCTGTAATATTTATTAGAAATTTATGATTAAGGTAAACATAGATAATGATTATTAATATATTCAAAGCCAATGGACTGGGTACAAATCGAGCTAAAACAAAACAATAAACTAGGCTAAAAATAGCTGTAATTATAAAATACTTTAAACAAGTTTTTACCATAAGTATGAACCTCCTTTTTCTTTCATATAATATTTATACTATCATATAATATTTCATAAAACTTGTATCATTCTTTTAATTCAAATTTTCCAAAATAATATACACCAATTTTAATAGATATATTGTTACTAAATTTTATATAAGATAAGTTATAATATAGCTATTAATTTATATTATATAAAACACAAAGTTATTACAGTGAGTTATAGTAAATTACAGAATTTGAGTAATGTTTTAGGCTGATGAATCACTTACAATGTTGATAATAACACGAAAACTCTGAAAATATGTATTATTAAATATTAATGATATAATATTACATATTATACTGGAGGGGAAATTTATGGAGAATAAATTAGATAATGAGTTATTTAATCAGCTTGGAAAAAAGATTAAAAAATTAAGAAAAGACAATAAAATATTCCAGCAAGAATTGGCTTGTATCCTAAATGTAACTAGATACCATGTATCTAATATTGAAACAGGACGATCAGGAGTTGCTCTATCAGGTTTATATAGATTATGTAAGCATTTTGATATATCCGCAGACTATTTTTTAGGTATAAGTGAAGACATGAATATTAATTATTCAAAAAACAATGATATAGCAGGTATATTAAGAGAATCATCTTATATAGAAATAGATGGGGTTGAAATAGGGCAAAGAGATAAAGAATTAGTAATTAAATCGATAGAACATTCTGTAGAGCAGATAAATGCATTAAAGTCTATGTATAAGATAAAATAACTCTAACATTGTATACAATTAATATAATAGATATCATAAAGAATCCTAAATACCAATTTTTACTTTAAAATATCGTATTTTAAAAATTTCTATTATAAAAATATGCGTTTTGATATATAATATATGTTAAGGAAATCTATAATATAAAATATTTATAGATAGATGATTATAATAAGCTGACTTATACTGATGATTGAATGACAATCGGAAATAAAATAAGGGCGAAATAATCATCTAAAACATATGGGAGGTTGATATATTGAGTAAAAATCGGAAGCGCATAATTAAACTAGGAAGCTTAAGTATAATTATAATTTTCGTATTTTTAGGTTTTAAGGTTCATAAGAATAGAGAAGAAAAGAGCTGGGAAAGCTTTAGAATAGAACAAGAAAAAATATTAGAAGAAAATGAAAATAAAGAAAAAGAAAAGATACTTAGAAATAGAGAACTAAATGCAAAAAATAATTATGAAGAAATAGATTAAGATACATAGATATAATAATAAAGGAGCCTATAATAGGCTCTTTTATTATTATTGGAGTATAAATGCATTTTATGAGTATATAAACAGTAGGAAGTCTTATACCTTGATATTTTATAGAAAAGGGTGATGAGTATGAAAATTGAAACTATCCCTAAGATAACTATTATATTGGGAGTGACTTGTATCATGATAGGTTTCTTAGCTCCAAATAATATTATGAAACCCTTGGCTAATGGACAAGTAAAACCAATGGGAGCAATCATATTTCGTATTACTAGGATACTAGGTTTAATTGGTGTAGTAACAAGCCTTATAGAGAAAAAACACCTATATTTGATAGTTAATTTATGCCTGGTGTTAAGTTTTTTTCTTATAATTTTATTCTGGAAACTTATCTAGATAAAAAAGCAAGGTTTTAGAAGATTATGTTATTTAAGATATTATCATAATTGATAATTCGTAATAACATTTATAATCTAATTCTATCTTAAATAAAAAAATCTATTTGAAAAACAATTAATAATAAAAGATTTTAATGATATAGTTCAAGGTGATTATATTCTATTACAAGCTGGAGATAAGATACCAGCATATGAACACCTAGCGTTAGTGGGTGGTATTGCATACCACCCCTACATAAACAGATATAATTGTAAAAGACTATAGACATCATAAACCATCTAGTTTATATTTATCTACTAACTTTATTCATGACTTTCTTTATATAATTTACCTTAAAAAGACAAAGCCACCTATAATAATTTATAGATGGCTTTGCTGCCTATTGGCATATATTAAATTTTAAGTATGAGGCTTAATTAACTGGGACTTTTATTAGATCACCAGGTTGTATATATCTATACTGTAGATTGTTTAAATGTCTTATTTCATCTACAACCTGACGATTATCCCTATCTGATTTATTATATTTAATAGCTATATCCCAGATGGTATCATTTTGCTTTACATAAACCATTTCATATACCCTATCTGAACTATATGCTTTGTTTGAAAATAGTATTTTATTGATTATTAAACTAGATGATAAAACTAAAACTGTAATTATTATTGTGAAAATTAGTTTTTCTCTTTTCAAATTATATTTAGCTTTCATTTTTATCCCTCCACAATCGAACGAGTGTTCTTCTATAAATAATATAATACACGAACAAATGTTCCTCGTCAATAGTTTTTTATATAAAAAAGAACATTTGTTTGATTATCTAGAAAAATGTGGTATAATTGTGTAAAGTATCCTAATTAGGAAAGAGGTGTAATTATGTATGAAGATTTAACTGAAAAACAATTAAATATCCTGATGTATATTAAATCAGAAATTCAAAATAAGGGTTATCCACCTGCAGTTAGAGAAATCTGCAAGGGTGTAGGACTAAAATCCACTTCAACTGTACATTCTCATATGAAAAAATTAGAGGAAAAAGGATATATTAGAAAAGATCCTACTAAGCCTAGAGCTATAGAAGTTATTGGTACTAGCTATGATGACATACCTAAAACTCATGGTGGACTTACTAGTGCTGGTGATGGTAGAAACATTGTAAATGTACCTATAGTTGGCAAGATAACAGCTGGACTGCCTATTTTGGCAGTGGAAAATCTAGAAGGCTTTATGCCAGTACCGTATGATGTTATAAAGGATTATACAGCCTTTATACTTAATGTTCAGGGTGAAAGTATGATTAATGCAGGTATATTTGATGGAGATAAGGTATTAGTTAGAAAACAAGAAACAGCAGATAATGGTGATGTTGTTGTGGCACTTATCGAAGATGAGGCTACACTTAAAAAATTCTATAAGGAAAAAGACTATATAAGATTGCAGCCTGAAAATGATACTATGGAGCCAATTTTATCTAAAAATGTTTCAATATTAGGTAAGGTAGTAGGTTTATATAGAAAAGTTTAAAACCTTGATAAGAGGTTTTTTCTTTTATCTAAATCTTATTATTGATAGTTATTCTCAATATCTCTTTATAGTGGTATTATATATGTAAGGAGTGATATTATGAAGTGTTGTAAAAATAATAAGACAAATAAAATACTATATATAATACTAGGAGTTACAATTATATTTGGAATCTTCTATAGCAAGTACACAAAAAAACCTTTGGATAATACAGAGTCTAAGCAGCAAATAGAAAACAAAAAATAGAATTTTACTTAAGTATATGAAAAGAGCCTTGTAGCTATAATAGCTACAAGGCTCTTTTATCTTATTTTATTTAAAAAATTTGTCCCTTAAAACTTTCCTAATCATATCTACTGGTATTATTAAGAAAGACATACCAATTATCAGTATCCATTCTCTTAAATTAAGTCCTGCTGTTCTTAAAATATTTCCACCTAGATAAGTCATCAATACTTGTACTGTAAATATAAAGGCTACTACTTTTATAAATCCTTTATTTTGTCCAATATTTTCTAATAGGTGTATAGTTGAAGTTCTTGCATTAAATATATTAAATGCATTTAAAAACATAAAGAAAGTAAAGAAGCCTGTTTGGTAATAAATATCAGGATTATTACTAGGTCCAACCCTAAAGAAATCTTGTATTAAGCTGCTTTTTAAATAGAAAGCACTTATAACCGCTACAAAAACACCATTTATTATTATAGAGCTCCACATATCCTTATTTACTATATTTTCACTTCTTGATTTTGGTGCTTCTTCCATATATTTATCAAGAGCAGGTTCTCCTCCAAATGCTAAAGCTGCCAGTGTATCCATTACCAAGTTAACCCATAACATCTGTGTCATAGATAAGGGAAACTCTATCCCTATAAAAGGCCCTACAAATCCAATTATAATAGCCCCTACATTAACAGCCATTTGATATACTATAAACTTTCTAATATTATTAAAGATTGTTCTTCCATATAAAATAGTTTTAGTTATGGATTTAAAATTATCATCTAGTATAACAATATCTCCAGCTTCTTTTGCTACTTCAGTTCCACTACCCATAGCAAAACCTACATCTGCTAACTTTAAAGCAGGTGAGTCATTAACTCCGTCTCCTGTCATACCTACAACCAACTCTAACTCTTGTGATATTCTTACTAGCCTAGATTTATCCATAGGAAGAGCTCTAGATATAACCTTTAGGTTAGGAAGTATCTCTTTAACTTTTTCATCTGTTAATTCTTTTAGTTCTGTAGAAGTTAAAATTACATCTGAGCTACTAGTTACTATACCTGCTTCTTTAGCAATGGCTGTTGCAGTTTGTTTATTATCACCTGTTATCATGACAACATGAACACCAGCATTTTTAACCATTTTTATAGCTTCAACTGATTCTATTCTCAAATCATCTCTAATTCCCATAAGTCCAACTAGGGTTAAGTCCTTAAAGTCATTTTCATCTAATAGAGCTTCTTCGCTTGTAGCAAGTGCTATAACCCTTATAGACCTATTAGCTAATTCTGATACCTTATTCATTAATTGGGACTTATCATCTAACTTAAGCTTATTTCCTTCACTATCATAAAAGAAACTACATTTCTCTACTATTCTTTCTGATGCTCCTTTTACTAGAGTTAGATTATATAATCCACCAATTTGTGTTGCAGAATACTTATTTTCACTATTAAAGGGTACTGTTTTTATAGTTTTAATACCAGTGTCTACCTTTTCATCTATAACAAAATTTATCAAGGCTCTTTCAGTTGCATTTCCACCTAAGGGCTCCAATTTTCCATCATTTTCTACAATAACAGCATTAGTATTTGATTTTATAGATGTTGTTAAAATATCTTTCATATTATCAGATAATGTATCTACACTATCATAATCATTAAGATTTCCGTCAATAAAAGTTACTGCCTCTAGTTGTCCCTTTGTTATTGTTCCTGTTTTATCAGAAAATAATATATTTAAAGATCCTGCTGTTTCTATTCCGACTAATTTTCTAACTAAAATATTATCCTTTAACAACTTTTTCATGTTTAGAGAAAGTACCATAGCCACCATCATTGGAAGTCCTTCTGGAACAGCCACAACTATTATGATTATGGCTAATATAATAGCTGTTACAAAATCATTTAAAGGAGTTTGCCAATTAGAAAAATATCCCATTATTAGATTTATATCAAAGCCATTATCAAGTACGATTTTCTTAAATAAGAAGGAAAAAGCTATAGCTAAACTTCCTAAATATCCAAACTTGCTAATTTTACTACCTAAATCCCCTAGTTTAACTGTAAGTGGTGATTCTCTTTCTTCAACCTGCATTTCACTGGCTATATTACCAAAGACAGAATTGTCACCAACTACATCAACAAGCATAACTCCTTCACCTAAACATACAACACTACCACGGTATAGTTCGTGGGGATTTAAAAAATCTATCTCTTCTGGCTGCATGTATTCATCTGGTCTAACATATTTTTCAGCTTCCTTACTTTCTCCATTTAAAGAAGATTGATCAACATCTATCTGTCCATCTACTAGGTGTCCATCTGCTGGTATTTTATCTCCAGCTTGTAATAGAATGTAATCACCTTGAACTATATCATCTATTAATATTTCTTCAATCTGTCCATTTCTATAAACTTTAATTTTTATCCTAGAAGCATCTTCTTGCAATTTCTGAAAGGATTCTTCATTAGAGTATTCTGACCAGGCAGATATGGTAGTAGATATTACTACTGCTATAGCTATCCCCAATGACTCATACCATTCTGTCTTTCCTAAGAAAAAGAATACAACATTAATTAGTAGGGCAGCACCTAATATCCTATTAATCGGATCTCCCCAAAAGGCATTTAGTAGTTTTTTACCAAAACCTTCTTTTTCTTTTTGTGATAAAGTATTACTACCATACAACTCTCTAGATGCTAAAACTTCTTTGTCACTTAAACCTAAAATTTTCTTTTCCAAAAAATCATCTCCCTATGTAATATATTTTTATAGTAGTTATGCAAATAAAAAAGACTTATCTGCACAAAGCAGATAAGTCTCATTTTTTAAAATAAAGCCAGATATAGAATATCACGATGTTGACTTTATTACATATCTATATAAATATGCTAATTACTCCCCTATCAAGAATAAATTATATCCTTTGATATGAAAAAAGTCAAATATTTTAGAGTATAAAGTAGAATTTTATGTTAGAATTATACCAAGGATACATATAAATACAAAGGGGGCGTCCATAATGAAAAAGAAATTATATAGATCTACAACTGATAAAATGCTATCTGGTGTATGTGGTGGTATAGCAGAATATTTTGATATAGACTCGACAATAGTAAGATTAGTTTGTGCAGCACTTGTACTAGCATATGGTAGTGGAATTTTTCTATATATTTTAGCTGCAATAATAATACCCATAAGAGACCCTTATGATAGAGAATATAGAAACGAAGACTAAATAAAAGAAAGATAATATAAAAAAAGATAAAAAATAGAAATGATTACCCTTAGTATTCATTTCTATTTTCTTAATAATACATATAGGAAGTTATAATTTAAAATTAGTTTTTACTACCACTATAAATATTCATAATTATATTATGTTAACTATAATCTGAAATTAACCATAGATTCATCTATAGCCTCTTGAGTTATACCAATATATCTCATGGTAATAGCTTCGCTACTATGGTTAAATATAGTCATAAGCTTTGCTATATCTTTATTTTGCTTATAATAGTGATAACCAAAGCTTTTTCTAAGCGAATGGGTACCAAAGTCCTGGATGTTTAATTTGTCTGCAGCAGCTTTTAATTTTCTATATGCCTGAGTTGTAGATATGTTTCTCTTTATACCATCAGAATCTATTTGCCTGCTTTGAAACAGATAATCTTCTTGAGATAGATTATATTCTTCTATGTAGTCATTTAATTCTTTAGATATATGAGATATTGGGAATCTTTTGCTTTTACCAGTTTTTTGTTCGAATAAAAATATATGAGTTTTTTTATAAACGTCTTTTACTTTTAATGGAACTATATCTCCAATTCTAAGACCAGTATTAATTCCTATTAATACAATTATATAATCTCTCTTACTATTTTTTAAAACTTCTAACTTAAATTTATCTAAAATCTTTTTATCTCTTATTGGTTGTACTAATGCCAAAATATTCCTCCTCTTATAAAATAAGTTTTCATAATTAAATTATGTATGCTTATTGCCTGTATCATTTATTTTAGTTTACAATATATTATTATGTATACTTTTTTCAAAAATAGACTTATCAAATAAATATTGCCAGATTTATATATAATCATTTAAACTAGCTTTCCTTATAATTTTATCATAGATTCTCTCCATAAACAATACGCTAAGTGTTATATACCTATAATAACAATACACTCGCACACTAAAATTAAATCTATCTTAAGCCTGTAAAATACAGCACTATATGAGATAGATGAAAACGAGTGTAATATTTTATGTATTTTGTTACACTCATTTTTTTACTTATGTTTTCAATGAAAATATTTAGTTTTGAAATTTATACTCCAAAATTCGACCTCTTAAAATAGTCTTGTTTTAGACTTTCTCAAACCTTTCCTATTAATTGCATGTCTATAAGGTTTAAAATGATTACAGGTCATTTTTGAGCCTTAAAACCGTTTTTCCATTTTTACTTTAAATTTAGATTATAAAAATACTTATTTTGATTGTGGGATGACCCTTAAATTTAAAGCAAGTATTTTAGTAGACATAATTATTTTATACTTACATTCTATAATATTTTAATATAGTTTACATAATTTTATTTTGAATACTTTTATTTCAAACTTATTAAGTTGTCATAATAAGTTTATGTTTGTTTTATGTTTAAGTTATGTCAAGTTTGCATAATATTATTACGAATTATTTATCTATTAATATATTCTAGTTCAACCATTCCATTATATTCTTTACTAGATACAAGTTTTAAATCATGAGTTTTTCCTAATTTATTAAATAAATTTATGCCATTCCCCAATAATGTTGGTATAACTGTAATTCTATATCTATCCACCAAATTGGCATCTATAAAATTGCTAACTATAGTAGCTCCGCCAGCTATCCATATATCTTTATCCGATTTATTTTCTTCTCTAATTTTCTCAATTAATTCGCTTGGTTTCTCTGAAGTAAAATATATTTGCTTATCTAATTCATCCTTAAGTTCTTTATTTCTAGTTATAACATAAGTCTTAGCACCCTTATATACCCACTCATCTGGAGAAAGCTCTGTAGTTATTTGTTTATAAGTTTTACTTCCTAAGATAACAACATCTACGCTTTCAAAAAACTTTCCATATGTTCCAGGATTATTAGAATCAGAACCATCTCCTGATAACCAGTCTACGGAATTATCTATATCTGCCAAATACCCATCTAAACTCATTGATATATATACTACTGCTTCTTTCATAAAATACCTCCTTAGTTTTAATAATATTCCACACTCTATATTATATCCAATTTTCAAGTTCTTATGTAACAAGAATTTTATTTTATAATTTTGCTTGACATTAACTAGCAAAACATTTATTATTATATTTAACTTAAAAATATCTTTGATGCAGAGAGTAATCAAAAATAATACTTATAGCAAACTGGGTAGCTGAGAGCCAGGAGTTAAGGTTTTGATGAAAAGAGCTGCAGAGATGAGATTGACAAAGAGGAAACTCGAGTATCTTTCTCCGCTGAAATAGCGTTACAATATCAAGTGAATGTTTTTACATTAACTAGAGTGGTACCACGGACTTTCATCCGTCTCTTATATATAAGAGACGGATTTTTTAATTTATGCATAAATAACCAACTAAATATCAATATTATTGAAGTAAAGAGTAATCAAAAATAATACTTATAGCAAACTGGGTAGCTGAAAGCCAGGAGTTAAGGTTTTGATGAAAAGAGCTACTGAAATGAGACTGACAAAGAGGAAACTCAAGTATCTTTCTCCGCTGAAATAGCGTTATCATATCGAGTGGATATTATTAAGTTTAATATCAATTAGAGTGGCAACACGGTTGGAATCGTCTCTTATATAAGAGAATGGTTCTTTTTTATTACAAAATTTTAGGAGGAATGAAAATGAAAAAATTAAATGTATTTTTAGTAATCGCAATTATTTCAAGTCTTATTTTAACTGCATGTGGCAGTGGTAAATCAGCAGAAGGTAGTAAGGAAAAAACTTTAGCTAGTATTAAGGAAAAAGGTGTTTTAGTAGTAGGTACAAGTCCAGATTATCCACCTTTCGAATTTATTTCAAATGGAGAAGTTGTTGGACTAGATCCAAGTTTCGCAAAATATATAACAGAAGATTTAGGAGTTAAACTAGAAATAAAACAAATGGATTTCAATAATCTTTTAAATGCTCTATCTACTGGTATGGTAGATGTTGTAATGGCAGGAATGAATCCAAGTGAAGAAAAGAAACAATCAGCAGCTTTTACAGATATATACTTTGAAACTACTCTAGCTACTCTAGTAAGAGCAGACGATGATAGTGTAAAAACAGAATCTGATTTAGAAGGGAAATCCCTAGGAGTTCAATTTGGAACAACACAAGAAACTTATGCCAAAGAAGTTAAGGGTGCTGAAGTAGTAAGTTTAACATCAAATCCTGATATAGTAATGAATATTAAGGCTAAGAAAATAGATGCAGGTCTTATGGAAAAACAAGTAGCTGAATCATTTGTAAAAACTAATCCAGACTTAAAAGTTATAGAAGACTTTATAATAAGAGAAGATACTGGCGGTATAGCAATAGCTACTCAAAAAGAAAATGAAGAACTTGTTAAAGCTCTTAATGAAATAATCAAAAAAGCTAATTCTGAAGGCCTTATGGATCAATGGTTCTTAGAAGCTCAAGAATTAAGCCAAGAAAATATAAAATAATTAAAATATAATATAAAGAACCTTTCTCTTTATAAGATTGGGGTTCTTTATATTTATAGACAAGGAGGACCTTAAATGCCAAAAATCATAAGTTTAATTGTCGATTACAGACAGTATTATCTACAAGGAATTAGAATTACTTTGGAATTATGTTTTGTATCTTTAGCCCTAGGTAGTATGCTAGGATCAGTTATTAGTATGATGAAATTATCCAAACATAAAATTATAAGATTTATAGCATCAGCCTATATAGAGTTAGTAAGAGGTACACCAATGATGGTACAAATAGCCATAGTATACTTCGGTAGCTATGCTTTGACAGGAATAAATATAAGTGCTTTCTTAGCTTCAGTTATAGCAGTATCTTTAAACAGTGCAGCCTATGTAGCTGAGATTATAAGATCTGGTATACAATCTGTAGACAAGGGTCAATGGGAAGCTGCTAAGTCATTAGGACTTACTCAGTCTCAAACAATGAGAACTATAATCTTTCCTCAAGCTATAAAAAATATCTTACCAGCTCTTGGAAATGAGTTTGTAACACTTATAAAAGAAACTTCAGTAGCATCAACTATAGGACTTGCAGAATTGATGCAGGCTACTAACGTAGTTAGAAGTACTAGCTTTGATGCGTTTAACCCACTACTAATTGTAGCTTTCACTTACTTCTGTTTAACATTTAGTATATCTAAATTAGTAGGGTTATTTGAGAAAAAATTAAGCTATACTAATAAGACAGAACTAGCTAATTAGGAGGTAGACTATGTTAGAAATCAAAAATATATATAAAGATTTTGGAGAGAAAAAAGTTTTAAAAGATATAAGTTTAAATATAAATGAAGGTGAAGTAGTAGCCCTTATAGGCCCTTCTGGTTCTGGTAAAAGTACCTTAATCAGATGTATAAATAAAATGGAGGATTTAACTGCTGGTAACATATTCTATAATGGAGAAAATATCAATGATATAGATGTTTCCAAAAGCATAGGTATGGTATTTCAACATTTTAATCTATTTCCCCATAAAACTATAATGGAAAATATAACTCTTGCACCAGTTTTAACCAAGAAGAAAACATCTAAGGAAGCAGAAATAAAAGCTTTAGAACTACTTGAAATGCTTGGATTAAGTGATAAGAAAAATGATTATCCTGACTCTCTATCAGGGGGACAAAAGCAAAGGATAGCCATAGCAAGAGCTTTAGCCATGGAACCAGATATAATGCTATTTGATGAAGCCACATCAGCACTAGATCCAGAAATGGTTGGAGAAGTATTAAATGTTATGAAAGACTTAGCAAAACAAGGTATGACAATGGTAGTAGTTACTCATGAAATGGGATTTGCTAGACAAGTTGCCGATAAGGTAGTTTTTATGGTAGATGGATATATAATGGAAGAAAATACTGCCGAAGAAATCTTTGATAATCCTAAAGAGGAAAGAACTAAAGAATTTTTATCACAAATATTAAACTATTAAAAAGAAGTGTATGTAGTCACCTATATACACTTTTTTTATATTTTTTATCTGTAATTTTTTAATAATAGTATGGTTCTTGAGATGCCATAACTATGGCAAAAATAATTAAAATCGCATATATCATAATAATAAGTCCAGTAGAAATGGCTGCCCCTATTAAAGATGTCTTAGCAGACTTCGGTTTTTCCTTTTTCCAAACTAAAAATAATATAAATCCAACCAGGGGCTGAAAAAATCCAAGTACTCCCCAGCCTATACTACCACTATCATTGCCTTTTTTATCTTCTAAATATAAGGGTGTAGCTGCTCCACACTTGGGACAAACTATTGCCTTTTCATCAATTTCATTACTACAATTCGTGCAATACATAAGACAGACCTCCTTCATATATAGATTATAATATATTTTCCTTAAAAAAATAAGCGTTAATTAAGCCTTATCCATATTTTACTCACTTATCTTAATATCTTGCTTCTGAAGCTAAAACACCTATAAAAAGCATTACTATATAGGAAGCAATCCCTAGCACTATTGAAACAGTAGCTTCCTTAGCAACTGCCTTAGTATTTTCATTCTCCATTTCAGCATTAATGGGTACACCACTATTAAATTATTAAAAGCAGTCTATCTAGTTACCTATATATACTTTTGTTATATTTTTATCTGTAATTTATTCCTGATAATATGGGTCTTATGGTATATAATAAACAAATAAAGCAAATAAGAATACATATGTCATAATAATAGTTGCAATAGAAATACCCACCCCTATTAAAGACATCTTAGCAGACTTTGGTTTTTCCTTTCTCCAAACTAAAAATAATATAAATCCAATCAAGGGCTGAAAAAATCCAAGTATTCCCCAGCCTATACTACCACTATCATTAGCTTTCTCATTTTCTAAATATAAAGGTGTGGCTGATCCACACTTAGGACAAATCACTGCCTTTTCATCAATTTCATTACTACAATTTGTGCAGTACATAAGACAGACCTCCTCCGTATATAAATTATAATATATGTGATTTTAAAAAATAAGCGTTAATTAATGCTTATCCATATTTTACTCACTTATTTTAATATACTGCTATAGATTTCTTTTATATTCTTTATCTATAATTTATTATCAGTAATATAGATCTTATGGCATATAATGAACTAAAAAAGCAATTAAAAGCTCAAATATCAGAATAATAGTCAGAATAGAGATGATAATAACCACAATAGCCATAAGAGAAATGGCTGCCCCTATTAAAGACATCTTAGCAGACTTTGGTTTTTCCTTTTTCCAAACTAAAAACAATATAAGTCCAACCAAGGGCAGAAAAAATCCAAGTACTCCCCATCCTATACTACCACTATCATTAGATTTCTCATCTTCTAAATATAAAGGTGTGGCTATTCCACACTTGGGACAAATCGCTGCCTTTTCATCAATTTCATTACTACAGTTTGTGCAGTACATAAGACAGACCTCCTTCATATATAGATTATAATATATTTGATTAAAAAAATAAGCGTTAATTAACGCTTATCCATATTTTACTCACTTATTTTAATATCCTGCTGATGAAGCTAATATACCTATAAAGAACAGTACTGCATAGAAAGCAATCCATAACACTGTTGAAATGATAGCTCCCTTACCAACTGCCTTAGCATTCTTAGGTTTTTCATCCTTCCAAACTAGATAAAGTATTAAACCTACTATTGGCACAAAGAAACCTAAAGCTCCCCAACCAAATCCGCCTTTATCATTTTCATTCTCCACTTCAATCTTAGTAGGTACCCCACATTTCGGGCAAACCACTGCTTTGTCATCAATTTCATTGCTACAATTTGAACAATACATAAAACAAACCTCCTATTTAAAGATATATACTAGACTTATTCCATTGCACAAAATAAGTCCAGTATATTTTTAATAACTTGTAGATAATGCTGCCATACTTATGATAAATACTAATGCATATATTACAATTCCAAGTATCACTGATATAAGAGCACCTTTACCAGCAGCCTTAGCTGTTTTAGGTTTTTCACCCTTCCAAACTAGATAAAGTATTAAACCTACTAATGGTATGAAAAAACCTAGGGCTCCCCAACCGAATCCACCTTTATCATTTTCATTTTCTACCTTAGCTGGAACTCCACAATTAGGACAAACTACAGCCTTATCATCCATTTCATTTCTACAATTTGTACAATACATAAAACAAACCTCCAATTATATAAAATTATAATAACAGATATATTATATCCTAAGTGTGTATAGTTTCAAAATAAATATATATAAATTATTGCTTTTACTTCTATTAGTATTATTTTTGAAAACATTTAAAATTAAAATATACTATATCAAAATACAAGCCATTAAATTGTTGCTGAAACTGCAAACATGGCAAACATCAAACTAAAAACCACTATTATTATATAAAGCGATATACCTGCTATCATAGAAACAAGTGCTCCCATACCAGCAGCTCTTGATGACTTAGGTTTTTCAGTTTTCCATACAAGATATAAAATTAGACCTGCTAGGGGAATAAAAAAGCCGAGTACACTCCAACCAAATCCTCCAGTATCATCTTCATTTACAAGTTGTAGGCTCCTATTAACAGCCACACCACATTTAGGGCATATGACAGCTTTTTCATCAATTTCATTACTACAGTTTGTACAATACATAAAACAACCCCCTTCTTGTATAGCTTATATTATATATTATATCGACATATTCTCAAAATAAATAAATTTCCTAATAAAAAATAAGCACCTAAGTGCTTATTCTAGATTTACTTTATTTTCCCACTTATTTCCTCTATATCTAACTACAAAGAATATTGCTCTTACATACCAATCACATATCATAGCAAGCCATACTCCAAATACTCCCATATTTAGATACTTAGCAAAATAAACTCCGAGTCCTATTCTCACTATCCACATACAGGCTATACTAACTATCATGGCAAACTTAACATCCTTTGCTGCCCTTAAGGCATTTGGCAAAGTAAATGCTGTTGCCCATATTATAGCAGTATTTATACCATGGAATAAGATTATTTTAGTTGCTAAAGCTCCTGTTTCAGCTGATAAATTATATATTTTTAAAACTGACTTAGTTGATAGAGCTATTATTATATTAAAGACTATTAAACACATATAAGAATATTTCATAAGAGTCTTTGTATAATGTCTAGCTTGTTCATAATCATTGGCTCCAACACACTGACTAACTACTGTTATCATGGCAAGACCTATGGCTGCACCTGGTAAAAATTGAAAGTTAGTAATAGTATTAGCTACTGCATTGGCTGTTATAGCTGCTGTACCAAAAGATGATACCACACTAAGTAACATTATTTTACCCATTTGGAACATACTACTTTCTATTCCATTAGGTATTCCGATTTGTAGGATATCCTTAATCATTTTAAAATTCAGTTTTGTTTTAAATGGGTTAGATATATGAATCCTTAACTCCTCATTTGTTAATAAAACCACTATTATAATTGCGGCTACTGCCCTAGATATCAAAGTTGGTATCGCAACACCTTCTACTCCCATTTTCATCTTATAGATTAAAAAAGCATTACCTATAACATTAATCGCATTCATTATTAAAGATGTCTTCATTGTTATTTGAGAGTTACCCATAGCTCTAAATAGTGCAGCTCCACTATTATATATGGCTATAAAAGGTATACTTAAAAATACTATAGTCATGTAGGTATTTGCATAACCAGCTACATCTGCATCAATACTACCAAATACCTTATGAAGTATAAAATTTCTACTAAGATATAAGATAAATGTTATGACAATTGATATCAAGGTTATAAAAATTATAAGTTGCTCCCCTGCTTCTGAAGCCTTTTTGTTATTTCTTCTACCTAAATATTGTCCTGCTACTACTGCACCTCCAGTGGCAAGAGCAGCAAATATGTTTATCAATAATATATTTATAGAGTCTACCAAAGAAACGGCAGATACTGCACTCTCTCCCACACTAGCAACCATAACTGTATCAGCCATACCAACGGCAACAGCAAGTAATTGCTCTACTATAAGAGGTAATATTAAGTAAAAAAGATCTTTTCGCTTAAACATGTAATTTTCCTTCAATAATATCATATCCTTTCTACTTTAAATTTGAATAATACACCTATTATATAAAACTCACTATCTAAAGTCAATTATTTACAAATCTTTAAACCGGCTTTTTCCTAGATAATTTGATATTTTATAATTTTAGATATATACTTAAACCTATTATAAACTTAAACAATGGAGAGATATAGATTATGCGTGAAATGAGAATGAAAAGGTCGATTTTGGTTGAGCTACTACCACTTTTATGTAACCCGAATTTAGACTATGTAAAGGAAGAAATAAAAAAACTTATATAAATACAAAAAACTGCTAGCCTAGCTAGCAGTTTCTAATTTCCTACTTTTTTTACCCATTATACTTTTAAAGAAATATATACCAACTATCGTTGAGAAAATCCAACCAATTATTATGGCAACTGGTATCCCTTGGAATCCAAGGGCAGTTTTAACCAAGATAAATGATAAACTAACTCTTATCCCTTGTGAAAGTATAGTTAAAATAATAGATATTTTCATCTCTCCAAGCCCTCTGAAAAAACTATATAAAAATACTATAATACCTATAAATACATAGAATAAACTAAGTGTTCTAAGATATTTAGTTCCTATATTTATTATTTCAATAGAACTATTTTTAACGAAGATAGATATAAGCTGTGGGGCAAATATATAGGCAACTGATGATATGATTAAACTCATTAAAAATATAATTTTAAGAGTAATCTTAACCCCTGATTTAATTCTATCTACTTCCCCAGCACCATCATTTTGAGCTACATAGGTCGAAAAGGCATTGCTTAAATCTTGCATAGGCCTGTTGGCAAATTCATCAATTTTAGAGCAAGCTGCATAAGCCGCCATAGTTGTAGCACCAAAATTATTTACAATCCCTTGAACAAGTAGCATACCAAAGGTTGATATGGACTGCTGAAGTGATGTCAGTACTGAATAATTTAGTATTATTTTAAATAAACCCTTATCAAATTTTAAGTCAGATGATTTAAAATCTAAAAATACTAGTTTTTTCTTAATATAAATAAATACTAATATAGCTGATACACCTTGGGCTATAAAAGTTGCCAAGCCTACTCCAAATACCCCTAGATTAAACTTTAATACAAATAATAAGTCCAGTACTATATTTATAAGACAAGATAAGATTAAGAAGTATAAAGGTGTCTTAGAATTTCCTATAGCCCTTAGTATATAGGCACAGATATTATAGATACCTGCAAATATAAGGCCTGAAAATATAAACTTCAAATAAGTCTTAGAATAATAAATAGTCTCCTCTGGCATATTAAACCATCTCATTAGATTATCCAGATTAAGCATGGTTATAACACTTAAAACTATGCTAAGTCCCATTATAAATATAGATCCTGTTATTATTGCTTTTTTCATATTATCATAATCATTCGCTCCATAAAGTTTAGCATAAAATGTTGAAGAACCTATTGCTAGACCTATAATAATAGAAGTTACAAAGGTCATGAGTAAAAAACATGAGCCTACAGCTGCAAAAGCATTACTTCCTACATACCTACCTATAACAATAGAGTCTACAACATTATAAAACTGCTGAAATAAGTTTCCTATAAACATAGGTATAAAAAACTTAATTATTAAACTACTAGGATTTCCCTTTGTCATATTTTGTTCCATGTTACCACCCTCTTATTTTCTATAACAAATTGCCATGTCTTCTCCATCAAAAATTACCTTACTATCTATTTTATACATATCTTTTATAGTTTCCCTAGTTATAATTTCATCTGGTGTTCCTGATTTTACTACTTTTCCTCCATCTATAACATATATATAATCACAGTACTTATAGGTTAAGGCTAAGTCATGTAGCACTGATAAAACCGATATATTTAGAGATTTTACAATCTCAAGTATCTCTATTTGATATTTTATATCCAGAT
The DNA here is from genome assembly GCA_946402705.1 of uncultured Tissierellia bacterium. GTDB lineage: Bacteria > Bacillota > Clostridia > Tissierellales > Tissierellaceae > CAMIXG01. The sequence continues at coordinate 168,834 of CAMIXG010000001.1, read as the reverse complement.
GATTTGTTGGCTCATCTAGAATTAATATTTTAGGCTTTTGTGCTAGAGCTCTAGCCAGTATTACCCTTTGTTTTTCTCCACCTGAAAGAGTATTAAAGTCTCTATTTATATAAGATAACATGCCCACTTTTTGGAGAGATTCTATAACTATCTCCCTATCTTTTTGAGTATCTTTTTCTAAAAAAGTTTTGTGGGGTGAACGGCCCATTAAAACTATGTCATATACTGAAAAATTGAAACTAATTTGATTAAATTGACCAACCACAGCCATATGTTTAAAAATTTCTTTAGGATTTTCATCTATAATATTTTTGTTGTCTAAAAAAATTTCTCCCTTATCAGGTTTTATATATTTATAGATGGATTTTAGTAGAGTAGATTTTCCGCAGCCATTAGGCCCTATTATTCCAACTGATTTTCCTTTATCCACCTTTATTGATACATCTTCTATTATTGTTTTATCTCCTAATTTTATCTCTATATTTTTCGCCTCTAATACCATTAGTTATCACCATACCTTCTATTTCTAGTAACTAAAATATACATAAAGAGTGGAGCACCAACCATGGATGTAATTACTCCTATTGGTAGTTCACCATTAGGTATTATAAGCCTTGATAAAATATCTGCATAAAGTAAGAATATAGCACTGGCTATTATTGTAAGTGGTAGTATTTTTTTATTATTTGAGCCTACTATACCTCTTATCATATGTGGTACAACTAAGCCTACAAAACCTATAATTCCAGCACTAGATACAAGTATTCCTATTATTAAAACTGAAATAGCTATATATTTTTTCCTATATTTATTTAAATCTACTCCTAAAGTAGTTGCTGCCTCTTCTCCAATCATCATACTATTTAAGTTTCTACTTTGTGATAGAAAATATATACAGCTAAGTAGTACCACTATCCCTGGAAGGATATTAATCTTCGTATCTGTTATTGATAAATTTCCCATGGTCCAAAAGGTTATACTCTTAAGCCCTTCCGCATTATTACCAAGATATATCAAAAAGTTTGTAAAAGCACTACATAAGGCATTAACTACTGTACCTGCTAAGACCAGCTTTACTGATGACGTTTTTCCTCCCACAGATGATAGGGATATAACTAAAACAGCAGCAACCACTCCACCTAAAAATGCAAATACCGATAGACCAAATTTATTAATATTGCCTAAAAGTTTAACTCCTATGAGAATATAAAAAGTTGCCCCAAAAGATGCACCTGATGATATTCCTAGAATATAGGGATCAGCCAAGGGATTTTGCACTGATGATTGCATTACAATTCCGCAAAGCCCAAGCCCTGCCCCAACTATTATGGCAAATATAGTTCTTGGAAGTCTAAGATTCATTATTATCTTTGTATTTAGATTGGTAGTCTCTCTATTTAAAAGTATTTTTATAATGTTATCCAAACTTATTCGTATCTCTCCTACTGATAGGGATAAGGCTATACCAAGTAGTAAAACTACTACCAAACCTACTACAATTTTCCTAAATCTAATCTCATCTTTTAAGACCTTATCCAAACTTACTTCTCTTATTGCCTTCATTTCCATCATATTTTACTACCACCTCCATATAAAAATTCTTCTACCTCGTTATATAAATTTTCTAAACCAAGTCCTCCTCTTATTGAAGAAGTATAGTCTACAACTAAAATTTGGTCTTCTTTTATGGCCCTCAAATCCGAAAGAGCTGGTATAGATTTTAAATCATTTATTATACTTTCCTTGTCATCATTTTTAAATTCAGTAATTATAATTTTATCTGGATTTGACTTTATTATAGCCTCGATTGATAATTCCATATTTTTATCTGATAAGGATATAAAATTACTTCCAAGGTCTTCTATTACTTCATCTACAATGCACCAGTCCTTTGGATAGAAATCATAATAATCCCTACCAGCAGTACTTCCTATAAATAAAATATCTTTGGCTGTTTCATCTTTATTTTTATCCTTAAGAATTTTTATTTTGCCCTCTAAGTCATCAATGTAGCCCTTTACTTCTTCTTCTTTTTCAAATACTTCTCCAAACTGACTTAAATCTCCATAATAGTTTTCCTTACTAATGCCCTTATCATAATTTACTACACCTAAAGTTTTCATGCCTTGTCCATTCCAAAAATCGTAAGTACCAATATATTCATCTTTAAATGCTGAATGCATTGAATAAATTATCTTTGGATCTAAGGCCATGATACTTTCCTTCGATGGCCAACTTTGAGAAAGAATTGGTAATTTTTCTAATTCATCTTTATATATTGAAAAAGAGTTATCCAAATATCCAACACCTAACACCCTATCTGTAAGTCCAAAGTGTATAATATTCTCTGCCATGGACTGACCGATTACTAAAGTATCCCTTCTATCACTCACTTCTTCAACCTTACTCTTATTACAGGCAGTTAAAAGTATGCCTAGGATACTAATAACCATTATCAATTTCGCCCTATATTTATTCATTGTCCTCTCACCTCTTAATCTAGTTTAGCAAAATTTAAAAATATTCTTTGTTGAACTAGTCCTAAATTATATTGAAATAGGCACAAAAAAGGTATTAAGATTTTTATCTTAATACCTTATAGCTTTCTATATTTACTTGGGCTTATTCCAAATTGTTTTTTAAAGGCATAGCAGAAATTACTTGGGGTAGAATATCCTGATTCTAGGGCTATCTCTGATATGGTTTTCTTTGTGGTCTTTAAAAATATACAGGCAGTTTCCAAGGATTTCTTCCTATGATAACTAAATATAGAGTCTCCATATAACTCCTTAAAACCACTATTTAATTTATTTTTATTTATACCTAAAGACTTTGATAGTTCTTCAATAGTTGGTAGTTCCAATATGTTTTCCATTAATATTTCTGGTATTTTATTGATTTTTTCTATTTCATAACTGTCTAAGGATACCTTAGTTTTTTCAAGAAGTATTATATTAGTTAGTATTTCCATAATTTTAACTTCTAAATATAATTTTTTGATTTCCAGGTCATAATTATTGTAAAAAATTTCAGCAAAACTATTTCTTATATCATAGGGAGCAGATATGCCATTATAGTACTTAATTCTCTTACTAGTATTTAGCTTTTCTATGGTATTGTTCCAAACTTCTATTCCGCTACTACCAAAATAGTTTTTAATATTCTTCTTATTTGTTGTAATAGATACACCCTTATAAGTCTTATTCTTTTCATAAATAATACTACCCTTAGTATCTTTAGATGATGAGATTGATAGGTCTCCTTCTCTAAATAAAACTTCTTCTTCCTTGATTATTTTCATACTGCCTTCTATACAGTATTCAATCTCAAAGTAATCTTCATCCACCTCATAACTTAACTCTAAATCATTGAAATACTTTAGATTATAAATTATTATCTCCATTTTATCCTTTAATTTATATATTTCAATACTACCAGTTCCAATATTTTCTCTTATCTTATACTTCTTATGAAAATCATTACTACTCGGATCTAAGGTAGATATTTTATCCCTATATTTTTCATATTGTTCATCTAAGGTATATTTTTCATCAAACTGAGATACAGTAAATTTCATTTTCTATCCTCCTCTGTACTCATATATAAAAATCATACTAAAAAAGAGCTTAAAGCACAATCTACTTTAAGCTCTTTTTCACCCTTTATTTATAAACTTACTTGCTAATGTATGGACTTGTTTAATCTCTTTAGATGATAAATCCCATTGTTCAAGTTCTTTTGCAATTAAATCTGGGTGCTTTTTACTAATATCTCTTAAAGCGTTTCCAACAGATTTACGCATATATAAACTTTCATCTTCTTTATAAGGAGATAATAGGTCAATAGCTACTTGTGGATTTTCTTTGAAATATGGGCGACCTGTCCATATTCTTAGCCCCTCTGAAATAGACCTACGAGTATTTGCCACATCACTCTCTAACCAGTCTTTAATAACAGGTAATGCAGATTCATAACCGACAATTCTGCAATAATTATCAAACGCTTTTTTCCAGCACTTCTTGAACTCGCCAATTCTCATGCTGACTCACTTCATCTCTAAGAAAAACTAGGCCATCTTCATACTCTGTTGCAGAATATCCCAATAGATAAATACCTGCTTCTTGAACTTGATAGTTAGCTGATGTGTAAAGTTTCATTCCAATATCATAACATGCTGCCAAAGAATTTGATTTATAGAAATCTTCTGTATCTTTTTCAATTAGTTTGAAACTAATCTTATCAAAATATCTATCCTCAAGATATGTCATATAATCTTTCATGGTAAAACCTCCAATAGTACAAATCTTTATAAGTTCATTCTATCACTTAGTGCTATTTTAATAAAATACTATCTAAACACTAATAATTTGCTATAGTAAGGATATCTCAGTAAAATACAAACCATTGATACTCTTTAAAAACTAAAATCTAGCTAGACAATTTTGTCTTTAACAACACATTCTAGGTTTACTTTCTATTTTTTGTCTAACTAGTATGATATTTTTATATTTAGTCAGTTGGAAATCTAGTTTTTATGATATTACACATTTTTCAAAATTGAACGAAAAATAGGCACCTCATTTTTGAAGTGCCTACTCTTATATAAGATATTTCATTTGCCTGCTTAATTAAATCTTATCCATAAATAACATTTAATCTAGCATATAGATTATTAAGTTCCATCTCCTTATCTTCTATAAGTTCCAATAGATAATCTTTTTTATCCTGAAGTTCTTCAGCCTCAACAGTTTTTATTAAATCTCTATACTCATTTAATTTATCTAGTTTCTTAGCATGGGTAAACTTACTAACCTTTATCTTATTAATCTTTCCTTCAAGGTCATTAAATAAATCCTTAGCCTCTTCTATATTTTTAAGATGGTTGAAATTTGCTATAACTGCATCTATCTTTTCCAAATTTCTATCCCTTATATCTTTTTCCTGACCATTTATTAAACTTAAAAGTTTATTTACTTCCTTTTCAAAAGTTTTTGAATACTCACTCTCAAATGTATATTTATCTACTATATAAGCTATTTCTTCATTAATTTCTATAATTTTATATAGTCCATCTATATTAGATTTTACAGTTTTATATAATTTTTTATTGTTAGTTTTACTCTTTCCAATAGATTGAGTAGATATATAGTAATCTACCCTAGCTAAAATATCCTTTAAGTCTTCTATATCTTCATAGTTTATATTCTCAAAATCATCTTTTAATCTTACTATTTCTAAGTTTATCTCATCAAATAGTCCAGCTATATCCAAGTTTATATTATCCTTAGAATCTACATCATTTTGTGCTACAACTAGATTCTCAATAATTGTATCTATATAAAGCTGATAGGTATTTTCCAAATATCTATCTAGGTTTTCTACATTTTTTAAATCATCATAATGAGCTTTTATATACTTATCAGTATAATCTATTATCAATTTAATCTCATCTAATCTAAGCTCTATGGAATCTATATCTCCTTGATTTGCATAAAGTTTGGACTTATGGCTTTTAACTTCTAATTTTAGCAGCTCTTTATTGATAGAACTATCTAATCTTTTTATATAAAATAATCTAAGCTCATTTTGAATAGCTTTGTCAAAAATCCTTTTCTCAATATGATTTTCAATTTGACTTATATATCTTAAATTTAAATTTCTATCCAATTTATTAACATTAATTTTTAACTTTAAAACTTGTATATTATGTTTTATAGTTTTTATATCTTGAATTATACTTTTTATACTTGCTATAGCTGATTTAAAATCCTTTATTTGGCTTATATTTGTATAAAGAGATAATACATTAGTTATTGTTTCTCCTATATCTCCAGCTATTTCAGCTTCTGCACTATAAGATGCTTTTAGTCTTTCAAGTTCTAAAATATCTATAGTATCTAAAATACCAGTAAGCTTATTTTTTATCTCCTCAGTTTTTTCATCTTTTTCACTTTCTACAACAGTATCTATAGATGCCACTTCCATAGAATACATTCTCAAAGGCGAGTTAGTTTTTATTTCTTTGACTTCCTCTAAATTTTCAAGTTCTCTTAAATCTTCTTTTATACTTAGATTTTCTAAACCTGCCCTATCATTTTTAGAGTCCTCAACCTCTATTTCATTTTCTAAAAATTCTAAAGCCTCTTCTAAACTTTCTTCAAATAGCTTTAATTCTTCATCTTCTTGGCTAATCAGTTCTACATCTTTTGCATATACTTGACTAAATATACTAATTTGTCCAAAGATTATACTTAAAAGAATCACCATAGCTGTTTTTTTAACTACAGATTTACCCATACAATCTCCTCCTATTATAAAAAAATTTAATAACTAACTACAGTATATAACAATCGTGAATACTTCTAAAGTCTTTTTGGTCATTTCTTTTAAAATAGTCAGAATTTGATAAAAAAAGCCTTAAATTCAAAAGCATTTTTCACACTATCTAAGACTAATTAAGTATCTTTCGCCCAATATATTTTAAAATCAATCTAAGTGCATAGTAAAAAAAACATCCCCAAAGGATGTTTTAATTTATCTTCTTATATTGTAGCAAATTCTGGTTTTTTAGATACTGCCCTAACTACTGGTCTATTGCCATTTAAATCAAAATCATGGATAGATGCTCTTCTAACCTTATCATTTAAATAGGTTTTAAAATAGTAGTGGCCTGATTCCAAGTCCATATATGATGTGTACTGAGTATAATCTACTGCATCAGCACTTGTTACTACATTACCCTTAGAAATGCTCACAGAGTTTAAAATATTAATAGCTGATACTATTAATTGTTCCTTATCCTGTCCTATAAAGCAAGTTAGTTTATTAAAGACAGTTCTTACAAATCTTGATGCTGGAGTATAATCCCCTGGTAGTCCAAAACTTCCTCCACCTTGTCCAAATGGAGTAATTTCCATATCATTTATCAATTTTTTCTGAGTTTGATGTCTATCAAGTCCTACATAATTTCTAAGATTAGTTAAATGCCAATCTAAATTAGGGCTATTAGTTAGAACTCCTGTTGGGTTTTCCTTTACATATAAACCATTCTCAGTATATTCAATAACTATAGTTTTACCACCCTTATCGCTAACCATCCAGTGAAGTGGGGTAGTCTTATTAAGTAATTTTAAGTAACTTTGAACAACTCTTATATTACCAAGTTCAACCATAACTTCTTCAGTAGTCTTACAAGTTGCAAGTAACCAGTTTACAAGTTCATATGAGGCTATATTTTTTCTATCTGATTCTTTTTCTTGATAGGAAGCATATCCTTCAAAATATAAGGTTGCAACTCCTAATCCATGCTCATTTACACCATCTGCAAAAAGATATTCATTTATAAGACTAGATAATCCTATGTAGGCATAATGCTTATCTAATTTATATTCTAAATGCTTAAAACTTATTGGATAATTTCTTGGGATAAAAACAAAATTAGGGTCTAGTTCAAAAGAAAAGTCCATAGTTCTAGCCATAACAGTATCATTATTATCATTTTTTAAGAAAATACAAGTACACATATTCATTCATCTCCTTTTAGTCGTCAACTTTATTACTACCTCAATTTTATCAAAAATAAACAAAGTTTGGCAGGAAATTTAAATAGCTTTTAACCATAGTAAAATCAAGTATTCTATGGAAATAAATATAACTACAAAAACCTTAGTATTTACAATTTTTTTCTATATATCTTTCGTATTGTTTAATTTACTTAAAGAAAATATACACTGATATATGAAAAGAACTTTTGTAAAATTGTTTTAGCCATATATCTATTCATTTATAACATTCTTTTTCACTCTAATATACTGTAATAATCCAAGTATGCCCAATATAAGATAAAACTCTTTAAAATATTTTACTGTTCCTAAAATTGTGTTTATCAAATACGGAAACATTATTAAGAAAAGAGCAATGATGATATCAAATATAACAAATAGTAACATACTAACTTTAGATAGAAGTGATAACTCATTTTTATCGGTATTTATGGTTATTGGAAATATTATTAAGATAAATAATCCATATGTTATGTACTCTAGCAAATTAGATTCTATCAATAAAACATTGCTTGAGTCAAAATTCGTACTTATACATAAACTATTTAGTTTATATAGCTCAGTTAAAACTAATGATGAAACAAATCTTAAAATTGTGATATAGATAATAGTTTTTACAATTTTCTTCATAATAACACCCCTTCTATATAGACCTTTTAATATATATACACAGAAACAAGAAAATATAATCTATATCAACTTTTTGAAATTTTAATAACTTATTACTATATTTTTTTACATAAAAATAGGAGGACTAGAGTCCTCCTATAAATTGTTTTTTCTTATATCTTCTAATATTTTTTCTAAAAGTTCATCTTCACTGGAAAACTCATCCTTGTTATACCAATTTATCCTATCATCTCGCCTAAACCATGTGAGCTGTCTTTTAGCATAATTTCTACTCTTTTGCTTAACTAAATCTATTGTATCTTCTAAAGTCATTCTATCTTCGAAGTAGTCCATAACTTCCTTATATCCAATCCCCTGCATAGATATTAAATCTTTTGTATAACCCTTTTCAATAAGAGACTTAACCTCTTCCAAAAGACCTGCTTCCATCATAAGATCTACTCTTAGATTTATTCTTTCATAAAGCTTTTCCCTGTCCATATTAAGTCCTATCATATAAAGATTATAGTCCTCTACCTCAGTCCTAAAATTTTTATTATATTCACCCATAGTTATACCACTTTGTTCATAGATTTCTATGGCTCTTATAACCCTTTTAATATCATTTGGATGTAATTTTTCACTAGTTTCCGCATCTATGGATTTTAAGATGTCAAATACTTTATCCACCCCATCTGTTTCAGCCATCTTTTCCAGTCTTTCCCTAAGCTGATAATCTGGCTCTGCTGTTGTAAAATTAAGTTTATATACTAGGGAATTTATATACAAACCAGTACCTCCAGTTACTATGGGAACTTTTCCCAAATCATTTAGAGAGTTTATAATATTTTCAGCATCTCTTTTATAATCTGCTACAGTGTATTCTTCATCTGGATATACTATATCTATCAAGTGATGTTTTACTCTTGTCTGCTCCATCTTAGAAACTTTTGCAGACCCTACATCCATGTACTTATAAATTTGCATAGAATCACAAGATACAATCTCTCCATTTATTTGTTCAGCCAGCTTTAAAGACAGGTCTGTTTTTCCTATTGCTGTTGGTCCTAATAAAATTATTAGATTTTTTTTCATATATTTCTCCTTATACTACATAATTCTTAAAAATTCTTTTTCTATATGATTTCTAGTCATCTCAAGCATAGTTGGCCTACCATGAGGACAAGTATGGGGTTGTTTACAATTTTTAAGCCTATTAAATAGGGCTATTATTTCTTTTTCATCAAGCTCATCTCCTGCCTTCACAGAATGAACACATGATATCTTCATTATTCTCTCAACCTTAGTTTCATACCCTGATGCCATACTAGTTTTTAGATTGTCTAAAATATCATAAAACAAATTTTCTATCTTTGGTTTCCCAAATAAAATTGGTATTCCCCTTATTATTATTGTATCATTTCCAAATTCCTCTAATATAAAACCTAGTTTATTAAATATATCTATATTTTCCTTAGTATTTTCCATCTCTTCGTTTGTGAGATTGATTATAATAGGCGACAATAACATTTGTATATTAACATCTTCAGAATTATATTCTGCAACATACTTTTCATACATAATTCTCTCATGAGCTGCATGTTGGTCTATGAAAAACACTTTAGAGTTTATTCTGTCCTGAGCGATGATAAAAGTGTTAAATGCCACACCTATTAGACTTAAATTATCTATAGAGTTTTGTACATCATTCTCTATTATAATTTTATCATGATTACCATCTTCAGTTTCTTCTCTATCTACTTGAACATAATTAGTTACAGCCTCTTCTTCAATCTGACCATGATTAGGTTCTGATTCCCTATAATCATATACCTCAACAGCTATTTTTTCTAAGTTGTTTTCAGCTATATCATTTTCCCTATTTTCCTTTTCTATAAATTCAAATAGGTTAGGTATCTGATTTGGAGTTTCCTTAGTTTTAACCTTGCTAATACTCATACTAGGTATCTCTATTTTAGGGTGCAAATAGTACTTAACCATATCACTAAAAGCAAACAAGATTTTTTCTTCTTCTGTAAATTTAACCTCTTGTTTCGTGGGATGTATATTTACATCTACTGTGGCTGGATCTATATCTACAAATAATAAAAATACTGGATACCTGTTTATCGGTATTAAGCTCTTATATTCTTGTTCCATAACCCTTGCTATATCACTATTAATAATAAATCTCTCATTTAGAAATATATACTGATGGGACCTGTTTCCCCTATAATACTGGTTATTGGAAATATATCCATGAATTTTTATACCTTCATATTCATAATCAACCTTTATTAGATTATTACTTATTTCCCTACCAAGTATAGTATAGATATGATTTTTCACATCTGTATTTTTATTTGTTTTTAAAATTACCTTATCATCTTTTATATAATTAAAACTTATATCTGGATTTCCCAATGCCAATTTGTAAACTATATCTGATATTCTATTGGACTCTACTAAATCAGTCTTTAAAAAGTCTTTTCTAACTGGTAAATTGTAAAATAAATCTCTAGCTATTATAGTTGTGCCTTTAGGAGCTCCTACTAAGTTTTCACTTACTATTACTCCATCTTCTATATCTGCCTCAGTTCCAGCTGCTGACTCTTCTGTTTTAGTCATTATCTTTATTTTAGTTACACTAGATATACTAGCAAGGGCCTCTCCTCTAAATCCTAAAGAGTTTATATCATACAAGTCTTCTGCCCTTGTCAGTTTGGAAGTTGAGTGTCTTTTAAAGGCTAGCGAAAGGTCCTCTTTTACTATTCCATCTCCATCATCAGTTATCCTTATAAAAGTTTTACCACCATTTTTTATCTCAATTGTTATATTATTAGAATTTGCATCTATAGAATTTTCTACTAATTCTTTTACTATAGATGATGGTCTTTCAATAACTTCACCTGCTGCAATCTTTTGCACAGTTTGTAAATCAAGTTCTTTAATTCTATTCATCAAAATCATCCTTTAGCTCTTTAGCCTCTTGTATAATTTCATATAATCTATTAAAGCCTTCCATTGGTGTCAAATTATTTATTTCTATATTTGATAAATTATCTATAAAATATTTCTTCTTAAAATCATTTAAATCGAGTTGCATCTTAGGTTCTTCTACTAGCTTACCTAAATTTGATGCACTAGTTTTTTCTATTGAATATAAAATCTCATTCGCCCTATCTATTATCTTCTTATCTATTCCGGCAAGTCTGGCAACCTGAATACCATAACTCTTATTAGTACTACCTTCTACTATCTTTCTTAGAAATATGACATCTTCACCTTTTTCTTCTGCAAGTATAGTTAGGTTCTTAATGTTTTTATATTCATCTTCCAAATCTGTTAGCTCATGATAGTGTGTGGCAAATAAAGTTTTTGCCCTTATATTTTCTGCTATATATTCTATTAAAGCCCTGGCTATACTAAGCCCATCATAAGTTGAAGTTCCTCTACCTACCTCATCTAGTATAATCAAACTTCTACTAGTTGCAGTTTCAACTATATTTGCCACCTCATTCATCTCTACCATAAAGGTACTTTCACCTTGTGATAGATTATCTGCTGCACCAATTCTTGTAAATATTCTATCCACTACAGATATATTTGCAGATTCTGCTGGTACAAATGAACCTATATGTGCCAATAGGGTTATTATAGCTACCTGTCTCATATATGTTGATTTTCCTGCCATGTTTGGACCAGTTATAATTTGTATCATATTATTTTTTAAATCTAGATTTGTATCATTTGGAACAAATAAATTATTATCTATATTAGACTCCACAACAGGATGTCTACCATCTTTTATTTCTATAGTACCACTTGTATTAAGCTCAGGCTTTGAAAAACTATTTAAAAATGCTATCTGAGCAAAGGATACCAAAACATCTAATGTTGCTATAAATTTAGATGTGGTCTGTATCCTAAATATTTGAGATTTTACTTTTTCTCTTATATCTACAAAAACCTTATATTCTGATGATAGTAATTTATCTTCAGCAGTAAGTATTTCATTTTCCATACCCTTTAGTTCTTCTGTAAAAAATCTTTCAGCATTTGTAAGAGTTTGTTTTCTTATAAAATATTCTGGTACCTTGGACATATTTCCCTTAGTCACTTCAAAATAGTAACCTAACATTTTATTATATCCAATCTTTAAATTATTTATACCAGTCTTTTCTTTCTCTTTTTCCTCTAAATCCTTTAACCAACTTTTCCCCTTTATAGCAACTTCTTTTATCCTATCTAAGTTTTCATCAAAACCAAGTTTTATAAGATTACCTTCAGTTATGGTTACAGGGGGATTATCCATTATAGAATCATCTATGAGTTTATAAATATCTCTAAGTTCATCTAAGTTTTTTTCCATATTTAGTAGAGCCTTATGACCAGTTTCCCTAAGTAGGGTCTTAATGTCTGGTATCTGAGATATTGAATTTTTAAGAGCTATCATATCTCTACCATTACAGCTCCCTGTAGAGACCCTTGTACTTAATCTTTCTATATCATGAACATTTTTCAAAAGTTCTGATACACTATCCCTAGTATTCATATTATTTACAAAAAACTCAACTATAGAGTTTCTATATTCAATTTGTTTTTTATCTATGAGCGGTTGCTCTAACCATTTTCTAAGTAGTCTTCCTCCCATAGATGTATTTGTCTTATCTAAAAATCCAACTATGGATCCTTTTTTATCTCTGCTTATAATAGTTTCATGGATTTCAAGATTTATTCTTGTACTAAAGTCCATTATCAGGTAATTATTTGCCTCATAATATTCTAAGGTACTAATATGATCCAGTGCATTTTTTTCTGTAGTTTCTAAATATTTTAATAGATTAACTGTTGCTATATTAGAATAAAATCTCTCCATATCATCAGATTTATTTATATCCTCTTCCATAAAATGATTTGAGTAGATAGCTTTCCAATCAAGTTCTATATCATTTTCAATGACATTAAAATATGGATTCAAATTATTCTTTATGGTTTTTATCACCTTATTATTAGCATAGAATTCTTCATTACAAATTATTTCAGAAGGATATATCTTGCTAATCTCATTTATAGCAAATGACAATAAGTCCTCTTTATTTGCCTTTAGGCTTGTAGTAGATAACTCTCCTGTTGAATTATCTACATAAGCAATCCCAATATTATTTTTATCCAAATATATAGATGCCAAATAATTATTTACCTTATCATCAAGTATAGTTTGGTCTGTTATTGTTCCTGGTGTTACAACTTTTACTACATCTCTTTTCACTATACCTTTAGCATCTTTTGGGTCTTCTACCTGTTCTCCTATGGCAACCTTATATCCCTTGTCTACAAGTTTAGCTATATAATTATCTGCCACATGATGTGGTATTCCGCACATAGCAGCTTTTTCATTATCACCAACACTTCTTTGTGTTAAAGTTATCTCCAATTCTCTAGATGCCTTTATAGCATCTTCGAAAAACATTTCATAAAAATCACCTAGTCTAAAGAATAAGATGCAATCACTATATTCTTTTTTAAGCTCCATATATTGTTCCATCATAGGTGTTAATTTTGCCAAAATACTACCTCCCTTATACTAGTTTTCCCTCTAATGCAAATGTACTAGCATGAGTTATCTCTATATTTACCAACTCACCAATTAAGGATTTATTTCCTGGGAAATTTACAATTTTAAATTCATCAGTCCTAGATGTTAGGATTTCATCATTTGTCTTGCTAACACCATCTACAAGCACTTCTACTACACTTCCAATCATTTCCCTATTCTTTTTAATTATAATATCATTTACAACTTCATTTAATCTTACAAATCTATCATGTTTAACCTCATATGGAACTTGCTCTTCCATATGAGCTGCTTTAGTTCCTGGTCTTACAGAATATATAAAATTATAGACAAAATCATATTCTACTTCTTTTATTAAGGACATAGTTTCTAGGAAATCTTCTTCCGTTTCCCCTGGAAAACCAATTATAATGTCTGTAGAAAGTGTTATATCTGGACTTACTTGTCTAAGTTTTTTTATTGATTCTATATATTTCTCCCTAGTATAGTGCCTATTCATAGACTTTAAAATATTATTACTACCTGATTGAACTGGTAGATGTAAACTATTAGATAGTTTATCTAGTTCTCCATAGGCAGTTATTAGTTCATCTGATATATCTCTAGGGTGAGATGTCATAAACCTAATTCTCTTAATTCCATCTATTTTATCTATATCTCTAAGTAAATCTGTGAAACCATAATTATTTCCTAAAGTTTTACCATAAGAATTTACATTTTGCCCTAAAAGTGTTATCTCTTTATATCCTTCTTCTGCAAGTTTTCTAACTTCATCTAAAACGTCTTCTGCCCTTCTACTTACCTCTCTGCCTCTAGTATATGGCACTACACAGTAAGTACAGAAATTGTTACAACCATACATAATATTCACATATGCACTATGGTCATTTGCCCTTATATTTTCTAAGCCTTCAACTACATTAAAACTGCTTTCAACAACATCTACAGCAGTTTTCTTTGTATCTAAATTCTGCAAAAACAATTCTGGTAATTTTTGAATATTATTAGTACCAAATATTATATCTACATGCTTAAATTTATTTTCAATGGTATCTCTAATACTATCTATCTGCATCATGCAGCCACATATGGCTATCTTTAAGTTTGGATTATGTTCTTCTTTAATTGTTTTTAAAGAACCAACCTTTCCATATACCTTAAGTTCCGCATTTTCTCTTATGGCACATGTGTTAAATATAACAAAATCAGCTTCTTCTATTTCATCTGTTTTGCTATAACCCATAAGTTCCAAAATCCAGGCTATCTTTTCTGAATCGTTAGCATTCATCTGACAACCATATGTTAATGTTGTATATTTTAAACCTTCTTTATCCGAGTTATGTTTCTTTATTTTTTCTATCTTTTCAAAGAAAAGTTCAGAATCTATAAAGTCGTATTTTATATTTTCACTATAATTCATTCTTATGCCTCCCACAATATTCTTAGACTCTTATTATATCATAAAATATATAAGAATTAACAAGATAAGAAAGAGTAAACTTTATAGTTACTTCCTTATATAATATATATGGTCAATAAAAAATCATCTTGGATATATCCAAGATGATTTTTTATTATTCTAAATTATCTATTGCATATTGAGCTTGCTCTGGTGTGAATTGTTCACCATGCTCAAATACTAATTGATCATATACTACCGAATCTGACATACTAATTGTTTCAGCATATGTCTTTGCTTTCTCTAAGGCATTTGTATTCCAATCTGCCTTTACATTGTCAATACCATATTGTGCAGCATCCTCTGGGAATCCTTCACCATATTCAGATACTAATTGATCATATATTCCTGCTTTTGACATATGCATTGTATCAGAATACATTTGTGCTTTTTTAAGTGCTGACTTGAATTCTCTTGAGACATTTGCATCTTCTGATTCTTCTGCAACTTCTTCAACTGCATCTTTTGATGATACTTCTGAACTTCCACTAGACTCTCCTGAGCCACTATCTCCACATGCAACTAAACTTAGAGATAACATCAAACTTAATAATACAGCTAATAGTTTTTTCATATAATTCCTCTCTTCTTTATATTTTTTATTGTTTTTCCTAAATTTTCTTACTATTTAAGAATACAACTTTGAATTATATACCATATATGAATGCTTTTCTAATAGTTAAAACCTATGTAATCAGTTACATTTTCTGAATTTTGTATTCTTTTTACAATTTTCTGTTTTTAGTGCCAATTATATTTTTTCTGTAGTATAATTTAAATAATGCAAAATATGAGTTATCGCTGCCCTATAATAGTATTATTGAAAAATGAACTTGATTATCCCACATATTAATGCAAATCATTTAATGAAATTAAATGTTATATTTTGATTGGAGTGAGTGTTTGGAAAATCTATTTAGCAATTTAAGTTATTTATCTTTTATCCTACTTTTGTTTGGTTACTTTAAACCAACCAGTATTATCTTTTGGGGGAAGGAAGAAGACAAGACCTCTATAAAAGTTCTAAAAACTTATGGAAGTCTATCTCTATTTACATCAATTTTCTACTTGAAACTAATTAGGCGTTTTTTATCAACCATATTTACCCTTGTGATAATATTTTTCATACTGGGAATGATAAACCCTAAAAGTATTATTCGTTTTGGGAATGATGAATTAAAAAATAGAAAAACAATTTTAATTTATCTTGGTATTCCGCTTTTATTTCAACTTTTCATATTCTTACTTATGACACCAATTTTAAGTTAATTACTTTAAAATGAAAACTTAAATCTATAAATTTAAATTAATTCTTAATAATATTTTTGAAGATAATAAAAAATAAATCAATCTAATTATTAGTAAATTAGAGGATATATAGTTTTAAAATAATAAATCTATATAAATTTAAATATTAGGAGGAGATTTTATGAAGAAAACACGATATGATTTGGGTAAGGAAAAATTGATGGAACTTACAGATGTAGAATACCCAAATGTTCCAAGTCCTTCAAAAATTGAAGGAAAATTAAAGGATATAGCACCTGACATAAGCAGATTTATGATTGAATTTTCTTATGGCGAAATCTATACTAGACCAACTTTAGATAATAAACAAAGAGCTTTAATTACTATTTCTTCACTAGTAACTCAGGGAATGCTACCTCAACTAGAACTTCATATAAATGTTGGACTTACTGCTGGGCTTACACCTGAAGAGATAATTGAAACTTTTATCCACCTACTATCATATACAGGCTTTCCAAAAGTTTTAAATGCTGTGGAAGTGGCTAGAAAAGTTTTTGAAGACAGAGGATTAAAAGTAGATATAGACCCTAACTTAAGTTTATAATAATATAAAACAAAACCCCTAATTATATAATTAGGGGTTTTTTATTTCATAAATTATTAAATCTACACTATAATAACTTATAGAAAATACAATAATATAAAAATATTTTCATATCCCTCCAACCAAATCTAATTTTTTCTGTCTATATTTTTAAGAGGGGAGAAAGGAGTAATTAAAATAATGAATGATCAAAACATAATAAGCTTATTTATAAAGAGAATTGAAGATGCTATAAACCAATTATCTATTAAGTACAAAAACTATCTATACATCATATCTTTTAATATTCTAAAGGATAAAAATGATGCTGAAGAATGTTTAAATGATACCTATTTAAAAGTATGGGATAGTATTCCTCCTAATGAACCCAAATATTTAAAGGCCTATGTTGGTAAAATAACTAGAAACTTGTCTTTAAATATTTATACTCAAAGAAAAGCGCAGAAAAGAAATTCTGGAGAGATGGATTTGGCCTTATCTGAACTTGAAAACTGCATACCATCTACTGATTATGTGGAGAATATAATAGAAAATAGTGAACTTACTAATTTATTAAATATATTTTTAGAATCATTATCGGAAGAAAATAGAATCATATTTTTAAAACGATATTGGTATGTAACATCAATTTCAGATATCTCAAAAGAATGTAGCATATCTGAAAGCAAGGTAAAATCCTCTCTATTTCGTACAAGAAATCAACTAAAGATATTTTTGGAAAAGGAAGGTGTAAGGTTATGAAAAATGTAAAATTATTTACAAGTTTAAATGATATAAAAGATGAAATGATAATAGAATCTGATGGTAATGTTAGTTTAGTGGAAAAAAAATCTAGTAAAAAAATGTATTTTATAGTTCCAGTGGTAGCTGCTGCCTTAATAGGTATTATGATAAATCATACAAATGCACCTGGTACTCTACCAGGAGGTCCAACGAATCTTCTACCTCCAATGGCAAGTCAGCCTTATGGTGAAGTTCGTAAATTTATAAATTATGATGATAGTAGATATGCAGTTATAGAAACTTTAGATAAAAAAGATTTCGATACTAACAAATTAGGCGATAAGCTTGGTATGATTCAGTATAATCTTATGGATGAAAATCAAGATTTAGAAGCTAATTTTGCAGGTACCTTTGCCATAGGCGGAGATATATATGCACTAAAATCCTACAATAGTAAATTTAGAATTGCTGTAGTTTATAATAATCAAGTATATATATGTGAAAATGTAGATAATATTAATGCTAAAAAAATGGATTTACAAGAATATTTTAGAACTAGTAGATTAATTGAAACCACTAAAAATATAGAAATCTATGACCATATGGGCTCAACTCTTCTAAAAACTTTAGATGAAAGAACTTCTAAAGAATTGTTAACTGAGCTTTCAAAATCTACTTTTGAAGAAAAAACTAATGCACAATTTGAAGAGATGGGTTCTGCCCAAGCTGAGGGGTACTCTTACTCTATGAGCCTAATACTAGAAGATGGCTCTAAAACTGAAATGTATATAATACCTAAATTAGGTCTAGTATCCATAGGTGATAACACTTATGATATGAATACTAATGTTAAAAATATAATACTAGAACTTACTAAGGATTTAGAAAAGATAACTCCTCCTTCACTATAAAATAGAAATGCTAAAGGACTTAGGCTTAGCATAAGTCCTTTTCTTATATACTATAACTCCCCTTGGCAATTATTACATAATCCATTTACATGAAAGGTTATATTCTTCATCTGAAAATTATTATCAGTAGCTATTTGTTCAAGCTTATCTTTTATACTTGACTGATAATCTAATCTTTCCACAAAAACCACCTTACCACATTTATCACATATAAAATGAGGGTTAATTCCATCTTTGTCTTTTGAGTTTATCTCATATTTATCCTGAATAGATGAAACAAGTCCAAGCTCCATGAAAACATCTAAGGTTCTATAAATAGTAGCTATACCTATATTCTTATCAATTTTTTTCACTAGATTTAATATTTCTTTGGCTTCTAAATGTTCATGTTCATTTTCCAATAATATTTCATAAATCAATTTTCTTTGAGTAGTTGGCTTTAAATCATTTCTTTTTAATATTTCCTCAAATTCTTTTAAGTCTTTCATAATCCACCTCTATTTTTTGTCTGTATATTAGAAATAATATACAACAAATACTTAGCATCTCTTATGATGATTATTATATTCTACCATAGATTTTTTAAATATGTTCTGTAAAGTACTTAAGCTTTTCAATTTTGATTTTTAAAATCTATGGTAAACTAGTGTATGTATTTTAAAATAAAACTATTTATGGGAGGTTTTCATGCAATCTTTTAGAGCTATTTTTAATGCAATTATGTTTGGAGTTTTTAATCTTTTTATTTTTACTTATCTTCTTTCTAATATAAGTATACTTATACTAATTGGAACACCAGTTATTTTACTGGAAATTTACTATATGTTTAAATTAGTGCTACTAGAATTAGATGAGAATAAACTTGAAGAAGCTAAAGATTAGACTTTAGCTTTTATCAGTATTAAAGAGAATATCTATAACTCTTTAAAATAAAAACTTTTCCATCACACTTATTAAAGAAAAATTTTAAAAAGATAAGAAGATAATATTTCTATTATCTCTTATCTTTATTTTTGGAGAACTAGCTTGCTAGCTTAAATTCTCCTAAAAGATTATGTTTTATCAAGCCTACAAGCTTTTTTCTTGATCCATATTTTATAATAATATCTCATTAAAATAAAAACTTCAAAAGATGTACTGCCCCCAAAAAGTTGGACGGTATAATTAGGCAGAAAATAAGAACGAAGTTCTAAAACTAATAGGACTTTGTCCTTTTAGTTTGCTCTTTATTCTCTGATTATTATAATAATGTATATATTGCTCTATTGCTAGTTTTAATTCATCAATAGATTTAAATTTTTCTAAGTAATATAATTCTGATTTTAAGATTCCAAAAAAGTTTTCTATAACAGAATTATCAAGACAATTACCTTTTCTTGACATACTTTGAATTATACCTTTAGATTTAAGCATATCTTGGTATGGTTTCATTTGATATTGCCAACCTTGATCTGAATGTAATATCAAGCCATCTAAAGTACCAAATTTTTCAAATGATAAACTTAACATTTCTCTTACTTGAGCAAAATTAGGTTTTATAGATAATTTATAGCTTATAATTTCTCCATTATACAAGTCTAAAATTGGAGATAAATAAAGTTTCTTACCAGAAACATTAAATTCTGTAATATCTGTAACCCATTTTCTGTTAGGAAAATCTACATTGAAATTTCTATTTATAAGATTAGGGGCTACTTTACCAACTTCACCCTTGTAGGATTTATATTTCTTTATTCTGACTAAACACTTAAGATTTAGCTCTTTCATAAGACGATAAACAGTTTTATGATTAATTCTAAAACCTCTATTTATGAACTCTAAATGAACTCTTCTATATCCATATCTTCCCTTATTACTATGAAAAATATCCTTAATTTCACACTTTACATCATTATATTTATCAATGCTCTTTGATTTTTTAATTAAATAATAATATGAGCTCCTAGGAATTTCTGCAAATTTAAGGAGTTCATTAAAGTTGTATTTTTGCCTTAATTCTGCAATTATCAAAACTTCATCTAACCTTGTTATTCTTCTCTTGAACGAATTAAGGCATCTAACTTTTTTAAATATTCATTTTCCATTCTAAGTCTTTGATTTTCTTTGATTAAATCATGTTCAATTTCTTCAGAAAGCTTTTTGGGTCTTCCTTTCCTAACCCCATCAGAAGGCTTAGATCTACCTCTTCTTTCTTCAAAGAGAGCTTCTTTACCTTCTTCAAGATAAATCCTTTCCCATCTTAATATTGTAGAATGTGATGGAATATCAAATCTCTTTAATGCTTCTGTATAACTAAGATTTTCATTCTTTATACTTTCTATAACTTTTATCTTAAAATCTCCTGTATATTTTTTACTTTTAGACATGAAAAAGCACCCCTATCGTTTTTATTTATTATACAATAAATGTCTAACAATTTGGGTGCACTTCAAGATAAGTAAATAATTTTTTTCTAAAGATATTTAATCTCCATACTAATCTGCTTAGACTGCTTGGCTAAACCATCCAGTAGATTTAAATATAATTTTTTTGTATCCTCATCACAGCTATTAACTATTTTAAGCAAGGCTCCATTAGTTTCTATATAATAAAATTCCTTTAAGGGCATAAAATATAATAAAATATTTTTATTTTCTTTTCTTAAATTAATCATATTATTTAAGGTTCCCCTACTTTTTCCATTCCAAATCATAAAACCATATTCTGCTTTTCTAGCCATAGCTTTATCCTTTTCAGCATAAAAATTGAAGTTCTTTATAGACTTATCCACCTTAATATTATTAACCTTCCAAGCACCTAAATTATTCCTAGCCCTACCATTACTAGCAAATACTTCAAGATTTTTATAACTAAGACCCTTATAGAATTCCTGAACTAGTTTATCTACACCATTTGCATCTCCCACATATACAGTATATCCCTTATCTTTAATAGCTTTTAGTTTTACCAAAACCTTGTTATCTAGTTTTTTAACTTCTCTTGGCCCTGCAATAAAAACCTTTTTCATTTATAAGCTCCTTATATCAAACTTTAATAAAATTATTACTTCTAGTATCCTATATTTTGATTATAACCTTAATTTACTTATAAAAATAGTAACTTGTAAAATAAAAGAATATTATTAATCTCATTTTAATGTATATTCTAGATTTTTTGTAATAATAATTAATTTTTATTTATCATTTATGATAAGATTAGTTATGCTATTTTTTATTTTATATTTCTACATAGAAAAAGCTACCTAGTTAAACCTAAGTAGCTTTTTTTATGTAAGCTTTCTATATTATCCTTTAACCAAGAACTAAGAAGTACCCTAATACTATAGCTCCCAATATAATTCTGTACCATCCAAATGCCTTGAAATCATTGTTTTTAATATATTTCATTAAGAATTTTATAGCTACTACAGATACTAAAAATGCAACTACCATTCCAACTATCAATAGAATTAATTCTTCTGAAGTAAAAATAAA
This sequence comes from uncultured Tissierellia bacterium, assembly GCA_946402705.1. Lineage (GTDB taxonomy): Bacteria > Bacillota > Clostridia > Tissierellales > Tissierellaceae > CAMIXG01. The sequence goes on along the minus strand of CAMIXG010000001.1, from coordinate 146,667 downwards.
TCCAAATTTTCTCATCTTTAAAAGACTTGCTCCAAACATAACTGGAATTGATAAAAAGAATGAAAACTCTGCTGCTACACTTCTTGATGTACCTAGTAAGATAGCTCCTATTATAGTAGCTCCTGATCTTGATGTACCAGGTATCAAAGCTAACACTTGGAAAAATCCTATACCAAGTACTGTTTTATAATCTAGTTCCTTGAAATTTCTAATTCTAGGTAACTTGTCCTTGTTGTTATTCTCAACTATTATAAATAAGATACCATATACTATTAAGGTTATAGCTACAGTTAAATAATTATAAAAGTGAGCATCTAACCAATCATCGAAAAGTACCCCAAGTACTCCAGCAGGAACTATACCCACTATTACCTTAAACCATATTGACATTGTTTCTCTTTTTTCTAATTTGTCCTTGTTTCTAGCAAATGGATTTAATTTATTAAAATATAATAAAACTACTGCCAAAATTGCCCCTAACTGTATAACTACAAAAAACATTTCCTTAAATTCTGGTGTTACATTTAGCTTAATAAATTCATCAACCAAAATCATATGTCCAGTACTACTAATAGGTAACCATTCAGTTATCCCTTCTACTATTCCTAGTAGTATAACTTTTAATAATTCAATTAACATACTCTGCCTCCTATTTTTTAATACTTTAATAGTATAGCATATTTTTAACGATAATTTATTAATTTTTACTTACAGTCTTTTACATATAACTTAGTTTTTACTTCATATTTTTCTAGGTAAATCACACTAGATTAGTTAAGATTTTTATTCCTAATTTTATCTGATAAGCTTTTAATAGATGCTTTATAAAATAATAATAGGGTGATTTATGTGAAAATTTTAATTTTATCCTTCTTTATTGGAGGGATTTTATATCTAGTAGGTTTTTATTCGGCTCAAAAAGATATATCTTCTTATAAACATAGGCTAATACTTCTAATTTCATCTCAAGTAATGACTTTTATATCTTTCTACTCAATTATGCACACTCATAAAAACATCTCCAATAGACCAGCTTATTTGGTCTTATTGCTCTTTTTAACAATTACAAGTATTTCAGATATAATTTCTAAAATAGTTAAAAACTACTTAATCCTTTTAACCAGCCTTACAATAATTTTTACCTATATATTTAATAACTCTTTCACTCCATATTTAATAATCCAAGGATTTTCTTCATTTTTATTTATGTATACAATCCTTTTAATATCTAAGGGTAAACTTGGAGGCGCAGATGTTAAAATGTTCTTTCCCATAGGAATGGTTGTTGGACTTTTAGGCTCTTTAAATATCTTATTTTTATCAGCGTTCGTCTCTCTATTTGTTATTCTAATCTTAGGCCTTATAGATAAGAATAATCTAAAGTTAGAGATTCCCTTTTTTCCCTTTATCTTAGTTGGCAGTCTACTAAATTTATATATAAATATACTGAACATCTAACTATATAAAGATATAAAAAAAGAACCCATCTGGGTTCTATATCATCTTTTGATAAAAGAAAGTTTCAAATGTTTTAAATTTAAATCTCTCTGGCATTATTATCTGCTCAGTGCTTCCAACAAAAAATATTCCATATGATGTCAAAGCTCTGTTAAATTTTTCATATAACTTTGCCTTTGCATCATCTGTAAAATATATCATTACATTTCTACAACTAATCAAATCCATATTACCTGGAAAGTTGTCTTTTAATAAATCTATCTTTTTAAATTCAACTCTTTTTTTAATTTCATCAGATATCTTATAAACACCATTTTCTTCTTTAAAGAATTTTTTTATAAACTTATCTGGTAAATTTTCCAAAGATTTTTCTACATAAATTCCTGCTTTAGCCTTTGCTATAGCTCCCATATCTATATCTGTTGCTAGTATTTTAATTTTATCAAGAGGATAAAATTCAGATAGCATCATAACCATAGAATATGGTTCTTCACCTGTAGAACATGCAGAACTCCAAATATTTAAAGAACCCCTATTATTTTCTTTTAGATGGTCCATAACTTTTTGTTCTAATACTTTCCACTGATTTGGATTTCTATAAAATTCTGATACATTTATAGTCAAATGATTTATAAATCTAGCTAGGGCTTCCTTATCCTTAGACATGGCACTGTAATAAGAGTCATAATCCTTGTAACCCTCTCTAGTCATTAGAGAATTTATTCTTCTTTTCATTTGAGTTTCTTTATAATAATCTAAATTAATACCTATAAGTTTGTCTATGTCTTTTTTAAAGCTTTCGTAGTTAGGCATTTTTACACCCCTATATTAATAAAGTATGGGATAATCCCATACTTTATGTTTTTTATTTATTTTTATTATTCTTCTGTAGCTTCTACTTCTTCACCAGCAACTTCTTCTCTAGTGCTTAAGCTTATTTTTTGATTTTCTTCATCTATGTTTATTACTCTAACTTTTACATCATCACCCATAGCTAAAACATCAGCTGGTTTATCTATATGTTCATTTGATATTTGAGAAACATGTAATAATCCATCTACGCCTTGTTCTAATCTAACGAAAGCACCAAAGTCTAATAGGTTAACAACTTTACCATTAACTTCGTCTCCTTCTTTAACTTGGCTTATAAATACATCCCAAGGTTTTTCAGTTATTTGTTTTAACCCTAAAGAAATTCTGTTGTTTTCTTTATCTAAAGCTAATATTTTTACTTCAACTTCATCATCAGCTTTAACTATATCTGAAGGATGTTTAACTCTGTTCCAAGATAAATCTGATATATGGATTAATCCATCTAATCCACCAAGATCAACAAAAGCACCAAAGTTAGTAAGTCTTCTTACTATACCTTTTAAGATTTGTCCTTCTTCTAATTTTTCCCAAAGTTCTCCTCTTTTTGAATCTAATTCATGTTTTTCTATATTTTTTCTAGAAACTATTATTCTTCTTTTAGCTTTATCAAAGTCAATTATTTCAACTTCGAATTCTTGACCCTTATAAGCTGCTAAATCACTTACAAAATCTACTGATACATGAGAAGCTGGCATAAATGCATTTAAGTCATCAACAAGTACTGCTAATCCACCCTTAACATTTTTAACTACTTTTGCCATAACTTTTTCTTTGTTATTGAATTTTTCTTCTAATTCTTCCCAGTTTTTAGATTCTGCAACTCTTTTTAATGAAAGAACAACATTTCCTTCACCATCATCCATTCTCATTACATATACTTGAACAGTGTCGCCTGGTTTATGAATATCTTTTGGTTTAACTGCAGGGTCATTTGATATTTCATTTCTGTCTACTATACCATCAGAAGTATAATTTATATTTACCATTACTTCTGTATCAGTAACGAATAATATTTCACCAGTTAGTACATCTCCTCTGTGTATTTTTGTAAAAGAGCTTTCGATAGCCTCCATCATTTCATTTTGCATTTCATTGTTTTCATTATTCATAGTTTGAATAGCCTCCTTAATAATCCAGTCAGGTGTAGAAGCACCTGCTGTTATACCTATTGTATTAAATTTTGCAATTTCTTGCAAAGGTAAATCTTTAATTGTTTCAATACGATAAACATTTTTACAGTATTTTTTACTAATTTCTGCAAGTTTATTCGTATTAGAGCTTTCATAGCCTCCTATTACTATCATTGCATCTACCCTTTTGGATAGATTTTCGCAAGCATCTTGCCTTTCTGTAGTAGCATTGCAAATAGTATTAAATATTAAAACTTCTTCATTATTTTCTTTAATAATATTTACAATGCTATCAAAGAAATCTTTTCTATTTGTAGTTTGTGATACTATACAAACTCTTTCATAGTTTTTAACTAATTGTGCTTGCTCTGTATCCTCCACAATAATGGCACTATCCTCACACCAGCCATTAATACCTACAACTTCTGGGTGGTTTTTTTTACCCACTATTATGATAGTATACCCCTTTTCTTTATAATCCGCCACTTTTTTATGAACAGATTTTACAAATGGACAAGTTGTATCTATAACTGTTATATTTTTTTCCTCTATCTTGTCTATTATGTTTTTTCCCACACCATGCGATCTGATTATAACTCTACCTTTTTCTAGAGTATCTATATCTGATATAGGAACTAAACCTTCATTATTTAGTTTTTCCACTACTTGTGGATTATGGATCAAAGGTCCATAAGAATATAAATTAATATTTGATTGTTCAACATTTTCAACTGCCATATCCATTGCTCTTTTTACTCCAAAGCAAAATCCTGCATAGTCAGCAACTATTATATTCATATTTCCTCCTAATTTCCAAGTTCATATATTTGTTTTAATACTTCTTCTCCTAGTAGCTTGTAGTCATCTTTTCCTATTTTATCATCTGTGTTATAAAATTCCAACTCATCTCCAATAACAACTTTTATTTTTGAAAATGGTTTGAAAGTTGACTCTATATAAACAGGTAAAATCGGCGCTTTTGATTTTATACTAATCAAAGCAACCCCTGGTTTAGCATTTTTTAAATCTATGTTTTTTACTCTAGTACCTTCTGGAAAAATTCCTAGGGAATGTTCGTCCTTTAAAATCTTCATTGAAGTTCTAAGTGTTGATAAGCTTGTAGTTTCTCTATCTACTGGAAAAGCTCCTAGTTTGTCTAAAAACCATCCTAGTGGCTTTATATCAAACAATTCTTTCTTAGCCATCCAATAAACTTGTTTTTTAAATACTGCAGATATTATTATAGGATCTAAATTACTCACATGATTTGAACAAATAATGAGTTTCTTATCATTATTTATCTTTTCCTTGTTTATAATCTCAAATCTATAGATAAGTTTAAATAATCCACCTACAACTGCTTTTACAATTTTATATAACATCTCTACCTCTTATTATACCCAAAATTTCAGTTAAAGTTTCATCCATTGTATAGTTTGAATTGTCAATGATTATTGCATCTTCACTGGCCACAAGAGGTGCAATTTCTCTCTTGCTATCAATTTCATCTCTAAGTCTTATTTCTTCTTCAATCTGACTAAGAGTTATACTGAAATCTCCTTTAGCTGTTAGCTCTTCATATCTTCTTCTAGCTCTTTCTTCAACACTTGCAGTTACAAAAAACTTGAAATCTGCATCTGGAAGAACTACAGTACCTATATCTCTACCATCCATCACTACTGATTTATCTAGGCTCATCTGTCTTTGTATATCTACTAATTTTTCTCTGACTTCTTTGATTTTACTAACATTGGATACTCTTTGACTAATAAAATTTTCTCTTATTTCTTTGTCTATAGTTCTTCCATCTAATATAATCTTTCCATCTTTAAAGTCAATTTTTGTAGATTTCAAAATTTCTTTAATCTTTTCTAAATCATCAATATCTATATTGTTTTCATATATCTTGTAAGTAATGGCTCTATACATAGCTCCAGTATCAATATATGTTATGTTTAGTTTCTTTGCTATATTCTTAGCAACTGTACTTTTCCCCGCACTAGCAGGTCCATCGATAGCTATAACTATTTTTCTTATATCTTCCATATGTCCTCCTAATAAATCAGGTCTTAAATTTCTAGCATTATTTTGATAAATATGATTTACTTCATTCTGTTTTCTTTCTATCATGCATAAGATACTTAGTCTGATACATTTTTCCAAACTATTTTCTACATACATTTCTTGAAAACACATTAGGGAAGTATTTAAATAGCCCAATTTTCTAGCTGCCACTGCTGGATAAACCTTATCTAGCTCTTTTGTTGCCGTAAAAGTTATGCTTATTACTCTATCTCTATCTATGTCATTAGCAATTTCTATATCTTTAATAAGTCTCTCCACTGCATCTAGTATAACATTTTTATCATTACTCTCTACAGTAGTTGCACCTCTAATAGAAACTAGGTCCAAAAAAATCACTCCTTCAAATAATTATATAACATATTAGTTTTCTATACAAGTTTTTCTCTTCATATACTATATATTATTTCCTGCTAAATAGCCTGTTGAATAAGCTATTTGTAAATTATATCCACCTGTTAAGGCATCTACATCTATAACTTCACCTGCAAAATAAAGTCCCTTAACTATTTTAGACTGCATAGTTGATGGATCTATTTCATTTATATCAATTCCACCAGTTGTAATTATGGCTTCATTTATTGGTCTAAATCTTTTAAAAGTCACAGTCAACTCTTTTAAATTACTTAAAAGTTTTTCTCTCTCTTCTTTTGTTATCTGATGCACCTTCTTATTTTCATCTATATTTGATAGCTTTAAGATAAAAGGTCTTAATTTAGCTGGTAACATATCATCTAAAGCGTTTTTTGCATCTTTATTATGATATTTTTCAAAATCCCTTAAAATCCTCTTGTCTAATACTTGATTATTTAGAGAAGGTTTTAGGTCTATCTTTATTTTTATCTCTTTGTCTAAATATGGATGTAAAAAAGTACTCATAGATAAAACTATTGGACCTGATATTCCATAATGAGTAAATACCATCTCTCCAAAATCTTTATATATTTGTTTATTATCTACATAAGCTGAAATTTCAACATTTTTAAGAGATAATCCTTGTAACTCATTATAGAATTCTTCCCTTAACTCTATTGGTACTAAGGATGGAAGTATATTTGTTATACTATGTTTAAATTTTTCAGCAAACTTATATCCATCTCCTGTAGAACCTGTCTTAGGGTAAGATTTTCCCCCAGTAGCTATAATTATTTCTTCATAGGCAAAGATTCCTTCTTTAGTTTTTAAATAAAATAAATCCTCATCTCTTTTCACCTGAGATATCTCTGTATTTAATTTTATTTTTACCTTGTTTTCCTTTAGGTACTTTTCAAAGGCTTTTATAACATCTGATGATTTGTTACTAACAGGAAAGACTCTATTTCCTCTTTCAACCTTAGTTTTTACCCCATATTTTTCAAGGAGTCTTAATACATCCTCATTTGTAAAACTATAGAAACTACTATACATAAAATTTTTGTTACTCATTACATTATCAAAAAAATCACTTATATCTGATGCATTAGTTATATTGCATCTACCTTTACCAGTTATAAATAATTTTTTTCCTAATTTCTCATTTTTTTCAAACAATGTTACCTTATGTCCTTTTAATGCTGCTGTTCCAGCTGCCATCATACCAGCTGGTCCACCACCTATTACTGCAATATTTTTCATATTTATTCTCCTAGATGACCTGTGTCATTATATAATTTTAATACATTATTATAGTCTCTTTTTTCAACTATACTTAAACTCACATTATCCATAGCTAAGTTTTTATAGTTGGTAAGTGGCATTTTAAGCAAATGAAGTATTAGAGTTTTAAGTGCTGTTCCATGAGATACTATAACTATATTTTTCCCCTCATTTTCAGCCACTATTTTATTTATAACCTTCTCCATTCTCTTTTCAAGAATTTCCAAAGTTTCACCTTCTGCTATGTTTAAGTTTTCTGGTTCTTTCATCCACTTCATATAACCATCTGGATCTGAAACTTTTACATCCTTAAAAAATTCACCTTCCCAAACACCGAAGTTCATTTCTCTCAATTCTTCTGTGACAATTAGTTTGGCACCTGTAGTTTTACTGATTTTTTCCGCAGTTATCCTAGCTCTATCTAAATCACTTGAATAAATTATATCTATTTTTTCACTTGCCATTCTCTCTGCTACTTTATCACCTTGTTTAAGCCCATCTTCTGTTAGATTTGCATTTTTATGCCCCTGGATTTTACCCTGTATATTCCATTCTGTTTGTCCATGTCTTACTATATATAAATTAGTCATATTTCCTCCCCTTATAAATTTTTCTCAACTATATATACTAATGGTGGTTTATTTTTTTGATTTATAAATTCATTTTTCATAACATTAAACTCTTTTTGGTCTAAATCAGCTAGTAGCTGAGATACCAGCTCTTCTTCTAGGTCTCCACCATCATGTCCTATATAACATACAATAACTATTAAACCATTTGGCTTTAATAGTTGCAATGATTTTTTTATACTTTCTATAGTTGTCTTGCCCTTAGTTATAAGATTCTTATCGCCTGTTGGTAGGTAACCAAGATTGTAGATACAAAAATCTATTTCTTCCTTAACATATTGGTCTATTTTTTCATGACCATCTTTTATTAAAATAACATTTTCTGCTTTTATTTCATCTAATCTTTCCTTTGTCTTAGCTATGGCTAAATCTTGTATATCAAAACCATAAACCCTACCAGTTTTGCCAGCTGCAGTGGATAGTTTTAAGGTATCATTACCCTTGCCAACTGTAGCATCTACTACAACACTTCCTTCTATAACATTTTCTGATATTAATTTTTTCGTTATCTCAAGTACATTTACTACCTTCTTATACATATCAATCTACCTTTTCAGTTCTTCTATTTCATCCTTGGTTAAATATCTATACTCACCTAGTGCTAGTTTTCCTAGTTTAATTGGCCCAAACTGAACCCTCTTCAAACTTATCACACTATGATTTATAGCATCACACATTTTTCTAACCTGCCTGTTTCTACCTTCATGTATCTTAACTTCTAGTTCAGCATTCTTTCCATGAGTTTTAAGTAATTTCACCTTTGCAGGATAGGTCATTTTACCTTCTATTAAAAGTCCCTGCCTAAATGATTCAAGTTCATTTTCATTAGGGATTCCATTTACTAGGGCTATATATGTTTTCTCAATTTCAAAACTGGGATGTGTAAGTTTAAAAGTTAAATCTCCATCATTTGTGAGAATCAATAAGCCTTCAGTATCCAAATCAAGTCTCCCTACAGGGTAAACCCTTTCTTCCACATCCTTTATTAAATCTACAACTATCTCTCTACTAAACTCATCATCTAGTGTAGTTACATATCCTCTAGGCTTATTTAAGGCTATATACCTCTTTACTTCTTCTACCCTTATAATTTTCCCATCTACTTTTACTAGATTATCCATGCCTACCTTAGTGCCTAACTCCTTAACTACCTGCCCGTCTACTTCCACCCTGCCTTGAAGTATTAGCTCTTCTGCCTTTCTCCTAGAAGTAAGTCCAGACCTAGCTATATATTTTTGTAATCTCACTTACTTATCCTCCGTTTTTGTTCCAAGCTTTTCGTCAACCGTTTTCTCTATTTCTTCCTTGTCATCAAAATTGAGAGTTTCATTTAATTCAGGTAAACCTTCTAGGCTTTGTAGACCAAAAACCTTTAAAAATAAATCTGTAGTACCATATAATATAGGTCTACCTATTCTTTCTAATCTCCCCTGCTCTTCTATTAGTTCTTTTTCTAAAAGATTATATATGGCAGTGTCACACTTCACACCCCTTATAGCTTCTATATCAGCCTTTATAACTGGCTGTTTATAAGCTACTATAGACAGGGTTTCTAGGGCAGCATTAGACAAATTTTTATTTGTAGTTGGTCTATTAAGCTTTACGATCCAATCATTATACTCTGGTTTAGTACCCATTTGATACATACTACCTCTTTTTTCTATTCTAAGTCCCTTGCTTTCGTCACTATATATTTCAATCAAGTCTTCCAATAATTTTTCCGTTTTTTTCTTAGTAAGCTCTAATATATTAGCTATATCAGACAGCTCAAGAGGGTCTCCCCATGTAAATAATAGGGATTCTATAATTGGATATAATTCATTATCTGTTAAATCCATCATCATCTCTCCTTTTAATAATTAAATCAGACAGATTTTCGTCTTCTTTTACTGTTACAAGTTTTATTTTTACCAGCTCTAATAGGGCTAGAAAATATGTTATAATTTCTTCTCTTGTTGTATTTAAGGATAAAAGACTAGTGAAATTTAACTCTTCTTTTTTCTCTATGTCTTTTCTAAGTGTGTGCATACAACCTTCTACTGTATATTCTTCTCTTTGGATATGATCAACTATACTATGTTTCTCTTCCTTAGTTCTATTTTTTATAATGTTACTAATAGACCTAAGTAGTACTTCCATTTCCATATCTTCAAGAACTATATCTTCTACTATCTCTATCTCTTCTTTTGGTTTGTAATATACCTTTGATTGAACAGTTTCTAATTCCTTTAATTTTACTGAAACTTCCTTATATTTTTTATATTCTATAAGCCTTGTTACAAGTTCTGATCTTGGATCAATCTCTTCTTCATCTACATCTAGTTTTGGTTTTGGAAGTAACATCTTAGATTTTATCTCTATTAAAGTAGATGCCATGACTAGAAAATCACTAGCCACTTCTAAATTTAAACTTTCCATATCTTCTATATAAACCAAAAACTTTTCTGTTATTGAGTTTATAGGTATATCATATATATCTATTTTTTCATCATTTATCAAGTGTAGAAGCAGGTCCATAGGCCCTTCAAAAGCTTCTAATTCAATTTCATATTTCATAGTTTCTCCTCTTATGCGAAATTAATTACTATACTATAAATAAACTTATTTAATAATCGTATCTCTGCTAAAAGTATAGGTGATAAAATCCTATTTATAACATTTGTAATAATTAGAATTATAAATATCATATAAAAATATTTTTCATATTTATAGAAAAAATATTCTATTTCATCTGGTAGCAAACTAGCCAATACCTTTGACCCATCTAGTGGTGGCAAGGGTAATAGATTGAAAGTTCCCAGCATTATATTATACCACACACCTAGCTGCAACATGTAACCTATAGTTTCACTATAGAAAAATGGATTTACTATATTAAAAATTAGTATAAAAGTTAAAACTATTGCTGTTATAAAATTAGATACTGGCCCTGCTAAAGAAACCAAGAGGATACCTTTTTTTCTATCTTTGAAATATCTTGAGTCTATTGGTACAGGTTTTGCCCATCCTATCCTAAAAACCAGCATAAATATAAAGCCTACAGGATCTATATGATTTATTGGATTAAGAGACAGTCTTCCCTGATCTTTTGCTGTTGTATCTCCAAGTTTATATGCCATGTAACCATGCGATACCTCATGGATGATTATAGCCATTAAAAGCCCTGGAAGTCTTAATAAGAACTCCATATTTTTCCTCCCTCAATATAAATTAGCCTCGAAACCGAGGCTAGTTTTATTTTATAATATTTAAGATTAAATCTTTCTTTTTATTCTCTAGCTTATCAGATATTTTATAAGTATCTAAAATTTGTTTTTCGCACTCCCTTAAAACTTCCTCTTTATCTGTATATAGAGTTGCTATTAATTCTCCTTTTTCAACAAAGTCATCTACCTTTTTATTTAGTAGTATACCTGCTGATAGGTCTATCTCTGAATCCTTAGTTTCTCTTCCAGCTCCAAGTATCAAGGCTATTTTACCAATATTTTCTGCATTAATTTCAGCTACATATCCTTCTTTTTCACTCTTAACTTCAAAAGTATATTTTGGCTGTTTCAATAAACTATAATCATCTATACACTTTATATCTCCATCTTGTAGTGCTATCATTTCCTTTAATTTATTTAGGGCTAAACCATTGTCTAAAGTTTCAATTAAAATTTTTCTAGCTTCCTCTTTATCTCCAGTTATTTTACCTAAAATTAGTATTTCCACTCCAAGTGCTATACAGATTTCCCTTAAATCTTCTGGCCCTTTTCCCTTTAAAACTTCTAAAGCCTCTATGACTTCTAAATCATTTCCTATGGCCAAACCCAAGGGCTCATCCATATTAGTTAAAACAGCAACAGTTTCTCGATTATCACCCTTACCTATCTTAACCATTTCTTCTGCCAAAAGAGTGGCATCTTCTACATTTTTCATAAATGCACCTGAGCCTACTTTTATATCCAGCACTATGCCATATGAGTCTATAGCAAGTTTTTTACTCATTATACTACTAGCTATAAGGCTTATATTATCCACTGTAGCGGTAACATCTCTAAGAGCATATATTTTACCATCTGCTGGTGCTATACTCTTAGTTTGTCCTGCTATGGCTATACCAATTTCAAGTATATTTTCTTTAAACTCTTCATCTGATAGATTTAAGTTAAGTCCCTCAAAGGCTGCAAGCTTATCAAGAGTTCCTCCCGTGTGTCCTAGACCTCTACCTGACATTTTTGCAAAAGGTACTCCGCACTGAGCAACTAGGGGGCCAAGTACTAGGGTTACACTATCACCTACCCCACCAGTTGAATGTTTATCGACTTTTGCTTTTCCAATATTTCCTAAATGAAATTTATCCCCTGAGTCTGACATTGCCTTTGTAAGATTTATAGTTTCTTCTTCATTCATGCCATTTATATAGATTGCCATTAAAAGAGCTGAAGCTTGATAGTCTTCTATCTCGCCACTTGTATATTTATCTATAAAAAAATCTATTTCTTTTTTACTAAGTTTTTCACCATCTCTTTTTTTAGCTATAATATCATAAATCCTCATTTAATCACCTCATTAAAACAATTTTAATATATTTTTGATTAATCCTTGGAATTCAGTTTTTACCCTTTGTGAAGTTTCAACTACATCTTCATGTCTTAACGGCTCATCTAATACTCCTGCTGCCATATTTGTTATACATGATATACCAAGTACATCTATACCTTGATGTTTTGCAACTATAACTTCTGGTACTGTTGACATACCAGCTGCATCTCCACCTAGATTTCTTATCATTCTAACTTCTGCTGGTGTTTCATAAGTTGGTCCTGACATCCAAGTATAAACTCCTTCTTTTAAGTCTAGTCCCAAATCTTTTCCAACCTTTTTTGCAAGTTCTATATATTTTGGTGTATAAGCATTTGTCATATCTGGGAATCTTGGTCCTTCTTCCTCTATATTTTTTCCTATTAGAGGATTTTGTCCTGCTAGGTTTAAATGGTCATTTATTATCATTAAATCACCTGGTTCATATCTTGTATTTACTCCACCTGCAGCATTAGTTACTATAAGTGTTTTAATTCCTAACTTTATCAGTGCCTTAACAGGATAAACTACATCACTAATATCATAGCCTTCGTAAAAATGAAATCTTCCCTGCATTGCTACTACACTTTTACCTGACAATTTACCAAATACTAATTGTCCTGCATGGCCTTCAACAGTAGATACTGGAAAATCTGGTATATCTTCATATTTTATCTTTACTGGATTTTCTATTTCATCTGCCAAGTCTCCAAGTCCTGATCCTAAAATAAGACCTACTTCTGGTTTTTCTGTAATTTTTTCCTCTATATATTTTATACTATTCATTATATCTCTCATTATTATCCTCCTAACCTCTTGGGTGGTATTTTTTGTGCACTTCTCTGACATTTCCATTAGTTGATTTATATAAATAAATTTGAGTAGTAGTTAAATCTGAATGACCTAACATTTTTTGGACAACTTCTAAATCTGCCCCATTTTCAATCATATGAACTGCAAAAGACTGCCTTAACATTTGTGGTGTAATATTTTTTTCTATACCTGATTTTTTTTCATACTCTTTTAAATTTTTCCAAAAACCCTGTCTAGTTAGCCTATCTTTTCTGCTATTTATAAATAAGGGTTTATCTGGACTCTTATCCTCTAGTTTTTCTATATAACTACTAAGGGCATCAATAGCCAAAGTTCCAACTGGTACTATTCTACTATTTGAATTAGTTCCAACAACTAGGGTATCCATTTCTAGGTCCAAATCTCCAATATTTAATCCCACTATTTCATTTACTCCTATACCAGTAGAATACATAAGTTCTAACATGGCCTTATCTCGGCTTCCCTTAAAGCTATCCTCATCTGGCAACATAAGTAAAATATCTACTTCATCATGGGTCAAAACTTCTGATATTTTTCTTTCTACTTTTGGAGCCTTTAGTCCTATTGTGGGGTTATTTATTACATATCTCTTATTAATCAAAAACTCATAATAAGATTTTATGGACGATAGATTTCTAGCAATTGTTGATGGAGCCTTCTCAAGTTTTTCTAAACTCACTAAATATTGTATTACAACTGTCTTGTTTATATTCTCTATATTAACTATAGACTTCTCTTCTAGGTATAAGCTAAAGTTTTCAATATCTCCCAAATAAGATTTTAATGTATTTTCATTTAGGTCTTTTTCTATCTTCATATACTCTATATACTTCTCTAAAAATACTCTTAGCAAACTAGACACCTTTTCCTTCAATATATTCTTTAGCTATATTTATGGCTATTATAGTCTTAGAATCTACTATTTCACCTCTTTTTATCTTTCTAACTAAGTCAGCTATAGGATATTTAGATACCTCTACAAATTCCCCATCGTCTAGATCTGTTTCTCCCGCCACTAGCTCAGTAGCTAAAAATAAATGTATTTTTTCATTTGAAAAACCTGGTGATGAATAAAATTCTGAGGCATATTCAAACTTTCCAGCCTCATAACCTGTTTCCTCTTTTAGCTCCCTAATCCCAGTTTCTCTAGGCTCTTCATTTACTTCCAACTTACCTGCTGGTATTTCAAGTAAGAATTTTTCAACAGGTTTTCTAAATTGTTTCACCATAACAAGTTCATTTTCCTCTGTTATAGCTATAATTCCAACTGCTCCTGGATGTTCTACAATCTCTCTTTTAGAATATCTTTTATCTGGCAATTCTACAGTATCTATTCTAAGATTAAGTACTTTACCTTCGTAGATTTTTTCTGTTTTCATTGTCGCTTCTTCAAATAACATTGTTTTCCTCCTCTTTTATACACCCTAAAGCATATTTGGCTACAGCCCCTAATGTATAGAAAAATTCTGGGTCTGCGTCAATACCTCTTCCCATAGTTGTTGTATTTAAACTGTATTTTTCAAGTGCTTCTCTTATATCTTTTCCATCTTCATAATATATATTATGTTTTCTATCAAGCTCATTTTCTCTTATTTGCTTTTCAATTATATCTCTTTTTATTTTTAAGTTTGAAAAAACTATATTTCCCTTGGTTTTGGCTATATCACATAGAGATGTTATAGTTTGATGACTTATTCCCTGATGTCTTATTCTCTCATCCTTAAAGCCAACTCTTGGCACAGCTATTGGATATCCTCCCAAAGAATTTACTGCGTCTAAGTTAACACCCTGCTCAACTCCTGAAAACCCATATTTAGTTCCAGTTCCAACTATACCTGGCCCCATAGTTATTATGGTTATATCAGCATTTAAAGCTTCTTTAGACACTATTAATCCAGTATATATATTAACACATTCATAATCTGCTCCAAAGGCATGTCCAACTGTTATTGTATTATCTATCAGACCCTTGGCCTTTAAATCTTTCACTGTATTGCTAAAACTAATTGGTAGTGCCCCTGCATCTGTCATTATATAATTTATCTTCAAATCTTCTCTTCCATATTTAAGTCTAGCTACTATAGGAGCTAGCATACTGTGAAGTGTTCCTATTATAACTGGATGATTATCAAGAGATTTAAAATTTTTAACCAAATCATGATACTCGCTTGCTTCTTCTTCAGCAGCCAGAACTTTCATCTGAATTGGCGTATATCTCAATTTCATAATATGTCCACCACCACTTAAATCAGCTTTGGTATTTCTATAATTGTAGATTACAAAATGCTGTCCTCCTGTTCCCAGGCTTAGGTTAACAGCCGTTGTATTTATAACAACCTCATCTCCAACTCTTACATCTCCTGATATTTCTTTATAATTTATTGCTTTTTTTATTTTATTACTACAATCTAATTCTATCCATGAAGTACTTTCATCTTCTGATACAATCTTTGTTACTTTTCCAAGTTCATGACTAATCATTTATCTTCCCAACCTATCTATAAAATTTAAAAGCTTATTGTTTTCAATTATCTTAGAAAAAGATACCTTCTCTGATAATAGATTCGTAAATACAAGCAGCCCTATAATTATGACCTTATATATATTATCGAAATTACAAGCAGCATAGTAGCCCAAAGTATATCCCAATATGTTTGAACCTGTATCTCCCATCATTCCAAATGCTTTTAAATCAATTCTCATATATGCTAGTAGTATACCATATAATGAAAATACAATATAATCTATATTACTAAATCTAACTAGGAATAAATTCAGAATTGATAATATAAGAAATACCTTTATAGCTCTTCCTGGCCTTAAATCAAAAAGATTCATAAGATTAGTAAATAAAGCTATTAGTACAGTATTTAAAATAACACTAATTATATTATCAGTAATATTTAAACTTACATATAGAGCTATAAATAGTCCCAAAGATGCTTTGATATTTCCAGTGGTTAACTTCCCCTTGAAAAAAGCCCCTATATGACCTTTAAAACCCTTATATTCATCTGTACCTATAGTATCATCTAGTAATCCTAAGAATCCTATTAAGACGAAACCTATTAAGTATATATTTTGCACTTCAAGTAGATCTTTAAAAAACAATGAAATAATACCTAAAGATAATATTTGAGCAAAGATTATTCCAATTCCCATACCATTTGGAATATCTTCACCTAAATAATTTTTAGATAGCAAACTGGTTTTCATAAGCATGGTTTTAAGTAAAGGCATAAATATAAAACTTAAGACTGCTGCGAGAAAAAATGCCATTATATTAATTTTCATATTCTCATCCTTTCTTTTTATAGCCCTTAAAATACATCACTATAAATGTTTTTAATATATCTTTAAACTGTTTTCCCCTATGAATAAAACCTGATAGATTTCTTTCAGTATATCTATGGCTCATTTGAACAGGAACTTCCAGCAAAGAAAAATTATTATTTAAAGCTTGGACTGTCATAGCCACCTCTATACCATATCTATCTGGTATATACTCCATTGTGTCTAGCACTGACTTTTTGTAGACTCTTTGTCCGGAAAGTGAAGTATATATCTCCTTACCTGTAAAAAACTCTATCCCATTTTTTGCAAGACCTTTTACAAGACCAAGCCCACCTTTTTTATTTGTTACTGTCCTTGCCTCTGGAAATCTAGCAATGGTAAAATCTGCTTCATTATTTAAAACTGGTGCTATTAGCTTATCAATTTCAGAACTGGTTTCACCCAAATCTCCATCTATTAAAACTAGATATCCATAGTTTAAATTTTCTATGGCTTTTTTTATAGCATAGCCTTTTCCCATATTTTTATCATAACTAATTACTTGTTTTCCAAGTTTATTTATTTCTTCCAATGTGTTATCTGTTGAACCATCATTAACTATTACAATTTCATCTATAGATTCTATTTTTTCTATTTTCTCTATAGTAGAATTTATAACATCTCCTTCATTATAGGCTGGAACAACACATATTACTTTATCATTATCCATAAAAACTCCTTTAGTTTGTTGGTATAATACTTTCTGCATTACCTTTAACTCCATAACTTCCTAATTTTGCATCAAAAGATAATACTGTAGCTATTTTACCCATTTTTGTATTGATATTATCAACTGTTGTTAGTCCATATTCTCTATACTTACTTGTATAAGAGTTTTCAACATTAAATTTTTCAACACCAACTACCTTGATGTCATTAGATTTAGCCATATCAATTACAGACTTATCTACAACAGAAATCTTAGTATTATTGTCAGATTCTGACCCTCCTGCAAGAATTATATAGTCTATTTTTTGGTTATAATTACCAATTGCTTCTACTTTTCCATCACTTGCCAAATTTCTTACATATTCGCTATTATTTCCATTTATTATGCTATTTGTCATATTAGCTATCTCTTCTTTATTTAGGTTTAAGACTGTTGTTAAATTTAATAGGTTTCCACCAGCCTCTTCTATATCATGTCCTATTGATGAGCTTGCATAGTCTCCATTACTTTCTATTAGGGCTATATTTTTTCCAGCTAATTTTTCAGGTATTAACAGGTCATAACTTTCATCAATGTATTTTTTTCCCTCTTTATTTTTTATAAGTACATTTTCATTCTCTTCAACTAGTTCCTTATTTTCTTTTATTAAAGTTTCAAACTGAGTCTCCACTATACTAACTAGATTTTCCTGCTGATCTGTTATAAAACCTTCTGTATCCATGGAAAATCCTATATATATCCCCAGTCCTAAAGCTGTAAATATGGCTACAATTGAAACTACATAAAATTTCATATTTGGTATCATATTTTCCCCCTATATTTGTAATAATAATCTAAGTCTTATTTTTATTAATTTTATAAAACTTCTTGTAACTGGATTAATTAATGTAAGCACTATTATTGGTATGAGTGCAGCAAGCACTATACTCACTAGGTATTTTGGCTCAAACTCTCCACCATAAAGTTTATTTACCCCTCTTGCATCTACTAGCTTATCTCCTACCTTTAATCTAGTTAAAAAAGTACTTGCCATCCCTGGTCTACCTTTTTCCAAGAAATCTATCATATTTGTATGAGTTCCAAGCGCTACTATTAAATCTGCATTTTTTTCATAGGCAAGTAGTAGGGCTATATCTTCACTTGTACCTGGCGATGGATATATTATAGGTTCTATTCCTAAATCTTTTACCCTTTCATAACCTGGAGCTCTACCATCTTTAAAGGCATGTACTATAACTTCTTTAGCTGTAGTTAAACACTTATCAGATACACTATCCATATCTCCAATAACAATATCTGGAGTATAGCCAAATTCTAAAAGGGCATCTCCTCCCCCATCTACTCCTACAAGTAGGGGCTTAATCTCATCTATATAGTGTTTTACTGTAATTAAATCTCTTTTATAATCCTGTCCCCTAACCACAACTAAAACATGTCTGCCATTAAAATCAGTTTTTACATCTGGTATCTTTATACTTCCAGTTACTAGTCCTTTTTCCTTTTTAGCATATTCTAATGTATTTTCTATAAAAGCATCTAGTTCTGTCTCAACATTTTCAAAAGCTACTCCAAGCAAGGCCTGAATTTTTTCATTTGTTAAATAAGTACACTCCGTAATTTCTTCCCCATTACAATAAATGATATTATCTCTTATCTCTAATAAATCATTTTCTTCAATGGCTTCAACCTTTTCTAAACCATCCACTTCAAAGATTGGTATATTATGTTTCATTAAAGCCTCTGGTCCTCTATTTGGATACTTTCCACTTATAGTTTCATTTGTATTTATAATACAGGCTACTTCTTTTTCAACCAAAGATAGTGCTGCAACCTCATCCAAGTCTGTATGGGATATTAAAGCTATATCTCCAGCAGATAATCTTTTAGTTAGATTTTTCGTTACTCTATCTCTTTTTACTTTACCTTTTATATACATAAAGCCCCCCAAAGATTACTTCTTTTCCTTCATTTTTTTAGATGTCTCTATTATCTCTACTGCATTTTTTATTGTAGTATCAGTTACTTCTAAACCACCTATCAGCCTTGCCAGTTCGTTAACCCTTTCATCATAGTTTAACTCTTTGATATAAGAACCAGTTTTATTTCCAATTATCTCTTTATTAATAGAATAATGGTAGTCTGCCATGGAAGTTATTTGTGGTAAATGTGATATACATATAACCTGATTAAGTTTTGATATCTCATATATTTTCTCTCCAACCAAATATGCAGCCTTACCTGATATACCAGTATCTATTTCATCAAATATCATGGTTTCTATTGTATCATACTTAGCTAAGATACTTTTAAAGGCTAACATTATCCTAGACATTTCTCCACCAGATGCTATTTTTGATAGGGATTTCAAACCCTCTCCCATATTTGTAGATATTAGAAATTCAATCTTATCTAATCCATCTAGAGAAAAATCATCTAAAGTTTTAAAATCCACTTTAAATATTATATTCTTCATATTTAAATATTCAAGTTCATTCTGTATCTTTTCTTCCAATACTTTGGCTAAGTTTTTTCTAGACCTTGTCAAATCCTCTCCAAGTTCCAATAGTTCTTTTTCCAGTTTTCTTATCTCAGTCTCCAACCTAGATATTTCTACATCTTGATTTTCCAAAACTTTTAATTTTTCTTCTGCATCTAATTTAAAGCTCAAAACAGACTCTAAATCTTCCCCATATTTACTCTTTAACCTATTTATTATATCAAGTCTTGTTTCTAAAGCCTCTATGTAAGCTGAGTCAAAATTTAGCCCTTCGATATAATCCTTTGAATCCCTAATTATATCTTGAAACTCAAATTCTAAATTTTTAAGCCTAGAATATATCTTATCTATATTTTCATCTAAAGCTTGTATCTTTTCAAGATTAATTACATCTCTGCTAAGTTTCTCAAGTAAACTAGAGCCTGTTAAATCTAAATCATCATAATTATTTATAATGGAACAAAACATGGTATTAATCTCACCAAGTTTGCTATATTTTCTATACTCTTCCTCTATATCATTATCTTTCTTAACATCTATATTTCCTTCTTCTATCTCAGATATTTGATATCTTAAAATATCTATTTCCCTATCTTTTTGCATGTTATCACTAGATATACTAGCAAGTTCCTTCCTTTTTTCCATAAGAACTTGATACAAGTCTTTTGTAGCTTCCTTTAAACTTAATAGTTTTTCATCTCCAAAAGAATCTAATAATCTTTTATGATTATACACATCTAATAATGACTGGTGTTCATGTTGCCCAAAAATATCTACTAGATGTCTAGTTATATCATTTAACATTGCTAGATTTACATTTTTACCATTTACCTTAGTTAAGCTAGGCCCATTTAAGGAAATTGTTCTATCTATTATTAAAACCCTATCTTCTGCTAGGTTTAAATCCTGCTCCCTAAGTTTATTGTAAACCTTATCATTTTCAAGATAAAATACGCCTTCAAGACTGGCCATACTTTCTCCAGTCCTTATATACTCTTTACTTGTCCTAGATCCAAGCAGGACACCTAGAGCTTCTATTAAAATAGACTTACCTGTACCAGTTTCTCCTGTTATAATATTTAAACCTGACTTAAAAGACACTTCTAAACTTTTTATTATTGCGAAATTATTTATTTTCAATTCTAAAAGCATAGATACCTCCTAGATTATAAACTTTGCATGAGCCTCATCAACCAAACTTTCTATGTCAAAACTATTTACTTGACCAGTTTTGATAATTTCAGCTAAGAATTCTATATTTCCTGTGGCTCCAGTTATGGGTGAATATGTCATATTTTTTATATAAAAATTATTTTCTTCTATTTCACAAACAATATTTTTAAGAACTTCCACATGTGTTGCCTTTTCCCTTACTATTCCCTTTTCTCCAACCTCATCCTTACTTGCTTCAAATTGAGGTTTTATCAAGATTACTCCACTTCCATTTTCTTTTAAAAGTTCATCTATAACAGGTAGGACTATCTTTAAGGATATAAAGGATACATCAGCAGTTATAAAATCTACTTGTCCTTCCAGATTATCAACCTTAACATTTCTGATATTTGTTCTATCCATTACAATAACTCTATCATCAGACTGTAAGCTCCATGCTAATTGTCCATAGCCAACATCTACTGCAAAGATTTTACTTGCACCAAACTTTAGCATACAATCTGTAAAGCCACCTGTTGACGCACCTATATCCAAACATGTTTTTCCATCTAAGTCTATGGAAAAATCCTTGATTGCTTTTTCTATCTTAAGCCCTCCCCTTGATACATAGGGATGCTTTTTACCCTTTATTCTAATATTAGAATTATACTCTATCTGCTGCCCTGCCTTTTCTATAGGCTTATCCTCTATTAAAACGAGGTTTTGCATTATATAACTTTGTGCCAATCTTATGCTCTCTACATAACCTTCCTTATATAGAACAACATCTGCTCTATCTTTCATATTAATCTTCCTTCATTATTTTTATTCCAACCCTTGTATCTAAGAAATATAAAATCTTAGATATAAAGTGTAATATCTGTTCATAGTTTTCCATGGCTACAGATTTACCAATAGCCTTACCTCCAACTGTTATAGATGCTATTAGTGAAGTTATCACTAAAGAAAGTACTACTCCATTTAAGCTCTTATATTGGGCTATAATATTAAATACTATATTTGTACCTATAGCACCTGAAATTATCCCACTTATGTCTCCTATAACATCATTACAAAAGTTAGATACTTGACTAGCATTTCTAACTAATCTTATAGCATATCTAGCCTCTACTACCTTGTTGGCCGCCATAGCATGGAAGGGTTTTTCTTCTGCTGTTGTAACCGCTATACCTATTATATCAAATATTATCCCAATTAATATAAATACTATTAAAACCAGAAAGGCTGGAATTATATTAAGTTTTGTAACCAATTCATTACTTATCACTGTAAATAAGGCAGCTAAGATAAAAGTCCAGAAACTTATAAACTTAACCCATTTTAAATTAAATCTTTCACTAATTGATTTTTTCTTTTTCATATTTTCCTCCTATAATATTAAATAGCTGATAGCCTAAGGCTATCAGCTATTTAATAGGTGGTAACAAATTGTGTAAATCTTACGGCTTTGGTCCAGTAGGTTTTCCCTAATAAGTGCTGTCTGTCACCATAACAGCGGTTTCCCTTTAAACCTATCAATACCTTGTCGCCAATGGTACAACTGGATCGCCACTTAGGCCGCACTGTAATCCACAATCTGCCTCTTTCGAACAGCCTAGGAGTTTTCCTCAACAAATTGACTACTCCTTAGCTTCTTTTGCAAAATAGGTTTCGGCAACAAAACCCATAAAATCTTGGGCCCTTTTGAAATTATGGATGGCTTGCCATCTGCCTAATCTCGCTCAAAGCAAGCTACTTCTACTAATTTATTCAAAAAGTAGGTTTATCACGACCTTAGTCATGTCTCCACGAAAGTAGGGTCATCGCCTGCATGCCATTGCAGATCGCCCCATCTTTCTTACTCCCTGCACAAACCCCCGACTGGGCGTCAGAAGCCTATACAAGAAACTTCATCGATGTGCTCTTCAACGGATTTTTAGCCCCGTCTTCCAGAGCAGTCGCATTGACTAGGATACTGCACCACCTTTAAGTATTATACTATAATGAAATATAAGTTTCAATTACTCAAAACTTTCTAATTTCAAGTTTCTCTATCAGTTCTTCAAAAAACTCTATATTTCTATTCTCAAGCTCACTTAAATTTTTAAGAGCCTTGCTTCCAAATTCAAGTAAATCTCTTTTAGCCTTTTCTTTTCCATAAACTGAAATATAGGTTATTTTATCTATATCCTCATCTTCTTCTAGGTCTAAAAAATCGTCCTTTATTTGATATGCCATACCTAAATTATACCCAAATTCTCTCATTAAAGCTATTTCATCCTTGGATGCACACCCTCTTATGGATCCAGCTACTATACCAGCTTGTATCAGAGCTGCAGTCTTATTTTTATACATATACAATAAACTTTCTTCGCTTTTATTTTCAATATGTAAATCTACAACCTGTCCAGATACCATACCATGTATACCTGAATATTTTCCTATTTCTCTAGATGCCAATATGTCTTTTTCATCTTTTATATTATTCAATAATAATTCAAAAGCCAGATTAAGAAGTCCATCTCCTGCAAGTATCGCCATAGCTTCTCCAAATTTTTTATGGCTAGTTAATTTACCTCTTCTATAATCATCATTATCCATGGCTGGTAAATCATCATGGATTAAGGAATAAGTATGTATCATTTCAGTAGCCAGTGCATAGGGTATAGCTTCCCTGTAATCATCAGAAGCAAATAATTCGTATGCCTTTAAACATAGTATGGGCCTAATCCTTTTACCTCCAGTAAATAAACTATATTCTATAGCTTCTACTATTGTTTTTTCAAACTTATCATCAGTTTTTATATAGTTTTTTAGCTCTAAATCTAATATATCTATTAATCTTTTCAGTTCCTTATTTAAATCCAATTCTATACCTCCACTGAAAAATTATCTTCAAGATCATTTTCTAAGATTATCTTAACTTCACCTTCTGCTTTTCCAAGCAGTTCTTCACAGTATTTATATAATTCATTTGCCTCTTTAAAGCTCTCCATGGAATCATTTAAAGAAAGTTCTCCTTTTTCCATATTAGAAAGTATTTCTTCTAATTTAGCATAGGCTTCTTCATAAGTTATTTTTTTCTTAGGCATTAGTATCCTCCCTTATTATAGAATCAACTACAGTTTTTATACTTCCATCTCTCAGTACTACATTTATAGTTTCACCATTTTTTATATTTTCTACAGAATTAATTATTTTGCCCTTATCACTTGTAATAATTCCATAACCCTTTTCTATGCCAAGTTTTGGATTTACAAGGCTAAGTCTATTTTTCATGTCTATTAAATCTGTTTTGTTTTTATTTTGAGATTTTATAACTAAATCTACTATATCCCTATATAAATTATCCACATCTTGTTTTTTATTTAAGATAACCTGATATGGATTATTTAATTTTATCTCCCTATGTTTTATATCTAAATATCTTTTTTTATAATTTAAATGTTCCTTTATTCTACTACCTATATTCAAATATATATTGTTTAAATCCATTAAATAAGCTTTTACATCAGGTACTGCTATCTCGGCAGCAGCTGATGGAGTAGCGGCTCTTAAATCTGCTACAAAATCTGCTATTGTAAAGTCAATCTCATGTCCAACTGCGGATATAGATGGAGTTTTTAGAGCAAATATAGTTCTGGCTAAAGTTTCATCATTAAAGGCAAATAGTTCCTCCATAGAGCCTCCACCTCTACCAAAGATTATTAGGTCTACATCTTCTCTTTCATCCAAATATTTAAGTCCCTTTACTATGGTCTCAGAAGCTTCCTTCCCTTGAACAAGACTTGGGTAAATAAGTATATTAGTTGCTGGAAATCTTCTCTTTATAACTGTTATAATGTCTTTTACTGCTGCTCCAGTAGCAGAAGTAACTATCCCAATTTTTTTTGGTTGTTTTGGTATCCTTTGTTTATGTTCTACAGCAAACAAACCTTCTTTATCAAGTAAGGCTTTTAGCTTTTCAAACTCTTTATAAAGATTTCCCATTCCATTTTCTTCTACTTCCTTGACATAGAGTTGGTAAACACCATCTCTTTCATAAACAGAGATATTTC
Organism: uncultured Tissierellia bacterium; assembly: GCA_946402705.1. Lineage (GTDB taxonomy): Bacteria > Bacillota > Clostridia > Tissierellales > Tissierellaceae > CAMIXG01. The sequence continues at coordinate 121,750 of CAMIXG010000001.1, read as the reverse complement.
CCCTTGCAACAATGCTCTTGCCTTCTTCCATATCTACTAATAAATTTTTGTTAAAAGATTTAAACATTACACATTTTATCCTACTATTTTCATCTTTTAAATTAAAATACATATGACCACTATAGTGGTGAGTAAAGTTAGAGATTTCTCCTTCAATACTCACATCAGATAATATTATATCTGTAGATAAAGTTTTGTTTATATAACTGTTAATCTCTGTAACCTTATAAGATTTCATATAGATTACTCCTATTCTCTTTCTAACTTGCTAATAACTCCACCTAATACTCCATTTATAAATTTATATGCATCATCATTACTGTATTTTTTAGCAATTTCTATAGCTTCGTTTACAGATACTTCCTTAGGTATATCATCTCTATAGATAATTTCATAAACTGCTATTCTAAGTATAGATAAATCCACTTTAGCCAGTCTATCCAATTTCCAGCCTTTTAAATTTTCCATTATGGCTTCATCTATAGTTTCTAGTTTATCCATAATCTTATCGCTTGCTTCTCTTATATAAAATTCCTCATCTTTTTCAAACTCAAAGTTTTCTAAAAACAAATCTTCAATTGACTTTGAAAAATCATTATTCATTTCCATTGTATAGATTAATCCCATTGCACCTTCTCTTGCTACTTTTCTTCCCATACTTACCTCCACTTATATATGCTAATATTGATTAACATATAATTTACCCCCTAATACTTTTTAAAAGAGGGCAAATTAGATTATTTTTCAATAATATCTTTTTTATTGTCTTTAGGAAAAACCACTTCTACAACATTTATATCTATTTTATCCACTGTCATTTCTGTCATAGTTTCTATATTTTCCTTTATGCTCTTTTGTGCTTTTAAAGAAACTTCTTTAATGTTATTTCCATATTCAATAGCTATATCAGCTTCGATTTTAACAAATCCATCTTCTATAATTGTAGATATTCCCTTTGTTAAGTTTTTCATGCCAAGTTTTTCAGTTATGCCACCTGTAAGTCCTGTGCTAACTTTCGCTATTCCTTCTATCTCATTTAATGCAATATTTGTTATAGTAGATACTACATCTTCTGATATACTAACTGATCCATTTTGAAAATCTTCATTATTTATTTGATCTTTCATTTTACACACCTCCATAATATACTCATATTATTATATCAAAGCTAATATTCATTTACAAACATATTGTAAACAAAGAAACTACTGCCAAATTGCAGTAGTCCTAATTATGCTCTAGAAACATATTCTCTTGTTCTAGTATCTATTTTTAACTTTTCTCCCATTTCTATGAATAGAGGAACATTTATTCTTAATCCCGTTTCTACTATTGCAGGTTTAGTTGCACCTGATGCAGTATCTCCCTTAAGTCCTGGCTCTGTTTCAGTTACTTCTAATACTACAAAGTTTTCTGGTATAACTTCTATAGCTTTTCCCTTATGGAAATTAACTGTTACATTATCATTTTCTTTTACAAATAACATTAAGTCTTCTAATATATCTTCTGTTAATGGTATTTGATCATAAGTTTCTACATCCATGAAGTAATAGAATTGTTCATCATTGTATAAGTATTGCATCTCTTTACTATCTATAACTGCTTTTTCATATTTATCTGCTGGATTTAATGTAACCTCTTTGATAGTTCCTGTTGTTAATGATTTTATTTTCATTCTTAAAAATGCATGACCTCTTGCTGGTTTAACATGTTGATACTCTATAGTTTCAAATATCTCTCCATCCATGATAAAAGTCATACCTTTTTTTAAATCTCCTGCTTGTATCATATTCTTGTTCCTCCTCTTTTATTAAAATGCCACAATCATTATATCAACTATTAGATTATTGCACAAGATTTTTGATTTCAACTATTTCATCCACTATTTCATCTATTGATTTGTCATTGATATCTATAGTATAATCTGCCGAATCTAGGTACATATTTCTTCTTTTTTCCATCATATTCTCTAGGTCTATTTTCAAGTTTATATCATCCTTAAGAAGTGGTCTTACCTCCTGAGAGTTTTTCAGATTTCTCATTAAGGTTTCTGGCTCAGCCTTTAATAAAATCCTAGTTCCCATCTGCTTTAATAAGTCCCTGTTTTCTTCTCTTAAAATTATTCCACCACCAGTGGCAAATATAGTATCTTTTTCGTTTTTATATTTGTTTAAAATTTTAGTTTCATAATCCCTAAAGAATTCCTCACCATCTTCTTTAAATATATTTTCTATTGTTTTATTTGTCTCTTTCTTTATTTCTTCATCAGTATCTATTAAATTCATGTTGAATTTCTCTTTTATCCTACTTCCTATACTGGTTTTTCCAGAACCACTCATACCTACTAAAATTATATTCAACTACTTTTCACTCCTTATGTTTTCCAATTTAAAATGAATAAACCCTGGTATATAGCTTCCATAATCTTTAAATACAACTGTCTTATCATATATATAACTATAGTCACCACTTATACTAGATGATTTTAAGAAACCTTCTACACTCAACTTACTTCCTGCTTCTACCTTTATATCTCCATTTACTATTAGTATCCCCCTAAAATCGAATTCATTTTTCACAAACAAATCTCCATCTATATAGATTACTCCATTTAAATATAGGGGTTTATATAAGACTTCATCATCATACAACTTAACCTTATCTACTGTAAGCCTAGATTTTTCATTTTCATTTTTAATTATAAGATAAAGCTGCCTACTATTAAAGAACTTTTTCTCATGAAAACCTTCAATGGTAGGATGAGTATCCAAATTTTCCAGACTATATCCTCCGGTTTCACCTATAAAATATTCTAGATTTTTATTATAATATTCTTTTTCTCCATATTTCGCCACTATATTTTTATCTATAAACTCAATCTCATCTTCCTGTAAATCTACTGGATTTTTTGAAAGAAAAATTGGATTTACTCTAGTAAAAGTATACTTAACTAAAGCACTTAGACCATTTTTTTGATTTCTGGCTGAAAAATTAATTCTATTAGTATCTACAGTTCCTTCCGTTTCCCAGTTTACCAGCTGAGTCTTAATACCATCCCTTATTTTTAAACTTCCATCTAGGCCAATAAAGTGACCCCTTCTATACTGATTTGCTAACTGATTTAAGCTTTCCTTAAAATAAGTTTCCTCATAGACAGCTAATAAAATACTATTATTTAAATCTCTCCTTAACTCATTAGACTTATTTTTTAAAGATAATAGTGTATACCGATTCAAGATGGTTTTAGTTCCAGCCATAACCATAATTAGGGCCAGCAATAATATAATAATTCCACTCAGAGAAATAGATCCCTTAGAATTCTTCATCATCCTTAAGCCCCTTTTCAACCTTAATAACCCTAGTTTTCCTTATGGTTTTCTTATCTATCTCTCCTTCTATAACTAAAGTTACAAGTCCCAGTTTCTCATTAAAGTTACTACCCTCTATTGACTTAACATTTCTTAAAACTATATTATCTCCCTTTAAATTATTAAAATGAAAAGGTGACTCTATCTCATCTAAATCTGCCTGCCTTCTTATCTCTCTAGTTTTCTTATTAAACTCATAAGTAATATATGCTCTTTTCTTATCCTTTATAGTTTTTAAAACAAATCCTAAATTACTAGCTTCTAACCCCTTAATTTCCACTATATAGTTTGCCCTATTTATTTCGTCCCCTATATACTCTAGGGCATTTTCCATCTCCATATGGGCGCTATTTTTAGCCACTATTTCATTAGTATATAGATTACTAATTTTACAGATTCTAATAAAAATTGGAAATATTATGGCTAAAATGCACAGTCCTATAACTAATTCAAAAACTGTAAAAGCTTTTTCATCTCTAACTTCTAACATAGATTCTGTTTTTAATTTTAATATCAGAGTACTTATTACTTTTGATTTCATAATTTATCTCCCAAAGGTATTGATTTTTATCTGTCTTTATAATTTCTATGATTACATCATCTAGGACAATTTTCTTTTCTACTCTATAGCTACTTTTAAGTGCAGAAAAGATTTCACTTATGTCTATATTTTCATAACTCAAGTCTTCCTCTATATCCTTATCCAGATAAAAATACTCCATAAAATTACTATCAATATCATTTATATCTTGTCTTACAAGTATTCTATCTTCCAATTTAGAAGCTTTATGGACAGCATTTAAAATTGCCATTCCAACTATGGAAATTACTAGAATAAGTAAGATACTTTCAAATAATATATAACCTCTTTCACTCTTCATACTATTCCACCATATTTATATTCGAATATACTGGTGTGACTGTAATTTTTACCAATTTTCCATTTAACAATAACTTCATGTGGCCGGAGTTTAGGCAAACTCCATTTTGAAATCTTATCTCATCAGCTACATCCCTAAAACTGCTTGAATCAATCTTTAAATTAGAACTAAATTCTTTTCTTGTCCTATCCAGTTTATTTTTTTGCTTACAAATAATAACATAGGCATTTTCTTCAAGTTCTATCTTTATATCACTTCCCTCTAACAAGCTTTTATCTCTATTAAACTTAATATCCCTTACAAGTTGATTAAATTCTAGATTTTGACTGACCCTTTCATAGATTTTAAAGGGCATCCTTAAAATGCTAGTAAAAATAGCCAACACTACTAATACTAAAATCACTTCAAATTGGGTATATCCTAAATTATCCATATCAATCTAATCCTTCCAACTTAGTAATTTCCTTTGTTGTTATATTTAGACTAAGTAGATTTTCTCCACCTGTCTTAGAATACTTATGTGAGTTAATAAACACACTAGCTTGTTTATTTATCATTTTATTTATTTTTTCCAAGCCTTCACTTTCTAAAAGTTTAAATTCTAAATCTATATTTCTAGATACTGTAGTTACTCCATCTATAAGCTCTTTTTTTATATATCTTTGTTCAAATTTTACAAGTTTGATGTTAGAATCCTCAACCTCATATAATTTTTCTAAAAAATTTGTATAGTTAGATTTATTTACAATAACCTTAGTTTCTTCCTTAAGTTTTTCAAGCCTTTCATTATTCCTATATTTATTTAATTCATAGTTTTTTATCATACTTATCTTACACTGGTTCTCATACTTAATATTTTTTTGCCTTAGGTAAATATTTTTATAATAAAAATACTAGCCTTTGTAATTATAAATGCTGTTAATATCAAGAAAAGCCACTTTTTCCTATTTTTCATATAAATCACTTTCCAGTATATATCTATAACTTTTTTCATCTTCCATATAATTTACTTCTCTTATCTCTATATCTTTAAAACCATCTTTTGATACTTCAAGTCTTATCCTTTCTATGTTTTCCTTGTTAAGACTCTTACCCTCAAGCCTAATATAGTCCTTATCAATACCTATATAGTCTATATCTTTATCTAAATAAACTGCCTTAATAAGTTTATCCAAGTCTGCTTTACCATTGCTACTTTTAATACTCTTTAGGCTTTCTTTCATATGTTCAATTTCATTCTCTTGGTTTTTTATTACTTCTAACTTGTCTATATTTTCATTTATATAAGAGTTGTTTTTTCTATAATTAGTATAACTAGCAAAGTAGAGGTAGAAAGAAAGTAGAATTATTACTAGGACAATTATTATAAGTAATAATTTTATTTTCATTTTTTTATTATCCATAAAATTGAAATCATACATGATTAACCTTCTTTCCTTGGATTATCCCACCTACTGCTGGCGCAAAAATATTCAGCTTATCATCCATATCTATCCTATCCAAGCTTTTAAGAACTAGGGTCTGCTTATTTAAATTACTAGTCAATAAATTCTCTATACCTACTATTTCAGAAGCCTCTCCTGTTAAAACTATATAGCTAAGCTTTTCATCGTATTCTATTTCATAATAGTCCTTACTTATATTTAGAATATTTTCAATCTTTTCTATATAGTTTAGTAATTCATTCCCTGAACCATTTCCAGGGCTTATATGATATATATTTACAGGATTTTGTAAGTACTCCCTCAAATTAAGATAGTTTGTATTATAACGCTTGGTGTATCTTAGTTCTCCATTTTTAAATATTATTATATCCACATTTTCATATCCTAAATTACAGGCTATTATATTCTTATTTTTCAGCTTATAATTCCCATTAAGTAGACTATTGAAACTAAATAGCTTTACAGTATTATAGCTATTTGTACTCAAGGATTTTGGCCTTAAATATATAGAAGCAAACTTTTCTTTTATAGCTTTTAAAAGTTCTTTTTCTATTGTTACAACATGGAGATTTATATATTCTCCATAAACTCCTCTCCATATTAAATACTGGCCCACCCTCTCTAAGTGCCTATATTTTTCTTTAACATACTGATTTATATCTCTATCTGTTAGGCTTTTAAGTTTCTCAAAACTAGACTCAAAATATGAATCATCTAAGGAGATTTGTACCTTCTCACCCTTCATCTTCTTATCTAAAACTAGATTACTAAGATTTAATAGACTAAAATCTTCTATACTACAAGCAAAACTCTCTTTGATTTTAACCCTATCTCCTATAAATTCTCCCCTTACACAGTAAATACTACTGCCCAAAATAGATATCATAGTTTTCATTTAATCACTTTCCACTCTTATAACTTCACCTTTTTCCACCATAAGTTTACCTGGATCTATTTCTACCTCGTTGTTTATAAACTTAATTTTGAATTTATCATTTTTATTTTTATTTAACTTTTTAGCTATATATGAGTTTATAAATAAATCTCCCTCTTCTATATAGTCTTTAAAATTAACTTCCTCACTAATATTCTCAATCTCTGGATTCTCTAAATGATATAAGAGTCCAGCTGATTTAAGTACCTCCACACTGGCATTATGAGATACAACATTTGCCTTTAATTGATACAATTTAAACTTAGGCACAATAATACTACTTAGTATGCCTATTATGGCTATAACTAAAACTGTCTCTAATAAAGTAAATCCTCTCTCATCCATATAAACCTCCTACATTACCAAATCAATAAGATTAAACATGGGTAGAATCACCCCAAGTATTATTACCACTATAACCCCTCCTATTAAAAGTAAAACTACTGGTTCTATAAGTGCTAACATTCTTTCTAATTTATTCTTAAATTCAAACTTATGAAGATTATAAGCCTTATTTAAAGACATTTTTACATCGCCATTTTCATAGCCAACATACAAAAGGTCTATCATTAAGTCTGGATATATTTTTCTACTATCTAAGTATCCAATAAAATCATTTCCCTTTTTTATCTCATCCACTGTTTCATTTATCACTTGCTTTAAATATAAATTTTTTGTAGTTTTGCTATATATATGAAAGGCTTCATAGAGCTGAATACCCCCGCCTAAAAGGATCTCTAAGTTTTGACTTGTTTCAGTTGTATAAAATAGTTTGACTAGACTTATTTTCTCAAGCTTAAACCTATCAAGCCTAAGTCTAATAGTTTCTAACTTAAAAAATTTCATCATAATAAAAATTCCTATTAAAATTCCAAATAGAAAATATATTTTATAACTCGTTAGAAAGTTTGATAAATTGATAATAGTCCTAGTAAACTTAGGTAATTCAGCTCCAAATTCTCCATATATATCTGAAAATGATGGCAGTACAAATCTTATAATTATATTAATAACAAGTCCTAAAAAAATTAAGAGGATTATGGGATAGGTTAGAATTTTAAATAAGCTTTTCTTAAATTTTTCTCTTTCTTCGTAGTAGTCATAAGCCCTTTTAAAGCCTTTGCTTAAATCACCTTCTACTTCACTTATCTTAATTAAATTTATAAATATGTCCGAAAATTTTCCACTATCTTTAAATGTTTCAGAAATACTTTTCCCAGTTAAAATTTCATTTCTTATATCCAACAGCACTAATTTTATATGGTCTTTTCTTTCTTTTTTTATTATGTAATCTAAGGTATACATAAGGCTTAAATTAGCTTTTAATAAAAAGTAAATGCTGTTTGATAGTTTGGTAATATCTTGATTTTTAAACTTACTAGAACTTATATAGACTATTTCTGTTTTTAGAAGTGTGATATTTTTATTTTCTTCTTTGGTTAAATATATTTTTTTATTTTCACTGGATATGTCATCCAGTTTTAAGCCAAACTCATTTATAAAAGTGTACCTATAATATATATTTTTCATACTGTAAGACTCACTTTAAAATATTCTTCCATGCTAGTCTCACCTTCTATAACCATAAGTTTTGCCTGTTCTTTTATACTTTGAAACCTATCTTTCTCCAATATGCACTCCAGTTCATCTGGTGAATAACTTTCTAAATAAGCTTTGATTTTTTTATCGAAAACTAGGGTTTCAACCAATAATTTTCTCCCTACATAGCCCTGAATACAATGACTACATCCTTTTGCCCTATATATTAGCCCCTCCTTTTTCAAATCTAAATTTTCTTGCTCCTCCTTAGATAAGACATACTCAACCTTACACTTTGGACACAATACTCCAATTAATCTTTGAGATATTATTCCTACTATTCCTTCTCTTATTAAATAATCTTCTATTTTCATACTCCTTAATCTTGTTATTGTAGACATGGTGCTATTGGTGTGAATAGTTGATAGAATCAAATGACCAGTTATTGCTGATTGCAGGGCTAGTTTACAAATCTTTTCATTTCTAATTTCTCCTAGTACAATGATATTGGGATCTTGTCTTAAGACTGATTCAAAAGCTTTATGAAAGGTATAATCTGTTTTTCTATTTACCTGAGTTTGATTTATTCCACATATGGTATATTCTATGGGGTCTTCTATAGTAGTTATATTTTTACTACTGTCATTTAATTCGTTTAAAATGGCATATAGGCTTGTTGTTTTTCCACTTCCTGCAGGGCCTGTTATCAGAATCATACCATAGGGCTGCCTGTATAGTTTCTTTATATTGCTAAGCTGCTCACCTGTAATTCCTAAACTATTAATATCCTTGGTAAAATTATCTTTATCCAATAACCTAAGCACAAATTTTTCTCCAAATATAGTTGGAATACTTGATATCCTTACATCCACATCTCCCCTATCTAGTTTTAGAATTATTCTTCCGTCTTGAGGTTTTCTAGTTTCTGTAATATCTAAATTTGATAATATTTTAATCCTAACAGACAAACTCTGAAATTCTTCATAGTTCAAATTATCTACCTCTTTTAATCTCCCATTTATCCTAAATCTTATTCTATTACTTTCTTCATAGGATTCAATGTGTATATCTGTAGCCTTTAAACTAACTGCATAATTTAAAATTTCATTAAACAACCTTACAGAGCCAGACTCCATAATACTTTCACTTTCCCTAAATAAGTTGCTATTTAAAATACTATCCTCCCTCTCTCTTATTTTCCTTTCGATTGTCAATAAATCCATCTCTACTAATTCTATTTCATAATCAAAGTATAATTTTAAAAGTTCCAAATATATTTCATCTATTTTTTCCACATAGACCAAAAGCTTATTTTCTAAAATTTTTTCTGGTATCATATTATATTTTCTCATTATTTCAATAGGAAAACTCTTAATTAAGTCTCTATCTACTGTAATTCTATCCATTATATAATCACCTTTTTTCAGAATATTCTTATATTCATTGTAACACTAATTATTCCTTCGTCAATTATTTATCACTTATGATAAGATTTGTTTTGATTTCATATAAGTATCTTATACTCTTTGTAACTTTAAAGTCACTTCTATATGATAAAATAAATAAAAGCCAATATATAAGGAGGGGTTATATGATTAAGAAAAAAAGATTTTTAATTGGAAGTTTATTAATACTAACACTATGCATTTTAGGGCTCACAACAATATCATCTGCTGAAGAAGAACACATTATACCACCCTGGCTAGATGTATTTGACATAAGAATATTGAATAATGGTAGCTATATTGAACCAGATATTTTACCCATTGAGAAGGAAAATAAAGTCATCCTATCTCCACTAAGATTTATTTTAGAAAACTCTGGTTACAAACTTACATGGAATAAAAATGGAATTATAGAAATAACAAATCTTGATGAGAAATATATACTTGATTCTAAGAATACTAAGTATGAATTAGAAAATCATAAGGGAACTATAATGATAGATTCTAATTACTTTAAAGAAATAAAGGGCTTAGACCTAACTTACGATATAATGAACAGAACCTTGGTTTTAAAAAGTCCCTACAAGGAAAATGATGTATTTGATTATAATTTAGGGAAAAGAACTATGAAAACTAGTTTAGGTAAAGACTTAACCTATACCTTAAATGGAGGTATTGTAAGTCCTAAGACAGATAAAAACCCTCTAGTTATTGTTATGCATGGTGCTCATGGCTCTGCTAAACCAGAAGATAATAGATTTGATTTGGGCTATTCCTATTTATTAAAAGAATTAGTTAAGGAAGGATATGTAGTAGTATCACCTAATGTAACCATTCAATACTCTTTTGAATTTGATGATGCTGTTGAGAATGAAAGATTATTACACATATTTGAAGAAACTATAAAGTCTTTAGTATCTGCAAATGAGGGTTCCAACAACTTTGGACTTGATTTGAAAAATAAAATCGACTTTGATAGGGTTATCTTAGTTGGACATTCTAGAAGTGGCTATGAAGAATTTCGAATTAATAGCAAGTATAAAAATGATAGTAGAATAAATATAAAGGGTCTCTTGTCTATGGCACCTGCTGAACTGAAAAAAATAGACTATGCTGCTGAAGATATACCTGTTTCCATAATACTTCCAGAATTAGATGGTGATGTTAAAGACCTAGATGGTCAATCCATTTTTGATTCTTTAATTGATAAAAACAGACAGGCTCAGGCACAATTAGTATTTTTATATGGAGCAAACCATAATGCCTTTAATGAAGCCTTATTGATTCAAGATGAAGGTAAGGTATTTTATACTGGCGATATAGAAAAACTTGATGGAAAAACTCAAAGGGATTTTTTAATAAATTATAGTAAAGAATTTATAAAATCTACTCTAAATAATAGTTTTATATCTGAAAATCTAAAAACAAATAAGGAAGATTTATTTGGATGTAAGGCCCTAGTAAGTGATTATATACCAGGCTATACTGTTTATAATGCAGTAAGTGGTATAGAGCCTGTTAAATCAAATGACCTAGTAGTTAGTAGTAAGACTGTTAGCTTGGACATGGAAAAAAATACAGCAGGATTATTTACTCCTCCTGGCAGTAATGATGACTTAAAACTATTAAACCTAAAATGGACAAGTAATCAGGCTCAAGCTATATTTAAGGTTGGTGAAACTACAAAAGATAAGAAAAACCTAAGTTTATACTTGGCACAAGATTCAACTGATTCTATAAATAATAAAAAAAATCAGGCTCTAACTGTTGAATTAAAGGATAAATCTGGAAAAGTTTCCAGTTTTATTTTAGATAAAAATACAAAGGCATTAGAATATGTTGATGGAGAACCTGTTTTTGAAAACAAGTTTTATTCATCCCATACTCCACTTAGTATTTTAAATATAAACCTAGATAATTTTAAAAATATTGATACAGACAATATAGAAGAAGTTATTTTGAAATTTAATCAAACACCAAGTGGCAGTATATTTTTAAGATCTATAGCTTTTAACTAAAAAATAAAAAAGAGAATTGATTATAAAATCAATTCTCTTTTTAAATATTACTACTACCTAGCAGACTTAATTTCTATATACTTTTTGGCATTATTTAAGCTAGTCTCATCTTCAATACCATATTCTATAAATGTATCCTCTATTGCTAAGTCTATGTTTTCCTTGTACTTATCATCAGTTGATACCTTATTAAGTATTTTTTCTAGGATTTCTGATATTTCATCCTCAGATAAATCACTAAAAATATCCTCTTCATACTCTCTAGGATAATTCATTCTAACTCCCACATTTTCATCCAGTTTTATAGTCTTACCATCTACAACTTCATTTTTTTCTTTTCCAGCACTACATCCTGCTAGTAAGAGTGTGAAAATACCCATAATCAAAATAAGTTTGCTTATTTGCCTAACTTTTTTCATAAGACCCTCCCCTCTAAACTTTTATGAATATCCAAAACTATCTATAAAACTTGAAAATCTAAACTTTTTCATTTGTACTTTATATAAATTAGTCCTTAGTTATTTAATACCAATATAAAGCTCTACTAATCTACAGGCTAAAAATAGTATAATCTATTTATAAACTATTGAATTTTTTCCTATCTACAATTAAACTTAAGTTACAATATTATTATTTGTTTTCCAGTTAATATGTTTTATATTAAACTTAAATTTATCTAATAAGGGGTTGATTAAAATGATTAACTACAACTCAATAAGCTACCTTTGGAGACCAATTTTACTAATAATAGTAACCATAGTTTTTTATCATATAGCAAGATATTATCTAAAGAAACATAAAGACATACATTTACCTTTTCTTTTATCTTGGTATGAGGACTTTAGTTATAGAAACTTTTTAATAATGAATACCATCTCAATTTTAGGCTTAATGATTGGAATATGTATAATTTATTTAATTGATCAATAATTTTTCTCAAACCAAACTAATTCAATCACAGCAACACTATAAAAATCTTAGATTTATTTGCCAAAGCAAAAGCCACACTAATCTACAGATTAAAAAATAAAAGCTAGACATAAATGTCTAGCTTTTCTATCTTTTCCAAACCATACTTAATTCAGTTTTATTATTTACTTCATCAAGTGATTCACTAGCTACCTCAAAATCTTCTCTAAGATAAAAATTTAAGGCTCTTGTATTTTCCTTATAAACATCAAGGCTTAATATTTCATATCTTTCTTTTCCAAAATCTAAAAGCTTTTTACCTATATTTTTCCCTCTGAAACTTTGGTCTATAAAAATTCCAGCTATATAGTTATCTTGTATACCTATAAATCCAACTATATCTTCTTCTACTTCATACACATATAAGTCTGCCTTAGGCATTAGTTCTTTTACCATGTCATAATTGCTCCTCCAATAGTTTTCATCAATAAAACTATGGGCATCTATATTGGAATTTAGCCATATATCCATTATGCTTTCTAGGTCCTTCATATCAAAGTTTCTTATATTTTCCATAATATCCTCCTCTCCATTTTAATAATCCACTAGACTTAATTTATTTACTTACCAGAACTTCCTAGCTTTCCACTTCCTCTTAGAGATGGTATAGCCTTTAATTCTTCATAAGAAATCTCTTCTATTTCAGTTTTTGGTACAGGTAGTAAAATAGCCTGACAAATAGCCTTGTCATATGGGTAAACTATAAAGTCATCCTCAGAAAATCCATCTATCTTTGTAATAACTATTGATTTAGCATTTGTGTTTGTTATAGGTATCAACCACTCTCCACGATAGCCTGAGTCTATAACTCCTGCCCCATACTTAATCCCCTTACTTCCAGTACTTCCTCTTTCTTGTATTTGAAAATAATAATCTTCAGAAACACAACTTGCAATACCCAAGGGTATCATCTTAGTTTCTAAAGGACTAATTATAATAAAATCTTCCTTAAAGTCAGAATAACAATCATATCCTGCATCTTCATTATTTTTACTAGGTATAATCGCACTCTCTCTAATTTTTGCAAATTTAATATTAACCATTTCATGCCCTCCTTAAAATCAACTACACTTAACATTATATAGGTTTTATGTAAATTGTTTAAGAGAAATTCAAATAAAATTTTTTTAAGAAATAGTTAATAATTATATAATAGGAAGTTCATATTTTAAAGTTATAATATTTTATAGGAGGTTATGATATGAAAAGTTTTAAAATTTCGAAGCTAATAATTATATCAATCTTATTAATTGGTGTCCTAGGTGGATGCGGTTCAGCTAAAAAAAATGAAGTTATAGCTTTTAAAGAAAATTTAATCAATCAAATCGTTAAGGAAACAGAAAAACATTATAATTTGGATATTAAGGACTATGATTTTTCCATAGCAGAAGAAGTAAGAAAAGATGAATTCGAGGCAATCACAAGTTTAGATAATTTAGGAGATATTTATGTAATTGCTAACTTAAAAACTAAAACTAGTGGAAAAGAAGTGGAAGAAATCGTTGCCAAATATGATTATGAAAGTAAACAGTTTGAATACCTTGAGATTTTAGAAGCTGGAAAAGAAGAAAAAGTTAATATACTTAATAATAAATAAATCACTAAACACTAGCTATTTAATAGCTAGTATTTTTTTCAAATATATTATACAATGTAATACCAATTATTAGGAGGTGTCTTATGGAAGTAAAAGTTGTAAACTATGATAAAAATTGGCCTGAAAAATTTGAACTTGAAAAACTTGCCTTAAAAGATTTATTGACTGATGAACTAATAAAGGTATTTCATATTGGCTCAACTTCAGTTGAAAATTTAAAAGCTAAACCCATTATAGATATTCTATTAGTTGTTAATGATATAGAAAAACTTGATAGCTACAAATCTGGCTTTGAAAGTCTTGGTTATGAAGTAATGGGTGAGTTTGGTATGGAAAATAGAAGGTACTTTAGAAAAGGTGGAGATAATAGAACCCATCAAATCCATGCTTTTCAATATGATAACCTAACAGAAATAATTAGGCATCTAGCCTTTAGAGATTATCTTAGAAAAAATGAGCAGGTTAAAAATGAATATTCTAGCTTAAAAGAAACTATAGCAAATACTTGTAATAATGATATAGATAAGTACTGTGATGATAAGGATGCTTTTGTAAAACAGCATGAAAAATTAGCCATAAAAGCCTACTTAAACAATATTTAATAAGCTAGCTATAAATTAATATAAAATTAAAAGGACAAAGTTCTAAGCCAATAGAACTTTGTCCTTAATTTTTTAGGTCAGTATATTTTTTTCATTTTTCCTATCCTATCTTATAAACTTTATCAACTAACCCCTCGTAAAAATCTGCCTCATGCGATACCAAAATTACTGCTCCTGGAAAGTTTTCAATGGCTTCTCTAAGGGCTTTTTTTGTTTCCTTATCTAAATGATTTGTAGGCTCATCAAATATCAATATATTATACCTCTTTAACATAAGTATACATAGTTTAACCTTTGACTGTTCACCACCACTTAAAGTTTTTATAGGTTGTGTTAAATCCTTTGCCTCTATTCCTGCACTATTTAATTCCCTTCTAATCTTTTCTATCTTTAGTTTTGGATAATGTTCACTGACTATTTCCAATGCAGTCAAATTATTATCCTTCCAAATTAATTCTTGTTCATAGTATCCTATTTCTGCAAAGTCAGATATCTTAATATATCCACTAATTTTTTCTAGATTACCAGTTATAGTTTTTAACAAGGTAGATTTACCTATGCCATTAAATCCTGATATAACTATTTTCTCTCCTGTATTTATAGTCATATTTAATTTTGGTAAAAGTGAGAAATCATAGCCTACCTCCAAATCCTTAACTGTTATACTAGCTGATTCAGTAGCAGCTATTTCAAAGGAAATATGTGGAGGTCTTTTCTTAGTAGGTGGATCTATTCTTTCTACTCTATCCAGTTGTTTTTGCCTACCTCTTGCCATCTTAGAATTAACTCCTGCCTTGTTTCTCCTAATATATTCTTCAGTTTTTTTAATATATTCCTGCTGAACATTGAAACTTTTAATATAATTTTTCTTATATTCTTCCTTAAGTTTTAAAAACTTATTATAATTTCCATAGTATTTTTTTATATTTAAAAGGTCTATATCACAAATACAATTTGTTATCTTATTTAAAAAATCTATATTATGGGAAATAACAATAAAAGCTCCTTCAAAACCTGTTAAATATTCTATTAACCATTCAATATGCCCAACATCTAAAAAGTTTGTAGGTTCATCTAGTAAGAGAATATCTGAATTCTCAAGTAGTAGTTTAGCCAGGATAACCTTTGAATGCTGACCACCACTTAGATTATTTAATTTTGTATTTTTACCAAAATTATCTATTCCAAGTCCTGTAATAACTTTATCTATCTTTGCATCTATTGTATAAAACCCGTTAACTTCCAAGGTTTCTTGTATATTTCCAATTCTATTCATAAGGGACTCTGTATAGTCCTCTGCTAATTTTTCATACATTTCATTTAATCTTTTTTCTAATTCAAAATCTTCTTTATAAGCTGTTTGTAAATATTCATATATTGTTATATCTTCTTCAGATTTTAAATACTGATCAATATATCCAATCTTTATATTTCTTTGCCAAATAACTTCTCCATTACTGGGAACTTCTTCTTCAAGTAAAATCTTCATAAGTGTAGATTTTCCAGCCCCATTTTCTCCAACCAAACCCATATGTTCACCCTTGAAAAGGTTGAATGATGAATCTGTAAATAATAATTTTTCTCCAAAACTATGAGATAAATCTTTAACTTCTAATAAACTCATTTTAATCACTCCTTAATAAATAAAAGAAGGCAAGAACCTTCCTAATTTATTAAATGAAAAAAGAAGGCCTAAGCCTTCTCTATATAGAAAAATTTGCACAATAAACTAGCATGGATATCACCATACTATTATTCTGACAAATATACTAATTCTTAGAACTAGGCTCTGAACAATAGTTAAATTCAACTGTACTAAATATCAGAGCCTTATTTTATAATTATTACTGCTACCTTTAATAAATCCATAATATACACCTTCCTTTGGGTAGTATATAATATAAATTAAATTTTTGCAATAACTTTAATATGGGTAGAAAGATACATATAAAAGAAATTTTACCTAGTAAAAGCCTATTTATTCTTACTATTTAAGAAAATCTTAATAAATACATTTTAAATTTATGATATTAATAAAATAGAGGTGATTTAATATGAATATATTAATAATAGAAGACGAAAAAGAAATAGCCGATTTAATAGAATTATATTTACAAAACAATGATTTTCAAACTTTTACAGCCTATAATGGTAAAGATGGTCTTGAACTTGTATCTAGTAATAAAATTGACCTTGCAATCACAGACCTAATGTTACCTGATATGGATGGCTTTCAAGTTTGTATAGAAATAAGAAAAAAATATGAATTTCCAATTATAATGTTAACTGCTAAAAATCGTGATATTGATAAAATAGAAGGTTTAAATTTGGGTGCAGATGATTATATGACAAAACCTTTTAAACCTTTAGAACTAGTAGCTAGGGTTAAGGCTCAACTTAGAAGATATAAACAATACAATAATACTGCAACTGAAGATGATTTATATTCTGTTAAGGGTTTAACCATTGATGTAGAAAAATATACAGCTACCTTAGATGATAAGCCTTTAAACTTAACACCTATAGAATTTCAAATCCTAAGTACCTTGGTGGAAAATAAAAATAAGGTAGTTGCAACAGATGATTTATTTAGAACAGTTTGGAAGGAAAAGTATTATACAAACTCTAATAATACAGTTATGGTTCACATTAGACATCTAAGAGAAAAAATGAAGGACTCAATAGAAAATCCTAAGTATATAAAAACTGTTTGGGGAGTGGGTTATAAAATTGAAGAATAAAAAAGGTGACTACACACTTTTAAAAAAAGAACTTACAAAAAAAACATTTATAGTCTTTGGTATAACACTTTTTATCCTTATTCTACTAAATCATATGTTTACAGGAAGACTTGGTACCTATATAGTTGAAAAACTTTCCTCATCATTTTATTTAGATTATGAAAGTTCTTTTACTATTTACACTAAGCTATTTAGGTCTAATAAGCTTATTTTAATGATGATTTTCACTTTAATAATGGGCTTTATAATGTTTAAAATACTCTTAAATAACATAATAAAATACTTAGATGAAGTTAGCTTTGCCCTAGATAAAATGTCCAAAGATACAAGTGAAGAAATAAGTCTTTCAAAAGAATTACAATTCTTAGAAAGCAGATTAAATAAAACAAGGACCACAATCTTAGAAAGAGAAAGGCTGGCTAAACTTGAAGAAGAGAGAAAAAATGATTTAGTCTTGTATCTAGCCCACGATTTAAAAACACCTCTTACTTCCATAATAGGCTATCTAAGTCTTTTATCTGAAGTAAATGATATGGATGTCTATCAAAGAGCAAAATATACTAACATTACCTTGGATAAAGCAAACCGACTTGAAAACCTAATCAATGAGTTTTTTGAAATCACAAGATATAATATTAACAAAATAGTTTTATATAAGGATAAAATTGACCTTTCCTTGATGTTCGAACAGATGGTTGAGGAGCTTTACCCCCTTACTATAGAAAAAAATAATCAGATTAACTTAAACATAAATCACAATCTTGAGTTATGGGGTGATAGTGATAAACTTGGTAGAGTTTTTAATAATATCCTAAAAAATGCAGTAAATTATAGCTTTGACTCTACAAGTATCAATGTGAGCATAAATGAAGATACAGAAAATGTCCTTATCGAAATCCAAAACCAGGGTGAAGATATAAGTGAAGCTGAACTTAATAATATCTTCGATATGTTCTATAGGGCTGATACTTCACGATCTAGCAAAACTGGAGGTTCTGGATTAGGACTTGCTATATCAAAAGAAATAGTAAAAGCCCATGGTGGAAACATTTTTGCAACTAGTAATGATGGACTTATCAACTTCAAAATTATTTTACCTAAATAACTTAAGGTCTTGTTAAGATATTTATAAGTTCTAATTAAAATATTAGTCCCTCCTCTATGCTTAAATAGTATACAGGAGGGATTTTAATGAAAAAATTTAAAAGTATTATTAAACTAGCATTGGTATTTATAATATTAATACTTATTGTTAAAACTGTTACTAAAAATATTAAGGATGTATTTATTTCTAAATCAATTGCAACTAGTAGTGATATAGAAAACTCCATTGTTATAGATGAAAACAGACTTCATAGCAAGAATGTGCTTATACTAGATCCTGCAAGTGGCGAAGTTCTATATGCAAAAAATGCAGAAAATAGGATATACCCAGCTTCTATGACTAAAATTATGACAGTCCTACTTGGAGCTGAAAATTTAAATTTATCTGAGAGTTCTAGAGTAGAACATGACACAGTTTCAGATATGTTTCAAAACAAGGCTTCTATGGCAGGTTTTAAGGGAGGCGAAATGGTTAAAAATATAGATTTACTATATGGATCTATCCTTCCATCTGGAGGAGAGGCTAGTATTACCATAGCAAATGAAGTATCTGGTAATGAAGACAATTTCGCTCAACTTATGAATGAAACTACACAGCTTATTGGTATGAAAAATACCAATTTTAAAAACGCAACTGGCCTTCACGATAACAATCATTATACATCAGTTTATGATATGGGAAGACTTTTAGAATATGCCCTTAAAAATGAAACTTTTAAAGATATATTTACAAAGACAGAGTACACAGCTGAAAATGGTTTATATATGGAAAGTACCCTTACTAAAAAAGAAAGTATACAAACTAATAATGGTGAAATTTTAGGTGGTAAAACGGGATATACTCAAGAAGCAGGACTTACACTTGCAGCTCTAGTTGATGTAAATGGAAGGGAATATATAATAGTTGTAGCTAAAAATGATGGTAATCTTTTTACAGAACAGTATAATATAATAGATGTGAAAACCATAATGGAATATTTGTAAATTTAAACAAAAATGTTTAAAATCAGGTAGGAAATTGGTATATATGTATAGTAATTATTAATTAGGAGGTGCAAGTATGAAAGATGTCAAATTATACACTACAGAGTCTTGCCCATATTGTATACTTGTAAAGGACTTTATAGCTGAAAATAATATTGAAGGTGTCGAAATAGTAGACGTAACATATGACGCCAAAGGTAAAAGAGATGTATTAATGCTTGGCGGAAAAATGCAAGTTCCAATGTTGTATGTAAATGAAACTGCCTTGTATGAATCAAAGGATATAGTTGAATGGCTAAAAAATAATATGTAGGACTGAGCGATTTAGTTTACTAAATCGCTTTATTTATTATAAATTTGAAAGGAGTTAATATGGAAATTGCAAATAAATTAATACAAAGTATAACTGAAGAACTTAAAAGTGTAGTAAATCAAGATATTAACTACTTTAATAAGGATGGCTATATAATCGCCAGTACTGATAAAAATAGGATTGGAAACTACCATGAAGGAGCAAAGATAGTTTTAGAAACAAAAAAAGAACTCTCAATAGAATCGGATAAAGATTTTATTGGTAGTAAACAAGGGATAAACCTGCCAGTTTACCTGAATGATAGTGTAGTTGGAGTTGTTGGTATAACTGGTGTAAAAGCAGAAGTTGAGCAGTATGGCAAAATAATTCAAAAAATTACTCAAATTCTCCTAAAAGACGCTTTTTTAAACCAAGAAAAAACTAGGGAAAAAGAATCTAAAAAAAGGCTACTAGAAGAATTAATCTACAAAGATACCCTTGACTTAGAGAGTATATCAAATTGGTTTAAATTTTTGAAAATAAAGGAGAATATAAGCAGAAACCTAATAATGCTAAGTTTAGTTGATAAAAACTATAAAAAATTAAATACTGCCTATATAGATGAAATCTATAAGTTTATAGATACAAAGCTTATAGATGGTAGGAGTAATATAAGCACACAAGTTGGAAAAGATCTTATAATTGCCCTAGACATAACAAATGAATCCATAGATTCTGTAGTTTTAAAATTACAAAAAACTGTAGAAAATAAATATGATGACATTTTAGTCATTATAGGTGTTGGTAGTGAAGCGAATTCATTAAATGCAATCAGGGATTCCTACTTAAAATCAGAATTAACTCTTAATATTATGAAAAATAATAATAGGACTGGCATAAGTTATTATGAAGAATTAGATTTAGATATTTTATTTAAGGACATAGATAAAAACAAGTCTAATGACTACCTTAAAAAAATCTTTAAAAATTTAAGTAGTAAGGAAATAGATGACTATTATACAAACTTTATAGAATATGTGGAAGCTAATGGTAGTCTACAAAAGGCTTCTGAGAATCTATTTATTCATAAAAACACTCTCCAGTATAGACTAGATGGTATATATAAGGAAACTGGATATAATCCTAGAAACTTAAGAGATATGGTAAATTTATACATAGCCTTTAAATTAACTAAGTATAAATAGTATCACATATTTAATTTCATTTTTTAAGTATCTATACCAAATACTCTTATTTAAAACAAGTTAAGTTTTAGTCTTTAGACCATAGAAATAAAAATTAAAACTTGTTAAAGTATTAGTAAGGCGAATATGTCGTACTAATCATATAAAAAGGCTAACACATAAGGCTCTTTTTTATGAAAAGTATGAATATTTCAGAAAATACAAAACATAGGAGTGGTTAAATGAGTTCTTTATTTCTAGTATCTATAATAACAATAGCTGTAGTAATAATGATATTAGCTATTACAAAATTAGATATTCATCCAATGATAGCTTTAATTTTAGTATCAATTTTTGTTGGATTTGCAACAGGTAAAAACGGAACAGAAGTGCTTAGCTTGATCCAAACAGGATTTGGCGGAATAATGGGTAATATAGGTATTGTTATAATAGCAGGTACTATTATTGGTACAATACTTGAAAAAACAGGGGCAGCACTTACAATGGCAAATGCCATATTGAAGATTGTAGGAAAAGATAAGAGTTCTTGGACTATGAGTATAATAGGATACATAACAGGAATACCTGTTTTTTGTGACTCTGGTTTTATAATTTTATCCCCAATATCCAGAGCTCTTGCAGAACAATCCAACCAATCTTTAGCTACTATGGCTGTGGCATTAAGTGGTGGTTTATATGCTACACATTGTTTAGTTCCTCCAACTCCTGGTCCACTTGTTATGGCTGGAACTTTTGGAGCAGATATAGGTACTTTAATTTTAATTGGACTTATAGTGTCTATACCAACTGTTATAGCTGCTGTTGTTTATGCTAATTGGATAGGTAAAAGGGTTCACATACCAGCAGAATCTAAATGCTCACTTGAAGAGTTAAAAGAAGAATTTGGGGATTTACCTGGTGTTTTACATTCATTCTTACCGATTTTAGTTCCAATAATCTTAATCGGTTTAAAATCAATAGCAAATTTACCAGCTAAACCCTTTGGAAAAGCTTTTATATTTCAATTTGTAGATTTTATTGGTAATCCAATGATAGCACTTTTACTTGGAATCTATCTGGCTACAACTTTGATTCCTAAAACTCATAAGGATAAAGCCCTATCTTGGGTAGAAGAAGGTATAAAAAGTTCAGCATCTGTACTTGCAATAACAGGAGCAGGTGGAGCTTTTGGAGAAGTTTTAAAAACACTTCCAATCGCACAAGTTATAGGTGCATCTCTTTTAGGACTAGGTCTTGGAATTTTTATTCCATTTATAATCTCAGCCCTATTAAAAACGGCAATAGGTTCATCAACTGTAGCAATGATAGTTACTTCAACAATGTTTGCCCCCCTACTAGAAACTATGGGTTATGGAACAAATGTTGGTAAGGTTTTAGTAATTCTTGCCATTGGTGCAGGAGCAATGACTATCTCTCATGCTAATGATTCCTATTTCTGGGTGGTAACACAATTTTCAGATATGAACACAAAACAAGCCTATAAAACACAAACAATGCTTACATTAATACAAGGTTTAACAACTATTTTAGTGGTATTTATACTATCATTAATCTTTCTAAGATAGGAGAAGTAGATATGAAAGATATAAAGGTTTTAATAGCTTCAGATTCTTTCAAGGGTAGTGCCAGTTCCATGGAGGTGGCAAATGCCCTTGAAAAAGGTATTTTAAAAGTAAATAATAAGATAGATTTTATTAAATATTCAGTAGCTGATGGTGGAGAAGGTACACTTGAAACCATTATAGAACAAACTGGTGGCAAATATGTGGAACTTGAAGTACTTGGTCCTCTTGATAAAAAAGTTATGGCTAGATATGGAGTTGTTGGTGAAAAAGTTTTTATCGAAATGGCACAAAGTTCTGGACTTGGACTAATCTCAAATCAGGAAAGAAATCCTCTTATAACCCATACTTTTGGTGTTGGAGAATTGATAAATCATGCCCTTAACAAGGGTTTTAAAGATATCTATGTTGGTTTGGGTGGTTCTGCTACAAATGATGGCGGAATGGGAATGGCAAAGGCATTAGGTGTCAAATTTTTAGATGTAAACTCCAAAGAACTAGATCTAGGTGCAATAAATCTTGATAAATTATTTGATATAGATATATCAAATATAAATCCTAGGATAAAGGATGCAAGTTTTACAATTTTATCAGATGTTACCAATCCTTTATGTGGCTTAAATGGAGCTTCCCATATTTTTGCTCCACAAAAGGGTGCAGATACAAAAATGGTTATCCAGCTTGATGCCTTATTAAAAAAATATAAGACTTTAGTAGAGGCCTTATATGAAAAAGACTATTCTTCTCTAGCTGGAAGTGGAGCTGCTGGAGGGCTTGGCTTTGGTCTACTAGCATTTTGTTCTGGTAGAATAGTATCTGGAATAGATGCTGTAATAAATCTAATAGAACTTGAAAAAAATATGAAATATATAGATCTAGTCATAACTGGTGAAGGAAATATGGACAACCAATCTATTCAAGGTAAGGCACCCATAGGAATTGCAAAGCTTGCAAAAAAATATAAGAAACCTGTTATTGCAGTAGTAGGTGGTAGAAGTGATGATTTAAGGGCTATCTATGAAAATGGTGTTGATTTAGTTATAGATATAGTAAACAAACCTATGAGTTTAGACTTTGCAATGGAAAATTCAATAAAGTTAATAGAACTTGCAGGTGAAAGTGCCATTAGAGCCTACTATTTAGGCAAATAAAAAAGACATATAATATGTCTTTTTTTGTTTACCTATATATATTTTTATCCTTGTGGAAACACTCTTAAAAGTTCATTTGCAAGTTTTGTAACTGGTAAAGTTTGTAACCATACTTTTCCTGGTCCTTTTAAACGAACTAAGAAAAATCCTTCTCCACCAAATAATTTGTTTGATAAGCCCTTAACTGTTTGAATTTCATATTTTACTGTTTCTTCAAACATAAACACATTTCCTTGGTCTATTAAAAGTACTTCATCTTGTACCAAATCATATTCAACCAAAGAACCATCACATTCTAAGAATAGATGACCTGTGCCACTAAATCTTTGAAGAACAAATCCTTCTCCACCAAGTAGTCCTGCTGTGAATTTTTTTGTAAATACACTTTCAAAAACAACAGATTCTTGGGCTGCTAAAAAAGCAGATTTTTGTGCTATATAAGATTTCTGTCCATCTAAATCTAAGTGCATTATTTCACCTGGCATACTAATTGTAAAAGTTAACTCTTGATTATCAGCTTGAGCTGTGTATACATTTTGAAAAAAGCCTTCTCCTGAAAATACTCTACCAAAAGCCTTTCCTATTCCTCCACCTGAACTTACATTATAAGTCATATGTTCTGTCATCCAAGACATATTACCTGCTGTAGTTACTATTGATTCATTTTTATCTAAAAAACATTTTAAAACTGGATATTTTTCACTAATTTCATATCTCATCTTATACCTCCTACAAATTATTTTAAGTTATTATACCATAATTATGATAATATACATAGTTATAGTATGTTATCTAAGGGAAGGGATGAGACTTTATGGAAAAAATAATAAAAAATTTTAAAAATCATAATATGGAAATTAGATTTATAGAAAACAAGGCTGAGTTATTTGATTATATAGATGAACTGCTAAAAAGTGTTAAAACTGTAGGCTGGGGAGATTCTTTAACCCTTGAAGAACTTGGAGTCTTTGATTATATTAGAAAATTTGATATAGAAATATTTGACAAACATCTTCCTAATCTAAGTAGAGAAGAAAAAAGAACTATCTATCTTAAAAATTTCTCAGCTGATTTATTCATAACTGGTTCAAATGCAATAACAGAAGATGGTAAAATAGTAAATATAGATGGCAATGGAAGTAGGGTAGCTCCTATGATTTATGGACCTAAATGTGTTTTAATAATTGTTGGTAAAAATAAGCTTGTTAAAAATGAAGACTTGGCGATGAAAAGAACTAGGCAAATTGCGGCTCCACTAGATGCAAAAAGACTTGAGAAAAATACACCCTGCACTAAACTGGGTAGATGTATTGACTGTAATCATAAGGAAAGAATTTGTAATAGTTTTGTGACTATTGCCAATCAATTTGATAATAATAGGATTAAGATTCTAGTCATAGATGAAAACCTAGGTTTTTAATATATCCAAATGATTGAACTGATATTCATATGATTGTGTATTCATCTATACTACAAGCTTTGACAAAGAAATTTTTAGTGCTATAATTATACTTCTGTAGGGTATAAAATATGAAATATATTTAGGAGGTATATTATGAATAAAAACATTAAAATATCCCTGGTAATTTTACTAGTTTTAGTTTTACTATCAGGATGTGGTAATAAAAATATAGAAAATACTACTGATAATGGAAAATTAAAGGTGGTTGCAACAAGCTTTCCACCTTATGATTTTGCCAGAGAGATAGGACAAGATAAGATAGAATTAAAAATGCTAATAGCTCCAGGTACTGAAACACATTCTTATGAGCCAAGTCCACAAGATATTATTGCTATTCAAAATAGTGATTTATTTATCTATGTTGGTGGAGAATCTGATACTTGGATAGATAGGGTTTTAAAAGATATGAATAAAAATGAAGAAAATGTAATGTCCTTAATGGATTTTGTAGAAGTCAAAAAAGAAGAGTTGGTAGAGGGAATGGAAGAAGATAATCATGACCATGAACATGACCATATTGAATATGATGAACATGTATGGACATCTCCTAAAAATGCCAAACTTATATCAGAAGCCATAGAGAGTAAATTATCGAAACTAGATAGTGAAAATTCAAGCTCTTATAAGGAAAACTATACAGAATATAAAGGTAAACTAGATGCTTTAGATGAAAAATTTACTAGTATAGTTAAAAATGGTTCAGAAAAACCTTTAGTTTTCGCTGATAGATTTCCTTTCTTATACTTTGCTAAAGAATATAATTTAAAGTATTATGGAGCTTTTTCTGGTTGTTCTACTGAGGTTGAAGCAAGTCCTGCCACTATTAAATTTTTAATAGATAAGGTTAATTCTGATAAAATCCCAGTGGTTTTTTATATAGAATTCTCCAATGAAAAAATGGCTGATATTGTGGTGGAAAGTACAAATGCTAAGAAAATGTTATTTCACTCTGCCCATAATGTTACAAAAAAAGACTTTGATGCTGGGGTAAGCTATCTAGATATTATGAATAACAATGCCTTGAGTTTAGAGGAGGCACTTAAATAATGAATTTAATAAATTTTGATAAGGTTTCTTTTGCCTACAATGGAAATATAATTTTAGATGAAATTAACTTTTCAATAAATCAAGGAGATTTTATCTATATAGTTGGAGAGAATGGTTCTGGAAAAACTACTTTTTTAAGAGGGCTTTTGGGACTTAAAAAAGTTAATAGTGGCGAAATTATATATAGTAAAGATTTAAATAAAAATCAAATAGGATATATTCCCCAGCAAAAAGACATCAAGGCAGATTTTCCTGCCAATGTTATGGAAATAGTCCTATCAGGTAGGTTAAATTATAAAAAAGGTTTTTTCTATAGCTCCAAAGACAAATCCATAGCTGAATACAATTTGAAAAAGTTAGATATTCTAAGCTTGAGAAACAAGCCCTATAAATATTTATCTGGTGGCCAGCAACAAAGAGTTTTAATAGCCAGAGCCCTTTGCGCTACTGAAAAACTTTTAATACTAGATGAACCTGATACAGGCTTAGACCCGGAGGCAAGACAAGAGCTCTATGTCCTGCTTAAACACTTAAATGAAAAAGAAAATATAACTATTTTAATGGTAACCCATGATATAAAGCAGGAAATGATAAATACAGGTAAGATATATAGGGTAGCTGATGGTAAAATAGCTATTGAAAATGATAAGGGGGATGAGAATGATTAATACAATAATAGAAATGTTATCCTATCCCTTTTTACAAAGAGCTATACTTGTAGGACTTATGGTATCAGTATGTGCCTCTCTACTGGGAGTAACCCTAGTTCTTAAAAGATATTCCATGATAGGTGATGGACTTTCCCATGTGGCTTTTGGAGCTATGGCAATAGCTGTTGTCTACCAATTAAATCCCATGCTAGTAGCCCTTCCACTCTTAATTATAGTGGCTTTTTCACTACTTAGGTTAAGTGAAAATAGTAATATCAAGGGAGATGCCGTTATTGGACTTATTTCTGTTAGTTCTCTAGCCTTTGGAGTCTTAATAATTTCCATAAAAAAGGGAGTTAATACAGATATTTATAACTATATGTTTGGTAGTATCCTATCCATGAATCAATCTGATGTCTATCTAAGTATAGCCCTATCCTTAGTTGTTTTATTTTTATACTTCAAGTACTATGATGAGATTTTTTCAGTAACCTTTGATGAAAATTTTGCCAAGGCTACTGGAGTAAATGTTGGATTATATAATGGACTTATTGCATCTCTAACTGCCATAACTATTGTACTTGGAATGAGAATGATGGGCTCTATGCTGATATCAAGCTTGATAATCTTCCCAGCCCTTACATCTATGAGGATTTTTAGTACCTTTAAGACAGTTATTATATCATCAGTGATTGTTTCTATAGTATCTTTCTTAATAGGAATTATCCTATCATATCTATATTCTCTACCATCAGGTGCCACTATAGTTACAGTTAATTTAATATTATTTATTATCTTTTCAATAATTGGATATATAAAAAAGTAAACCAGGAAGATTAATCTTCCTGGTTTATTTTTGGTCTATGCTTAAAACTTGTATGAAGAATCTCGTGAGCTTTTATACTACCAAACTCTCCTAGATAATTATCATATAATTCTTCTATCATTCTATTTTTGTGGGAAATTCTAAGGTCCTTGTATCTATCAACCTTATATATGGCTTCTCTTCGTTTATTTAATATATTTTGAAGATCTCCGCCATGATAAGGTTGCCCACCTCCTCCTATACATCCACCTGAACAAGCCATAACTTCAATGGCATGATATTTACTCTTTCCTTGCTTTATATCTTCCAATAATTCTTTTGCATGGCCTATACCATTTACTACTGCTATATTGATTTCTGTACCAGCAATATCTAAAGTAGCCTCTCTTAGACCTTCCTTACCACGTATTTCCTCTAATTCCAATTTATTTAATTTTTCTCCACCTAACCAATCATTTGCAGTTCTAACAACTGATTCTAAAACCCCACTTGAAGTACCAAATAAGGCACCAGCACCTGTAAATTCACTAAATAATCCATCATATAAACTATCTGGTAGATTAGGGAAATCTATACTTGCAGATTTAATCATATGAGATAACTCTCTAGTAGTTATAACATAGTCAACATCTTGACCATACTCTCCAGATAACTCACTACGAGTAGCCTCCCATTTCTTAGCAACACATGGCATAACTGCAACTGAAACAATATTTTTAGGATCTATATTTTCCTTTTCTGCAAAATATGATTTTATAAGTGCTCCCATCATACCCT
This sequence comes from uncultured Tissierellia bacterium, assembly GCA_946402705.1. Taxonomy (GTDB): domain Bacteria; phylum Bacillota; class Clostridia; order Tissierellales; family Tissierellaceae; genus CAMIXG01. Next base: position 93,151 of record CAMIXG010000001.1, on the reverse strand, counting down.
GAGGCGACTTACAACTAGATACATGATCAAATAATTCTGGATATTGTTTCTCAACATGACGAACCCAACCAGGACAGCAACTAGTTAATATAGGTAAATCTTTATTGTTTCTCACTCTATTTATAAATTCTTTACTTTCTTCCAAAGTAGTCAAATCTGCTGCAAAATTAGTGTCAAACACCTTATCAAAACCAAGTCTATTAAGAGCTGTCACCATTTTCCCTTGAACATTTTCTCCATATCCCATAGAAAAAGTTTCACCCAGTGCCACTCTCGTAGCTGGAGCAGTTTGTACCACAACATATTTATCCTTATCTAAAAGTGCATTCCAAACTTCACCAACATTATTAACTTCTATAATAGCCCCTGTTGGACAAACTGTGATACATTGACCACAATAGATACAATCAGTGTCTTTTAGTGGAGTATTCTCTTCATCTCCAATATATCCAAGACCTACTTTTTTAATGGCACCTATTTTTTGCACTTGATTACACATTGTTTTACATCTATTACATCTGATACACTTATTTGGGTCTCTAAATATAGAAGGATTATCTGTAGTTAGTGGAAATGCATCAGGCTCTCTTCTAAATTTAATCTCTTTTTCTTCAATTTTCAGTTCATTAGTTAATTTTTGAAGTTGACAGTAAAAACTTTCATTACAAGTTAAACAACTTGTTGGATGATTGGCTATTAAATTATTTAAAATTTTAACTCTAGTCTTAATTACTTTTTCAGACTTAGTGTTAATAACCATGCCCTCTTCAACTTTTGTAGCACATGAGGGAACTACTCTATCCTTGTCTTCCAACTCTACAACACAAACCATACATGATACATTTTTATTTATGTAATCAATGCCTTCAACCTTTAAAAAACATAAAGTTGGTATATTTATTTGTACTTGTTTAGCTGCTTCTAAAATAGTGATGTCCTCTTGAACCTGAAGCTCTTGACCATTAATAGTAATATTAACCATTATAAACCTCCTTATAATAAAGAAAATAAGTAATATTGTTAATTAATTAACAATATAGTTATATAATTGTAACATAGGATTATGAAAAAAACAAATATTAGTTTTATAATTGTGTTGGTTTTTTTTACAATTAGTAATATAATCATAATTGTTGAAAGATAAATAGTCTTAATACTTACTGGGCAATTATGTGAATTTTATAATAATTGCGAATTGTATGATATATAGTTAGTCTTACATATAAAATTGTAAAAAACAATTAACTTTTTATAATTAAACCAAGATAGACAATAGGATATTATTAAGTGAGCTTTATTACATAAGATGGAGGTAGATATGGTTAGATTAGAGGACTTAGAATATACAAGGCCTGATATTAAAAAAACATTAACAGATTTTAAAATTTTATTGGAAGATTTTATGGTATCAAACTCTTTTAAGGAAACAAATAATCTATTTATTAGATTGAATTTATTACAATCACAATTTATAACAGCTGAAAAAAAATGTAGGAATTTAAATAATATTGACAATAGCGAGGAATTTAATTTTTTTGATGAAATGACTCCTATCTATAAGGATATGGAAAATATATACTATAAGGCCTTATTAAAATCAAAATTCAAGGATGAACTAAAGGCTACTTGGGGAGAACAAATTTTTACAATTGCTGAAAAAGAACTAGAGATTTTCTCAAGAGACATAGTGGCAGATTTAGTTGAAGAAAATAAACTAATGACAAAATATAAGTTTACCATTGAAAGTAAACTTAAACTAATACCGTCTGAGTCAATAATAATTGGCAATATAACTGACAATGACAAGCGAAAAGAATATTACACGAAATACCAAAGAGCATATCTAGACCTAGAAGATGACCTTAAGGATATATTTTTAAGCTTGGTAGAAGTTAGAACTAGAATGGCTAAGAAACTAGGTTTTGATAATTATATTGAAATGGGAAATCTAAGACGAAAAAGATATACCTATACAAGTTCACAAATGGAGAACTTTAGAGAGACGATTACTCAAACATTGCTTCCAGTTTCAAAACATATTAGACAACTTCAAATACAAAATCTTGGCTTAAAAGATATATATTTCCACAATGAAAGACGAAATTTTGTAGATGGTGACTTAAATCCACAAGTTAGTCCTAAAAATATCTTAAATATGTTAGAAGCTGTTTTAAGTCAGATATCTCCTGAAACTAAGGATTATATAGATTTCATGACTAGTAATAATCTAATAAATATAAGTAATGGTTACACTAAAGAATATATAATGTATCTGGAAGATTACAAATTACCTTATATGAAGGCTAATTATAATGGTTATTGCGAGGATATAGAAAAAATCTTCAACATGACAGGAGGATCCTTCCAACATTATATAAGTGGCCACTATAATATACCTCAATATAATGAGATGTTACCAGATATAAGGTATAGTATAGAAACTTCTATGGAATATATAGGCTACTCTGGTATGAATTTAATATTTGGAGAAGATTTCAATAAATATGTTTATTGGCATTTAACAAAAAATCTCTTCCTAAGTTTATATAGGGCTCTAGTAGATGAATTTGAGTACACTATATATACAAACTATGACATGACTTATGATGAAATGAAACTTTTATGGAAAAAACTTGAGAAAAAATATTTACCTTATAGGGAGTATGAAGATGAATATCTGGGTACTTTCTGGTTAGATAACAAGGATTTATTTATAAATCCCCTAATATCTATTAGTAAACTTATAGGCTATAATATGGCTACAAAGTTTTTAAATGATATGGTAGCCGATAGAAAAACTACCATGAAAAAATATAATGAAATTTGTAAAATTAGCGGAAGTAAAAGCTTAACAGATATTATTAAGCTACTTGAAATTAAAGACCCCATAGTTAATCTATGCAATACAGATAAAATGATAAATCATCTAAATATTGTCTTTGAAAAACTATAATAAGAGGACAAATATCAATCTTTTAAATAAGACTCTATAATAGAGTCTTATTTTTATGTACTTTATTAGTTTCTGATAATTCTGTTTATTTTGGGTATAAATCCTTTATAAAAATAGTTTATCTTAAATATTATTTAAAAGGAGGGCTACATACTGAAAAGTATAGAAAAGATAAAAAGAGTAATGGTTTTTGAAGTTTTATTCTGTATCCTACTACTATTTCTTCAAATTTCAGGCCTTGCATTCTTTAGGGAATATAATTTTCTCATAATTTTATCATTCTCTGCCCTAGATACAGTTTTAGGCTATAAATATAATCTTGAAGATAGTGAGAGAAAACAAATTGGTATACTTTCTCTAGTCTTCCTACTTTTAGCAGGTCTCTCAAAAATAATGGGTGTTTTCTTTATTAATTAGTATATTTCACAGAAGAGGATTATAATCCTCTTCTGTTTTATTTTAATAGACAAATTTCTTAGATAACTTCTATATAAATTATCCAATTATATACTTTTTTTCAAAATATTAAAAATAAATTATTAGAAAATTGACAATTCCGTAACAATTTTGTAAAATATACTTGTAAGAAAAATATATACATATCTTAGGAGGGGTCTTATGAAAAAAAGGTTAATATCATTAGCATTAGGGGTTACTATTGCTATGAGCAGTGTTACATCACTGGCGTGTACAGGAACAATAGTTGGTAGAAAGGTAGCAAAAGATGGTCATACAATTTTAGGGAGAACTGAGGATTACAGTGCTGCCTATAATAAAAACATTGTAGTAACACCTAGAAAGAATTATAAAAAAGGTGAAATGTTTGAAGATGTTAATGGTTTAAAATTACCACAACCAGAACAAAGTTATAAATTTACATCAGTACCAGATGGCTACCAAGATGAAGGTGATGTATTTGATGCAGCAGGTTTTAATGAATTTGGTGTAGCAATGACAGCAACAGTAACTGCCTATGCACATGAAAAAGCATATAAAGCAGACCCTCTTGTTGAAAAAGGTTTAACAGAATCTTCTATAACAGGTATTGTACTTCCTAGAGTTAAAACTGCTAGAGAAGGTATAGAACTTGTAGCAAAAATAGTAGATGAGCATGGATCATCAGAAGGTAATATAATCTTTGTATCAGACCAAAAAGAAACTTGGTACATGGAAATGTTAACAGGTCATCAATATGTAGCTGTTAAATATCCTGAAGATGCTTTTTCAGTTGTTCCTAACTGTTACATGTTAGGTGTTGTAGATGTTAATGATAAGGAAAATGTTATTGCATCTAAAGATTTAGTAAATCTACCAAAGAAAAATGGATTCCTAGTTGAAGAAAATGGAAAAATCCATGTTAGAAAAACTTATGCTGAAAAATTAAATGAGTATAACAGATCTAGACTTTGGGGTGGAATAAACTTCTTAGATAAGGATAAAAAAATACCTTACGAAGCAGAAGAATTTGAACTATTCCAAAAAACTGATAAAAAAATATCTGTAAAAGATGTTATGGAAATGCAAAGATACAGATATGAAGGTACTAAATATGATGCAAATTTACCACAAAATGCAGAGGTTAGAGCTATAGGAACTATCAATCAAGAAGAGTGTCATGTTTTAGAAGTTAGAGAAGACTATCCAAAAGATATGGGTGGAGTACTTTGGGTAGCAATGGGTAACTCTGAACATAGTATTTATGTTCCAGTATTAGGTGGTATAACAGATTCTATACCAGCCTACAAAGTAACTGGAAACCAATATAAACCTGAATCTGCATATTGGACTTTAAGAGGAGTTTCAGCACTATCTGAATTAAATAGAGAACAATATGGTAAAAATGTTAGAAAGTATTGGAATAAAGAAGAATTAAGATTATTAGAAGAACAAAAAGCTGTTGACAAGAAAATAAAAGAATTAGCTAAACAAGATCCTAAAAAAGCTGTTGAATATGCTGATCAGTTAGCTCAAAAGAATTTAAATAAGGCTTATAAAGATGGACAAACTATCTTTGCTGAATTGATGACTTACTTCTATAGAGATTCTGGTAAAAAACAAGAAAAACCTTATACACCATCTCTATTAGGTGGAGAAATGACTAAAGATGCTGCATTAGAAGAAGCAGTAAAATTCTAATTTAAGAAAAACATAACTATTAAAAAAATTTTAAAGACTGATTAAAGTTAATTACTTAACTATAATCAGTCTTTTATTTTTTAATTATATATATCATCTATTTTTATAAATCTATATCCCTTAGCCAGTATTTTAGGTAGGTAGATCTCTAAAGCCTTGATTAGATTTTTAGGTCCATGATCTGTTCCTGCATCATGCACACAGATTATACTTCCACCCTTGGTCCTTCTAATCAATTTTCTTGAAAGTATCTCAGGTGTTGTAAATTTCCTCCAATCCCCTACCATTACATTCCATACAACTTTTCTTAGATTATATTTTTTTATAAGTCTATATAAATCAAGATTAAAAACTCCCCAGGGCGGCCTATAATATTTAGGTCTAACACCCATCTTTTCAAGCTCATCTAAGGCGTGTATGAAATCCTTATCCATAGCCTTATAACTCCTAAAAATATTCATCTTATGGGCTCTAGAATGTAGGCAGATTTCATGCCCTTCTTTTATAATTCTCTTTACTATATTTGGATATTTTTCAACATTGTCTGTTACAACAAAAAAACTTGCTGTTACCTTATATTTTACCAACAAATCTAAAATTGCCTCTGTATATATTCCTGGTCCATCATCAAAGGTTAAAGCAACTTCTCTATCTCTTGTAAATCTTCTTCTCCAAATCAACCTATCTATAAAAGTTGGTATTATACTATAACTAAGCAATATTATAATTATTATATTATTTAATTTCCAGCTCATCTTTGGAATCATATCCTTTCAGCATTTTCTCCAAGGATTTATCAATATCATCAATTATAAATTCATTTTTAACTCTCTTAATATTATCTCTCATAATCTTAAGTTCATCTGCATTAAATATTAATTCTATAAGTTCATCATTACTTGTGTCTTCGTCCCAAATGACTCTTCCAATATTTTCTCTTTCTATAAATTCCGCATTTAACTTTTCTTGCTCTAAAAAAGGAGTAATTACAAATAAAGGTGTCTCTGTGTGGATTGCCTCAAATAAGGTTACTCCGCCAGCCTTGGTTATTATTAAATCAGATTCCACCATATAATCAAATATCTTGTCTGTATAGCCAATAACTTCTGTATTAGTATATTTAGCATTGGTAAACTTTTTAAAAGCCTTCTGATTTCTACCAGTTATTATAGTTTTTTTAACTGCTGTTAAAATATTTAAATCCTTAAGCATCTTATCCATATTTGGCAAAAGTCCAAGTCCGCCGCCCATTATTAGTACATTTTTTGCCCTACCTGTTAATTCCTTAGTTACTTCCCTTCTAAAGTCCTGTCTTACAGGAACTCCAACTACATATATATTTTTTTCTTTTAAACCTCTTTCAACCAAAATATCTTTTATTTCAATACTTGGTACTAAATAATAATCTGTATTGGGAGCTATCCACTCTGTATGTAATGACAAATCTGTTACACAAGTTACAAGGGGTATAGTTATGCTAGTCTTAGACTTGTACTGTGACATAGTTTGTGCACATATTGGCAGGGTTGATATTATCAAATCAGGTTTGTTAACTTCTAAAAGCTTTTCTATCTTTCTTATAACCTTACTTCCCTTTATTTTCATGTCTATCTCTAGTTCTTCTGTTAATTTATAAAATATATTAAAAATATCATGATATCTTTTAACTACGGTATCAAAGGTTTTATAAACAAGCTCTGATACTTCAGGATATAGATACTCTATTAAATCTACAACTTCAATATTTATATCATCATTTATCTTTCTTATATCGCCTCTTAAAGCTTCTGCCACTGAATTATGACCAAAGCCAAATCTTCCACTTAAAATAAGTACATTCATTACAATCCTCCTTATAAACAATTTTATCATATATTGCTTATTATAATTATATTTTTTTAATATATGCTTAATTATTTATAAATTATTTCTTGTTTTATTATAACTAAAAAAAGCAAGTGTATGCTAGATACACTTGTTTTATTTGTCACTTAAAAATGCTTTTAAGGCATTTATATCTTTAGATTTTTTTAATTTTACAATTGCATTTTTTTCTATCTGTCTAATTCTTTCTCTTGTTAAATCATATATAAGTCCTATTTCCTCCAGCGTCTTTGGAGTACTGTTATTAAGTCCAAATCTCATAGAAAGAATGTCTCTTTCCCTATCATTTAATACTTGAAGAGCCATCCCCACCTCTTCTATTAGGTGGTTTTCAGTTACTATATTTAGAGGGTTTTCTTCTGATTCAGACTTTAAAAATGATATAAGTTCTGTATCTTCTACTTCCCCCACCTTGATGTTTAAAGATGACATGTTTAGTATATTATTAGAAATATTAGTTATATCTTTTAACTGTTCACTTTTAAAGCCAGTAATTTCTCGTAAATATTCCCCTCTATCGTCCAGTTCTATATTGTTGTTTTCCAACTCTTTTGATAATTTATTATATTTGTTTATATTATCAAACATATGAACAGGCACCCTTATAGTGTAGCCCTTATCTGCAATGGCTCTTGATATAGATTGGTCTATCCAATTGGTAGCATAAGTAGAAAACTTAAAACCTAAACTATAGTCAAACTTATCAACAGCTTTTAAAATACCTATACAGCCCTCTTGAAATAAATCATCAACTGTCAAATCATGACGATACATTTTATAGTATTTCATAACCCTACTGTAAACTAATCTTTTATTCTTATTTATTAAATAACTAAGAGCATTTTCATTACCTATTTGATACATTCTGCATAATTCTTCATTATTATATTCTTCAAAATTTGTAACTTCACTTAGATTGTCATACTTATATTCAGTCTTATTTAATTCTACAATATCTTTTCTTTTAATTTTTCCCAGTATACTAACTTGGTCTTGATTGCTATTTTTGTCATGGAAAATATAAGCTTTGATATTTCTAGTTATATTTTTTTCCAATCTCGATACACCTCTATAGTTTTTATATTTTGTATACAATGTCTATATAATATTCCCATTTTATGTAAAAAATTCAAAATTTATGTAAATAAAAATATTTTTTTACTAAAAATTTATATACAACAATATTTTTAAGTATGCAATAAAAAAAGAACCCTAAGTTCTATCCTCTTATAAACTATTTTTTTTTTAATCTAATAATAGTCTTCCTTGGAATAATTTACTTTATTAAGGGGAAATTGTCAATCCTCAGCAATCTTATATTAGCAAGTTAAAAGCAGTATATCTATAAAAAAAGTATAATATACTGCTATTTTATGATTTATTGTTCTTTTCTAAGTAAAATATTTAACAATTTAGGCAATTCTTTGAATTCATCAAACCAAATTATGGAAATCCCTGATTCCCTATAAAAGGTTTCCAACAAGTCTATATTTACCTTCTTAAATTTTTCCATATTTTCATTTTCATTACTTGTATTAAATACTGGTTTTTTCAAAAAAGCATAATGATAGGTCTTATTATATCTAACACTTTTTTTATGGGAGGATATATCAAGTATTCTCCTCAAATTTGGATCTGTTAATGAAAGCCCAATAAAAACACAGGTATCATTAGTTAAAAACTCTAATTGACTTAAATTTGCCCAATTATATGGATCAGACATTATCTGATGATACTCTTCTTCTGAAAAAACTAGATTTGAATTTTCCAATGACATATAGTTATCTGTATCTCTAGGTATAAAACCATGCACATGGTAGATTCCCAGCTCTTTTCCAACCGGTAAGAGAGACTCACTATAGATAGAGTCAAATTTTATATCCCTAGCAGATAAACTTTTTTCTAGTAAGTCATCAAAATTATAGGTTACTATTGCCTTAATACCAGTTCCATCTTCTCTTTTTTTAGATATGTTACTTATGGACTTCATAAGTTCTGTTTCATCAACTTTTTCATTTTTATACATAACATTTTTAAGTTGCTGCTCAAGCTCTCCCCTAAAACCAGTTTTTAGGATTCTAGTTTTTATTATGGGAGAAAATCCCGTTTCATATTTTAACATATGATCCATCTGAGATTTCTCAATATCTTCAAGAACTATATCATTTTCAAATACAATCTCATCCATAAGCTCCATAAACAGCTCCGATATAACATCATCCCATAGAGGGATATTCGCATCTACTGATACACCAGCACCTAAAAATAAAACAATGTTTTTAGTATCATAAGTTTTCTTCAAATCTTTTATCTTATTGTTGTGTTCTTCAAGTCTATCTATGTTTGTAGTTATATTACTTTTATTAATTTGATAGTCCAAATAATACCTGTCTATATTTTCAAGTAAATCTACTATATTAAAATCAAATTCATGTATATAGTTAAACTTTTTTTCTAAATCCTCTAAATTCCAAATTTCTACTGGTTTAGGATAATTATTAAAGCCTTCAGCCTCCAAAAGACTTATATCCTTTCTTTTAATATTTGGCACTACAAAGATTATTCTATGTGGTTCTTCTATATCTTCTATAAAATTTAAAAATCTTTTATATAAATTTTTTATAGACTTATCCTTATATAGCTTGTATTCAAATATTATTGGTTCCTTATAGTTGCCCATCCCATTTGGAGCATAACCATCATAGAAAAAATTTTCCCTAACTGCATATTCAGGTATAAATTCTTTATTTCCTATACTTAGGTATTTACTAATTATAGTTGATAGTGCAAATTTTAACTCTGAATTAATCTTTAAGTTATCTTCTTCTAAAATATAATTCTTCAAATACTTGTATAATTTATTATTTATTATCTCCAAATTTATCCCTACCTTCATCTGATTTATATAATTAAAGTTTATTTAAAATATTTCTCAATTAATTCTTTCCCGCTAAGGCCTTCTTTTATCTCCGACTCATCTATGCCAAGTTCTGTAGCTATAATTTCTCTAACTTTTGGTCCACATCTTCTTCCCTGGCAAAAACCCATACCAGCTCTAGTTCTTCTCTTTACTCCATCCCTACTAATTGCTCCATTTATATTATTTATAGACCTTATTATTTCGCCCCTTGTTATCCCCTCGCACTTACAGATAATCTCTCTTTCTGCCTCTTCTATCTCTTCTAAATCCATTCCTTCATAGCTTTTTGCAGTATAGCCCCTTATTGATTTTTCTTTTTTGTAGCTTTTATTAAGTTCTAAGCTTTTCATAGATAAAACCAAATCTTCAACATATTCTGCTATGGCAGGAGCCGAAGATAAACCTGGTGATTCAATACCCCCTACATGGATTACCCCTTCCATTTTTTCTGACTTATAAATCATAAAGTCCCTAGTGTTAGGCTTTGCCCTAACTCCTTCAAAAACTCTTATGGTAGTTTTTACATCTAGCTCTGGCATAGTTTTCTTACTAAGCCTATCTATTGTTTCCAAATCTTCTTCTGTTGGGGCTACATTACCATCTAGTTTGCTAGATGTTGGTCCTAGCATTACATTACCAGCATAGGTCGGAGTAACTAAAACCCCCTTTCCCTTTTCTGATGGTGTTTGGAATAAGACCTTATTTAAAATCATGTCCTTATTTTTTCCAAGTAATCTATAAACTCCCTTTGTAGGGATTATATAAAAATCATCATCTCCAGCCATATTTGCCACCTTGTCTGAAAACAATCCTGCTGCATTGATTACCAGCTTGGTTTTAAAGATTTCATCCTTAGTCTTAACTAAAATATGCTCTAATCTCTTTTCCATAGAAACTACTTCTGCTTCTGTCTTTATCTCCACTCCATTTTCCATGGCATTTTCCATCATTGAATAAGTGTAATTAAAAGGGTCAACTATCCCTGCACTTGAGCAGTGCAGAGCATATTTTACCTCTTTTGATATAAAAGGCTCCATCTCTCTTGCAGCATACCCATCTATTATAGATAGCCCCTCTACTCCATTTTCAAGTCCCCTGCTATAAAGTTCTTCCAAAACTTCTAAGTCCTGCTCTGTAAAACCCACTACCAAGGAACCTATATTTTTATAGGTAAACCCAAGTTCTTCACTTAGTGTCTTATACATTTTTGCTCCCCTAATATTTAACTTTGCCTTTAGGCTCTTTGGAGCTGCATCATAACCCCCATGAATTATTGCACTATTTGCCTTAGTTGTTTCTTCACATATTTCTATATTTTTTTCAAGTAGTAATATGTTTAGTTTATATTTAGATAAAAACCTGGCTATGGAACATCCAATTGCTCCACCACCGATTATTATTATATCCTTCATTTTATAACCTCCAATTTGTACTCTTATTTTAGTATATCCTAAAATTTCTAATTTTGATAAATTAATTTAAAATAGAATTTTTGAAATTATTTAAAAATATTCTATTGTTTTAATTATCTATTTAGAATATCATTAGATAGATGATTAAATTTGTATGAGGAGTGTTACAGTGAAAATAAGAAGTTATAATAAAAATGACCTTAATGACATCCATAAATTATTTTACTCTACAGTTCATTTCATTAATTGTAGAGATTATAGTAAGGATCAATTAAATGTTTGGGCCAAAGATAATATTGATCTAGACTCCTGGGGAGAAAGATATTTAAATACATATTCAATAGTTGTAGAACTCAATGATAATATAGTTGGATTTTCAAATATTGAAAAAGATGGTACCATAGATATGTTTTTTGTGCATAAAGACTATCAATCTATTGGAATTGCTTCCTTGATGCTAGACCATCTAGTAAAATATGCCAAGGCAAATAATATTGAAACTCTTATGTCCCATGTTTCAATAACAGCTAAAAACTTTTTTAAAAAACAAGGCTTTAAAATTCAGTCTGAAGACCAAGTCAAAATCGATAATATAAGTTTTACAAATTATACTATGACTAAGGCAATCAAAACTATTAAGTCTAATAAAAATCCAGAAAACTAATTAGTTTTCTGGATTTTCTATATATACTCATCTTTAAGAAGTGAAAATATTACCTGGTCTCTATATTTTCCATCTAACTTAAAACTCCCCCTAAGTACTGCATCTATTTGCATTCCCATTGAAGCATATAAGCGTATAGCATTTTTATTATACTCATAAACATCTAACCAGATCCTATTAATATCTAACTCCTTAAAACTATAGTCAATAAAAGCTCCTAAAATTTCCCTACCATATCCACTGCCCTTTTCTTCTAAGGCAAATCGTCTAAGTTCTAATACCTTAGTTTTAGAATCTATCTTGTTTAAAATATAGCCTAATCTTTTCTTGGTAGCTTTATCTAAGATTATCAATACTAAATAAGATGTATTATTTAAATACTCCCTATGCTCCTCCTTAGTATTTCCTAAAATCAAGCCATAATTTTCTTCTAAATTTTCTAATTTCATTATGAAATCAATATCTTCATTACTTGACTTTACAGCTTCTAGTCGCTCACTTGTAAAAACTATCCTATTCAATATTATCACTCCAAATCTTCATAAGATTAATAGCTCCTTTAAAACCAACTAAAGTTTTTTCATCCTTGTCAATAAGAATGTTAGTATCTGGGTTTGAAATTTGAAACTCCTTAGCCAAATATTCAGCTTCTATAAGCTCTCCACTTGCCATTAATATGTGCTTATCCATGTCCAAGTTTTTCTTAAAAAACTCCTCTTCCATAATATAATCCAATTCATCTTCTATGTTAGAATCATTATTTCTCCATATCACACCTTTTTCCAGTCCAAACTCATCTATGGCAAAACTTGATACACCAAGGACAATATCCCTATGTCCCCCTACAGATATTTTTTTCTTCCTGCCTATCCTTCCAACTATTTCCCCTTCTTTATTTATTTCTAAATCTAACTCCTTAGATATTATGTCCATCTCCCAATCTATGTAGTCCCTATTTATATCTAGGTTTAAAACCTGCCCTATTTTTTCTATCCATCTTATACTTCCCTTAATCCCATAGGGTCTATCATATAAAAATGGGGTCTTATATTTATTCTCTAAAAATTCAGCGGTTTTTAAAGCTTCTTCTCTGATTACTAGGTTTATACTTGCCCTTCCAATATCTTCTATATTCTCAATACTGGTATCTGATGTAAGTATACAGTTTGCCCTTAAACCAAGTACATTATCTAATATACGAACTATCTCTTCTATATCTGATTTAAACTTAAACATATCCATACAGGACCCTAATATGTTAAAGGATAACTCATCTTTTTTAACATCTTCTCTAGCTAAGCTAGCTACCAATTTTAAGAGGGTGTTTTCCATAGTCTTATTAAAACTATCTTGGGCAAAACAATCTCCCAGGCTAACTATTTGAATATCTTTATACCTACCTAAAGCTAGAACTATTTCATCTATGTAACCTAAAATTTTCAAATTATCACTTGTGTTCATAATAAATATAACCTTGGGTTTATTTTTGGATATTATAAGCTCTAGCTTTTTTAAACTTTCATATACTCCACCAAACATTAAATTACATTCTTCATCATACCTAAAATCAAATTTAAGCTTATTATCAATACTTGCCTTACCTACAAAAATACTACTATAAATAAGATCTTCTATGCTTCCTAGTTCTAATAAAATAGATTCCCTTATAGTAGCAACAGTATTTAACACCGCCATCCTACTAGAAGGCTTTGGTTTAAATTTATAAAAAACCATCTATTGTCCCCCTCTCAACGAACTAATATTATTTTATTTTTATCTTCTGTCTATTCTTCAAATCAAATGATTATCTATGCTACAAAATAAAATTTAATTTCTACAACTATTACAAGTCTTTATTTTCATCTAAGCTATATCTCTTATCTCATAAGTTAATAATATGTTTTGTCTAGGAAGTCACTATAATATATAGCAGCTTTTTACTCGTATAAAAATCTAATTATTCTCTACATTATTAATATATCTAATATTGAATATATTGTAAACTTTAAAGCTTATATTTTATAAATAAGTGAATAAATTACTTTACCTAGAAGTTTTACATAAGATTTTCCTTAACTTATATAAGTTGAAACCAAGGTAATTTTATGCTAACATTAAACTATAATTATAACTTAATATATCCTTATTAATACGAGTATCTTGCTAATCTCAAGATTCTTTTTTTATGTATAATAAGATTATTAAGCACTTAGGGGGACATGTCTTGTATAATGAAAATTCATTCTCTAAAAAGATATTTATTATATTTTTAATAGGCCTAATTCTTATAACTAATATAAATATAGTGAATGCTCAAGAGAATATTCAAGGAAAAAAAGCTATTGTTTTAATTTTAGATGAAGTTAGTATCCATAATATCTTAGATAGTAAGGCTGAAAACTTACAGTATCTAATAGATAATGGTGGGATTGCACTTATGAATACCCGCGCCAAATCAGCAGTGGCAAACAGGGGTAGCACTTACTTAAGTCTTGGAATGGGAGTTAGAACCCTAGCATCTACACAGGCTGGGCTAGCTTTTAATCTCAATTCATCAGTCGCACTTACAGAATTACTTGCCAGTGAAGATAACGATTCTACTTCAATTTATAATCTATTTACTAATACTAAAAGTGCAGATGAAGAAGTTGCCAATCTAGCTATAGAAGATATCAGGAGAACTGCACTAGATATAACACCCAACAATACAGTTGGAAATTTTGGAGAAATTGCAAAAAATAATAATTTAAGTATTGGTTTTATCGGAAATGCTGACTTTATAACTCCAAATCGTGAGGCAACTATGATTGCCATGGATAATATGGGACTTATACCTTATGGTAATGTAGATTCATCCCTACTTAAAAAAGATGAAAAAGTTTTAGGTGGTATAAAACTTGATGAGAAAAAAGTTTTGGAGGAAGTAGATAGAATCTTACCAAAATCCGATATACTTTTTTTAGATTATGGAGATACTGTAAGAGTTTCTAAATCAGATAGGCTTGCCTCTGATAATGTTAGGTTATCGCAAAAACTAAAGGCTATAAAAAGAGCTGACTTTGTCCTTGGAGAGCTTATGAAAAAAGTAGACTTAGATGAAACTTTGTTTATGGTAATAAGCCCTAACCCTTCAAAGGAAATGGTATCTGCTGGTAATTTTGGTTTAACACCAGTTATTTTATCCTCAGCTAATACTGAAAAAGGTCTATTAAAATCAAACCTTACTAGGAGAGATGGTTTAGTTACTAACTTTGATTTTAGTGCAACAGTTTTAAATCATTTTGATATAAAAAATAATAAGGAACTTTCAGGTGAGTCTATGACTTTAACTCCCAATGAAAATTCTATAGAAGATTTAATAAATAGCCAAGATGGCTATGTTTATATAAGGAAGTTTAGAAATGTTTTCCACTGGAGTTTTATAGCTCTATCTTTAGTTGCCCTGGCAGCTTTATTTATTCCTAAATTCCTTAAAAATAAATTTATAAGTGAAAAACTTTTAAAATTAGGAGTTCTAACTATATTAACTATACCTTTATCTATGTTAACTGTTGCCATATTTGGCTACAAGTCCATAATTTTGGATATAGCTTATGTTCTTCTAAGTAGTTTTATATTCTCAAATATAATCTATAGTCTTACTAAAAAAGATTTCATCCTATCACTTGGTATAATAACTGCTATAACTAGTATCTTTATATTACTTGATGGATTTATCTTTAATAAGTATATGATTGTCTCACCTTTGGGATCAGATGCTATAGCAGGTGGTAGATTCTATGGTATAGGAAATGACTATATGGGAATTTTAATTGGATCGACAGTCTTATCTTTCTTTAGTATTTTTAGTAAGTTAAAACTTAGTAAAGTAAAAATGTTTATAATTTTTAATCTATATATGCTTTTTGTAGTAGTGGCACTTAGCCCAATATCTGGAGCTAATATGGGCGGTACAATATCTGCCTTAGCCCTTATGCTATTTAGTTTCTTCATCATATTTGAGAAAAAGTTATCCTTGAAAAAACTAATTCTTTTAGGTGGATCTGTTGTAATATTTATCTTACTTGTAGCTGGTTTTGATGCCATGTTTAATCCAAATCCAACCCATGCTGGTAAGGCTATACTAGCTCTTACAACTGGTGGATCAAGTAAACTAATTGAAATAATCAGAACTAAATTGGGACAAGTATTCTATAACCTACTTCATTCACCATGGAATTTAGTATTATTCTCTGAATTAATACTTCTTGCCCTATTATCTAAATTTAAGAAGATAGATATAAATAAACTAAGAGTAAAACACCCTATAATATTTAAGTCTTTTACCTTAATATTTATAGATGCGTTAATCATCTTTATGTTTAATGATACTGGTACAATTGCAGCTGCTATGATAATGCTTTTTGCACTTTTACCACTGGGTGTTCTATACAACGAAAAATAAAACAAAACCCTTTAATCTTTTTATATGATTAAAGGGTTTTTCTATAATTTTATTTCTATAGCTGCATTTTTATTATTTTTAATTATTTTTCCAACTTTTATGTCTATAGGCTTATCAAATGTTGGTCCATCATAGACAAAAGTATGGTACTCTCCATTTTCTCCACATGGATCTGCCCCACTTTCTTTTATTTTTTCTATGATTTCTGCTGTTAAAGTTTTTCCCAAAAAACTCTCATCTAATATACTATTATCTATTACTGTTATCATTGACTTGAATCCTAGGTTTATACTTTCTAAAACAAGTTTTTCTCTATCTTCATTCCATAGTGGAAATTCACTCTTAAGTCCAGTATTTTTACATCTTTCATCGCACCAGCTATAATGTTCTTCTATATCTATATCTCCAAAAACACAAGTATCTGCTCCCTGATTTTTAAATTCTATTAAGGCTCTTTCAAAATCTAGCCCATAATCATTGCCAAAACCTGTACTAACTAGGTTTATTGGTATTTTTAAAGATTTAGATACCTCCATTAAGATATCTTTTGGTATGCCATGGAACCATGATCTCTCCATAGCCTCATTATAAGTTGTCAGTAATCCTACTGGTTTATATCCCTTTTCAATCGCTCTGTAAAGTGCTAAATTTGCATCTTTTCCTCCACTATACGATATTATAAAATTTGCTTTCATAGTATTCTCCCATTATATTAATTTTTTTAGTAACATCATTATCGTCTCTTTCTCTATTGGATTATCATGTCCAAGTATATAGGTATTGAAATCTATTGCTTCTAAGTTACCTATATATCCCTTCATTTTTTCTCCATCTATTTTACCCTCATTATGGTAATAATCTCCACTATGAGCATCTCCTGCAAATAACACCTTTTCCTTTTCAAGGTATATTAAAGAAGAATCTTCTTCATGTGGCCCACCTACTAAAACTATATGACACAAATCATTTCCAAGGTCTAAAATCAGTTTATCTTCAAATATAATATCTCCTGTTGAAACTTTTATATCATCAAAATTTTCATATTCTACTACCATAGCATTATATGCAAACTCTATTTCCTCTCCAGTTTCAAGTCTTTTTAAAACAGACTCCTTATCCCATTTAAGTTTTTTTAGATACTCTAACTTATCATTTGTTTTTCTTGAAACTATAGTTTCTCCTTTGAAAAATTCCATTCCAAAACTATGGTCCCAGTGGTGATGTGTTATTACACAATATTTTGGCATTTCTAAGTTCATTCTTTCTATTTCTCTTAAAAATTCTTCCATATGGTCTTGAGAATTACCAGCATCTATCATAACAGAAAACTTATCTCCTCTTATATATCCTAGTACTGGCCTATCTGTTTCTCTTACAAAATCTGAGTAGTATATATTCTCGCTAAATTTGTTTATTATCATATTTACCTCCCATATGCAGCTAATAAAATACTACCTCATTATTTAAATTATGTAAACATTTATCTTAAGTTATTAGGTTTTATAAGAGTTTTAGTATATAATTATTATGCAATTTATAAAGAAAGAGTGAGACTTTGAATAATAACATACAATTAAGTGAAGAGTTACAAAAATCAATAGATATTTTGGGATATAACAAGCTTACAGAGGTTCAAAAACTTGCAATTCCAAATGTATTAGCAAAAAAAGATTTAATAGTTAAATCAGAAACTGGTAGTGGGAAAACAGCTGCATTTGCAATCCCTCTATCAGATTTAATAGTTTGGGATGAAATAAGTCCCCAAGCTTTAATTTTAGTTCCTACTAGGGAACTTGCCCTACAAGTTAAGGAAGAATTTTTTAATATTAGTAGATTTAAAAGACTTAAAATTCTAGATATCTTTGGTAAAACACCCTATGGTGCTCAAACCAGATCCTTAAAACAGAGAACCCATGTAGTAGTTGGTACTCCTGGTAGAGTGCTGGACCATATCCTTCGTGGCAATTTAAAAACATCTAAGATAGAATATTTAGTTTTAGATGAAGCTGATGAAATGCTAAATATGGGTTTTTCAGAAGAAATAAGTAAAATTTTAAACCATCTTCCAGAGAAAAGACAATCTCTAATGTTCTCTGCCACTATATCAGACAGTATATTGGATATATCTCATAATTACATGCTTGATCCAGAATTTATTGAAATAATTTCTACTAACAACACAATGGATAGAATTGAGCAAGTAAGATATAATACAGAAAATCTTGATAAGATAAAACTTTTACAAGATTTACTAGTAGCTGAAAAACCAGATATTGCTACTATTTTTTGTAATACTCGTGATGAGGTAGACTTTGTATATAGAAAGTTAAAATCACAAAACTATTCATGTGATAAAATCCATGGTGGTATGGAGCAAAAAGACAGGACAGCCATAATGAATGATTTTAAAGAATTTAAATTTAGATACTTAATAGCAACAGATGTGGCTGCTAGGGGTATAGATGTTGATAATGTATCTCATGTCATAAATTATAATGTACCTGATGAAATAGAATCCTATGTTCATAGGATAGGTAGGACTGGTAGAAAGGGACTTACTGGAAAGGCAATAACCTTCCACAACAACTATGAAGAAAAATATATCAGAGATATAGAGGGCTACACAGCTACTAAGATAGATAGTTTAGATATAAATGATTTGTCTATATCTAGTGAGGATATAGCTGAATTTAAAAATAAAATGACTACACTTAATGATTACTCTAATCCTGAAAAAGAAGAGTTAAACAAGGGCATTTTAAAGCTTCATATAAATGCAGGTAAAAAAACTAAGATGCGTGCTGGCGATATAGTTGGATCGATTTGCAGTATTGATGGTCTTAGTGGAGATGATATAGGTATAATAGATATAATAGATGTATCTAGTTTTGTTGAAATTTTAAATAATAAGGGAGATATGGTCTTAGAAGCCTTAAAAACTACTGAAATAAAAGGCCGACTAAGGACTGTTTCCATAGCTAGAAGATAAGGAGAGATTATTATGGAGTATACAATCTTATTAGTTGAAGATGAAATAAAAATAAGTAATTTTGTAAAGGCCTACTTAGACAAGGAAAATTATAAAACCATAATTGCTAAAGATGGTGAAGAAGCTATAAACTTATTTAATATTCATAAAGATAATATCCATTTAGTTGTACTGGATCTTATGATACCTAAAATAAGTGGTGAGGATGTCTGCCGAAAAATTAGACAAAGCTCAAATATTCCAATAATAATGTTAACTGCAAAATCTTCTGAAGATAATAAGATAGAAGGCCTATCTATTGGCGCAGATGATTATATTACAAAACCTTTTAGCCCTAGGGAACTTATGGCTCGAATACAGGTACTTTTGCGAAGGGTCTATTCTAGTCAGGTGGTATCAACTTCCCTAGCATTTAATCAAGGGGATTTGAAAATTTACCCAGAAAAAATGTTAGTTTTTAAAAAAGATATGCCAGTGGAGTTAACTTCGCATGAGTTTAAAATTCTTCTTACCCTAGTGGAAAATCAGGCTAATGTCCTAACTCGTGAACAGATTATAAACCTTACATTTGGAAATAATTATGATGGTTATGACAGGACGATTGATGCCTTTATTAAAAACATCCGACAAAAGATAGAGGATGATCCTAAAAAACCTAAGTATATAGAAACTGTTTATGGCGCAGGTTACAGATTTAAAGCTTAAAAAAAGATTAAAGCTAAGTAGCTACTTAGCTTTAATCTTTTTCTTATCTATTAATGGCAGCCTCTTCCAAGTCCATTATGCATTCCTCTTCTACTTCCATTATGGTGCATTCCATAATTTGAGTTAGAGCTAGAATTAGAATTTGTACTTCTTATTCCCATACCAGAACCCAATTCACATCTACCATGATCATTCATATAATCATATCCTGTTTCTTCATGGTATTTTTCAACTTCTTCAATATCTTTTAGTTCGTAGTTATACTCTTCCTTTGTTATTAAATTTTTATCTAATAATTCTTTTAATTCTTGTTTCCTATACTTTACTCTACTTTTAAACATCTCTTCCATGTCTTTTTCACTATAGTTATCTCTATAAGCTACTTTTGCATCTTTTTCATTTGCCTCTACCTTGATTTCTTCACTAAGTTTATAATTATTTTCACTCTTTACTACTGGTATATCTTTTGCATAAGCTACTGTTGTTCCAACACCAATAATAAGTGCACCCAAACCTAATAATATTTTTTTCATAAGTACCCTCCTTATTATTTTCTTTACTTTCTTTATATTCATAATAAGATATAATTATGAATGGATTATGAATATAAATTTTTAAAAGGAGCTTTTTATGAAACTTTCTAATAAAATTATAATTTGCTTTCTATCAATAATTATTGTAAGTATATCTATTACTAGCTATATTTCAAGACTTAGAATAAATTCTGAATTTGAAATATATCTAATTGATGAGCATGAAAAAAAATTAAGTGAAATTGTAAAAAATATTAATAAATTATATAGCAAAAATGATTATGTCCTATATTCTGATCAAATTAACTCTTATGCAGATAGTGCAAATGTATCAATAACTATTAAGAACCTATCTGGAGCTACAGTTTTTCAGTCTGATGAAAGTTACAATCATATGGGTGGTATGATGCGACATGGTAATCACATGATGGGCAGGTCTAAAAGCCAAGGAGATTATGTGGAAAATACTTTTCCTCTTTTAAAAAATGAAGAAGAACTTGGTCAAATAATTATTGGCTTTTATGATAATTCATATTTGACTAAAAGTGCAGTTATATTTAGTGATACCTTAAATAGCTCCTTTATTATATCTGCAATTTTTTCACTTATATTAAGCTTCATCCTAGCATTATTTCTATCTAAAAGTTTATCTGAACCCTTAGTCAGCATAACTAAATCAACTAAAAAACTCCAGGAGGGTGATTTTGATATTAATCTAGGCTCTGCTATAAAAAATAATACTCTTGAGATTAATCAATTGGCAAAATCCATAGACTACTTAAGTCAAAGTCTCAAACAAGAAGAAGCTATTCGAAATCAATATGCCCTAGACATATCCCATGAACTTAGGACACCTATAACAACTATCAAGGGCTACCTTGAGGCTATCTTAGATGGAATTTGGGAGGCTAATAGTGATAATCTAGAAATCATCCTGGAGGAAATAAATAGAATTTCCTCTCTTGTTGATGATTTAAAAAACTCTTTTTTACTAGCCTCCTTTGATAGCGATCTTCCTGTAGAAGCTATTAATCTTTCTAGTAATCTATTGTCCATAGTTGATTTATATAAACCCATCTTTAAAGAGAAGTCTTGCCTTATCAATACGGATATAGACAAGGATATTAATTTTAATATAAACCCTGATCATTTTAAACAAATTGTTATGAACCTAATGTCCAATGCAGGTAAATATATAGCCGAAGATATAGGCTGCGTCCATGTATCACTTAAGCAAAAAGAAAATGCTCTTATACTTAAAATAAGAGACAATGGTACTGGAATTCCAAAAGATAATTTACCCTTTATTTTCAATAGATTATATAGGGTTGACTCTTCAAGAAACAAGGTAACTGGTGGAACTGGTATAGGCCTATACATTGTAAAAGAATTGGTTAAAAAATATGGGGGAACTATCGAAGTAAATAGTGAGATAAATATTGGTACTGAGTTTACAATTTTCCTTAATCTATAATATAATAAACCTAAGTAGATAGTATTATTTGCTTAAATTTTATTATATGGGAGGTTATTATGAAAAAGTTAGTAAAAAATAATGTAAACTGGATTGGCTATATTGACTGGGAATTAGAACAATTTCATGGTGATGATTATTCTATTATTAATGGTTCAAGTCAGAACTCTTACTTGATAGAAGAAGAAAAAACAGTTTTAATTGATACTGTATGGGCACCTCACAGATTCGAGTTTATAGAAAACTTAAAATCTGAAATCGACATAAATAAAATTGACTATATAATTGTAAATCATGGAGAGGTTGATCACTCTGGGGCTCTTTTAGATTTAATGAAAGAGATACCAAATACACCTATCTATTGTACAGCAAATGCTATAAAAAGTTTAGAAGGACAATATGGTAAGCATAATTGGAATTTTAATATTGTTAAAACTGGTGATTCACTTGACATTGGTAATGGAAAACAATTAGTTTTTGTTGAAATGAAAATGTTACACTGGCCTGATAGTATGGCTACTTATATGACTGGTGATAATATCTTATTTTCAAATGATGCCTTTGGTCAGCATTTTGCTGTTGAAGAGTTATTTAATGATAAGGCAGATACTTGTCTATTAAATAAGGAAGCTATGAAATACTATGCAAATATATTAAA
This sequence comes from uncultured Tissierellia bacterium, assembly GCA_946402705.1. Classification (GTDB taxonomy): domain Bacteria; phylum Bacillota; class Clostridia; order Tissierellales; family Tissierellaceae; genus CAMIXG01. The sequence goes on along the minus strand of CAMIXG010000001.1, from coordinate 70,379 downwards.
TCCATTTTCACCTCTTGTATCTAAAAAAGTTGATGAAATTGTTGGATTAAATCTACCTATAGAAATTATAGCTCCAAGTCATGGTGCTATTTGGAGAGATAATCCTCTACAAATAGTTGAAAAGTATGCAGCTTGGTCTAAAAATTATCAAGAAAATCAAATCACAATTGTATATGATACTATGTGGGAAGGTACTGCTAAAATAGCCCATAATATTGGACGAACTATTAGTAAGTTAGCTCCAGATACTGTAGTAAAAATATTTAATTGTGCTAAATATGATAAAAATGAAATAATGACAGAAGTCTTTAAATCAAAGGCTATAATAGTTGGTTCACCAACTGTTGGTAATGATGTTCTATCAAGTGTTGATGGCTGGCTTCACTTCCTGAAATCACTTAAATTCAAAAATAAAAAAGCAGCTGTTTTTGGATGCTATGGATGGAGTGGTGAAGGTAATAAAGTTTTAAAAGAAAGATTAGAACTAGCTGGATTTCAGGTTATAGATGAAGAAATAAAATCAGAATGGAATCCGAGTGAAGAAGATTTTTCAAAATCAGAAGCTTTAGTTTCATCACTTATTAAATAAAAAAATAAAAATACAAGGCTTAATCTTAAGCCTTGTATTTTTCTATCTAATGAGTTCCTTCTACTACTTCGATATTTTTAGAAGAAAACACTTTTTTTATTTTATCTAAATTGTTTGCCTCACATTTTAAAGTACAGGCTCCAAAATGGACTACTTTAACATCTTCATCCTTTAACTTATTAGCAATTCTCTCCAAACCTTCGAAGTTTTCAGATGAACAAACATTACAAGTAAAAAATGACATCAGTTCTGTTTCTATGTCTTTATAAGGCTCAAAATGTTTTGTCTTTTTATTATAAGCCTTAAAGCATCCCATTGATGAGCATACACCATTTACCTTTTCACAGATTCCTATCCCAAGCTTCATATATTGCCTCCTATAATTATTTCTCACACTGTCTTATATTCTACTATTTTCAGGTCTTATTTTATGTGACATATATCACAAGCTTACTATTTTCCCTAGATTTAAACTATGGACGTTTTAAACAGCACTATTTTCTTCCCTATCCATATGTTCAAGCCCCCATAGATTCATAGAATCTAAAATTATCTTTAGTGAATTTCCAAGTTCTGTTAGTGAATATTCTACCTTGGGCGGTACTTCTGGATAAACTTTTCTAGCTACTATTCCATCACTTTCCAATTGTCTAAGTTGCTGAGTTAACATCTTTTGACTTATGCCTTCTATGCCCCTATCTAACTCTGAAAATCTTTGTGTACCCTTATCTAATAAGTTTCTAATAATTAAAACCTTCCATTTATGACCTATCAAATTTACTGTATGTTCTATAGGACATGACTTTCCACATACCATATTATCCCTCATTTCTCCAATACTTACCTTTTGGTGTGTATAGCACTTTAAAGTGCCTTATTGCTAAATGATTGTAACTATATTAATATAATTTTATAGTAATTCATTTAAATTTTCAAGCGCTTAAATTTAATGATAATTTGTTTAATTATATTTTAATAAGGAGGCAGTTATGTTTAAATTTGATATTAATAGTGTTTTATCTGAAATAGGAGATAAATCTTCAAGACATGCAGTTTTAAAAGAAGGTGCCCTAGATGTTGGTATTTTAATGTATCCACCTAATCAAATAACACCAGACCATAAACATTCAAATATAGATGAAATCTTCTATGTAGTTTCTGGTAGTGGTGCAATAACAATAAATGATAAACCCCATCTAGTTAAGGAAAAAGAAATGATATTTTCGCCCCATGATGAAGTTCATGGTTTCATCAACACAAGTGATGAAAACTGGATCGTTTTACAAATAAAACTTAACATTTAAAAGGAGGAGTTCTTTATGTTTACTCACATAGATCATGTAGCCATATCTGTTAAAGATAGGGAAAAATCAATTAAATTTTATGAAGAAAATTTTGGCTTTAAAAAATATTATGAACATAATGTTCCAAATATGCCAGAAATTGAAAAAGTGGTTTATCTAAAACTTGGTAGCACTGTCTTAGAGTTTGAACACTGGAATACTGAAAGAAAAAACTCTGGTTACCATTTTTGTATAATATCTGATGACTTTGATGATGATTATAATAGGCTTATAGCTAATGGAGTCAAACTTTTACAAGTCCCCCACCTACCTGAACCTAGGGTAGCTTCTGAAAAAAGTTGGCAAAGAACCTTGTTTCAAGGACCTGATGGAGAGACTATAGAGATTAGAGGCTAATTTAATTGACAAATTATATCTATTTATATATACTTTCTTCTTATAAGGAGGTATAAGTATGAATAGGTTTAATAATACAATTATTCAATTCAATAAAAACTCCATATCTGTATTTGATGATTATATTTCTATCAGTTGATAATCCTGTACAAATTCGTGTATAGGATGGTAGAAATTATTTATCACAATATAGAGGAGATTTAAAATGAATAATAAAGTAGTTAGTAGAATAGTAGCTTCAAACAATACAAGCAAGGCAGTTGGTAATTATACCCATATAACTAAAATAGATCCAAACTCGACTTTTTACACTTTTTCTGGCCAGATTGGAGCAGATTTAGATGGTAAACTACCAGAAAGTTTTAATAGTCAAGTAGACAATACATTTTTAAATATAGCTAATCTTTTAAAAAGTATAGGCCTAACACCAGACAATGTTATAAAAGTTAATATATGGTCTACTGAAACTATAGACTGGGACTATTTTGATATGGTTTACAATGAGTTTTTTGGAGATATTTCGCCTTCTATGACCATTGCCTATGTAAGTGCATTAGGTTTAGAGGAAATAAAGCTAGAGATTGAAATTTGGGCTGCAAATTAACTACTCATAATATATAGAAAAGGATAAATCAATAATTGATTTATCCTTTTTCAGCTTTAAAAACTATTCTATTTTTATATCCAATACATTTAATAAATTTATAACCTCTGGCAATGAAAACTTGGCATTTTTCATACCGCAAGTTAGAATATTTACCTCATATCCACTGGCATTTCTAAAATCAGATTTCTTTAAATCACACTCAAAAAAATTACTTCCATTTAATTTAGTAGAATTAAAATCACTTTCTGTTAGATTGCATTTAGTAAACTCAGTATTTAAGATTTCATTGCCTTTAAAATCAAATTTTTTAAAATCCATCTCATAAAAAGTATTATAATTTACTGTAGACTTCTCAATTTTATTTATAGGTTCTAAAAAACCATCTCCCACCAAAAATTCTTTCCAATTAATTCCCATCAATAAGGACTTCTCAAAAATTAAATTCTGCACCTGGGTATTTCCCTTAGCACTCAGGTTTATTATTTGACTATCTGTAAATTTACATTCTGTAAAAAAAGAGTTTCTAATTGTAAAATTTTCAAAGTGGCAATTTATAAAATCACAAGAATCAAAATAGTAATCTTCTAAATCTTCATCACTTATATTTAGGTCTCTAAATTCTTCAAATTCATATCTTTTCATACATCCACCTCTTTACATAAGTTTAAATTCTTCAAGTTTATCTTCTTTAAATAATTCTATATTTTCCATTATATTTGGATTTATTGTCTTGTAAAGTTTTATTCCGTCTTCCCTTAAAATACCTCTAGCCTTCTCACCACATTTAGGTAATAAGAGTAAATCTACTCCACTATCAGCAATAAGTTGTGCTGTAGCAACTCCTGCGCCGTTATTACTAGTATTGCTTATATTGTCTATAAAGTCATAACCCCCACTTTTTAAATCGTAAATCAGAAAATAACTAGCTCTACCAAAGGCAGCTGATATATTTCCATTTATATCCTTAGCCTTTACTGGTATAGCTAAAGTTACCTTATTCTTTTTTACTTCTCCTCTGCCACACCTGCATTTTTTTAAGTTGCATTTTTTTCCATAGTCCCTACAGATCCTATAATGTCCACCACTTATAACAAGCCTTTTCCCACTAACTAAAAGCTCTGATAATTTATATCTAGCATCACTATAGATACTTTGAACTGTCGTTCTTGCTATATCCATTTGCTTTGCAGTTTCTTCTTGTGTTAATTTTTCAAAGTCTATTAGCCTTATAACCTCATACTCATCTAAAGACATCTCAACTACTTCCTCAGTTTCACCACCTGTAAGTGGTCCAAAATTTTTATTTACAGGAAAACCACATATTCTCCTTTTTTTAGTTGGTCTAGCCATAGTACCTCCAATTGTTTGTATTCTCAGTATATAGTACCACATAATTATAAATTATATATAAAAATATGTAAAATTATTATATATATGTAAGATTTTATTTTAATATAATCTATAATCAATTATGATAAGATTATTTTTGATATTTATGTAAAAATAAAACATGAACTTTCGTCCATGTATGTTATTTTTGTTCTTCTTCAATTTTAGGTAATAATGCTTTTCTAGATAAGTTTATTCTACCTTGATTGTCTATTTCACATACTTTTACAGCTACTTCATCTCCAACTTTTACTACATCTTCTACAGTTTTAACTCTTTCATGAGCCAAGTTAGATATATGAACTAGTCCTTCTTTACCGTTTAATATGTCAACAAAAGCTCCAAAATTCATAATTTTAGTTACTTTTCCAACATAAGTTTCTCCAACTTCTATTTCCTTAACTATATTTTTTATAATTTCTATAGCTTTTTCTCCTGCTTCAGCTTCTGTTGCTGCAACAAAAACTTTACCATCATCTTCTATATCTATTTTTACTCCAGTTTCATCAATAATTTGATTTATAACTTTTCCACCTGGTCCAATTATATCTCTTATTTTATCTGGATTGATTTCTAATTTATAGATTCTTGGTGCATATTTAGATAATTCTTCTCTTGGAGCAGTTATTGTTTCTTCCATTTTTCCTAGGATATGCATTCTACCTTTATAGGCATTTTTTAAAGCTTCTTCTAATACTTCTTTTGAAATACCAGATATCTTTATATCCATTTGTATGGCAGTTACACCATCTCTAGTTCCTGCTACTTTAAAGTCCATATCTCCCAAGTGGTCTTCTAAACCTTGTATATCAGATAAAACTGCTATCTTACCATTTTCTTCGATAAGTCCCATAGCTATACCTGCTACCATAGATTTAATAGGTACACCTGCATCTAATAATGCTAAAGTACTACCACAAACACTGGCTTGAGATGATGATCCATTAGAGCTTAATACTTCTGATACAAGTCTAAGAGTATATGGGAATTCATCTTCTGAAGGTATCACTGGTAATAAAGCTTTTTCAGCTAAGGCACCATGTCCTACTTCCCTTCTTGAAGGAGCTCTCATTGGCTTAGTATCTCCTACTGAAAATGGTGGGAAATTATAGTGATGCATATATCTTTTTCCATCTTCTAAGCTAAGTCCATCTAAGGTTTGAGCTTCACTTAAAACACCTAGAGTAGCTACAGTTAATACTTGAGTTTGACCCCTAGTAAATAAGCCTGAACCATGTACTCTTGGAAGTGTTCCAACTTCACTCCAAATAGGTCTTATCTCTTCTGGAGTTCTATTATCTGGTCTTATACCTTCTTCAACTATAAGTCTTCTAACTTCTTTGGCTACTATGTCTTCTATTATAGTTTTAATATCACCTTTATTAGTTCCTTCTTCATCTAAGAATTCTTCCATTATTTCTTCTTTAACTGCTGATAGATTTACTTCTCTTTCCATCTTATCTACAGTATTTACTGCTTCAAGTATTTTTTTAGTTCCAAATTCTTCAACTTTTATTCTAAGTTCTTCTTCTGGCATAAATACTTCATATTCTTGTTTTTCTTTTCCTAATTCACTTGCTATATTTTCTACGAATTCGCAAATTTTCTTGATTTCTTCATGTCCAAATAGTATAGCTTCTAGGATTTTTTCTTCTGGTATTATATTAGCTTTTGCTTCTACCATCATTATGGCATCTTTAGTACCAGATACAACTAAGTCTAATTCTGATTTTTCACTTTGCTCAACCGTTGGATTTAATACTAACTTACCATCTACCATACCAACTGCTACTGAACCTGTAGGTCCATCAAATGGTATATCAGATATTGAAAGTGCTATTGATGATCCTATCATAGCTGCTATTTCAGGTGAATGATCATGGTCAACTGAAAGAACTGTAGCTATAACTTGAACATCATTTCTATATCCTTCTGGAAATAGTGGTCTAATTGGTCTGTCAATTAGTCTTGATGTTAATACAGCCTTATCACTAGCTTTTCCTTCTCTTTTGATAAATCCTCCAGGGATTTTTCCTACTGCATACATTTTTTCTTCATAATCAACGCTCAATGGAAAAAAGTCAATTCCATTTCTTGGTGTTTTAGAAGCTGTTGCTGTAACTAATACAACTGTGTCACCATAAGTAACTAAACATGCGCCACCAGCTTGTTCCGCAACCTTTCCAATACTAACTTTTAACATTTCTCCATTTAGAGCGTATTCATAAATTCTTTCCATGTCTCTTTCCATCTACAAATACCTCCTTATTTATTTAAAATTTATTATAAATTAATAGAGCGGGGATTATCCCGCTCTTATTGTCATTATTATTTAGATTCTCTTATACCTAATTCTTTGATTAAAGCACGATATCTTTCTATATCAGATTTTTGTAGGTATTTTAATAATCCTCTTCTTTGACCTACCATTTTTAAAAGTCCTCTTCTTGAATGGTGATCTTTTTTATGAGCTTTTAAATGCTCATTAAGGCCATTTATTCTATAAGTTAAAATAGCTATTTGTACCTCTGGAGAACCAGTATCCCCTTCATGTTGTTGAAATCTTTTTATTATTTCTTCTTTTTGTTCTTTTGTTAACAAAACGAACACCTCCTAATTTTATTCGCCATACACCACGTAAAACAATGAGGAACTGTTTAACATAGTAGCAGGCACTTTAGTAATTATATCATTGCCTATAAAAATTGTAAAGTTAATGATTTAAGATAAGTTATATATTTTATCAACTAAAATTCTACTCTTTTAAATTATTAACTCAATTGGCTTATTAGAGATTTCTAGCTATCTCTAAATCCTTCTCCATCTGCTCTACTAAAAGTTCTTTATTTTCAAATTTAATATCTCTTCTCATAAAGGATTTAAATACAATTGTAATCTCTTCCCCATATATTTCTCTGGCAAAGTCAAAAATATGAACTTCTATCTTTCTCTTATCTCCACCAAAAGTTGGATTAGTTCCTATATCTGTTATGGATTTATAAGTTTCGCCATCTATTATAGTATCTGTTGCATATACACCATTTTCTGGGAGTGCATAATTATAGACAAGGTCTAAATTGGCAGTTGGTATTCCCATTTTTCTGCCTCTTTTTTCACCATCTATAACCCTACCTATAATTTCATATTTTCTTCCTAAAAGTTTGTATACTTTTTCAAATTCACCTTCAGTTATTAGTTTTCTAATTATGGTACTACTAATAACTTCCCCATCAACTATAACTGCATCCATAATTTTAGTCTCAATTCCAAGTTTCTTTCCAATAGTAACTAAATCATCTGCATGCCCACTTGCCTTATGGCCAAACTTATAATCAAAACCTACCACTGCTAACTTGGCATTAATCTTGTTCTTTAAAATTTTCTCTATAAAGTCACTAGCTGACAAGGACATTACTTCTTTTGAAAACTCCAAGGTAAAAACTATATCAATACCTAGCTCTTCTGCCAGTTTATACTTTTGTTCATTGCTAGTTAGCATCAGTGGAGTATTCTCTACTATTACAGATTTTGTATGATTCTTAAATAATAAAAGTGCAGACTTGAGTCCTCTTGCTTTAGACTCTTTTATCATATCTGTTATTATGGACATGTGTCCTTTATGGAAACCATCAAAGTTTCCCAAAGCTATTCCCACTTCAAACTCTTTATTAGTTGTTTTATCCAAATCAATTATTTGCATTTAATCACCTACACCATTAAAACTTTTTTCATTTTTAGTAATTTCTTATCATCAAGATATATAGGGCTAGCTACACCTATAAATATATTTTTACAATAAATCCTATAATCAACTTCCATTTCCATGTCATAGTCTGATATATCTATCTTTATCCCATGGCAAAGCTCATTAAAATACTTATCTGCTATTTCTATTTTTTCAAACTTTAAAGCCCCTGTATCTATAGAATACATAGCTTTTTCAAAGTCTTCTAAAGACATATTTTCTATAGTTTCTTTTCCAATTGCATCTTCTATTTTAAATATATCAGATTCAGTCCTGATTAAATAGGACATATAGCCTAGAGTTCCAAGGTCTTCACCTATATCTTCACATATAGTTCTTATATATGTACCCTTAGAACACTTTATCCTAAATAGAATCTTTTTATTATCTATTATATCTAGTATCTCATTTTCATAGACTGTTATTCTCCTAGGTTTTCTCTCAACTTCTATACCTGCTCTGGCAAGATCATAAAGCTTTTGCCCCTTATGTTTAAGAGCCGAGTGCATAGGTGGTATCTGCTCTATTTCACCTAGATATTTTTTAAAGACAGCCTCTATTTCACTTTGGCTAACTTCCTTGTCTGAAGTTTCTATAACTTCACCCTGTGAGTCTCCTGTACTAGTTTTTATACCAAGAGTTAACTCTCCAATGTATTCTTTATCCGACTCTAATAAATACTCCGATACTCTGGTAGCCTTACCTACACACAGGGGAAGTACTCCTGAAACCTCTGGATCAAGAGTACCTGTATGTCCAATCTTTTTCATATCTAGTTTTTTTCTTAGAAAATTGACAGCCTGATGTGATGTCATGCCTTTGGGTTTAAAAAAATTCACTATTCCATTCATATATATTTTTCAACCTTTTCCATAACTTGAACTTTTGCATCTCTTATATTAGCTTTTATTGTAGCTCCTGAGGCTCTTATATGTCCTCCACCACCAAACTCTGAACATAATTCTGATACATTAACCACTTTCTTACTTCTCATACTGATTTTTGTTTCATTTTCTTTTTCTTTTAATAAAATGGCAAGCTCAACACATTTGATATCTCTTACACTCTCTACAAGCCCTTCTGTATCTTCCATGCTAGCTCCAGCTTTTTCCACCATTTCTTCTGTAACTAAAACTATACCAACCTTATTATCAAAGCAAAATTCAATTTCACTCATAGCCCTATTAAATAAATTAAACTTATTTAAACTGGTACTTTGGTAGAGTTCAATATTTATATTTGCTGCATCCACACCAACTTCATATAGTTTTCCAACTATTTCATGGGTTCTAGCTGTTGTATTACTATATCTAAAGCTACCTGTATCTGAAGAAATCGCAATATATATACAGTTTGCTATAGCTTGATCTAACTCAATCTTCATTTCTACTAATAGATTATATATAAGTTCTCCAGTAGAGCTTGAATCTGATTCAATTAAGTTTAGATGCCCATATTTTGTATTGCTAATATGGTGATCAATATTAATTATTTGATCTGCATTTAAGGCTATATTTTTATTTATCCCTAATCTATTTATATCTGCACAGTCAAGAGCTATAAAGGTTTCAACCTTAGTATCTTCCTCTAATTCTACTATTTCATCAAGACCATCCATAAATAAATAGTTTTCTGGTATTGTATCTACTTTCAAGATTTTAACATTCTTGCCTATCTTTTTAAGGGCAAGATATAATCCTAAAGTAGAGCCAAGATTATCTCCATCAGGACTTACATGTGAAGCTATAACTATATCCTTAGATCTAGTTATAGCTTCTTTGATTTCAAAATAATTATTCATTTTTATCATCTGCTGACTTACTCACTTCATCAATTAACTTAGATAAGTTAACGCCTCTTTCTATTGATTCATCTAATAAGAATAAGGGCTGAGGAGTATGTCTTATCTCTAATTTTTTACTGATTTCTTTTCTTACAAAACCCTTTGCACTATTTAATCCATCTATAGTACTTTTCTTTTCTTTATCACTACCTAGTACTGATATATAGATTTTTGCAAAACTTAAATCATTAGTAACTTCTACTTCTGTAACACTAGTCATACTACTGATTCTTGGGTCTTTTAAATCTGTTAATAATAATTCTGAAACTACTTTTCTTATTTCTTCTGAAATTCTTCCAACTCTATTTTTATTCATAGTCTCACCTCTAGTTTTTTACTTCTTTTTCAATATAAGCTTCTATAAAGTCTCCTACTTTTATATCGTTATATCCATCTACCCCAAGTCCTGCTTCATAACCATTAGCAACTTCTGCAACATCATCTTTAAATCTTCTAAGTGATGCTATGTCTCCTTCATGGATAACTACATCATCTCTCAATAATCTAATCATACCTTTTCTAAGGATTTTTCCATTTACTACATAAATTCCCGCAACTATTGTTCCTGAAGGTAATTTGAAAGTATCTCTAACTTCTGCTCTACCAGTTACTTCTTCAACTATTTTTGGAGCATGCATACCTTTTACTGCTGCTTGTATATCTTCTATTGCTTCATAGATTACTCTATATGTTTTAACATCTACTTTCTCTCTCTTAGCAGCATCCATAGCATTTAGATTAGGTCTAACGTTAAATCCTATTACAATGGCATTTGATGCTGATGCTAACATTATGTCTCCCTCAGTTATACCACCAACTCCACCATGAAGTATGTTAATTCTTACTTCATCTGTATCTAGTTTTTCAAGAGATTGACCTAAAGCTTCTATAGAACCCTTAACATCTGCCTTGATTATTATATTTAAATCTTTTAATTCTCCAAGTTTTATTCTGTCAAATAAGTCTTCCAAAGAAACCTTATGGTCAGATCTTATTTCAGATTCTCTAACTTGAACTTTTTTCTTATCTATATAAGTTTTTGCAATTTTTTCGTTTTCTACTGAATATATAAAATCTCCTGCATTTGGAGTTTCTGATAATCCAAGAACTACAGCCGGTATAGATGGACCTGCCTCTTTGATTTTATTACCCTTATCATCAAACATAGCTCTAACTCTACCTATAGCTTTTCCAGATACAACTGTATCTCCAACTCTAAGTGTTCCCTTTTGAACTAAGATTGTAGCCATTGGTCCTTTTCCAGTGTCTAATTTTGCTTCAACTACTGATCCTACTATTGTTCTATTTGGATTAGCTTTTAAATCTTCCATTTCAGATACTAATAATACCATTTCAAGTAGTTCATCTAGACCTTGTCTAGTTTTAGCTGAGATTGGAACAACTATAGTATCTCCACCCCAGTCTTCTGCGATTAAATTATTTTCAGCTAATTCTTGTTTTACTTTTTCAACATTTGCTGTTTCTAAATCAACCTTGTTTATCGCTACTATAAGTGGTACATTTGCTGCTTTTACATGGTTTATAGCCTCGATTGTTTGTGGCATTACACCATCATCTGCTGCTACTACAAGTATAACTATATCTGTTATTTGTGTACCCCTAGCACGCATTGCTGTAAACGCCTCATGCCCTGGAGTATCTAAGAAAGATATTTTTCTACCTGCTGCCTCAACTATATAAGCTCCCATATGCTGAGTTATTCCACCAGCTTCTCCACCTGTTACATTTGTTTTTTTAATAGCATCTAATAAGGATGTTTTACCATGGTCTACATGTCCCATTACAGTTACTATTGGAGGTCTTGATTGTAAATCTTTTTCATCATCTTCAAAATCTAAGTTAAATTCTTCTTCTAACTCATCTTCTTCTACTTCTTCCGATTCTATTTTTATAAGTTCTACACCAAATTCTCCAGCCACTATACTAGCTGTATCAAAATCTATACTTTGATTTTGGTTGGCCATTACACCTAAAAATATTAGTTTTTTAATTAATTCAGATGCATTAACACCCAATTTTTCCGCTAAATCTTTTACTATTATGCTTTCTCCGATTTCTATAGCTAACTCATCTCCTTCTTGATTAGTCTCTTTTGGCTTAATTTCTTCTGTCTCAATCTTAGAGTTTTTAGCCTTATTTTTGTGTTTCTTATCTTTTTTATTCTTATTTTTCTTGTTATGAGACTTTTCTTCTTGAGCTTCTTTTTTAGTGTCAGTTTTCACTTCTTCTTTTTGCTCAGTTTTTACTTCTTCTTTTTTAACTTGTTCTACTACTTCTTTTTTTACTGGTTTTTCTTCTGACTTTTTCTTAGGCTCTTGTTTTATTTCTTTTTTAGCTTGTTCTTGTTTTTTTACTTCTACCTTTTCTTCTTTAACTTCTTCATCTTCGCCTAACATTATAGCCTTTATTATTTCTGCTTGTTCAGCTTCTAATGTACTCATATGACTTGCGATTTCCATATCGAATTCTTTGGCTACCATTTCCATCAAATCCTTGCTTGTCATATCCATCTCTTTTGCTAACTCATATATTCTTATTTTCTTCATTAAAGCACCTCCTATATTAATAGACGATGTTTATTCAAATAAAATTACCTTTACGACTCTATTATTTCAATATTTTCATCATTATATTCCGAATTATCTTCTAATGAATCATCATCCTCGCTAATATTAATAGTTTTTTCAACATCTTCTTCTATACTATTTTCTATTCCCTTTTCTAAGTCTTCTGCGTATTGAGATTCTGATTTTATGTCAATTTTCCAATTAGTTAATTTTGCTGCTAATCTTGCATTTTGACCTTCTTTTCCTATTGCCAAAGATAATTGATAATCAGGCACTATTACTAAAGCTGTTTTTTCAACTTCATTTATTTGTACATCTACTACTTTTGATGGGCTTAAGCTGTTTGCAATAAACTCTGCCATATCATTGTTCCAAATAATTATATCAATTTTTTCTCCATTCAACTCATCTACTATAAGTTTAACTCTGCTTCCCTTAAATCCTACACATGCTCCAAGTGGATCTACATCTGGGTCTTTAGAGTGTACTGCTATCTTTGTTCTGGAACCAGCTTCTCTTGATATAGAATGTATATCAACTATTCCATTTTGAATCTCAGGTACTTCTAATTCAAATAATCTTTTTACCAAGTTTGGATGTGATCTAGAAAGTATTATTTGAGGTCCCTTATTAGTTTTCTTAACTTCTAAAACTAACATCTTCATCCTATCACCTTGATTATACTCTTCTTCTGGTATTTGTTCACTAGGTGGAAGTATAGCCTCTATTTTTCCCAAATCTACATATAGATTATTTCTATTTATCCTTTGAATAACACCTGTTATAACTTCGTTTTCCCTATCTACAAATTCGTCATAGATTACATCTCTTTCAGCATCTTTTATTCTTTGTATAACTACTTGTTTAGCTGTTTGAGCTGCTATTCTACCAAAGTCAAGTGGTGTTGCTTCAAGTCTTACCTTATCTCCGATTTCATATACTGGATCAATTTCTTTAGCTTCTTCTAAGGATATTTCCACTGCTTCATCCATAACTTCTTCAACTACATCTCTTATGGAAAATACTTTTATTTCTCCATTATCCCTATTCATATCTACTTCTGCATTTGTTGATGATCCAAAGTTTTTCTTATAACTAGATATTAAAGCTGCCTCTATAGCATCTAAAATTACATCTTTAGATATTCCTTTATCTTTTTCAATCTCATAAAGAGCTTGTATAAACTCTTGATTCATTAGTTTTACCTCCCTAAAATTTAATCACTAACTTCATTAGTGATACTGTTTCTCTCGGAATATTTAAGATTTTCCCATCTTCAGATTCTATTTCGAAAGTTTCCTCATTAAAAGATTTCAATATTCCCTCTATCTTTTTTCTATTTTCAAAAGCTTTATATAGCTTTAATTCTACTTCTTTTCCTAAGTTCCTATTGTAATCCTTATCTGTTTTTAAAGGTCTATCAAGGCCTGGTGAAGACACTTCTAAGTAATATTGCTGATCTGATGAATCTTTTTCATCTAATTCACTACTGATTTTTTGAGTGAATATCTGACAATCATCTAAAGTTATACCACCATCTTTATGGATAAATATTCTTAGAAAAAAGTAATCTCCTTCTTTAATATACTCAACATCTACTAGTTCATAACCCAAATTTTCTGCTATCTCTTGTGCACTATTTTTTGCTATAGCTAGTATTCCAAAATTATTTGACACTTAATCACCTCCAAAACTATTTCTTTACAATAAAAATCAAAGAGTGGGCAAGCCCACTCTTTTTTCCACAAGTCTTCTAAAAATTATTTTCTACAACAATTATATCACAATATATTTAAAAATCAAAGATTAAATAAATTCATCTGATTACTGTCTGGCAAATCATTTAGGCAACCATGATTTGTTAAGACCTCAATTGTTGGTCTACTTACTCCAGCCCTCTTTATTAAATCCTCTTTTGATATAAATTTACTCTTCTCCCTTTCGATAACAATGTTTTTAGCTGCATTGCCTCCAAGTCCATCCAAGCACTTAAGTGGTGGTATAAGTCCGTCCTCTCCCACCTTAAATACATCACTATCCGATTTATATAGGTCTACCCTAGATATCTTATAACCTCTGGCATACATTTCAAGAGCCACCTCTAAAACTGTTAATAGACCCTTCTCCTTAGTTGTTATATCAAAGCCCTTTTGTTCCAGCTCTTTTATGCTCTGCTTTATCTTATCTAAACCTTGGATAATCAGGTCTGCATCAAAGTCCGCAGCCTTTGTTGTAAAGTAGGTTGCATAAAAAGCTTCTGGGTAGTAGACCTTAAAGTATGCTATCCTGAAGGACATCATAACATAGGCAGCAGCATGGGCCTTAGGGAACATATATTTTATCTTTTTGCAAGATTCTATATACCAATTTTCAACACCTAGAGCCTTCATATTTTCTTCTGCTCCCTCTGGAAGCCCCTTGCCCTTTCTAACCTTTTCCATTATGTTAAATGCTTGAGATTTATCCATTCCTATGTTTATAAGCCCAACCATTATATCCTCTCTCGTAGATATAACCTTGCTAAGAGGAGCTACGTTACTACGAACCAAATCTTGGGCATTATTCATCCAAACATCTGTACCATGGGATAATCCACTTATCCTAACCAATTCTGAAAAGGTTGTCGGATTAGTATCAACCAGCATTTGCCTAACAAATTTTGTACCAAACTCTGGTATTCCCAAAGTTCCCACTTTAGAATTTATCTCCTGCTCCGTAACTCCTAAACTGTCAGTATTAGAGAATAATTCCATAGTTTTTTTCTCATCAAGGGCTATGGTCTGTGGGTCAACCCCTGTAATATCTTCAAGCATTCTAATTATAGTGGGAACATCATGTCCAAGTATATCTAGTTTTAAAATATTAGAACTTATGGCATTGTAATCAAAATGAGTTGTTACAACACCGGAGCTGGCATCATTAGCTGGATACTGTATAGGACTGAAATCATGTATATCCTTATAGTCAGGAACAATCATTACACCGCCTGGATGTTGTCCTGATGTTCTTTTTACTCCTGCACATCCCCTTACCAGCCTATTTATCTCTGCTGGATTTACTGATTGGCCTATACCTTCAAAGTATTTTTTCACAAATCCATAGGCAGTTTTATCTGCTATAGTACCTATAGTTCCAGCCCTAAAAACATAACCCTTACCAAAAAGCTCTTCTGTATACTGATGGGCAACACTTTGATATTCTCCCGCAAAGTTTAAATCTATATCTGGTTCCTTATCTCCATCAAAACCTAAAAATACTTCAAAGGGTATATCATGTCCGTCCTTAGTTAACTCTTCTCCACAATCTGGACATTTTTTATCAGGTAAATCTGCTCCAGATGCTACATCTGCACTATCAAAAAACTCACTATACCTACATTTTTTACATAAATAGTGGGGAGCTAATGGATTTATCTCTGTTATACCACTCATAGTTGCAGCAAAAGATGATCCTACAGATCCCCTTGACCCAACTAAATATCCATCTGCCAAAGATTTCCACACTAATTTTTGAGCTATTATATACATGACAGAATATCCATTTTTAATTATAGATGTCAACTCCCTATCAAGCCTTTTCTCAACTATTTCTGGCAAAGGATTCCCATACATTTCATAGGCCTTTTCATAGGTTATTTTTTTCAGTTCATCTTCTGAGCCTTCTATTATAGGAGGATAGGTTCCACTAGGTATAGGCACAATTTTTTCTATCATGTCACTAATTTTATTGGTATTTTCTATGACAACCTTCCTAGCTAAATCTTCACCTAAATACGCAAAATCATCTAGCATCTCTTCTGTTGTTTTTAAGTATAAAGGTGCTTGATCTTCTGCATCTTTGAATCCCTGTCCTGCCATAAGTATCCTTCTATAGATTTCATCCTCTGGATTTAAGAAGTGAACATCTCCAGTTGCCACGACTAATTTTCCAAACTTATCAGCCAGCTGTATAATTTTTCTATTTACATCTTGAAGTTGTTCCCTAGTCATTATTCCTTCTCTTAATAAATAGTCATTATTTTCAATAGGCTGTATCTCTAAATAATCATAAAATTTGGCTATCTTTTCTATTTCTTCATCTACCTTGTTATTTAATATGGCTTGAAATAATTCACCTGAGCTACAGGCATTACTAATCATAAGGCCCTTTCGATACTCTTGTAAAAGTGATTTTGGTATTCTAGGCTGTCTATAGAAGTAGTCCATATGCGATTTAGATATTAGTTTATAAAGGTTTTTAAGACCTTCTAAATCTTTGGCTAAAATAACCACATGATAAGGTCTATCTTTTAAAGCACTATCTCCTGAGTCTATACTATTTAACTGTTTTATATTTTTAATATTAGTTACATTATGTATCTCTAATATCTTAAGAAATATATCAGTTGTAGCCTTGGCATCATCTACAGCCCTATGGTGATTTTCTAAGGATACATTTAAATATTTAGCCAGAGTATTTAGCTTGTGGTTTTTAAGACTTGGAAAACTTGCTCTGGAAAGTTCCAAGGTATCTAAAACAGGATTATCTATACTCAATTTTACCTTTTTAAGGTTTTCCCTAATAAATCCTATATCGAAAGTTGAGTTATGAGCAACTAAAACAGAATCCTCTATAAAATCATAAAATTCTTTTATAACTGGTTCTATAGTAGGTTCATCTGCCACCATTGCATCTGTTATCCCTGTAAGTTCTGTTATAAACTCTGGTATTTCAACTTCTGGATTTACCAATTGGCTAAAATTATCTATTATATTTCCATTCTCATCAAGCTTTATAGCTCCTATTTCTGTTATCTTATTATTCTTATTGGAAAGTCCAGTTGTTTCAATATCAAAAATAACATAGTTATTAAATTTATCTGTATAATTAATAACTATTTCCTTTCTGTCATTGATTAAATATCCTTCAACACCATAGATAACCTTTATATCACTATTTCTAGTTTCATTTAGCATCTCTGGAAAACCTTGAACCACACCATGATCTGTTATGGCAATAGACTTATGTCCCCAAGCTTCTAAGGTCTTAACTAGTTTTTTTATACTTACAATTCCATCCATAGAACTCATCTTTGTATGAAGGTGAAGTTCCACCCTCTTCTCATCAGAAGTATCTATCTTCTTTTCCTCTACTTTTAGTTGTAAGTGTTTGAGCATTATTAAGGTTCTTCTAGAAAAATCATCATAAACCACGTCACCCTGAACTAGAACATAAGCATCTTCCTTAACATTTGCTAAAAATTCATCTGCATCTTCATTTTTAAGGAAAATTTTCATACCTATGGAATCCTGCAAGTCTGTTATGTTATAAGTTATTATCTTCTTATTATTTTTTATTTCTTTTACTTCTATATCAAAAATAAAGCCTTGTATGGATACACTTCCAGATTGTAGGCTAATTTCCTTAACTGGTGTTATCTCCCTATCTACATACTTACCAAATTTGTAGTTTTTAGAGATTTTTATTTCCCTATCTCCATCTTTTTTCTCAATAACCTTAGGTAATTCTGCCATAGCCTTGGCTGCAAGTTCTTTTTCCTCTTCTATAGCTTCTTCTAAAAAGTCCTTATTCACAACTATCTTTTCATTTGAGAACTCCACTTCCAAGTTCATATTTATTTCCTTGGCAATACTTGTTGATATTTTTTTCCCCAGTCCATTTCTGCAAAGCATTTCATAAGCTATATTATTTGGAGAGTAGACCATAAGTTTATTATTTTCCAGTTTTATCTCAAGCTCTTCTATCCAAGCCTTACTAGAAGTCATATACAGCATTATTATCTCTCTTATTTTAGGTAGATAAAAGTTTATCTTATCTTCTTCTGTTCCACCTACTGAATAAAAAGTATTAAATTCTATTTCCATGCCATCTAGTTCTTCTCTAAAAAGTTCTCTTAATTCCATATAATTT
Organism: uncultured Tissierellia bacterium; assembly: GCA_946402705.1. Lineage (GTDB taxonomy): Bacteria > Bacillota > Clostridia > Tissierellales > Tissierellaceae > CAMIXG01. Next base: position 52,008 of record CAMIXG010000001.1, on the reverse strand, counting down.
TCATTCATTATTAATTTTTCAGCTAAAAAATCTATAGATAAAGATTTATTAGTTTTATCTAATAATACTTTTTCTATAGATATTCCAAGTTTGATCATAGTTAAATTTAGTTTTGAATTTTTCATATCATTGTTCATAATATCCCTTACCTATAAGCTTTCTATTTCTTCTACTAGAGCTTCTAATAAATCTTCTTCTCTTACTTTTCTAAGGATTTCACCTTTTTTAAATATAATTCCTTCTCCATTTCCTCCAGCTATTCCAATATCTGCTTCCCTTGCCTCTCCAGGTCCATTAACAACACACCCCATAATGGCAACCTTTATGTTTTTATCTATATCCTTAAATATTTCATCAGCCTTATTTACTATCTTCATTAAATCTATATTTGTTCTGGCACAAGTAGGGCAAGATATGATTTCTATACCTTTTTTATAGAGTCCTAGAGAACGAAGTATCTCCTTAGCTACCTTAATCTCATCTACTGGATTTCCTGTAAGAGAAACCCTTATAGTCTCTCCTATATTTTCATATAGTAAAATCCCAAGTCCAACTGACGATTTTATACTACCTTGAAATATGGGTCCAGATTCTGTTATTCCCAAATGTAAAGGGTAGTCTCTAAGCTCTCTCATCTTTCTATTTGCCTTTACAGTTAAATCCACATTACTGGCTTTTAAGGATATCTTTATATCATAAAAACCTAAATCTTCTAGAATTTCAACTTGTTCTAGGGCAGAGTAAACCATAGAATCCTCATTTACACCCTTATACCTATCTAAAAACTCTTGCTTTATGGAACCTGCATTTACTCCAACCCTAATAGATATATTTTTCGCCTTACAAGCAGCTACCACTTCTTCTACTCTCTCCTTAGCTCCAATATTACCTGGATTTAATCTAAGTCCATCAACTCCGTTTTCTATGGCATATAGGGCTAATTTATAATCAAATTGCACATCTGCTATTATTGGTATAGTAATTTCTTTTTTTATCTCTGGAATGGCTTTGGCATCTTCTAAGTCAGTTATAGCCATCCTTACTATATTGCAACCTTCTTTTTCAAGTTCTTTGATTTGTTTTATTGTTGCTTCTATATCTTTAGTTTTTGTGTTGGTCATGGATTGAATAGCTATTGGATTATCTCCTCCAACTTTTACATCACCAACTGTTATAACTCTTGTATTCATAGATTTCTCCTTTATTAAAACAGCTTCACTATATCCTTATAGGTTATAAATAAAATTAAACTCATTAAAACTATAAAACCAACAAAATGAACCATGCCTTCCTTATTTGAGTCTATAGGTTTTCCCCTAACAAGTTCTATTATTAAAAATAATAATCTTCCACCATCAAGTGCTGGTATAGGTAGTAGATTAAAAAATCCTAGGTTAACAGATATGAATGCAGCAAGTAAAAGTACATTAAAGACTCCCATTTTTGTTGCATTTCCTATCTCTTTCACCACACCTACAGGTCCAGAAATATCATTTGTCTTAACCTGTCCTTGAAATACATTTCCAATAAACTCAAACATGGCCATTAAGAACATTTTTGTCTGCATAAAACCATTTTTTATTGCCGTTAAAATATTTTTTTCCATCTTTGGCTGTATACCAACTATTATTTTACCATCTTCTATTTTTGGTTCTATATCTATATTTATATTTTCTTTGTCCCTATTAACGACAAATTGTAAATTCTTATTTTTATCTGATTTAGAGATAGTTTTTGTTATATCTTCCCATTTTTTTATTTCAACCTGATTAATTGAAACAATCTTATCTCCAGCCATCAGTTTCTCATTAAAAGACTTCTCTATTTCTGTAGTAGGTGTTCCAATGGCAAAGGATACTATTGTAAGTAGCACTATAGCAAGTACAAAATTCATTAAGGCACCAGCTACAATAACCTTTATTCTACTCCAAACAGATGCATTATTGAAACTATTAGGATCTGTTGATTCTTCATCTTCACCCTCCATACTTACATAACCGCCTATTGGCAAAAGTCTTAAAGAGTATTTTGTTTCATTCTTTTCCTTTTGATACACCTTAGGCCCCATACCTATTGAAAACTCATTAACCCTTATTCCAACAGATTTAGCCATGAAAAAATGACCTGCCTCATGTATTAAAACAACTACTAAAAAAATACAAATTGATGCAATTGCAGTTAACATATGTCACCACCTTATTTTATTATTAATTCTATATAGTAGAATATTACAGGTGATGTAAATATTACACTATCAAACCTATCAAGTATTCCACCATGTCCTGGTATTAATTTTCCATAATCTTTTATTCCTGTATATCTCTTTATAACTGATGCTACTAAATCTCCTGATTGAGATATCATAGATGCTATAATTGCCATTGGTATATACAACATTATATTAGTTACACCAACTAAATAACAATATATCATAGTTAGTAAAACACTTCCAACTATACCACCTACAAATCCTTCTACAGTTTTATTAGGACTTATTTCTGGACATAATTTATGTTTTCCAAATAAATTTCCAGCAAAATAGGCAAAAGTGTCTGTTCCAAATGCTACTAAGAATATTAACCATATATATATACTTCCACCCAGTCTAGCTAGATATGAAAATAAAAATGGAATATAAAATAAGCTTAACATTGTAACTCCAACGTCTTCAACCTTATATTTCTTAGTTAATAGCATAATTAAAAAATACATAGATATTATAGTTATAAATAATTGCATATGTAAATTATTATTAGGTAATTTTGTCATCATACCAAAAGCATAAGATAAAACAACTATGGTATAAGCACTAACTCTTAATGGTTTTAATCCCTTGTTTTCAAAGGCATTAAATAGCTCTTTCATCCCTATCAAGGAAAATAGAGCAACTGCTATAGATAAAATAGGATTACCCATCTTAACGACTAAAATCATTAAAATAGTCCCTATAACTCCACTAGTGACCCTAACTTTTAAGTCTTTCATTATACACCTCCATATCTTCTATCTCTTTTTTGAAAGCCAAGTATGGCTTTTACATACTCATCTTTAGAAAAATCAGGCCAAAGTACATCTGCAAAATAAAACTCACTATAGGCTATTTGATACAACATAAAATTACTTATTCTAAGTTCTCCACTTGGTCTAATTATTAAATCTGGCATAAACTGTCCTTTTGTATATAAATAATCTGCAAAACTATCTTCATCTAGTTTATCTAAATCTAGCTTTCCCTCTTTATATTCCTCTGCTATGGCTTTAGCTGCCCTTACAATCTCAGTTTGTCCTCCATAATTAAGTGCTATATTTAAAATAAGTCCAGTATTTTTACTGGTTTTGAGTAAGGCTTTTTCAACTGAATTTCTGGATAAGTCTGGAAGCCTAGATATATCACCCATAACATTTAGTTTAACATTATTATTTACTAATCTACTTAATTCATTATTAATAAATATAACTAGTAGATTCATTATACCACTTACTTCTTCTTCTGGTCTCTTCCAGTTTTCTGTTGAAAAAGCATATAAAGTCAGAGATTTTATATCTAGTTCTACAGATGCCTCTACTATATCTATTACCCTTTTCATACCTTCTTTATGTCCAAAACTTCTAGCAAGACCTCTTTTTTTAGCCCATCTACCATTTCCATCCATTATTATACCTACATGTTTAGGCATTAAATCCTTATCTAGCAAATTATAATTTTCCATACTTCACCTCTTTATCAAAAAAACCCTCCACAAAATATGAAGGGTAAGTTTTATATCTCTGTTAATTCTGCTTCTTTTTGAGCTGTGATATTTTCTACTTCTTTTATGAATTTATTTGTAATATCTTGCATTTTATCTTCTGCTTTTTTAAGTTCATCTTCACTTAACTCTTTATCTTTTTCCATTTTTTTAAGAACATCCATTTGATCTCTACGAATATTTCTTATTGCTATTTTAGCACCTTCACTATCCTTACCAACTACTTTTATTAAGTCTTTTCTTCTCTCTTCAGTAAGGGCTGGTATTGCTATTCTAATTAACTTACCATCATTTGAAGGATTAAGTCCTAAATCTGATTGTAGTATACTTTTTTCAATATCAGGTATTAGGTTTACATCCCATGGTTGTATAACTAACATTCTTGGCTCTGGAGCTGATATGTTAGCAGTTTGATTAAGTGGAGTTTGTTGACCAAAGTAATCAACTGTAACCCTATCTAATATGGTAGGATTAGCTCTTCCTGCTCTAATAGATTGTATTTCCATTTTAAAAGATTCTATTGATGACTGCATTCTAGACTCAGCATCTTTATGTGCATCTAAATACATAATTAACCCTCCTTAATAATTGTTCCTATTTTTTCTCCCAATATAACTCTATTTATATTATTTGGGTCATCTATCCCAAAAACCAATAGGGGAATATGATTTTCCATACAAAGTGATGTAGCTGTTGAATCCATTATTTTTAACTCTTTATTTAAAACTTCCATATATGTCAATTCATCAAATTTCTTTGCACCATCAACAAGATTTGGATCTGCATCATATACTCCATCCACTCCAGTTTTTCCAGATAATATAACTTCAGCACCTATTTCTGCTGCTCTAAGAGCTGCTGCTGTATCTGTAGAAAAATATGGATTACCTGTTCCAGCTGCAAAAACTACAACATTTCCATTTTCTAAGTAATCTATACAATTAGATTTTGTGTAAAATTCTGCAACTTGGCTAACATTTATTGCAGATTGTACCTTTGTTTTAACACCAATATTTTCTAGAGTATCTTTAAGAGCTAGTCCATTCATCACTGTTCCAAGCATTCCTATATAATCAGATGTAGTTCTACTTAAATCTTCAGAAGATCTGCCCCTCCAAAAATTACCTCCACCTACAACTATGGCAACCTGAACTCCAAGGTCTACTGCTTTTTTTACTTCTTGTGCCATTTTGTTCACTGTTTCTATATCTATACCTGTTTTTTTACTTCCTGCTAATGCTTCTCCACTAATTTTTAAGACCACTCTTTTAAATACTGGCTCCATTAAATCACTCCCACTCTAAATACTATTATATACTATTAAATAGGAGAACTCATTAAAGTTCTCCTATTATTTTTATTTCTATTTTTAATTAGTTTCCTGACATTTGTTTTGCAACTTCTGCTGCAAAGTCTTCTTCTTCTACTTCTATACCTTCTCCAACTTCAAATCTTGAGAATCTTCTTATTACTAAGTTTTCTCCGATTTTAGCTATTTTATCATTTAAAAGTTCTTGTATAGTTTTATCAGGATCTTTTATGAAGTCTTGTTCTAATAAACAAATTTGTTCAAAGAATTTATCCATTCTTCCTTCAACGATTTTTTCTGCTATATGTTCAGGTTTTCCTTCGTTTACAGTTTGTTGTATTAACACTTCTCTTTCTCTAGCAACAACGTCTGCTGGAACTTCGTTTCTTGAAACATATTGTGGATTAGCTGCTGCAACATGCATAGCTACATCTTTAACAAATTGTATAAACTCTTCATTTTTAGCTACATAATCAGTTTCAGAGTTAACTTCAACTAAAGCACCTATTCTACCACCATGTATATAAGCTTCTACTAAACCTTCAGCTGCAACTCTGCTTGATTTTTTAGCTGCTGTAGATAAACCTTTTTCTCTTAATAAATCTACTGCTTTTTCTATATTACCATCTGTTTCATTAAGAGCATTTCTACATGCTAACATTCCTGCTCCTGTTTTTTCTCTCAATTCTTTTACTTCTGCTGCTCCAAAACTCATCTTTCATTCCTCCTATTTTCTTTAAAAAAGGTAAGAGTAAAAAGTGTTTTCTTAACTTTTTTGAACTCTTACCTTGGTTTTTTACTACTCTACTGTTTCTTCTATTTTAACTTCAGCTTCATCAGCTGCAGCCATTTGTTCGCCTTGTTTACCTTCTATAACTGCATTTGCCATTGTTTCTGTAAGTAATTTTACAGCTCTAATTGCATCATCATTTCCTGGTATAACATAATCTACTGGATCTGGATCACAATTTGTATCTACTATAGCTACTACAGGTATACCTAAAATTTGAGCTTCTCTTACAGCGATTTTCTCTTTTCTAGGGTCAACTACGAAAAGTGCATCTGGTACACGTTCCATGTTTTTAATTCCGCCTAGGAATTTTTCTAATCTTTCTTCTTCTCTTTTTAATTCAAGAACTTCAAATTTTGGTAGAACTTCAAAAAGACCTTCTTCTTCCATTCTTCCTATTTCATGTAATCTGTCTATTCTTTTTCTAATAGTTTTATAGTTAGTTAACATTCCACCTAACCATCTTTGATTTACATAATGCATTCCTGATCTTTTTGCTTCGCTTTCTATAGCTTCTTGAGCTTGTTTTTTAGTTCCTACGAAAAGGATTTCTCCACCTTCTGCTGAAACTTCTCTTAAGAAATCATAAGCATTGTTTACCTCTTTAACTGTTTTTTGTAAGTCAATAATGTATATCCCATTTCTCTCTGTAAATATATACGGAGCCATTTTAGGATTCCATCTTCTAGTTTGATGTCCAAAGTGAACACCAGCTTCTAATAAATTTTTCATTGATATTACTGACATTACCTTCACCTCCATGTTTTTTTCCTCCACTTTACTCTCTAGTAAATAGAACCTAATAGGCACAAACTACTTACCTCATAAAGTGTGTGTATTAATCACCTTTACTATTCTACCATAATTAAAAATTTTTTTCAAATACTTTATATACTTTTATTCACTTTTAAGATTATTTCTATCTCTCTTACTGATTTTCCAGTTTTTTTAGCTATCTCTCCACTAGTTATACCTAATTTATGTAGAGACAAAACTTCATCTTTAAAGCTTTTTTCTTTAGTTGGCAGATTTGGTTTACTCTTAGTATCTATAATTATACTCTTAGGCTTGTATTCTGTTTTTATGTGGCTTTCATCTACCAGATTTTCTGCTTTATCTTCATCAGCAGTTTTTTCTATATCACTTGGCTTGTTTGTCCTAAGTACATTTGCAGTATAGATATTACTTTCTACCATTTTTTCTTCTTTTTTTCTCTCTTCTTTAGTTGTTTTTTCTTCTAGTACCTCTTTGAAATTCTTAATATCATTCATATCTACAGGATTACTTGCACTACTAACTTTATTTTTATTATTTGTTCTCAGAATAAAAATACCATAGCCTATAAACAATATACCAACTATATTAAATATTATATTCAGCATTATACACCTCTATTATATGCGTATATCAATATTACTTCCTCTTTTTTTATCCTTATCATCATCATCTTTTTTGTTCTCTTTATTTTGTTTTGACTCTTTTTCATTATCCCTACTCACTTTTTTATGAGCTGATTTTTCTATATTATTTACTTTTTTTCTTTTTTCAATAACTTCCTTCTGTATGTCTGCAAATGTATTATGATTAATCATTTCACCCTTTGATTTTTCTGCTTGTTTCTCTCCAGCTACCTTCTGAACTTTATTTATCATAGTTACTTGGTCTATAGGTCTAATAGTCATAATAACACCTCTTTTTAATTTAGTTATTTACTTTTTCCATATAATTTTTCATATTTAATATAGATTTACTATGAATTTGAGAAATTCTAGATTCTGATAAATCTAAGATTTTTCCAATCTCTTTATAGGTTAATTCTTCATAATAATATAGCGATATTACCATTTTTTCATTTTCTGATAGAGCATCTATAGCTCCTGCTAGATTTTCCTTTAATCCTTCTTCTTCAAGAATCATCTCCGGTGTTTCAATTTTAGAATTATCTATCCCAGCCTCTCCACCGTCAAAAATGGTTTCTTCTAAAGAATACACATTAAAACTAGACATATCTGCCAAAACTTCTTCTAGATTTTTAACAGACATATCCAATAATTCTGCAATTTCTTGGTTAGTTGGTTTCCTACCATATTTATTCTCAAGCTTTGAAATGGCTTCTTGCACTTCTTTAGATTTACTCCTTAAAGTTCTTGGTATCCAATCTAGTTTTCTAATGTTATCTATCATTTCTCCCCTTATGCGTATCTGAGCATAGGTTGAAAATTTTATATCCTTATTTATATCAAACTTATCTATACTGTCAATGAGTCCCAATACTCCATAGCCCACTAAATCATCATAGTCCACTCTACTTCCATAAAAATTATACATCCTACCAGCAACAATTTTTACTAAATAGACATAGTTTTCTATCAACTGATTTCTAAGCTCTTTATCTCCAGTCTCTTTGTAATTTTTCCAAACAGTTTCCATATAAACCTCCAAGGAACTTAAATTGTTTTTTCTCCATGTCCTACTGTTCTCACATGTAGTGTTCCGTCTTCTGGATTAAATGTTATAGTCCTACCAAAGTTTCCTCCAGTATCTTCTGCTATTAATTTTATATTTAGAGAACTTAATTTTTCCCTAGCTGCCTTAGCATTTCTTTCCCCTATGTTTAGAATCTCACTATTTGAAGTAAATTTAAACATTTGAGCTCCTCCTGCAAGTTTAGCAACCAAGTTGTTCACATTAGCTCCTTTTTCCTTCATATCTGATATAAGCTGATCTATACTTGTATCTACAAACTTAGCTCTATTTTTATTGTCCTTAAGCTCTAAGCTAGAAGGAAGCATTGCATGGGCAAGTCCTCCTACCTTTAGTTTGTTATCATATAAGATTATACCCACACATGAACCTAAACCTAGAGTTCTTAGCTTCATTGGTGGTTTGGCAGTATTTAAATCAGCCATTCCTACTTTAACGATATCATCTATCATACTATATTACTCCTAACGCATTTAGTAATTTATCATAAGATTCCAAATCTGGTAATAAAAAGAATTTACCACTAACAGAGTCTTCATCTTGCGAAAACATTGTTTCTATCATTAGCGCCTTATCTGATATCATACCAAATTGTATAGCTGGTACAGACAATATTGCACCCGCCATATCAACTGCCAATGAAGGAATCGTTATTGCTATTTTAAGATTTGTAAGTGTTGATAAAGAATTTACATAAGAAGATGCTAAGATATTACCAACTTCTGATAATACTGAAACATCCATATCATCAAATTCATCACTATCTCTTTCTCTAGGATATAATAATTTACTTAAGTTTTGAGCTGAATCTAAATCCAAGGCAAACATCATATTACCCTGTAAGTCTTCTTCAAATCCTATATAGATTCCAACTATTATTTGCTCTTCTCCACCAAGCACTTCTGCAACTTCATTAAAATCTAACACCTTAATATCTGGAACATCCATAGATATTTTTCCAGATATCATCTTAGATAATGCTGTAACTGCATTACCTGCACCTATATTACTAACTTCTTTTAAAACATCTAACGAATAATCATCTTCTTTTATAATACGCACGACTTTCACCCTTTAATTTTTAAAAATTTCTTCCACTTTTAAAATCGTAATAATACCTGTATCAGTCTTTCCAATTCCCTTTATATAATTGTGGTTTTTATTTTCTTCTGTAAGCTGAGCATCATCTATTTTTGAGTCATCTATTTCCATAACTTCTGATGAAGCATCAACTATTATACCTGCTGCTATATCTCCACAATTTACTATTATAACTCTAGTATCTTTATCTAGAGGAATTTCTGGTATCCCTAATTTTTTTCTAAGATTTATAAGTGCTATCACATCTCCTCTTAGATTTATAACACCTTCTAAAAAATTTGGTGAATTTGGTACTCTAGTTCTAGCTTGTATTTTTTCTATTGATATAACATTTTCAATTGGAAAAGCACAATACTCCTCATCTAATTTAAATGTTACATACATATTATCTCTACTATCCATCATAGACCCCCTATATCAAAGAGTTAACATCTACTATTAAGGATATACTTCCATCTCCTAAAATAGTTGCACCCGACATATGTTTTATAGTGTTTAAATAGCTTCCTAAAGATTTTATAACAATTTCTTGCTGAACTATTAATTCATCAACTATTATACCAGCTTGTTTTTCACCTTTATTAACTATTACAACTAGATATTCATCACTTTCTTCTTCTCTAGTGTCACTAACTCCCAGTATTTTTCCAAGTCTAACAACAGGTATTGTATTTTCTCTAAATACAACAACTTCTTGTCCTTGAACTTTATTGATTAATTGCTTTTCTATTGTTGTTATTTCTGTTACAGAATTTAATGGTATAGCATAAATTTCATCACCGAGTTTAACCATTAATGCCTGTATTATAGCTAGAGTTAAAGGAATTCTAATTATAAATTTACTTCCCTTACCCATCTTAGTATCTACTTCTATACTACCATTTATAGATTCTATCTTACTCTTTACAACATCTAGCCCAACGCCTCTACCAGATACATCTGATATGGTATCAGCTGTACTAAATCCAGCTCTAAATAAAAGCATAACAGCATCTTCATCATTCATATATCTAATTTCTTCTTCTGTTGCTATACCTTTTTCAATAGCCTTAGCCTTTATAATCTCTGTATTTATACCAGCACCATCATCAGCCACTTCTATAACTACATTGTTTCCATCTGGATAAGCCTTTAAAATTACTGTTCCTTCAGCAGATTTACCTAGTGCTACCCTCTTTTCAGGTAGTTCTATACCATGGTCAAGAGAATTTCTAATTAAATGGATTAAAGGATCTCCAATCTCATCTATTATAGTTCTATCAACTTCTGTTTCTTCACCAGACATTTCTAGTTTAATATCTTTATTTAAATCTCTCGATAAATCTCTTACCAATCTTGGGAACCTATTAAATACTCTTTCAATAGGTACCATTCTAACCTTCATAACTGCATCATGTAGATTAGATGTTATTCTATCTAAATATTCTATAGTTTCGGTCATAGAATTTTTAACTTGATTTTCTATTGCTATTCCATCCATTCTAGTTTTTATTATTATAAGCTCACTAACTAGATTCATTAAATTATCAAGTCTATCTATATCAACTCTAACTGTTTTTGCAATCTTAGGTGCTCCACCATTGTTTTCTTTAGGTTTAACTACCTTTTCCTTAGTTGTTTCTTGCTTTATCTCTATTTCTGCTTTTTTTGTAGTAACTTTTTCTTCTATTTTTGCCCTTTGTTTAGTTTCAACTTTTTCAGCTGCTTGTGTCTCTGGCAAATTATATTCATTTATTACTATTTTTTCAACTTCTGATATACTGTTTAATATTTCTTCTAAGCTAGTCTGATCCTTAACTGTTACATATAAAACACTAAATTCTCTATCAAATTTTTCATCTTCAATATCTTCTGTAGTTGGTTCAGAGAATATTATTTCACCCTCTTCTTCCAAGGCATTAAATATTATAAAGGCTCTAGCAGCCTTTAGCATTGTAGTTTCTTCTAATACAAACTTGATTTCATATATGTTAAGTGATTCACTCTTAGCTTTTTGCACTAAGTCCAATACATATTCATCAACTACAAGTCCACTTTTTTTAGGTTCAGCTTTAACCTCTTCTTTTGTTTCATTTTTCTCTACTGCCACTTCTCCATTTAAAGACTTTTCTATCTTAGCTAAAAGTTCTTTATTGATACTATCCTGTTCTACACCCTCTTCTACAATATGTTCTACATATGCTTCTAATTCATCAAAACATTCAAATAGGATATCTACTATATCATTTGTTAAATCTTTTTCATGGCTTCTAACTGCTTGTAGTAAATTTTCCATCTGATGTGTCAATGTAGCCATATTTTGGAATCCCATTGTTCCTGACATTCCCTTTAAAGTATGAGCAACTCGGAATATTTCATTTACATGATCTAAGTCATCAGGATTTTTTTCTAATTCAAGCATAACATCATTCATAAGTTGCAAGTGTTCTTTAGACTCCTCTACAAATATGCTTAAATATTGATTAATATCTATATCCATTTTTACACCCTACCTTTAATATTATATTTCTCCATATATTTTCAAGCGGCAATACCTCATCTATGCATCCAGTATCAATAGCTGCCTTTGGCATGCCAAATATTGTTGACGTTTTTTCATCTTGTGCTATATTATGAGCACCAGTTTTTTTCAGGGATTCTATGCCTACTGCTCCATCAGAACCCATACCAGTTAAAACTATACCCATTTTCTTATATTTATTTATCCCTGAAACAGATTCCATAAGTATATCTGCTGCAGGTCTTACACCCTTATATTTTTCACCCTTTGTCAGTTCTACAAATAGGTCTCCATTTTTCTCTTTTATAAGCATATGATAATCACCAGGGGCAATATAAGCTGTCCCATTTATAAGTTTCTCACCATTTACAGCTTCTTTTACCGAAATGGCTGAAATCGAATTAAGCCTCTCTGCAAATCCCGCAGTAAAACTCGCTGGCATATGCTGAACAATAAGTACTATGGCATTAAGACTACTTGGAAGTTTAGGAATTATCTCCTGTAACGCCTTTGGTCCTCCAGTTGAACTTGCTATAGCTACTATATTATCTTCATTTATTATGGAACATTCTCCGTAAAAATATTCTTTTACCTTTTGTAATTGTTCCTTTACTTTTTCTTCTTCATTAAAAGTTATTCTACTGTTTAATATCATTAAATTTAAAGAAAATTCTTTAGATATCTCTTTAAATCTAATCATCTCATCATTGGGAATTAAATTAGAGTTTATGGCTAATAGTTCAACTTTTTTAGTAGATAATACTACTTTTAAATCATTAAAGTTATCTACAACATCTACTAATTCTACATCTCTATCCAAATTAAATATCTTTTCATATAAAGCTTTATTTCTTAAAGTATTGTCTATTATTACTACCTTTAACATTTATCTCACCTAGTCTTTGTTTTTCTTCTTATGACATGAAGAACTTCATAAGTTTTTTAGCAAAACCTTCTCCCTGTATGTCTTCATCTCTATCTTTAATCAGGTTATTCATTATATCTATAACCTGTAATGATACTTTTTTATTTGGATATCCAATTAAAAATGGTGTTTGCATCCTAATAGATTTTGTAACTAGTTCATCTTTATTTATAGAGCCTAGGTAATCAATATCCATTTTTAAAAATTCTGAAACAACCCCATTAATTCTTGAATATGTATCTAAACCTTCTTTACTATTTTTAACCATATTCACGACTAATTTTATTCTTCCTTCATAACCTTTTATCTTAAGAGACTTTATTAATACATAGGCATCCATTATGGCTGTTGGGTCTGGTGTTCCAACTACCAATGTTTCATCTGCAGCTAGGGCAAAATCCAAAACTGCATCTGATATTCCTGCACCCGTATCTATAACTATATAATCATATTTTTCCTGTAATTTAACTAGCTCTTGTAAGATTATGCTAAGATTATATTTATTTGTTAAAGTCAGTTCCTTAAGTCCAGATCCTCCTGATATGATATGAATACCTCCAGGGCCTGTACTTATTATTTCTTCTATGGTTTTATTCTTTTCTATAATATCTAAGATACTTCCAGAGACACTTATACCAGATAGGATTTCAATATTTCCAAGTCCTATATCTGCATCAAGAACAATTACCTTATACCCACTTTTCTTCAATGCAATTGATAAATTTAAAGCAAAATTTGTTTTTCCAACTCCACCCTTCCCACTGGATACAGATATAACCTTTCCCTTGTTTATGTTTTCATAAGTTTCAGTTACTTCTTGAGCTGAATTTTCATGTTTTTTATTAAGTCCATCCATTATTTCCCTAAGTTTTTTAGCTTGATCCATGATTATATCTCCTTAATCAAATATTCTATTATATAATCATTATCTATTATAGAAATGTCTTCTGGTACACTTTGACCTGTTGTATAATATGCTATTTCTTTATCAAATAGATATTTAATGTTAAAAATACTTCCTAAATCATTAGCTTCATCAACCTTAGTGACAATTATTTTATAATCTCCTAAAAAATTATATCTATTAGCCAGTTTTTCTAATAGTTTCATATCTGAAGTAGCACTTATCAGCAAAAATATACTTTTCTCTCCTTCGATTTCAAGGACATCATTTAGTTGACTTATATGCTCTTCATCATTATAATTTCTACCTGCTGTATCTATTAATAAAACATCCTTATCCTGAAAAACTTCAAATGCCTTTATTAAATCTTCTTTATCGTAGGATATTTCTATTGGCAACTCTAGTATTTCACTATAAATTTTAAGCTGGTCTACAGCACCTATCCTATATGTATCTGAAGTTATAAGTCCTATATTATACTTTTGCTCCATTACTAGGCTAGATGCTATTTTCGCCAAAGTTGTTGTCTTTCCAACTCCAGTTGGTCCAATAAAGAAAAGAGATTTTCGCATATCTCCAATCTCTATTGGTATATTTGTACTTAAAACTTCATTTAACTTATATTTTATTAACTCAATCACAGTATTTTCATCTTTATTCTTCAAATTTATTTCTTGAGAGATTTCTGATAGTAAACTAAATGCAAAATTATAATCTACTCCGTTTTTAACTAAAATTCTATGGTATTTCTTTATTTCCTCTGGTAGCTCATCATTTTTAGTCATATTAACATTAAGTTCTGAAACTATAGTCTTTAAATCCATTAAATCTTCTCTTACTTCTTTTAGATTTTCATCATTTTTTTCTTCTGATTTATCCTCATAGGCTGCTGTGATTTCAAATTTATGTTTTTTAAAAATCCCTAGAAACCCAGGTTCTCTAATGGTTCTGGTATTTAGTATAACTCCAGAATTTCCCATCTCAGATCTAAACATACTCATAGTCTCTTCTATTGTATCACCAGTATATTTTTTTATTTTCATTATAAGTTCACCACCCCTACTGATTGAATTTCAACACTTGCTTCTATTTCATTATAGGATAATACTATTATATCTTCCGTCATTTGTTCAGTTAGCTTTTTAAAATAAAACCTAACTATTGGAGATGTCAATATTATTGGTTGTTCTCCTATTGAAGTTAAGGACTCTAAAGCCTTAAAAGTATTATTTAATATCATTTGAACATTATTTGGATCTAAATTTACATATGATCCTGTCTCTGTTTTATTTATAGAATTCATCACTAGCTCTTCAAGATTGTTACTAAGTGTTACTACCTTTATAACATTATTACTAACATATTTTTCTGTGATATATCCAGCTAGTCTTTGTCTCACATACTCTGTTAATAAGTCTGTATCATGAGTTACTGGAGCATAGTCTGCTAGAGTTTCTAAAATAGAAACCATATCTCTTATACTAACTTGTTCCCTAAGAAGATTAGCTAAAACTTTTTGAACCTCTCCTAGGCTAAGTAGTTTTGGTATAAGCTCATCTACTACTACCGGATATTCTTCCCTAACATTTTGTACTAACAAGTCAACATCCTGTCTGCCAAGTAATTCATAAGATTTTCTCTTTATTATTTCAGTTAAGTGTGTAGCTATTACAGATGGTGGATCTACTACTGTATAACCATAAATTTCAGCTTTTTCCCTTTCACTTTCAGTAATCCATTTAGCAGGAAGTCCAAAAGCTGGTTCTACTGTATCTATACCCTCTATATCTCCATCTCCCATACCAGAATCCATAGCTAAGTAGTGATCAAAGTATACTTCTCCCTTTGAAACAACTACCCCCTTAACCTTTATTATATATTCATTTGGATTTAACTGTATATTATCTCTAAGTCTAACCACTGGAACAACTAATCCTAGTTCCATGGCAACCTGTCTTCTAATCATTACAATCCTATCTAATAAGTCTCCACCCTGTGAAGTATCTGCAAGGGGTATAAGTCCATATCCAAATTCTAGTTCTATATCATCAACCTTTAATAGTTCTAAAACATTTTCAGGTCTTCTCATATCTTCTGCTTCACTTGGTGAACCAAGCTCTTCTTCTACTTCCGTTTCTTTTATTACACTACTAGATCTATAACCAAAGAATATAAATACTCCACCTAGCACAAAGTTTATTATACCTGGAAGTGGTGTAAACACTCCAAGTAGGATAAGAAATCCTCCAACTATGTAGAGAATTGTACCATTTGTACCAAATATCTGTACCCTTAAATCTTCTCCTAGATTGGCTTCTGAGGCTGATCTTGTTACAACTAAACCTGTAGCTGTAGATATTAAGAGTGCTGGAATCTGTCCTACTAGACCATCCCCTACTGTAAGTATTGTATATTTATAGATGGCTTCTTGAAATGGTAATCCAAAAGTTACCATACCAATTACAAAACCTGCTGAAATATTTATAAAGGTAATTACTATACCTGCTATAGCATCCCCCTTTACAAATTTTGTTGCCCCATCCATTGCTCCATAAAAGTCGGCATATCTTTGTACATCTTTCCTTCTTTTTCTCGCATCTTCTTCTGTTATAAGTCCTGCATTTAAATCTGCATCTATTGCCATCTGTTTACCTGGCATAGCATCCAGTGTAAATCTAGCTGCTACTTCAGCAACCCTTTCGGCACCTTTTGTAATTACTAAAAAGTTTATTAAAACAATTATAAAAAATATTACAAAACCTACTACTGCATTTCCACCAATTACAAAATGTCCAAAAGCTTCTACTACTCTACCTGCATCTCCATTTAGTAATATACCTTTTGTTGTAGATAGATTTAAAGATAATCTTAATAAAGTTGTTAATAATAATAACGAAGGGAATACAGTAATTTCAAGAGCATCTGCTGAATACATTGAAATTAATAGTATTAATATAGATATCGCTATATTAAAGCTTAATAAAAAATCTATTACCCCTGTTGGTATTGGTACTATTATTAGTATTACCATACCAATAACAGCTATGGCTATTAATATATCTCCTAACTTCATGCTTCTCCTCCTAGAATGAGTCCTTTAAATTATATACATATGCTAATACCTCAGCTACTGCTTCAAATAGCTCTTCTGGTATAACATCATTAATATTTAAGTCTGCATACATTTTTCTAGCTAAAATTTTATTTTCCACTATTGGGACATCATTTTCTTTTGCTATTTCTTTTATTTTTTGTGCTATATCATCTGCACCTTTTCCTAATACATAGGGTGCTTCTGCTATTTCCATATCATATTTTATTGCAACTGCAAAGTGAGTAGGATTTGTTATAATAACATCTGCTTTTGGTATATCCTGCATCATTCTACCCATTGCCATTTGTCTTTGTCTTTCCTTTATCTTACCTTTTATAAAGGGGTCTCCCTCTGTTTGCTTGTACTCTTCTTTTACTTCCTGCTTACTCATCTTTAAATTTTTCTCATGACTTCTCCACTGGAAAAAATAATCCATAAGGGCAAGAACTAGTAAAATACCCAGCATTCTTTTCATAAACTCTAATAGCAAATTAGAATAATTTATAAAAAAATATGTTATTTCCATATTCGGATATTTTACTATTCGATTTATCTGACTATAAGCATATTTATAAGTTATAAATCCAACCAAGACAAGTTTTAAAATAGATTTTACAAGTTCCATAAGGGCTCTTTTAGAAAACAATCTCTTAAAGCCTTCTACTGGGCTTAATCTATCCAACTTTATTTTTAAGGTCTTAGTAGTAAAGAGAAATCCAACTTGTGCATAGTTTACAAGTAAAGCTGATACAAATGCCACAATTAAAATGGGCATAAGCATAGCTGCAAAATATACAACCACCTTTAAAATATTTAACATTAGATTTGTTTCATCTAAAAAAGCATCTGTATTTTCAATTTGACTAAATATAAAAATCATAAACTGATTTAGTTGAGTTACTATATACTTTCCAAAAAATTTAAGTCCCAAAAAACAAGCTGCCAAGATTACAACTGTATTTACTTCTTTACTCTGGACAATCTGTCCTTCTTCTCTGGCATCTCTTCTTTTCTTGGGTGTTGGTAATTCTGTTTTTTCTCCACCTTCACTTGCAAATAATTGTAGATTTAATTCTATTGGCATTACATCATTCCTAACCTATTTTTAAAAACATATCTAAATATGTAATTATCATATCAAATATACTTCCTACTCCTGAGAAGAATATTGGTAAAGCTATCATTAATATAAAAACACCAATTAGTATTTTAAGTGGCATACCCACCACAAAAACATTCATCTGTGGTATCGTTCTAGCCAAGACTCCCAAAACTATATCAGTTAAAAATATTACAGCTATTATTGGAGTACTAAGTTTAAATCCAATTTCAAAACTAGATATAAAAGCCTTTAATATTATCTGAAATACTTCTTCACTATAGACAAAAGTACCTATTGGAATAAGTGTAAAACTATCTATCAATGAATGTATTATGACATGATGACCATTTATACCAAGTAATAGTAAAAAGGCTAACATATAAAACAAATTACCTGTTAGAGGCACTTGGATTTTACTTTGTGGATCAACAACACTCACCATACTAAAACCTATCTTCATATCTATTATTTGTCCCATAACATAAAAAGCTGTAAAAAATATATAGGCTATAAAACCTATTATTATTCCAACCATCAATTCTTTAAATATTAAAATCAATAAAATTTGATTTGATAGGTCTATACTACTTGGTAAAGTCAAAGTTATTAAACCTGATAAAGCTAGAGATAAACCAACCTTGAATACATTAGGTATATTCTCAGAATTAAATAATGGTGAAAATACAAAAATGCCAGAAGTTCTAATAAAAACAATTAGAAATACTTCATAACTTTTAAATATAAGGTCTATTGTATCCATGAACAATCACCTAATATATATATAGGTTTAAATTAGCAAATAAGTTGCTGGCAAATCCAACAACTGTTTTTAATATCCATGGCCCAAATATAAGCATAGAAATAAATACACCTGCTATCTTAGGTACAAAGGCAAGTGTAGCTTCTTGAATTTGAGTAACAGCTTGAATGACACTAACTATCAATCCTATAACCAAACTTATTATTAGCATTGGTGCAGAAACAAAGAGAACTGTTCTTATTGCATCTTGTGCTAATTTCATCATATCTACCTGCATAATAACCTCCTACTTAAACCCGAGCACTAATGATTTAATGACGATATTCCACCCATCAACTAAAATAAAGAGTAGAATCTTAAAAGGTAATGAGATTATTACTGGAGGTAACATCATCATACCCATTGCCATAAGTGTACTCGCCACAATCATGTCTATTACCAAAAATGGAATATAAATAACAAAGCCTATCTGAAATGCAGTTTTAAGCTCTGATATTATGAATCCTGGAATTAAGACATGAGTTGGTATATCATCTAATTTTGTAACATCTGATAATCCTTTAATATCCAAAAAAAGAGATAAATCTTTATCTCTTGTCTGCTTAAACATGAATTCTCTAATTGGATCCATTGCATTTTTTATTGCTACATCTTGACTTATCTCTGAGGCAAGATAGGGTTCTATTGCCTGTGTTTGAACCTGAGTAGCTATTGGTGTCATTATAAAAAATGTCAAAAATAAAGATAGACCTATTATTACATGATTAGGTGGTGTTTGCTGAAGACCTATAGCACTCCTAATAAAAGATAGAACTATAAGAATCCTTGTAAAACTTGTCATCATTATTAAAATAGATGGCGCTAAAGTTAATATAGTTAATAAAAATAGTAATTGTAGAGAAAATACATAGTTTTCTGGATTACTACTATTTGTTATACTTATATCCTTACCAAACATTGACGCCATTGGTTCTTGAGCGTATGTAATAGATGACATAACTACCATTATTAAAATTATTATTGTTGTTATCTTAATTACCTTTTTCATTTTTGTCTTCCTTATTTAAAAATTTCTTTATTTTATTAAGCATCTCATTATCTACTCCAATAACACTAGGATTATAATCTCTATCAATAGTTTCATAGCTAAATTCTGTTTCTAATATCTTATCTATTAAAAAAGATTTTCCCTCTCCCACACATAAAACATAGATATACTTATCTATTTTTACAATGTTTATTTGTGTATTATTAGAAAGACTAATAGCATCTATATTATCAATATATTTACTATTAGCCAATCTATTGAAATTCTTTGCTATATATTTTGTTCCATATAGAGTTAAAAATATTACTGCTACAAATACTATTGTATAAAATATAGCCTTTAATACACCTAAAAATACACTTGAGGTATCTGATATGCCAGCTCCTGAAGCTGCATATCCCCTACTTGATATTAGTACAAAGCTAGTTACCATTAACAATACCCTTTTAACTCTTTCCATCTTAACTTAAAGCCTTTGCAACTGCTTCTAAAACTCTTTCTGGTTGGAATGGTTTAACTATAAAGTCTTTTGCTCCTGCTTGTATAGCTTCAATTACCATTGCTTGTTGTCCCATAGCAGAACACATTATTATAGCTGCACTAGGATTTTCCTTTTTGATTTCTCTAACTGCTTCTATACCATCCATTTCAGGCATAGTTATATCCATTATTACTAAAGCTGGACTTAATTCTTTATATTTTTCTACTGCTTCTAGACCATTTTCAGCCTCTCCAACTACTTCATAATTATTTTTTGTTAATATATCCTTAACCATCATTCTCATAAACGATGCATCATCTACAACTAATATTCCATTTGCCATTTATTCCTACCTCCTGATATTTAAATCATCTTTTGTTTATTTGTATCTATTTCTGTTACCCTAATACCAAAATTATCATCTATAACAACAACTTCTCCACTAGCAATGTATCTACCATTTGCAAATAGATTTAAAGGTTCTCCTACTAGTTTATCTAATTCTACAACAGTTCCTACTCCAAACTCTAATATTTCATCTATTTTTTTGTGAGTTCTTCCAAGTTCAACTGTTATTTCAACTGGTATATCGCTTACTAAATCTATAGTTCCCCCATTAGTTGAAGACCCTATATTATCAAAACTTGGTATAGTTGGTCTTTGAACTTCTACTGGTTGAGTTGCTTTCACAGTATTATTTACATTGTTATTATAATTCATTTCCTGTCTTCTATCAACATTACTATTAGTTTCAACTGTATATTCTACAACAGGCTCTTGTGCTACTGGTTTTTGAACTTCTTGTTTTGCTACTGGTTTTTCTTCAGGTTTTTGTTCCTCTTTTACTTCTACTGGAGTATCACTTCCTGAAGAATAAATCCCTATTATTCTTTGAACCATTTCTTTTCCAAAGTCCAATGGAATTATTTGAAGAATATTACTATCCAAATAATCTTCTATTACCATTTTAAAAGATATTTTGATTAAATCTTTACTACCTTTTAAAATATCAATAGTTTTTTTACCTTCTTCTAAAGTAACTTTTTTAGATTCTGGTGGAAGTATATCTATTCTCATACCTAACATTTCAGATAAAGATGTTGAAGATGAGCCCATCATTTGATTCATAGCTTCACTTACTGCACTTAAGTCTAAATCTGTTAAGTCTCTTTCTAAATCTACTTCATCTCTTCCCATCATTAGGTCTGTTATAACCTTTACATCATCAGTCCTAAGTATCATTATATTAGAACCTTCTAGACCTTCTTTATATTTAACATCTACTGCTACTAAAGGAGTCTTATAAAAACTTGCCAACTCATCAGAGTTTGTAACCTCTACTGTTGGAGTAGTTATATCAACTTTTTTACCAAGCAAAGTTGATAATGTTGTTGCTGCTGTCCCCATGCTTATATTTCCAATTTCTCCCAGTGTATCTTTTTCCATATCTGTAAGAGCTTTTTCTTCACTATCATCAGATTCTACATCACTAGTTTCACCAACTGCATTTTTAAGAAGTGCATCAAGCTCTTCTTGAGATAGTATATCATCAGTCATTTGCCTCTTCACCTTCCTCTATAACTTTATTTATCTTAATTGCTATTTTTTTATTTTTCTGTCCCATTTCACCAGTAAACTTAACATTGCTTCCTATTCTAAGACCTATTTCGCTTGATTGACTATCTAGTTTCAAGATATCTCCTGCTTCTAAATTTCTTATATCATTAATAGTTATCTTAGTCTTTCCAAGTTCAGCCACCACTGGTATTATTGTATTTAATATTCTATTTTTTATTTTATCTCTATCTCCAGATGTTTTTTCTTTTCTGCTAGACGAGAACCAGAACTTGGTATTTAGTTTGTTCATTACAGGTTCTAGTAAAATATATGGAATACATATATTTAGCATACCTTCTGTTTGACCTATCTCTAAATTCATAGTTATAAGTGCTATTGTCTCACTAGGAGCTACAATTTGTGCAAACTGTGGATTAGTTTCAATCTTAACTAAATGAGGATCTAGGTCTATAACATTTTCCCAAGCAGCTCTTAAGTCTAAAATAAGTTTTTCCATCATGTTTGTTAGCAAACTTAGTTCTATTTCTGTAAGAGATCTCACTTCCGCCTTAGATTTACCATCTCCTCCTAACAATCTATCTATTATAGTATAAATTATATTATTGGATAATTCCATTAGTATTTCCCCATTTAATGGTGAAAAATCAACTATTGCTAAAAAGGCTGGTGTTGATACAGCATTACTAAATTCACTATAGGCAAATTGATCCACTGTTAATATTTCTGTATTTACATTAGTTCTCAAATAACCTGTTAAAAAGGTCTGCATATATCTTCCAAAATTTTCATGTATCACTTGTAAAGTTCTAAGCTGATCCTTTGAAATTTTTTGCGGATTTCTAAAGTCATATTTTTTTACTTTCTTGTTCTTGTCATCTTCCTTTATTTCCTCTACATCTAGTTCTCCTGAGCTAACAGCATTAAGAAGGGCATCTATTTCGCTCTGTGACATTACTTCAGACAATTAAAACCCCTCCTTATTGTATAACAAAATCATTAAATCTTACATTAGTTATGGAATTAATTCCCATTTCCTCTATTAGTTGTTTCTTAATTTTTTCTCTAAGTTTATTTTGTGAATCAACATCTACTAAGTCTTTTTCTGGTGTAGCTCTTATTATTTCATTAGATATATCTCTGATTTGATATTTCTTTTTGTCCAATTCAGCTAAATCTTTTTCATTATTAGTTTCTACTACAATTTTTATTTTAACAATTCTTCTACTGTCTTTTACATTGGAATACATATCTGCTGTTTCTAAACTATATACTTCTGAAGGTTTACTTCCATTTCCAGCTTTTGAAAAAAGTGAAAAACTAACTCCAACTGATACTGCCACTGCTATTATTACTATAGCAACAACACCAAGTACTTTTTTACTCATTATTTCACCCCTCCTGGTTCAAATTTTTCGTATACATCTTTTAATATTACTATGTCTACTCTTCTATTTTTTGCCTTATTTTCAACTGTATCATTTTCTGCGACTGGTCTGTATTCACTGTATCCAGCAGAAGAAATTCTATCCGCTTCAACTCTGTCTACCTCTACCAAGTATCTCAAAACATTTGTTGCCCTTGCAGAGGATAGTTCCCAGTTTGTTGCATATTTTGTAGAATAAACTATTCTATCTGAATCTGTATGACCCTCTATTTTTATTTGTCTCTTTGAAAACTCATCTTGTTTTAATATAGATGCAGTTGCATCAAGTATCTCCCTTGATTCAGGTTTTATATCTGCACTACCTGAGTCAAAAAATACATTATCTGCAAAACTAAGAAGAACTCCTCTTTCATCTAATTGAACACTTAACTCATCTTCTAAATCTTGATCAGAAGCATATTTTTTAAGTTGTTTATATAAATCCATAAGTTCATCTTCGATTTCTGGCTTGGATTCTCCTCCTATTGGTGGTTCTTCTATATCTATGGCTTCTCCACCATTTAATATACCATTACTACCTTCGAATCCAATTTTGAAACTTTGTGATATCTGCCTAAACTTATTAGCATCCACCTCTGAAAATGAGAATAGTAATACAAAGAAGCACAATAATAATGTTACAAGGTCAGAATAAGTGGTAAGCCATTCTCCAGCTGGTGACTCATCTGATGATCTTTTCTTATCTCTCCTAGACATATTCTCCCTCCATTTCTATCCTATTCTATTTCTTATAACAGGTGGTACGAAAGTTTTAAGTTTTTCTTCTATTATTCTAGGATTTTCCCCAGCTTGAATAGATAGTAATCCTTCAAGTACCAATTCTTTCACTAAAATTTCTTCACCACTTCTAACCTTAAGTTTTTGTGATAAAGGTGTAAATATGGCATTTGCTAAAAACGAACCATAAAAAGTTGTTATTAAGGCAACTGACATGTTCGGCCCTATACTACTAGGGTCGTCTAAGTCTTTTAATAAATTTACAAGACCTATAAGTGTACCAATCATTCCATAAGCAGGAGCATAAGTTCCTAGAGTAGCCATTACATTTTGGCCTTGCCCATGTCTATCTTCCAAGAAAGATAATTCTGTCTCCAAGATATTTCTAACTAGTTCTGGATCTGTTCCATCAACTATTAACATTACACTTTTCTTCATAAATTCATCATCTGTCTTAGTACCGAACTCCTCCAAAGCAAGTAGTCCATCCTTTCTTGCTATATTGGCAAGTTCTATTATCTGTTCTATTATCTCTTCTGGCTCTACACTTTTGTAGAAAAATGCTTTTTTGAATAACTTTCCAAGATTTTTAACCTCATCTATTGGAAAGGCTATTAAAGTTGAAGCTAGAGTACCTCCAAAAACGATTATTACTGACGGAATGTCTATAAATGATCCCAAATCTCCAGAAAGGAGTATACTCCCTACAGTCAGCGTCACTACCATGACTAGACCAATTACTGTACTTATATCCACTAGCTTTACCTCCTACTATTTAAATTTATGTATACTACATATTTTTAAAATTGTTTATTTTTGATTTATAACCTATTACTTCATCTATTACTTCATCTACTGATTGTTGTACTACTATTTTTTGTCCATTTGTAAGAGTAATAACTGTATCTGGTGTCTCTTCTATGTACATAATAAGTTCACCATTAACTACAAATTCTTTGCCGTTTAGTCTTTTTACCTTTATCATATATAATCACCTCTTTTTTATTTATAAAGTTATATAGGGGATAACCCCTATATAACTAGTAATTATCTCTTAATATTAACTAACTCTTGTAGCATTTCATCTGATGTTGTTATAACTCTTGAATTAGCTTGGAACCCTCTTTGTGTAGTTATCATTTCAGTAAACTCAAATGATATATCTACATTGGACATCTCTAATGATCCACCTTGTATAGAACCAAAGCCTCTAGTGTTAGCCACTCCATTTTGTGGTTCTCCAGAGTTTCTAGTTTCAGTAAATACATTACCACCTAATTTTTCAAGACCCATAGGGTTATCAAATTTAGTAAGCATTACTTGTCCAAGTGGCCTTTGTTCACCATTTGTGAATTTACCCATAATGATTCCTGAAGGATCTATGGTAAAACCATCTAGTGTACCTGATGAGTTACCATCATTTTTAAATGGTTTTAAAGTTGTTTCATTAGCATACTGAGTTATATTTGAATATGAATCAGCATTTGCCTTATCTATAACCTTGATAGTAGCATCAAAAGAACCTGTCATTCCAACTGGTGTTATGGCTTCATCTTCCTTGTTCTTATCAAACTTAATAGCTCCAAGAGCAGTTCCATCTATATTTACATTTTCTATAGCTGCTGGATTAGCCTTTGAACCAATTAAATTTCCCTTATCATTAAATGTTAATTGAGTATCAAATATAGCTTTTCCTTCTGCCTCTGATAAAGCTTTATAATTTCCTGTTTTAACATCCTTAATTCTTGTAAGTCCCATAGTCCAAGTTGTATCTTTTGTAGCTGGATCAGTTGTCTTATCCTTAGCTTCAAAACTAAGCTCATATTGATTACCTAAAGAGTCATATACAAAAGTTGTCATAGTTTCTTTAAGTTCTTTAGAGTTGGCATTTAAGTTACCCTTAAATGTTATTCCCTTAGTTGAAGTTGGAGCTATAGTTTCAGATTTATTGATAACTATATTTCCTGGTTCATCAGTTCTTTTTCCATCCTTATCAAATCTATATCCAAGAACCTTATATCCTTCAGAACTTACCAAGTTTCCTGCAGTATCCACACCAAAACTTCCATCTCTAGTATAAAATCTATTTGCAAATCCTGGATCATCTGATACCGTGAAAAAACCTTCTCCATTTATCATTAAGTCTGTTGGTTTTTCTGTTCTTTGAGTATTACCTTGTGTATGCACTACTGCTATACCACCAGTACCTACTCCCAAACCGATTTGTTGAGGGTTAGTACCCCCTTTTCCTCCTTGTGGTCCTGATGCACCTGACATCATTTGACTAAAGGCTTCTTTGAAAGTTACTTGGGATTTTTTATATCCAACTGTATTTACATTGGCAATATTATGACCTATTGTATCCATCTTACCTTGATGGGTTCTAAGTCCAGATACTGCCGTATACATTGATCTCATCATAATTACATTCCTCCATAATCTTACAGAGCTAGACTATCTATCATTCAAGTCTACTAGCTTCCCTAAGGTCCAGCTATATTATTACTGCTCCGTCAATATTCGTAAAAACATTCTGCTCTAAACTATCTTTTTCCATAGCTGTTATAACTGTCTTATTTTTTATATTTGCTATGAATGCTTGATTATCCATTAAAATCAAGGCTTCTTTGACACCCTTATCTTCAGCTTTATTAAAAGCTTCATTTAATCTATCAATATCTTTATTTTCTAAGTTTATATTTCTAGAATCCAATCTCTCTTTTGCATGTTTAGAAAATTTTATTTCTTTTGTTTGGCTAGAGACTTGTTCTAGTATTTGATTAAAGTTTTTCGTCCCTTGATGTGGTTTGCTCTTTATGCCATTGGAGTTATTTATTAATCTACTTTCTAAAGATTTAATATTAAAATTTGTCATATTATCAATCCTTTATTAGTAATCTAGTTGTTTTTTGTACTCCACCCACTATAATTATTTACTAGGCCAGCTTTAGTAGCATTTGTTACTATATCCTTGTTTACTTCAAGGTTTTTAGCTTCAACTTTTTCTTCTGGTTCCTTTGGTTCTTCAGGTTTTTCAGGTTTCTCTACCTTATCATCCTCTTTATCTTTAATCACATTTCCATCTTCATCAAACTCTATACCTAGTTTTTCACTAAGTGCTTTTAGTATCTCAAGTATTGATAAGTTAGCTTGAATTTGATTGATATTTAAATAATCAATAGCTTCTGCTAAGTCTTTAGACATATGCTTTGTAATTTCAGTTAAATTATTTAATTGTTCTAATGAACTAAACTGTGCAAGCTGGGCTATAAATTCTTTATCATCCATTGGATCAAGTGGATCTTGATTTGCAAGCTGTGTTGTTAAAAGATTTAAGAAAGCATCTTTTCCAAGATCATTTTTATTAGTTTGTTTTGGTTTACTAGCATTTTCTAGTTCTTCCCAAAAATTAGTTTTAGTTTCTCCAGTTTTAGTATCATCTGCCTTATTATCATTTACTTTTTTATCAGCAGCATTACTTTTAACTTGAGTATTATAATTCATAGATTGAAATATATTGTTTCCGTCTATTTTTGACATATTAACCTCCTATACAAATAAGTTCATTCCCTCTTCTATAGTCTGATTTTCATATCTATCATTTACAGATATGCTAGCCTCATAGTTTTGAGATATTACCATTTTGTCTTTTTTCGATTTAAGTTTCTTAGTATGTCTATTAAAGTTTTCAAACTGTCTTTCTTGATTCTCTTTTTCAAAGTCTGCATTGTTACCAACTGAAACTTCTACAGTTTTTATTTCCATACCATTTTCTTCTATTTTATTTTGTAAAACCCCTATATTATTTTCAAGGATTTCTTTTGTTCTATAGTTATCAACTAGGATTTTTGCTGTGATAGTACCTTTTTCAACTTCAATGTCCATTTTTAAGTTACCCAGAATTTCTGGTTTTAGTTGAACAGTTACTTCATTTTTTCCTTCTGAAAGTTTAAACTCCATTTTTGAAACAACTTGTTTTATAACATCTTTTTCTGGTATCTGAACTTCTGTAGTAAAATTAGATTTTATTTCTGGCTCCAATTTAAACTCTTTATCAAAAGAAACTTTTGTATCAACATTAGCAAATTTTGAAGAATTATTTGTTGTATCATCAGATTCTGTCTCTGTTTCAACTTCAACTTCTTCAACTAGATTTTCTGATTTTAAGTCCACTTTTTCAGCTTTAGGGCTTTCTTTTTCAGCCACTTTTACTTGTTCTTTAAGTTCTGGTTCTTTTTGCACAACAAGATTTTCTACAAGCTCTGGCTTTTCTGAGTCCATAGTTTTCTCTACTATAGGTTTAACAGCTTCTTTTACCTCTTTAGTTTCTTCATTATCATCAAACTTGATAACCTCTTCTAGTTTAACTGTTTCATTTTGATTCTCAGTATTTTTCTCTACTTCAAGTCCAATCTTAGCAAATAATTTTTCAATTTTAGAAGTCATCACTTCTGGATCCATATCTATCATAGTAGATATCTCACCATCTAATAGGTTATCCACTTCTATTTTTATGTCTTCAAGTTTCACTTTAACCTGAGTATCATCATTATCTAAACTAATCTTATTTAATAAGGATAAAATTAAACTCAAAGTTTCTAAGTTTTCTTTTGTATCACCTTCATTTTTCATGGCTTCCAATTCTTCAATTAGTTTTTCTTTTACCTCTTTTACTGTAACTTTTTTATCTTCGAAGTTTGTATTTTTATCCACTTCTTTTGAAAGCATTTTTTCAAACTTATTAGCTTCTTTTGCATTTTCAACCTTTGTAAAGTTTGCTTGATTATCAACTTTTGTAAAATTATCAGCTTTAAAATTAAATATACTATTGTTTTGTATCATTTATATTCTCACCTCCTTTAAATGTTTTCTCACTTGGCTTAGCCAAAAGTTCTGTTACTTCTACTGCATTTTCTGTTTTCATAGCAGATATGACCTTTGAAAGTTGTTCTTTCTTAAGTCCTGATAAGATATCAACTATAATAGTTTTATCTGATAAGTCATATACTTCATCCATATCTAAGTTAAATATAGTTATGGTCTTATCATTTTTAAGCATAGTCTCTGCTATTTCTGCTACTTTTTTGGGTTGCATATCTTCATATACCTTTCTAAGTTTTGCAAGTTTTCCATTGTATTCAGTGAAAAATTCTATGCTTCTACCTATGTCACTAGATATGCTAAGTGTTGTGTCTGAAAGTTCTTCTTGTTTTTTTATTTCAACAAATAAGTCCTGTATAAATTTATCATCTTCAACTTTTGATAATATTTGAGATGATTTTGATATAGACATATTTGCATAAATAACTGCTAATTGTTCCATATTATATACATCAGTGTTTCCTATGGATTTTAATGCCTCTGTTATTGGCTTTGTTTCATAATATTTAGCCAGATTCTTAAGATTATCGATTTCATTACTTATCTTATTCATTTCTGCATTTACAATTAACTTACTTTTTGGCTCTAACAAGTTAATTATATACCCACTTATATCTGAATCTGTATAATATAATATTCCACCTAAACTTGCAGGATTCATAGCCTTTAACACCTTTTGGAACTCCTTGCTTGAAAATTTTCTTTCAATTTCAAGTTTGCTTTCCAAAATATCTTGACTCTCAATCCTAGAAACTTCTGAATTAAATTGATTTTTTTGATCTTGCTCCACCTGATCAAATACTGAAGTTAAGGTGTTTTTCCTCAAGTCTAAGTCTCTAATTTTTATTATTATCTCTTCAGTTTGTTCTGGCGATTTTAAATTCATGCTTTTTACTACTTCTTTGTATATTTTCTCATCCTCAGTCTTTATTATATACATCTTGTCTGCAGCCACATCTTTGTCCAGCCCTAGATAATAATCTGATAGATATTCTATCTTTTGAGCATTATCCGACTCTGTTGGCATATTTTTAAAATAATCTCCTGCTCCTCCTGGAAGCTTAGCTAGTATCTTATTCGTTGACTTTTTAACAGTTGGACTAGTTGTATAAAGAATCCCAAAAGTAACAATTGGTAGAACTATTATTGCAGTAATTATTATTTTTTTTATCTTTCTTGGCTTTTTCTCTTGTATTTCTATATCCTCGTCCATATTTATATCGGATGTTTCCAATCTTACACCCCCTTATTGGGTTCTCATCTTAAAAGTTACTATCTCATCTATTAATTTATCTTCTTTTTTCTTTTCTTCTATCAAAAATTCTTCGAAATGCTTTTCTTTAAGTTTCTCAAAAGTCTTTTTTTCTTGAGTTGCCAAAATCAAATTCTCTTGTGCTTTTTCCACATCTCTACGAGAATTTAAGACTATGACATTTTGATTTTCTATGTCATTATTTACCTTATATAGATAATTATTATACATCCTTAAATCTCTTATACTCATCCTATTTTTATCTTCAATTTGTTCTAAGACTTTCTCTTTTTCCAAGCTATATGCTTCTAATATGTTTTCTTCTTCTCTTAAGATATTAATCGCTTTACCATATTCACTTTTTTTCAAAGTTTCCACAGTATCCTTATAGTTTAATAAATTTTGAAATTTGTACTTATACTTCATAAAAACCTCCTATTTATTATCTATACTCCCACAAATATCACTCATCATTTTCAGTGTATATTCGTAAGATGGTGATTCATTAGTCTTTTGTCTTAGAAAATCATTTATATCATTAATACTCCCTATAGCCTTATCAATCTTAGGATTAGAACCATTCTTATAGGCACCTATATTTATAAGGTCTTCTGCATCCTTATAAACAGCCATAGTCCCTTTTATAACATTGGCATTATTTATATGCTCTTCAGTTGCCACATTTGACATAACCCTACTAACACTAGCCAAAACATCTATTGCTGGATAGTGATTTGAGTTTGCAATTGCACGTGATAATACTATATGACCATCTAAAATCCCCCTAGCAGTATCTGTTATAGGTTCATTAAGATCATCACCATCAACTAGCACTGTATATAGTCCTGTTATTGTACCTTTTTTTGAAGTTCCTGCCCTTTCAAGAAGTCTAGGCATCATGGCAAATACTGAAGGCGGAAATCCTCTTGTAACTGGTGGTTCCCCTATAGCAAGTCCTATTTCTCTTTGGGCCATGGAAAACCTTGTTAATGAGTCCATCAATAACATTACATTTAATCCCTGGTCCCTAAAGTATTCAGCTATGGCAGTTGCCACTAGGGCTCCTTTTACCCTTATAAGAGCTGGTTGGTCTGAAGTAACTACAACTACTACAGATTTTTCTAATCCTTCAGCAGCCAAATCTTTCTCCAAGAATTCATTTACTTCACGGCCACGCTCTCCTATAAGTGCTATAACATTTATATCTGCTGTACTATTTCTGGATATCATACCTAGTAAAGTTGATTTTCCAACTCCTGATCCTGCAAATATTCCAACCCTTTGTCCTTTACCACATGTTAAAAGTCCATCTATGGCTTTTACTCCCACTGATAAGGGCTCATCTATTATAACTCTATCTAAAGGGTTTGGAGGCATTTCTTGAACTGGATAAAATTTAGGTGAATTAATCGGTCCCTTACCATCTATAGGTTCTCCAAGACCATTTAAAACTCTCCCCTTCATATGCGAACCAACATTAACTTCCAAGGTTCTACCAGTTCCCACAACCTTACTACCATTTGCTATTCCCTCCATATTTCCAAGAGGCATCAGTAAAATATTATCTTCCTTAAAACCAACAACTTCTGACATTATATACTTACTATCATTTTTGTTGGGATAAATTTTACAAAGTTCTCCTATAGTAGCTATAGGTCCTCTAGATTCAATGGTTAAACCTGCAACTTTAGTAATCTCTCCAGTATATTTTTCAAATCTTTTATTTTCAATTGTTTCAACATACTTATTTAAATCTATACTCATAGAATCACTCATTATCTAATATTTTTAAAATGGTCTTCTTTAGCTCTTCTAACTGATCATCCAAGCTTAGATCAATACTTCCCTTATCCATTTCAAATATACAATCTCTTTGTTTAAAATTTATGTCATATTTTATATTTAACTTATTTATAAAACTTGCTCCTGCTAAAATTTGCTCCTTGTTTTCTAAAACTTTTTCATAATCATCCTTTGAAACTATAATAGTTAATTCATCAGTTGGATCTAAACTAGATATACCTTTTTTCACTAAATCTATTATAAAGTCTTCTTCTTTAATCCTATCTCCTATTATTTTTTCATATATGGTTATAATCATATTTATAATTTCCGGTTCTAATTCTTTGGCTATTTCTTCTCTAGTAACTATGTTTTTATTCTTTATATCCATAGCTTCTTTGATTATATTATCTGCTTGTTCTCTACCTTCTTGATGTCCAATCTTATAACCTTCTTTATAGCCTTCTTCTTCTCCTACCTTATACCCACTTTTTTTACTATCTTCTAATATTTTTTTTGATTTTTTTTCAGTTTCTTCTACTATATTATTAGCATTTGCATTAGCCCTATTTATAATTTGTATCTCTTCTTCCAAAGCTTTGTTTATTAAAATATCTGCTTGCTTCTTTGCATCACTGATGATTTCCAGATATTTTTCCTTGTACTGATTTTCCTGAACATTTACACTTGGTTCAATTTCCAAATCATCCTCAGACTCTTTTTCTATAACCCTAAAAGATTTAATGATATTAGACAACTACATCATCTCCTCCTCTTGGTGTTAATATTTCACCTTCATCTTCTAATCTTCTTATTATATTAACAATCTCTTGCTGTGCTTCTTCTATATCTTTTATCCTAACTGGTCCCATAAATTCAATATCTTCTTTAATCATTTCAGTTAATCTTGATGACATATTTCTAAATATCGTATCTTTAACTTCTTCACTTGCATTTTTAAGTGCTACTGCCCATTTAGAGTTGTCAACTTCCCTGATTATTCTTTGAATTGATCTATCATCTAATCCAACTACATCTTCAAACACAAACATTCTCTTCTTAATTTCTTCACTAAGTTCTAAATCTTTTTGGCTAAGTTCATTCATTATATATTTTTCTGTACTTCTATCTACAGAATTAAGAATAGCTACTACATTTTCAACTCCACCTGTTGTAGTGTAATCTTCTTGTATCATATTAGAGAATTTACTCTCAAGTACTGATTCAATTTCTCTAATTATCTCTGGTGATGTCCTATCCATAAGTCCTATTCTCTTAGTAATATCCGCCTGAACCTCATCTGGTAGATTGGCTAAAATCTGCCCAGCTTGTGATGGTTCTAAATAAGAAAGTATTAAGGCTATGGTTTGAGGATGCTCATTTTGTATATAATTCAATATATTTTGTGGATCTGTTTTTCTTATAAATTCAAATGGTTTAACATGCAAGGATGAAGTAAGCTTATTTAAAATGCTATAAGCCTCTTCATCTCCTAAAGCTCTTTGGAGTACATCTCTTGCATATCCAACTCCACCCTCAGAAATATATTCTTTAGCCAAACATAGTTGATAAAACTCCTCAATTATTTGACTTTTCTCTTCCGGAGATACCATCCTCATGTTTGCAATTTGAAGAGTTATTTCCTCTATCTCTTCCTCTGTTAAATGTTTAAATATTTCAGCTGATTTTTCAGGTCCAAGTGCGATTAAAAGTATGGCAACTTTCTCTCTGCCCTTTGCATCTTTTGAGAACATTATATCTCTCCTATTCTTTTAACCAATTTCTTAATAACTGTGCTACATCTTCTGGTTTTTCATCTATAAATTTGTCTATTTGTTTTTTCATTTGCGACTCTTCTTGTTCAAAGTTTAATATATTTAAATCCTCTTCTTCAACTTCATTAAGTTCTTCGTTAAGTCTATTTTCCAACTCAATTCTCTCTTCTTCTTCTTTTCGTCTCTTTAACATTACAAATACACCAATAGCCACTAAAACTATTAATATAATTATAGGTATTAAAATACTACTATTCATTTGGATTTTATTTTGCGAGCTGTCAGTCTCAGATATGTTGTTATTAAATTGTTCTGCAATAACTTTTACATTTTTAGTGTCGAGTCCTGTAGCTGCATAAATTAAATTGCTGATTTCTTCTGATTTTTGTGTTGTAAGTTCTCCATCTGGTAAGCTTTTTTCATTTATCAGTACTGCTACTGTTATATCTTCTACTTGTCCTGGAGTTTTATTTATTTCTCTATTGATTTCATTTATTTCATAATTAATTATTTTACTTGCCCTGCTTTGTCTTTCTCTACTTTCTTCTGGAAAATCATAGTCTTCTGTGTTAGGTCTTTCTCCTGGTATTCCCATTGGACTTTGACCTAGGAAGTCTTCTTCCATTTGTTCTGTAGATCTTACAATACCCTCTTCTGTTCCCTCAACAGGTGGAGAGAATATTTTCTCTGTTCTTTTTTCACTATCTAAGTTTATTTTTACACTTGAAAGTACATCTACATTTTCATATCCATATATATTAGCTAAGAAATTTCTTATACTATCATTTATTCTAGTTTCTAAGTTTTGCTTAACCACAAATTGGTTTTCAGGTGAAGTTAAATCCTTATTTTGACCATCTAAAAGTCTTCCCTGATTATCTGTTATAATTACATTTTCAGGATCCATTGAAGCCGACCCCGCTACTAAATTTTTAATAGCTATAACTTTTTCATTTGTCAAACTATCATTTGTATCTTTTACTATAAATACTGATGCTGTACTTTTTGCACTTTCATCATTTAGTACAAAATTCGTCTTTTCATTTTCTTCTATATATACCTTGGCACTTTTTACACCATCTATTTCAGATATAGTTTTTGATAGTTCAGATTGAAGTGCTTGTTTCATCCTCTGTTTTTTATCAAAATCTGTCATAGTCCAGCTACTATCATTAAATGCATCTATGAAACTATAGCCTTCTTTTGGAATACCTTCAGCAGCAAGTTCAATTTTAGCCTTAGTTGACATATCTTCTTGAACCAATATGACATTCTCTCTTTTCCCACTTTTCCAAGGAATACTAAGTTCATCTAATTTCTTAGTTACTTCTGATACATCTTTTAAACTTAAATCACTATATAAAGTTGTATACTTTGGTGTAGTTATTTTTAATATTAATAAGGTTGTTACCAATAAAAACACTACAATTCCAACTATAAATCCAATTTTCTTATTCTTATTTGTTTCCTGCCACAAATTCTGTATCTTTAATTTGGCTTCTTCGACTTTTTCTTTCAATATTACACCTCGTTCCCCATTACATTATTTATTAAATTTGTAGCCTTATTATATCTTTATAAGCCTCAAGTATTTTAGTTCTAACACTCATAGTAACTTGTAAAGCTATATTTGCTTTTTCTCCTGCAACGGAAACGTCATGAAGATTCTCAACTTCTCCAAGTATCATCTTTTTCTTCATATCTTCACTGTTCAATTGAAGTTCATTAACTTGATTTAAGCTTTGCTTTAACAAGTCGCCAAAGCTTAATGCATTTTCTCCCTTTATAGTTTTTACAGGAGATTGTTTTGTGTCTAGTATATTATTTATGCTATTTATATTATTAATGTTCATTTATTATCTCCTTCCTATATCTAAAGCTTTCATCATCATCGATTTAGACGTGTTTATGCTAGTTACATTGGCATCATATGCTCTTTGAGCACTTATCATGTCTACCATCTCTGTAACTATATTTACATTTGGATACTTAACATATCCATCTTCATTTGCATCAGGATGTCCTGGCTCATATCTTAGTGTAAAATCTGTTTGATCTTCTTTGATTTCACTGATTTTTACTCCACCATCTACTTCTTGTTTTCCATATTTACTCATCAAAACACCATGGAACTTACTATTTCCATTTTTGATTTCCTGAAAAACTGGCATCTGTTTTCTATAAGGCTCTCCGCCTGCTGTTCTAGTTGTATTTACATTTGCTATATTTTTACTTATAACATCTATCCTAGACTTTTCTGCTGTCAAACCTGTTGTTGATATGTCTATGGCTCTAAAAATATTCATAATTATTTACTACCCTCCGTTATAACGCTTTTTATTTTATCAAATTCTGAAGACATATGTCTTGTTATAGCATCATACATTATACTATTCTTAGCTGATTCTGCAGACTCAGTATCAATATTTACATTATTTCCATCCAATCTGTATGAACCTGAATTATCTACTAAAGTCTTAGGTTCAAACACATCATCTAAATGGCCTATATGCTTAATATTTGTAGTTTGTATCTTCAAATTATCATCTCTGTTTATTTGATTTCTAAGCTGTTCTTCAAAAGTAACATATTTTCTCTTGTAATTTGGCGTATTCACATTGGCAATATTACTAGCTATTGCGTTATTCCTAGCCCATGTTCCATCTAAAGCTTTTTTGTAGAAATCAACAGAATTATACAACCCTTTTAACATCAATCTACCTCTTCTCTATATTATTTTTATATTATGCATCCTTTTAATTATAAGTTTATATTATATTCTATGTACATTAACTTATCGCACCATATATAATATATCATATATTAATATATTTTAATATATAAATCACCCTATTTTTTCGTTTATTTTTCCTTTTTCTTCCATTTTCTTTTAATTTGCCACTCTATATTTTATTTTTCTAAAAATATCTAGATTTTTTTTATTATATTTCTATCATGAAATGGCTTACTATCTAGCTTTACCCATTTTTTATTTTTATATGTAAATTGTTTCGTATTTTTTTATTTTTTATTGTAAATATTTTTTCAAATAAATTCATTTATTTCCCATAAATCACAAAAATAAAACATAAAAAAAGACTATTTTATGGTGTTAAAATAGTCTTTTTTTATATTTATTATTCTCTAGCCTTTTTCAAGCCTTCCATTAATTTATCATTTAAAATTTTTATATGAGTACCCTTCATTCCCAATGATCTAGATTCTATAACTCCAGCACTTTCAAATTTTCTAAGAGCATTTACGATAACTGATCTAGTTATTCCTACTCTATCGGCTATCTTACTAGCTACTAAAAGTCCTTCATTACCATCTAATTCGTTAAATATATGCTCCATAGCTTCAAGTTCTGAATAAGATAAAGTTCCTATAGCCATTTGAACTACTGATCTTTTTCTTGTTTCTTCTTCTTTTTCATTACTTTTTGATCTTAGTATTTCCATACCTACTATAGTTGCACTATACTCACCAAGTATTAAATCTTCTTCAGTAAATGCCTTATCAAATCTTGAAACCATAAGAGTTCCTAATCTACTTCCAGCACTTATTATAGGAATTATTGTTAAAACCTTATTTTGATGTGTACATTTTTCATCTTTTAAATACACACAGTACTCTTTGTTTTCTATATTTTCTCTAGTTTCTTTGATTTCTAATAATTTTTCATTATATTCATCAGGAAACTTTCTATCCTTTATTACTACTTCATTTACTACTTCGCAATCAAATCCATCTTGGAACTCATATCCAAGTATCTTTCCTCTTTTACTAGCAATGTAAACATTAGATTCTAAAATTTTACTTAGTATTTCACTTAGTTCTGAAAAAGATACATCCTCGCTCCCGTAAGATTGTATTGCACTGTTTAATTTTCTAGTCTTTCTTAATAATTGTTCCATAATTATGTTACCCCCATTATAAGCTTTTAATTTCTTCGTAGTCGCATTTCTCATTTAAACATTTCAACGTTTCTTTATTCTTAGTAACTTTTTTTGTAACTAATCCATTACATTTAGGACATGGTTCTTTTATTGGCTCATTCCAAGAAACAAAATCACAATCTGGATATCCACTGCAGCCATAAAACACTCTACCCTTTTTGGACTTTCTCTTTATGATATCTTTTCCACACTTAGGACATTGAACCCCTAAGCTTTTTACTATAGCCTTTGTATTTTTACATTCAGGATATCCTGGACAGGCTAAGAACTTTCCAAATCTACCATGTTTTATAACCATGTTTCGTCCACATTTTTCACATATTTCATCAGTTTCTTCATCTTTTATCTCAATTTCTTTTATCTCTTCTTCTGCTTTTTCTAATAATACATGAAAATCATCATAAAAATTAGATACTACATTTTTCCACTCTACATCTCCCTGAGCTATATCATCTAATTTTTTTTCTAAATTTGCTGTAAACTCTTCATTAATTACTTTACCAAAATATTCATCTAACAACTCATTCACTAGTTTACCTAATTCAGTCGGCATAAAAGCCTTATTCTCAAGTTTCACATATTCTCTTGATAAAATAGTACCTATAGTTGGAGAAAATGTACTTGGCCTACCTATACCTAGTTCCTCTAATATTTTTATCAGAGATGCCTCAGTATATCTTGCTGGTGGTTGTGTAAAATGTTGCTTTGGATTGATTTTAGATATCTTAATTTTTTCCCTTTCCTCTAGCATTGGTATATCATTTTCATTTTCACCTTCTGTATTTCCATAAACTTTTAAAAATCCATCAAATTTAAGCTTGGATCCACTAGTTCTAAATACAATATCATTATCATTAAGATTTACAGTTAATGTGTCATATACCGCTGCTGGCATTTGAGAACTAACAAATCTTTCCCAGATAAGTTTATAAAGCTTATATTGATCACTTGTCAGATACTCCTTTATATTGATTGGCTCTTTTAAAACAGATGTTGGTCTCACAGCTTCATGAGCATCTTGAGACTCTTTGCTTTTTTTACCATCATATGTTTTACCACCATTAGTATATTTATCTCCATATTTGTTAATAAGGTATTCTTTTGTACTATCAACTGCCTCTTTAGATAATCTAGTAGAATCAGTTCTCATATAAGTTATTAAACCTTCTGTGCCTTGGCTATCTATAGATATTCCTTCATATAGTTGCTGAGCTACAGCCATGGTTTTCTTACTGCTAAAATTCAATCTTCTATGAGCATCTTGTTGTAGAGTACTAGTTGTATAAGGTAAATATGGATTTCTCTTTCTAGTTCCAACTTTTACATCTCTTACTTCAATTTCTTTTTTACCCATTTTATCTAGTATCTTGTCAACTGCTTCACGATTTTCTAATTTTAGCTTTTCATCTTTACCGTTTTTATCTATACCATAAAACTCTGCCTCAAACTTTATCTTATCATGTACTAGGTCAAGTTTTATCTTCCAATACTCTTCTGGCTTAAAATTATCTATTTCTGTTTCTCTTTCACATACAAGTTTTACTGCAACTGATTGAACTCTACCTGCACTAAGTCCCCTTCTTATTTTCTTCCATAACAAAGGACTTATCTTGTAACCAACTAGTCTATCTAAAGTCCTTCTAGCTTGTTGAGCATCAACTAAATCCAAGTCAATATTTCTTGGGTTTTTCAACGCTTTTGTAACAGCATCTTTTGTTATTTCGTTAAATTCGATTCTGACAGGGTCTTTTTCGTCTATATCTAAAATATGGGCTAAGTGCCATGAAATAGCTTCTCCCTCTCTGTCAGGGTCAGTCGCCAAATATATTTTATCAGCTTTTTTAGCCTTACTTTTTAATTCCTTAACAACTGGGCCTTTTCCCCTTATAGTTATATACTTTGGTTCAAAATTATCTTCAATATCTATTCCCAATGTACTCTTAGGCAAATCTCGTATATGTCCTACTGATGCTATAACATCATATTTTTTCTTATTTAGTAAATTACCTATAGTCCTTGCTTTAGCTGGTGATTCAACTATGACTAAATTTTTACCCAAACTTTGCACCTCCGAATTAATTCCTAATAAAAATATTGTTTCCTACCTCTTTAATTACTCCCTTAAGCTCTAACTCAACCAATATCGTATTGATAGTAGCTATATCTATTTCCATTTTATATACTATATCATCTGAATGTGTAGGCTCATCTAACATATCTAAGAGTTTAATTTCTGTATTTGTAAATTTTCCTTCATTAGATTCTAAAAGCTTACAGGTAAATCTATTTTTTATTTCATCATACTCTTCTATTATATCCCTTATGTTTAATAGTGGTATCGCTCCATCCTTAATAAGCTTATTAGTACCACTACTAAAAATACTATTTATATTTCCTGGTATGGCAAAAACATCCTTACCTTGCTCTAGGGCATAATTTGCTGTTATCAATGAACCTGATTTTTCCTTAGCTTCTACTATAACCACTCCATCTGAAAGTCCAGAAATTATACGGTTTCTCATTGGAAAATTATGTGGTTTTGGTGGAGTCCCTAGAGGATACTCACTTACCAGTGTTCCATTCTCAATAATGTCATTATAAAGTCCTAGATGTTTTTTTGGATAGACAATGTCTACTCCACATCCTAATACTGCAACTGTATAAGCATTTGATTCCAATGCCTGCCTGTGTGATATAGAGTCAATACCTGTAGCCATACCACTAATAATGGTAACACCTACCTCAGCTAACTCCCTACTAAACTTTGAGCAAGACCATTTTCCATAATCTGTACACTTTCTGGATCCCACTATACCAATTGAAAAATCCATCCCTAAATCTTTTCCCTTTGTGTAAAGAATTTTAGGTCTATTTGGTATATTCTGTAATTTCTTAGGATAGTTTTCATCTAAAATTGTTATAATTTTAACTCCTAAATTTCCTACATTTTCAATATATAGTTTTAAGTCTTCAATTTTTCTGTTTCCTAAAATCTTATTTTGAAGATTTGAATTTATGGGTAATTTGTTTATTATTTCCAAATCACTAAGATTCCAAATATCATTTAATTCATTTAAATTTTCCATTATAGTTTTTATAGAATTACTGGTAAAGTCCATACTGCTTAACCATATGATTGTCTCTCTATTACTAGGAATACTCTTCATATAATCTCACCTTAAATCCAATAGTTATAATAGTAACACTTTTCTGAATTTATATCATCTGATTATTACCCAAATTAATATAATATCTTATTAAATTTTAATACAATTATATATATTATAATATTTCTCACAATTTAACAAGTTTTTTCCGATTTTTTTAATTTTAAAATCTTTATTTTAAGGCTAGAAACTTGTTTCATTTTTATTATACTACCTCGGTGCATATTGTTTAATCAATTTTCTGAAAACAATGTGAATATAATATCATATTTATTTATAAATAGCAAATATTTTCACCAATATTTTTTATCAATTGTCTTGTATCTTATAGATTCTAATATGTGTTCTCGCTCTATGTCCCTAGAATTGTCAATATCAGCTATGGTTCTTGCCACCTTTAATAATTTATTATAAGTCCTGGCAGAAAATTTATACTTTTCAAAAGCAAGCTTCATTATTTCCTCACATTCCTTGTCTAAAACACAATATTTTTTTATATCCTTATCATTTATTTGAGAGTTACTATTTATATTTACATCTTCAAATCTTTTCTTTTGAATCTCTCTGGCTTTTATAACTCTTTGTTTTATAGTTTCAGATTTTTCTTCTGCTACTTTTGAGTCTAGGTCCTTATATTTCACTGGTGATACTTCTATATGTATGTCAATTCTATCTAAAAGTGGACTACTCATCTTATTTAAATAGTTATTAATACTTCTTTCAGAACACTTGCATTCCTTAAGAGGATTGGATAAATTGCCACAAGGACATGGGTTCATGCCCCCTATTAAGATAAAGTCTGCTGGGTAAGTCAAAGTGGCATTTGCCCTTGATATAGTTACTGTTTTATCTTCTAAAGGCTGTCTTAAAACTTCTAATACATTTTTACTAAACTCAGGCATCTCGTCTAAAAACAGCACTCCCTTATGGGCAAGTGATATTTCTCCTGGTTTTGGTATCCTCCCTCCCCCTATTAAAGAAACTCCAGATGCAGTATGATGAGGAGATCTAAAGGGTCTAAATTTTATTAATTCATTGTCTTTTAAAAGACCTGTAACACTATAAATCTTAGTAACTTCTATGGATTCCTCAAAGTCCAGTTCTGGTAAAATACTTGGTAGTCTTTTTGCTGCCATAGTTTTTCCAGACCCAGGAGGCCCTATCATCAGTAAATTATGAAATCCAGCAGCCGATATTTCAAGAGCTCTTTTAAGAGCATTTTGCCCCTTCATATCAGAATAGTCCATATCTAAAATAGCTTCTTTACTATTATCAAATTCTATCATATAGGGATTTATTTCTATTTCTTCATTTAAATACTCAACTACCATCTTTAAATTATCTACAGGTATTATATCTATATCAGGTATAACTGCACATTCATTTTTATTTCC
The DNA here is from genome assembly GCA_946402705.1 of uncultured Tissierellia bacterium. GTDB lineage: Bacteria > Bacillota > Clostridia > Tissierellales > Tissierellaceae > CAMIXG01. Next base: position 9,812 of record CAMIXG010000001.1, on the reverse strand, counting down.
TGCTGGAACAATAAACTTTTTAAAACCCTGGTTTCTCATTGATATAACCATGGGAAGAGCTCCCGATATATTATTTATCCTCCCATCTAAAAATAATTCTCCTAAAAAAAGTGTATCTTCAGTTATTTTCTTTTTTATAACCTTATTAGCTTCCAATATACTTACAGCTATAGCTAGGTCAATTTGAGAACCATCTTTTTTCAAACTGGCTGGAGCTAGATTAATAGTTATCCTACTTATGGGAAAATTATATCCACTATTATTTATAGCTGTCCTAACTCTTTCCTTTGATTCTTTTATGGCTATATCCGCTAACCCAACTATATTAAATTGTGGCATACCCTTGGATAAATCTGTTTCAACCTCTATAGTATATCCATCTAAACCTTGTAATATACATGCTTTAACCTTTGAATACATTTTCTCCTCCCTTGAATTTTATTCAGAATTTTCTCTCAATTGTTATTATACCATTATTTTCTTTAAACTATATTACATTTCCTCTAATTTTGTGATATTATTTAATGTAGCCTATATATTTAAGGAGGAATTATGAAAAAGAAATTATTAGTACCAGTTTTATTATTCACACTACTTATGCTAACAGCTTGTTCTAACAAAAAAACTATTAATTTGGAACTAAAACCACAAAGAACTGATGGTAAAATTACTATTGTTGTAAAAAGTAATCTACCTAAGGATACAATGGCATCACTTACAATGATTAATAAAGAAGATGGTTATGTAGCCCAAGATTCTTTTAAAATTGATGGTAAAGAAACTTCTTCAAATGTATTCTCTAATCAGGGAGAGGCACTGGCGCCAGGTACTTATGACTTAACTTTAGTTATACCTGTTACAGAGGCTCAGCCAGAAAGTGTTATGGAGGAATTAGGAGAAAATTTTAAGAATATAGAAAGCGAATATCTAATAGAGCTTGATGAATATAAATATTTAGAAAAAAGTATCACCTTTACTATAGATTAATCTATAATAAAGGTGATTTTATGTTATAAAAGCATTTTCTATATGGTTTATCTCTATTTTTTTATTAATTATATATACTTCAATTATGTCATATCTAATTTGCTTATCTAACCTAGATTCATTACTGGACAAATACTTAAGTGAAGTTTGAATGATTTTCATCTGTTTTCTCTCATCCACTGCTTCATAGGCATATCCATAGTTTAAACTTCTCCTAGTTTTTACTTCAACGAAAACTAGATAGTTTTCATTTTCAGCCAAGATATCTATCTCACCAATATGATTGGTAAGATTTTTTTCTATAATACTATAGCCCATATCCTTTAAAAACTTAATAGCTAAAGCTTCACCATAGCTTCCTAGTGACTTATTATCCATTTGTTTTTTTATTTAAACCTTTTTTCATATCTAAAGAATATACATAATATATGATTTCTGCCACTACTTCATATAAATCTTCTGGTATAGAATCACTTATATTTAGTTCCATAAGACTATTTACCAAATGACTATCTTCATATATTAAAATACCTTCTTGTCTTGCCTTTTCTATAATATTTTTAGCTACTAAACCTTGTCCCTTGGCTACAACTACTGGTGCTACACTAGCTTCATCATAAGATATAGCTACCGCCTTTTCTTTTTTCAATTTATCACACCTTTATATCTAAGAAATAAATCGAGTCACTCTTATCCATATTTTCAATCGCTTTTATATTCTTATCAAATACATAATCCAGCTTTATAACACTATAACCTAGCTTGTTTATTCTAGTTTTTAAAACAGTCTCTAGAGACTTAAATAAAGCTTCATCCTGCTCATCTATTCCTATCTTTAGACTTAAATCTTTACTAAAAGCAAGACAGGCTATAGAAATATTTCCTATATTATTGGTATCCAAATTTATAAATACACTTACAGGCTTATTTGCTCCAAATTTATTTTCTTTTTCTTCTATAACATTTAGAAATCCTTGTAACTTTTCTTTCCCATATTGAAAGGGGATACTTTGGAAGTACATCTCTTTATTTAACTCTTTTATAAATTCTAATCTATTTTTTGTATCTAATATTTCTTGTTTTACTTCCTTTGGTATATCTATGTTCTTTATAAGATCAGATATTTTTTTATCACCATCTTTTTCCTTTAAAGTTTTTTCCACATCTACACCTAGTATTTTTGATAAAAATTCATTTTTTTCTAACTTTGTAACTATGGATTTTATCTCGTCACCAAATAGTTTGGGGTCTTTTATAAGCTCCATTGTATATTTAATATTATTTAAACTTGGTTTTATATTATTTTTCACAAAAAACTTAGATATAGTAACTATATCTTCATCTTTTATATCGTTTTTTAGGTTTTTTATAAATTCCATAAGATCCTTAGATTTATTATTTATATTTTCTTTTTCAGATAAATTTTCATTTTTAATAAGAATATTTTTTATGTCTGCATTTAATTCTTTTCCCGTCTCTTTTTCTAAGTCCATTAGTTTATTTAAAATATGGATTTTACCTTCTATTATTTCTTGTTTTTCAGCCTTGACAACTGCATTATTTCCATCGGCTTTTATTGGGTTTTTATCTGTATTTTCCGATACAATTTTTTCACTTATTTCAGCTTTTGAATTTTCACTTGCTAGCTTATCTAAGGTCAAATCTTTTTTCAAATTAATATTCTCTGTATTTTTTCCACTAACTACTGTTTCAGTTTCTTTATTATTTAGCTCTATAACTTCTACTTCCTTATCTGTGTTCTCCAATAAATCTTCTAGTTTACCAATGATTCTCATACCACTTTCTACATTTTCCTTGCTCAAGGGTAATTTATCATCTATCAGTGCTCCTATGAATTGTTGAGCTTTTTCAGATTTTGGAAGATTAAATTCTTTTATAGTTTTATTAATAGTGGTTTCCATTTCCTTGGACATTTCTTTTATAGTTTCTTCTGTTAAAGGTTTTATAATTATCTTGTTACCATTTTTCTCCTCAATAACAAAGTCAATTTCCTGCCCTATTAATTCAGACAAATCTATATCTGTCTTTGCCATCATAACTTCTCCATTTACATCAAGAACTACTACACCCTTGTCTATACTCACGATTTTACCTTCTATAATAGAGTTTACCTCATAAGTCTCTCTTGGCATATTTTGTTTTATAAAGTTAAATAATAAATTATTAATTTGCAAATTAATCACCTTTTAATATGTTTTTTAGAAAACTCATCCTATGAATCTTACTCGCTCCTAATTCCTGTATATTTTCTCTATGCTCTTTAGTTCCATACCCTTTATGTTTCTTTATATTATAGCCTGGATAATCTTCATCCCACTGCTGACACATTCTATCTCTATATACTTTTGCAACTATAGACGCACAAGCTATGGAATGGGATTTATCATCACCTTTTATAATTGCTAACTGATCTATATCTATATCAATTTTTTCTGCATCCACAAAAAGCATATCTGGTGTCACTAAATTATTTTCTTTGTCTCTTAAGTTCTCAACAGCAAATTTCATAGCATATAGGGTACTTTGCTTTATATTTATATCATCTATAGTTTTAGCATCTACCCTGCCTATTCCACATGCTAGGGCATGACTAAGTATCTCCTTGTATAGTTCATTTCTTTTTTTCTCACTTAGTTTTTTAGAATCCTTAACTCCTTCTATCCTAAGTCCCTTTGGCATAATAACAGCACAAGCTACTACATCTCCTGCTAAACAGCCTCTTCCAACTTCATCTATTCCAGCTATTAATTCATAGCCTTTTTCATAGTATTCATTTTCAAATTCTAACATTTTTACTCTCCGCCTAAATATTCATCTAAAGTTATTCTTCCGATTTGACCTTTTCTAAACTCATCTAAGACTAAAGAAGCAACCCTTGTATAATCAATTTCTCCCCTACTAATTATACAGCCTCTTTTTCTTCCTATTTCTTCCATGACATCTAATCCTGTACTATTACTAATATCGTCTAATTTATATCTTAACATTAGTTCTTCTGGATATAGTATAATTAGTCTTTCAATCAATCTCAAAGCCAAAGTTTCAATATCCATTATTTCATCTTTTATTGAACCTATAAAGGCTAAATTCATGGCTACATTTTGATCTTCAAACTTTGGCCAAAGTATGCCTGGTGTGTCTAGTAAATCCAGTCCACCAGTAGTTTTAATCCATTGATTACTCTTAGTAACTCCTGGTCTATTTCCTACTTTTGCACCTTTTCTACCACTTAAACCGTTAATTAAAGTAGATTTTCCAACATTAGGTATTCCAACTATCATGGCTCTAAGAGGTCTATTTTTTATACCTTTTTCTTCATCACCTGCAAATATATCTTCTTTTATCTCATTTGCTATCTTATAGATTTTTTCTATATCTCTACTTTCATTAGCATCTATAACTAGTGAATATTCATATTGTTTCTTAAAATAGTTTCTCCAATAATCATTTTTTTGAATGTCTGCCAAATCAGCCTTTGTTAATATTACAAGTCTTGTCTTATCCTTTAAAATATCATCTAGGATTGGGTTTTTACTACTGATAGGTACTCTTGCATCAAGCAGTTCCATTACTATGTCTACATTCTTTAACTTAGCTTCTATGGACTCTCTAGTCTTCTTCATATGCCCTGGATACCAATTTATATTCATTTCTTCACAACCTTTTTATTATAATAAAAAAAGGGACTATATAGTCCCTAATGATTAATATTTTTTCTTTTCTTTAACTTTAGCTGCTTTACCTTGTCTATCTCTTAAGTAATAAAGTTTAGATCTTCTTACTTTACCTTTTCTTGTAACAACAAGTTTAGCTATTCTAGGAGAATGTATTGGGAAAGTTCTTTCCACTCCAACTCCGTAAGATATTCTTCTAACAGTAAAAGCTTTGCCTATTCCAGAACCTTGTATTTTTATAACAGTTCCTTCAAATAACTGAATTCTTTCACGAGTACCTTCAACAACTTTATAGTGTACTTGAACAGTATCTCCTACTCTAAACTCAGGTATATCATCTCTTTTTTGTTCATCTTCTAGCATTTTTATAATATCCATTATAATTGCCCTCCCTTCTTCTAGCCGTTCTTATCTTCACCCATTTGAAAATAGCGGACCGACCAAAGTACGTACAGTAGGTATTATAGCATAATATAAGGTTCGTTACAACTCTTTTTTTATCTCTTTTAGAATATTTACTTCCTCTTTGGATAAATCTCTATCTCCTAATAAATCTGGTCTTTTTCTATATGTATTTTCTATAGATTTTTCTTTTTTCCACTTCTCAATATTTGCATGGTTTCCTGATAATAATACATCTGGCACCATATGTCCTAAAAATTCTCTAGGTCTTGTATATTGAGGGTGTTCTAAAAGTCCATTATAATGTGATTCTTCTTCAAAGGAGTCATTTGAAGATAGCACACCTGGAATTAATCTTATAATTGAATCTACTATAGCCATAGTTGGAATTTCTCCACCAGTTAGGACAAAATCACCAATAGATATTTCCTCATCTACATAATTTTCAATGATTCTGTTATCTATGCCTTCATAGTGCCCTGAAATTAAGATTAAATGTTCTTCTTTTGAAAGCTCTATAGCTTTTTTTTGATTGAAAACATTTCCTTGAGGTGATAAATATATGACCTTAGATTGACTTGTTTTTACACTATTTATAGCTTCATATATTGGTTCTGGAGTCATAACCATGCCTGGTCCTCCTCCAAATGGATAATCATCTACTTTTTTGTGCTTATTCTTAGAAAATTTTCTTATATTTATATTCCCAATATCTACAAACCCCTCATCTATGGATTTCTTAATCATACTCCACGATAAGTATGAGTCTATAAATTCAGGAAAAATGCTTAATATGTCTATCTTCATGGTATCAATCCATCTATCGGGTCCACAAAAATTGTCTTATTATTAATATTGACCTCTTTGATAAATGCTTTGACTGCTGGAATCATAAATTCCTTACCATCAACAGACTCTATTATATAGGCATCACTAGCTATACCTTCGTATATGTCTTTTACAATGCCAATTTTTTCATTATCCATAGTATATACAACTGAACCTATTAAATCAGATATAAAAAACTCATCTTCTCCAAGTTCTACTTTATCATCTTCATGTATATAAATATATTCCTCTTTAAACCTTAATACATCATTTATATTATTATACTCTTTAAGCTTCATAATAATATGATTTTTATGCAATCTTGATTTTTCATAAGTTAATTTTTCCTTATTATCTCCAAGGTAAACATCTGCTAAATCAGAAAATCTATTTAAATCATTAGTCAAAGGCTCTATTTTAATTTCACCTTTTATTCCTTGAGTATTCACAACTCTACCTATAATTACAAACTCCACTATTTCACCCACTTAATAAGATACAGTAAGAAAAGTTCTTACTGTATTATTTCTACAACCACTTTTTTATTTTCTTTTATTGAAGCTGCAGTTACAACAGTTCTAATAGCTTTTGCTATTCTACCCTGTTTCCCAATAACTCTACCCATATCTTCGTCTGCAACTTTTAATTCTATAATCAATGATTGCGATCCTTCAACTTCATTTACTTCTACTTGGTCCGGATTATCAACAAGAGATTTAGCTATGAATTCTACTAGTTCTCTCATTTTCAACACCTCCTATTACCTCAGAAAGCAAATTAGTTTATTTCAGTAGCATAAACTCCACTTTCTTTGAAAAGTTTATTTACAGTTTCAGTTGGTTTTGCACCTGTAGCTATCCATTTTTGAGCTTTTTCATTATCAATTTTGATAGTTTTTGGTTCAGTTAATGGATTATAGTATCCTATTTCTTCTATGAATTTTCCTGTTACTGCTCTTCTTGAATCCGCAACAACTACTCTATAGAAAGGAGCTTTTTTAGAACCCATTCTTTTTAATCTTATTCTTACAGCCATTTATTTCACCTCCTTAAAATTTTATCTTATTTATTTGAAAAATGGCAATCCAAAATTCCCACCTTTTTTCATCTTCTTCTCCATATCAGAGAATTTTTTCATCATCTTTTTAGATTCTTTAAACTGTTTTATCAGCTTATTTACATCCTGTATTGTTGATCCACTACCCTTTGCTATCCTAGTTTTTCTACTACTATTTAAGACATCAGGATTTTCTCTTTCTTCCATAGTCATAGACTGTATAATAGCCTGAATTCTATCTATATCTTTATTATCTACATTAATTCCCTTTAAAGCCTTAGAATTCATTCCTGGTATCATTTTTATAAGTTCATCTAAAGGTCCCAAATTTTTCATTTGTTCCAGTTGATTTAAAAAGTCATCAAATGAAAAACTTTGACTTCTTATCTTATCTTCTAGTTCTTTAGCCTGTTTTAAATCTATATTTTGTTGGGCTTTTTCTATTAAACTTAGAACATCACCCATGCCCAGTATCCTAGATGCCATCCTATCTGGATGGAATGGTTCTAATTGGTCTAGTTTCTCACCAACCCCTACAAACTTTATAGGTTTATCTGTAACTGCTCTTATTGATAAGGCAGCTCCACCCCTTGCATCACCATCTAGTTTAGTTAAAATTACACCTGTTATAGATAAAATATTATTAAAACTTTCAGCCACATTAACTGCATCTTGTCCAGTCATAGCGTCTAAAACCAAAAGTATCTCATCAGGTTCTACTGCACTACTTATATTTTTTATCTCATCCATTAGATTCTCATCTATGTGTAACCTACCAGCCGTATCTATTAAAACTACATCATTTCCATTTTTCTTAGCATGTTCTACACCAGCTTTAGCTATATCTACTGGATCCACCTTGTCTCCCATAGTAAATACTGGAACTCCAACCTGCGAACCCACCACTTCCAACTGTTTTATAGCAGCTGGTCTGTAAACATCACAAGCAACCAATAAAGGTCTCTTATTAAGTTTCTTCATATTATTTGCAAGTTTTCCAGTAGTAGTAGTTTTACCAGCACCTTGAAGTCCTGCCATAAGTACTACTGTTGGAGGTTTAGATGAAAAGTTTATTTTAGCTTCGCTTTCACCCATTAGTTTAGTCAACTCTTCATTTACGATTTTTATAATTTGTTGACCTGGAGTTAAACTCTCCATAACTTCCGAACCTAAAGCTCTTTCTTTTATATCTTTGATAAACTTTCTAACTACCTTAAAGTTTACATCAGCTTCAAGTAAAGCAAGTCTAACTTCTCTCATTGCTGCATCTATATCTTTTTCTGTTACTTTACCTTTTCCTGTTAGCTTCCCCAGTGCTGATTGAAGTTTATCTGATAAATTCTCTAACATTCTATACCTCCTATTCTATTAGTTTATTTCCTATATTTTTTATGTCTTTTGCATGTTTTTTTATAACATCTATATCTTTAGCCTCTAATGCGATTATATCATTAGAATGATTTATTATCTTAATTATATTTTCTTGATTTCTTGAAAACTTATTTACAAGTCCCAAGTTTACTTCATAATCAAACAGCTTTTTTTCAGCTCTTTTTATATTGTCAAAAACTCCCTGTCTACTAACTCCCATGGTTTCTCCTATTTCTGATAGGGAAAAATCATTGTTGTAGTATAAATCAATTACTTCATATTGTTTTTCAGTTAATAGTTTCCCATAAAAATCAAACAATATTCCAACTTGTACTAGTTTTTCCATAGTAATCACCAAGTCCTTAACAAAAAAATACTGTCAAGCTTTCTACTTGACAGTATAATAATATTATAGTTTTAGCACTTTGTCAATGCTTTTTTATTCTTTAATTTCAAATATAGCATCTATAAAATCTTTAGCATTAAATGGCTGTAAATCGTCAATACCTTCTCCTACTCCAACAAACTTAATAGGTACACCTAATTCTGATTGAAGGGCTATTACAACTCCACCTTTTGCTGTACCATCTAATTTAGTAAGAGCTATACCTGTTATATTTGCAGCTTCTTTAAAGACCTTGGCTTGACTCATGGCATTTTGACCAGTTGTAGCATCTAAAACTAGCAGTACTTCCTTACTAGCATTTGGATATTCTTTTTCAAGTACTCTGGCAATTTTATTTAACTCATTCATCAAGTTTGCCTTATTGTGAAGTCTACCTGCTGTATCACAGATTAGTAGGTCTGCATTTCTAGATTTAGCTGCTTGAACTCCATCAAAGATAACTGCCGCTGGGTCAGAGCCTTCACTTTGGGATATTATATCTACATTTGCCCTATTTCCCCACTCTTCTAATTGTTCAATAGCAGCAGCCCTGAAGGTATCTCCTGCTGCAACTAAAACTTTCTTACCTTCATTTTTATATTTACTAGCCATTTTACCTATAGTTGTAGTTTTTCCAACTCCATTTACACCTACTACTAGTATCACAGCTGGTGATGGTTCTATATTCATCTCTGAACTAAGCCCATCTTTAAACATAAGCTTTTCTATTTCTTCTTTTAGTAAATCCATTACAAGCTCTGGCTCTGTAACCTTTTCTTCTTTTATTCTATCTCTTAAATTATCTACCAAATCCATAGTTGTTTCCATACCAACATCTGCTGTTATTAGAGCTTCTTCTAATTCTTCTAAAAGTTCTTCATCCACCTTTTGATAGGATTTTATAATAGTTGATATTTGTTCTGTAAAATTATCTCTAGTTTTTGTAAGTCCCTGTTTCAACTTTTCAAAAAAACCTAGTTTAACAGGTTCTTCTTCTGCTTCTTCTTGCTTTCTTTGAGCTTCTAACTCTTCCTGTCTTTTTAGCTCTTCTGCTTCTTCTTGCTTTCTTTGAGCTTCTAACTCTTCTT